>JAFLEF010000031.1 GCA_017309115.1 Verrucomicrobiota bacterium | reverse complement strand
ACGCAACTTTCGGAGTCACCGTTTGGTGTCCCGGGCGTGTGTCCGCTGATTGATCGGTTTCTTTCACAAAAACAATCAATCCACCAAACGGTGACAACCGCCAACTGCATTGTTACGGCTCAGCTCTAAGCTCTTCGCCGGCCTTCATCGCCCTTCCCGCTTCGGCGCGAGCGGACTGAGTGGAATCGACGGATGGTTCTGCCCAAAATAATTCAGCGCCCACTCGGTCGGGAACAAGGCCACCACATTCTCCTCCCCGTCGAAGGCAAAGCGCGAACCCGTCGGCAGCGTGATCCCATCCAAATCCTCCGCCTTGGTGCCCGCCGGCAACCAACGAACCGCCTGGAACGGCGCCGGTTCCCGTCGGGTCTCCGCGCCGTACTCTGTTTCCAACCGATACTGCAACACCTCGAATTGCAGCGGTCCGACCGCTCCCAGCAAGGGCACCCGACTGGCCGTGTCCTTCAGCTGAAACGCCTGCGCCACACCCTCCCGCAGCAACTGATCCAACCCTTGCCGGAATTGCTTGAACTTGGCCGTGTTGGGATTGTGGAAGTACTCGAAGACTTCCGGCGTAAACCGGGGAATCTCGTCGTAGCAGATCGAAGAATCAGTCGTCAGCGTATCGCCAATGCCGAAGCCGTCGTGCCCAACCAGTCCAATGATGTCGCCAGGAAACGCCTCATCCACGGTTTCGCGCTCGTTGCCAAAGAGCTTGTGCGAGGAACTGAGCCGAACCTTTTTGCCGGTCTGAACATGGGTCACCACCATGTCGCGCTCGAACTTGCCGCTGACAATCCGCACAAAGGCGATGCGATCCCGATGTTTGGGATCCATGTTCGCCTGAATTTTGAAGATGAATCCGCTGAACTGCGGATGCTCCGGAGAAACAAACTGCGGCGTCGACTCGCTCATGAACGCGGAGAACACACTGGAAAGCCCGGCAAAAGGCGAGCCGGAAGACAGCCTGAAACTTCCGAACTCCAGAGCTGACGAGACGCCCACTTTGGCCTTTAACCAGCTGGTCTATGCCGCTGGAACTACGCCCCAATTGCGAGTGCTGCGACCGGGATCTGCCTCCAGAGTCCCGCGAAGCGTACATCTGCACGTTCGAATGCACCTTCTGTCTGTCGTGCGCGGAGACCCGACTGGGCTTCATCTGTGCCAATTGTGGTGGCGAACTGACCCGACGTCCCGTTCGGCCAACGGCCAAACTGGTCAACAATCCAGCCTCCACGGTCCGGGTCCTCCGCGACCAACCCTGCACTCCGGTTCGCTGACCTCCCCCGGCAACTCGACCCATTCAATTCAGCTGGCCGCGGTCGCAGCCGGCGAACGGCTAAATTAGCCCGTCGCGCGCATTGACGACCTGGGGTGCGCCCGTAGTTTCGCGGCCCGATGGCGCGGGCACTTCAACATTCTTCCATTTCCCCTTCCCGAACCACGCCCGGCACTCCTCACTGCATCCGGCTCCACCACGTTCGGCAAAACAATCTCAAGGGCTTCAACCTCAATCTGCCCCTCGGGAAACTAATCGTGGTCACCGGGCTCAGCGGTTCCGGCAAAAGCTCCCTCGCCTTCGAAACCCTCTACGCCGAGGGCCAACGCCGGTATATCGAGACCTTCACACCCTACGCTCGCCAGTTCTTCGACCGGATGGACAAACCGGCCGTCGATCGCATCGAGAACATTCCCCCGGCCATTGCCATTGAACAACGCAATGCCGTCCGCAGCTCCCGCAGCACAGTCGGGACCATGACGGAACTGTGCGACTACCTGAAGGTGCTCTGGCCTCACTGGGCGGTTCGCCATTGTCGCCAATGCCAGCGTCCGGTACGGCGCGAACCACCCCAGGTGGTTTGGGAACACACTCTCGCCGCCAGCCGTCAACCCGGCGGCGCCACGGAGGTGCTGATCTCTTTCGATCTGCCGTTGAGCGATCGCCTGCCCGTGGCGGAACAACTAAACCTGCTTGGCCAACAGGGATTCCGCCGTCTGCTCCTCCACTCGGACGTGGTCCGGTTGGAGGAAGCCGGAGCGAAGGTCCCCCGGGACGCCCGGGTTTTGACCGTCGTGGCGGACCGATTGCGACTGGTTCCCGAGAACCGGTCACGCTTCGTCGAAGCCTGCGAACAGGCGTATCACTTCGGCCGGGGTTCGCTGGCCATTCGGGATCTGCCAGTGGGTTCGGGCGGGACTCACTTGTACTCGGTCGGATTTCACTGCGCCGCCTGCGACCTGAACTATCCGGAACCGACGCCCGGCCTGTTCAGCTTCAACAATCCCGTCGGCGCCTGCCCCACCTGCAAAGGGTTCGGTCGGGTGATCACGATCGATCCCGACCTCGCGTTGCCCGACCGCTCGAAGTCCCTGGCCGAAGGCGTGGTCAAACCGTGGCAATCCGGTCAGAGCGCCGAATGTCAGGCCGATCTCCTGCGCTCCGCCCGGCGAAGTCAGGTTCCGGTCAACGTTCCCTTTCGCGACCTCTCGCCCGAGCATCAGCGCTGGGTCATGGAGGGGGATCCGGGACACGATCCCGAGGATCCGGAACACAGCTGGCCGAACTCCTGGTACGGCGTGAAGGGCTACTTCCGTTGGCTGGAAAGCAAGTCCTACAAGATGCACGTGCGAGTGCTGCTGTCCCGCTATCGGAGTTACCGAAGTTGTCAGGACTGCCAGGGCCGGCGCTTCAATCCCGATTCCCTGCTCTATCGGTTGCCTCGGGAAGGCACCCATCCCGCCGGACTCACCTTGGCCGACTTCTATGCGCTGCCGATTCGGGACGCGCTGCTTCGGGTCGAGGACTTCGCCCGCGAACATCCCCGCCCCGCCCACGATCCGCTGGCGCTAGCGCTGAACGAAGTTCGCACGCGCCTGGGCTACTTGGAGGAAGTTGGCCTGGGTTATCTCACACTGGACCGGGCCACCCGGACCTTGTCCGGCGGAGAAACCGAACGCGTTAACCTGACGACGTGTCTGGGATCCCGGCTGACCCACACACTCTTCGTTCTGGATGAACCCAGCGTCGGACTCCACGCCCGGGACACCGACCGACTGATCCGCATTCTCCATCGGCTCCGGGACGCCGGGAACACCGTGGTCGTAGTCGAGCACGAATCCAGCGTGATGCGGGCGGCTGACCAAATTGTGGACCTGGGTCCGGGCCACGGCGAATCCGGGGGTCACCTGGTGTTCCAAGGCAGTCCGACCGAGCTGTTGGCCGCCCAAGGATCCTTGACCGCGGATTATCTGACGGGGCGGAAACAGATTGCTTTGCCCGAACGCCGCAGTGTCGTAACTGCCCCGGCCGCGGATGAGGTTCAAAGCTTCGCGGCCGAACCGGTCGCCGATTATCGCGCGCCCTCCCGTACTGAAGCCTTGCGCAAACTATCTCCCCGACTGCGCACCGGATCAGAGCTTCTGTCCCCTCCGGCGAGCTTCCCGATCAAAGCCAACCCGGGAGTTCTGCGGCTACGCGGGGCCAGCTCCCACAATTTGCGCAACCTGAATGTGGAGCTTCCTCTCGGTCGACTGGTGTGCCTAACCGGGGTCAGCGGTTCCGGCAAGACGACTCTGGTGCGCGAAGTCTTGCTTCCCCTGTTGCAGCAGAAGCTGGCCGGCAACGACGCGGCTCTGAACGCCGCCTTGGACGAAGAAGTGGATGGTGAGTTTCGGTCCGAAGCCCAGGCGGGCCTGGCACAGGCCGAACTGACCGGAGCCGACGGACTCGGTGCGGTGGTGCTGGTGGATCAGGCGCCGATTGGCCGTACGCCCCGCTCGAATCCCGCGGTGTACATCGGAGCGTTCGACGACATTCGGGACGTCTTCGCCGCCAGCCCGGAAGCCCGGGAGCGGGAGTACTCCGCTGGCGCCTTCAGTTTCAATTCAGCCCAAGGCCAGTGCGAACGCTGCCGGGGCGCGGGCTTTGAGAAGATCGAAATGCAGTTCCTGAGCGACGTGTTTGTGCGCTGTCCAGCCTGCCAGGGACGCCGTTACCGGGAACACATTCTGGCGGTCAAACTGCCGCGTCCCGCCGGGCTGAAGACGGGTCCGGAGGCTATGTCGATTGCCGATCTCCTGGAATCTCCGGTCGAACAAGCTCGGGAGTTTCTCGCGGCCATGACCGGTTCCAAACCGGCGCAACGGGCCGCGGCCAAACTGCGTCTGCTCGAGGAAGTGGGACTGGGCTATCTGCGGGTCGGCCAACCGGTGAACACCCTGAGCGGCGGCGAAAGTCAACGCTTGAAACTGGTCAGTCACCTCGCGGAATCCGCCGCCACAGGAGGGGCTCCCCGAGCGGACCGACCCACCCTATTCCTCTTCGATGAACCCACCACGGGACTGCATTTCGAAGACGTCCGGGTATTGTTGGCCGTGTTCCAGCGGTTGGTGGCGGCGGGACATTCGGTGCTCGTGATCGAGCACAATCTGGACGTCATCAAGTGCGCCGATTGGGTCGTGGAACTGGGTCCTGACGCCGGGGATGCCGGCGGCGAACTGGTGGTGGCGGGACCACCGGAAGCGGTGGCGGCCTGCGAGCGTAGCCACACGGGCCGCTTCCTCCGGACCGTGGGCGTGAAGCCCCGGGCGTGACCCGGCGGACTCAGGGAGTCACCGCGGCAGTCACCTTGGGATCGGCGATGCAGTACAGCGCCGCTTGGGTGCGCAGGAAAATCTCCCCCTTCGACAGCGCCAGCGTGGAGTTGGACGGCTCGCCCACGGGATTGGTGGCGATCACTTCATACTTCGGCGCCGCCCGGAGAATGATGGTGTCGCCGGACTGATTGACCACGAAGAGGTGTTCGCCGGACCGTACCATGGAGGTCCAGGTTTGACCGCTGGCCCCGGTGGACGGGAGGCGCTCCTCCCAAACAAGGTTGCCGGTGGCGAGTTCGAAGCACTGACCGAAGCCATCGGTCGAGCTCTGGTAGATGTAACCGTCCTTGATAATCGGCGAGCCAATCGTGTGTTTCTTCAGTCGTCGCTCGAAGAAGAGACGTTCACCGGTGCGATCTCCGGAGCCACCGGGCTTGATAAAGACCGCCGTGCCGAAGAAACCGCCGAACATCACCAAGGTATCCTGACCAAGGGTAGGCGAGCTGTAGATCAGAGGATTGATGCCATCCACAAACCACTGGAGCTTGCCGGAATCGGCGGCGAACGCCTTCAACTGATTCACCACGGGCAAAATGATCTCGTCCCGATCACCGGCCCGAATCACCAGCGGCGTGCTGAAGGTGGCAATCATTCCGTCATTCTTGCCGGCGAATCCGTCCCATCGTTCCGGCGGATGCACTTCCTTCAACGGCACACTCCACCGTACGGTGCCGGTCTTTTTGTTCAGGGCGTAGAGCGTCGAAAACTCGCCCGGACCGTGATAAACGATGACCTGATCGCCATGGATCACGGGCGACGAACCCTGTCCCCAGCCGTGCACTTGTTTCCCCAGGTCGGCCTTCCAGAGCACTTCCCCGGCGAAGTCGTAGGCCACCACACCGGCGGACGCGAAACTGGCGACCACCCGTTCCCCATCGGTCACCGGTGAAGCCGCGCAATGGGGATTGGTCTGATGCCGCGGATCCTTGGCCTCGTAGGTGACGCCTTTTTGCCACTTCAATCTCCCGGTCTGCCGATCGAAGGCCATTAACGTTCGTTGCTGGCCGTCGCCCAGGGCCTGGGTCACGAAGACGAGATCGCCCCAGACGATCGGCGACGAGTTGCCAGCCTCCGGCAGCGGGGTGCGCCATTTGATGTTCTGGTCGCGATTCCAGCTCAGTGGAAAGCGAGTCTCGGGCGTCGTCCCGTCCTGATGGGGTCCCCGCCACGAAGGCCAATTCGTGGCCTGGAGCATTCCCGTACCCGCCACTAGGCCCAAGCCAATCAGGGAGCAGATCTTCATGATCCGATTGAAGACAGAAACGCGAGTCGGCGTCGAGGCTCACCGTTGGTTCCTGGAACTGAATTGTGCCTCCCCAGTTCGCGCCCGGGTTATCGGCTCATGCGGCTTCCTACTGGATCGTTCACGTGAATGGCACTCGACTGTCATGCCGCGGAGATTTCCCGCCGGCAGCCTCGCGAACTCCAGGCCCGATGGGCCACCATTGCCAGTCCTGCTCGGCAACGAGCCTACCTATGATGAACATGAAACACTGCCTATGCGCCGGCTCAGCACTCTTGCTGACCTTGGCGGTCGCCTCCCTGTCGGCGGCGACATTGACTCAGACCGACATCAACAATCCCGTGGCCGGCCAGGTCACGATCACTGGGGACACCATTGAAGTCATTGCCGGCGGCAATGACACCTGGGGCACCTCCGACTCGTTTACCTACCTGCACGAACAAAAAACCGGAGACTTTGATGTCTCGGTTCGCGTATTGAACCTGACCATCGGCGACACTGCCGCCCAGGATTCCGCCAAGGCTGCGCTGATGGCCCGGGCCAACCTCACGCCGGGCAGTCCGAACGTGCAGGTGAATGCCCTGGCCACGGATCCCAAGAACGCGATCGAAACCATCTTTCGTCCGGCCCAGGACGGCGGCACCGATGACATGCCCGACCGCCCTACCGGCAACACCAGCGGCGCCACGCCGTATCCGGACGTCTGGCTGCGAATGAAACGCACCGGCAACCTGTTCACGACGATGTATGGCAACACCACCAACTCGTGGACCGTACTCTCCGCCGTGGCGGTCGATCCGGCGGAATTCCCCGCCACGATCTATGTTGGTCTCAGCACCGTGGCCCACGTGAGTGAATCCGAAGACCAGGAACTGCGGATCACCGCCGTATATCAGGGCTACGGCGACACCGTCCTACCGCCGCCCGCCACCGTCGATGGCGCACCCGCCGGAACCAATGCGCCGGGACTGTATCCCGATCGTTCGGTCACCGCCGTCAACTTCAAGATGGTGATCCCGCAGGACGGCCTCGGCCCTAATGGCTCGCCCATTGTGTACAACGCCGACAACAAGAATGAAGTCATCCTGACCATTGACGGCCAGGGCCCCATTCCCTGGTCGGCTCCAGGCTACAATCAGGGGGATATAGACTTCCTGCTAAGTCCGGCCGATGCGACTGCTGCCCAGCAAAATCTCGGGCCGTACTCGAATCCCCTGCGTGACGCAAATCAGCCGGGTAACAACCTTGAGCGCGCCAGCAAGCCCCAATCCCGCGCCTGGGCTCCGACGCTGCAATCCGGCGTGGTGATTCCCACCATTCGCAAAAACAGTCAGGTGTGGAACGATGGCGCTCCGGCATTCCACGGTTTCGCTTGGGTCTCCACCCACGACGGATCTTCCCGCCGCGGATTCAGCATGCTGGATGGGGAGTTCGGGAGCGGCGAATTCTACGTGTGTTTCGGCAAACTCGGTGAGACGGCTGTCCTGCCGGAAGCCGCCAGCCCCAATGCGCTCCGCGAGGCCAACATCGACAGCGCCGTTGCCTGGTTCCCCTTCGCCCAAGGTTGGAAGGCCGGACACGTCCGGGGTAGCATCCCCGCCTCCTGGGAAGCCCACGGTGCCCAAAGCGCCGCCCTCACCGCCAACGTGACCGCCAAATATTCGGCGGAATCGTTCGTGACCTGGGCCGAAGAAGTCGGCGGTCTCGCCACCTTCACCCTCCCGGGTGTCAATTCTCTCAACGACGGTCTGCTCTTCCTGGTCTCCACCCACGAAGGCAATGACAACCGCGGCAAATACATCACCGCTCCGCCGCTCGCCGACGGAACCGGCTGGACCGTCGCCATTCGCCAGGACGACGAAGTGCGGGATCCGGCCGTGTACGCCGTAATCGAACAAGCCGGCTTCTCCTTCGTGTACCTGCCCTTCGACACCGTGAATCTGGTGGGCGGACGCGTCATCGGCAGCACCGGCGTGGCCGCCAAGTCGGCCGGCACGTTCACCCTGACCCGCCTCGCGGCCGGTCGCTATGAACTGACCCTGCCCGGCAAGACCGGTACCAATGGCATGCTGTTGTTGCAGAATGCCGGATACCTCGCCGGCCAACCGGAACTCGCCGACACCTCGGTCCTTACCTACGAGTACCTCGACGGCAAGTTCATCATCGAGTCCCGCTATGCTTCCGGCGACGGCTCCGTGCCGGACACCTTCCCGCTGCGCGACGCCGACTTCGCCTTCGCCTGGGTGGACTTCACCAACCCGATCGCGCCGGCCGGAACGGTCGTGACGCCGCCCGTCCTGAGTGTCTCTCAACAGGGCGCCAACGTGGTGCTCAGCTGGCCCGCTGGTGTCACCGGTTGGACCCTGCAATCCTCGGCTGCCCTGAGTCCGGCGACTTGGACTGCGGTGCCGGGCGTGGTCAACAACTCCGTCACCATTACCCCGGGCACTGGAGCGTTCTATCGGTTGAACCAGTAAGTTCTCCGCTTCCCTTCACCGGCCGCGTCCCACCCGGGGCGCGGCCGTTTTCGTTTCGGCCCGAAGAGTTGCCACCGCTTCGGAAGTGCGGCTTGCTCGCGGGAGGCGTCATGAAATCCCTGACTGAACATCTGTGGTTCGAACTTCCCGGCCGACGTGGCTTCGAAAACATCACGAACACCGTGGCCCAATTGGTCCAGCGGAGTGGTGTGCGGGAAGGGCTGTGTCTGGTCAACGCCATGCACATCACGGCGAGCGTCTTCATCAATGACGACGAGTCGGGTCTGCACCGCGACTTCGACCGCTGGCTGGAGAAAATTGCCCCGCATGCGCCAATTTCCGCGTACGACCACAACCGCACCGGCGAAGACAATGCCGACGCCCATCTGAAGCGCACCATCATGGGGCGCGAGGTGGTGGTGGCCATCACGGCCGGTCGGCTCGACCTGGGTCCCTGGGAACAAATCTTTTACGGGGAATTCGACGGCGGGCGAAGGAAGCGGGTCCTGGTGAAAATCATCGGCGAATAGGGCGGTTCCCTGATTTCCCTGAAACCTGGCAGGAGGCTTGCGGGTCCTACCTGCCGTGAAGATGCCGGCCGGGCCGCTTGGGCGACGAAGGCGAACGAAGGTTCGAGCCTTGACGTTCCCCCAACGCCCGTCGCCGAGATGTCCCACTTGCGGAACACCGTTTTCCCAGAACCGCGCGCGGGCGAAGACGCGAGCCCTTCGTCCGCCAGCTTCTCCACCTCCGGGAGGCACAATTGGCGGCGAAATCGCGCGCCCCGTGCCAGGGCGAAACGCTGGCACAACCATTGCGGTGTCGCCCCTGACCGATTTGAAACCAGATCTGCTGATCGCCCCCCTGAACGTATGAAACACGCTCGCTTCCTTCGCCGCACCATCCCCGCACTTGCTACGGTGATTGCCGCCGGAGCACTGGGCTTGCAACTCCGGGATTGGACCTTCTCAACTGCCCGCGCTGGAAAAGCCACAGTCCTGCCGGACCTTGATTTTTTTGTCCGCCCCCGATCGTTCTCGGAGATCGAGACCACCCGCGCAGAACTCGAAGGTCTGGCCCTGCGCTTTCGAACGGAAACCCGCGCCCGACATCTGGGGCTCGACCGCAAGAATCCCGCTGACCGCCACACCGTCATCGCCGAACTCGAGCGCGGCATCGCGGAGTTCAAGGAGACGCCGGAAGAACTCTTCCTCGTTCAGGACCTCCTGCTGCTTCTGCGTGCGGAAGGCCAGAATGATCGGTGGCTGGATGTCTATCTCGACATTCTCTATCGCCGCCCGACACAGGATCTGCTCGCCACTTTTCTCGACACCGCCCAGCGGCTCGCCCAAGCCACCAGTCGCGAATCCGAAGTGGAATCCGGATTCCGCCATCTGCTGCAAATCCCCTTCGACTTTCCCGCCAAGCGACTGTTGCAGGACCTCCATGCCCACGCTGCCCTCCAGCCCAACCGCACCCCCGCCACCGGTCCGGTCCTCTGAGCGCCGCCGCGCCCGGCAGAAGCGGCCTCAGCTGTTCCTCCGGGTTTTGGCCTTGATCGCGCTCGCCGCTTTGCTGACGTCCTGGCGGTATCGCCTCGTCTGGGTGGTCGGCGACAGCATGTTGCCCACGTACCGTACCGGTGACTTGTTGGTGGTGGACAAGCAGGCCTACCGGCGGTCGTCGCCCTCCCGGGATGACGTGATCGTGGCGCGATATCATAACGAACTCGTGGTGAAGCGCGTGGTCGGCCTGCCGGGCGAACAGATTGAAGTCCGCTCTGGCCGGGTCCAGGTGAACGGAGTGATTCAAGCGGCGTTACACGACGTGCAACTTGGTCTGCTGGATATTGCTCCCGGGCGTCTGCTGTCGGATCGGTATGCCATCCTGGGCGACAACCGCGGCATCTCGCCTTCCTCGTTTGTGCATGCCGTCGTCGCCCCCGAACAAATCGTAGGCCTGGTGGTCTTGTCCCTGCGCCGCTGAAGGCAGGCGGGAAGCGGCAAGCGGGACTTGACCGAGCCGTCAACTCTCCTCGTCTCACTCCTGTTTTCCTGTGTTCCTGATTAATTCCTCGGACGCGTTGCTGAGGGTGAAATGTGGGAAGCAGTGAAAGCACGGAGACCGGTCCGCCTGGCGTCCACCGGACGGACGCTCCACAGCGTCGCCCTACCGCCTACTACCGCCTACCGCCTACCGCCTACCGCCTACCGCCTACCGCTTACCGCCTACCGCTTACCCCTTACCCCTTACCCCTTCCCTGCTTTACCTCTCAGCTCTCAACTGGTCTGCAGAGCTCATCCGGCACTGGGCAAACGGTGAGATCTGAGTATCGTCCGTCCCATGTTCCGTACTGCAGTTCGTCTGGCGTGGTGGGCGGTGTTGCCGTGGACCCTCTTGGCTGCTCCGCCCTCGGTCACCATCACCAACGTGGCTCGCACCGAGGCCGGGATGTCCCTGAAATGGACCGCCAGCAGCCCGGAGCTGCAGTTCACCGTCGAGTCTCAGGAAATCCTCGGCAGCGCCTGGCAGCCCGTGCCCGGTCCCACTTGGCCCGCGACGGAAGCCGAGTTCACCGATTCCCGGCCCGCCGTTGACGCACGCTTCTATCGCGTCGCCTTCGAACCCAAACCCGGACAACGCGGCCGCCTGATCACAGCCACCAAGGTCAGCACCCTCAACAAAGCCATCATCGGCTTCATCTTCAGCACGGCCGGCATCTCGCTCGTCCCGCAATATGACGTCGATTACTTCAAGGTGGTCTATGAAACCGTGGATGCCCAGGGCCTGCGCACCACGGCCTCCGGCGGACTCGCTCTGCCCGTCGGACTCACCACCCCCAAACCGCTGATGTCGTATCAGCACGGAACCGTCACCGAACGGGAGGACGTGCCCTCGCGCCTGAACACCGAGGGTTACATCGGTGTGGCCTTTGCCACCTCGGGCTATGCGGCGGTGGCCCCGGATTACGTGGGCCTGGGCGACTCCCCCGGGGTCCATCCCTACATGCATGCGCAAAGCCATGCGACCGCGACCATCGACCTTCTGCGCGCCGCCCGAACCTACTGCAGCGCCAACGGAGTTGCCCTCAACGACAAATTGTTCCTGACCGGCTATTCCCAGGGCGGACATGCCACTCTGGCCGCCCTGCGCGAGATTGAAGCCGTCCACGCGGCGGAGTTCACCGTCACCGCCTGCTCCGCTGGCGCTGGGGCTTACGATCTTTCGGGAACCACCCTCCAGGATCTGCTGCAAGGCCAACCCGAGCCCAATCCGTATTACGCCGCCTTCCTGCTGAACTCCTACACCGATGTCTACGCCCTCGCCCCGTCGCTTGGAGCTCTGTTGCGCCAGCCCTGGAAGGTCACCATCCCGCCGCTGTTCAATGGCCTAACCTCCGGCGACACCATCAACGCCGCGATGCCGCCGGCCCCTCTTGATGCGCTGGATCCCGAGTTGGTCAGCATCCTCCGCTCCGGACAGCCCCATCCGCTGCGCTCCGCCCTCCAGGATAACGATCTGCTGGCGTGGGTGCCGAAGGCCCCATTGCGGCTCTACGCCTGCTCGGGCGATCAGGATGTGCCGCCAGCCAACTCCAAGGTCGCCTACGACGGCTTCCGGGCCTCCGGCGCGACCCAAGTAACGCTGCAGGATCCGGGACCCGGATTGAGCCACGGCGACTGCGCGATCCCGACCATTGTCAGTACGCTGCAGTGGTTCAACACCCTGCGATAAGCGGCCTCAACGGCGATGCCCGGAGGGAATCCGCTTTCCAGATTGACGCAGATTTTTTCGGCAGAGAGAACGTCCCTTTCGGCTCCCCAACCGCCGGCCGAGCAGGTCCTCCCCGGCCCGAACTCGCAAAACCGAATCTGCGTCAATCTGTGCTTCATCTGCCGTTAAACCCTTCCCCGCTTTTC
Organism: Verrucomicrobiota bacterium; assembly: GCA_017309115.1. GTDB lineage: Bacteria > Verrucomicrobiota > Verrucomicrobiia > Limisphaerales > UBA9464 > UBA9464. The sequence goes on along the minus strand of JAFLEF010000031.1, from coordinate 76,067 downwards.
CTCTCTGCCAGAACAATCAGATCCACCGCGAATGAACCGCACTGGGGGATTAACAGTCCCCTGCCGACTTGACGAACGCAGTCCGTGAAAACAGCGTGGCCTCCGGGTTGCCCAAACACCTTCCATCCTTCACGAAATACTCCGGTGAAACCATTGTCGGCCCCGGACGAGGGATCCGCTTCCGGCGGATGATGGGCACTCCTCCCGTGTGACTCCTCCGCTGACCATTGTCTCGGCTTGCGATCGAAACTTTCTCTGGGGCGCCTTTCTCCTCGCCGCCAGCATCCAGCGGCAACTTCCCGATGTCCCCTTGCTGCTGCTGGAGACAGGCTTTCAACCGGCCGATCGAGCCCTGCTGGAGCAGTTCCCCACCGTGCAGATCCGTTCCCTGAATTCCGGGGAACGCCGAAATGTCTGCAATCGCAAACCCGAGGCGATCCTCTCCGCCGACACCGAGTTCATCGCCTGGCTGGATGCCGACTGCCTGGTCGTGGGCGACTTGAGCGAACTGCTGATTCCCACCAACGGAGAATTTCAGATTCGCCTGCGGGAGCCGACGGAGAATGCCGACGTTTGGAGCCGGCAATATCAGGCTGGAGATAAACCGGGCGAACTCCCCCGGGCCGTGGCCGCGCGCTGGCAGGCCGATGTGGGGGAGCGCCTCGAAGCCCGCTTGCAGACCACCTGTGTGACCAACGTCTTTGTCCTGCATCGGCGGCATCGGAACTTCATTCAGCGCTGGCAGGAGCAGATTCACCGCATCCTTCCGGCGGACCATGCCGGCCCGGTCGATTCCCGCTCGTTGCCCTACTTCATGACCGACGAGTCCGTCCTCTCGTCGCTGCTGGCGTTCGCTCATTCCGTCCCGCCGTTGAGCCCCTCTCGGCTGCACCTGTATCCCGACGCCCACGTGGCCCACTTTGGAACGAAACCCAAGCCCTGGAAGCGATGGCGCCTCGGTGCGTGGTACTGCTACGAACCCGTGCTGGATCTCCTGGATTGGGTCCGTTCCCAGGGGTGGCAGACTCCGCCGCTGCCCTGGTCATTTCAACGGCGCTACCGATGGCTGAGCCATCTTTGGGCCTTGGCCGACGAACAACGGGCTCAAATGCGTCGGCGCGCCATCGCCCAGTGGCGGCGATTCCGCACCTAAGCTACTGGGCGACTGCGGTACTACTCACTCTCCGGGCTGAAGATTCGTTCGATCGGTTCCCTGAAGACCCGAGCCATCTTGAAGGCAAGTGGCAGACTAGGGTCGTATTTTTCGGTCTCGATCGCATTGATGGTTTGGCGGGAGACTTTTAATTTTTCTGCCAACTCCCCCTGTGACCACCCTTTGATAGTTCGGAGTTCGCGCAGCCGATTCTTCATCGGAGTCCTCGGTTGGCCCGCGCCAATCCCCATATATAGAGGAAAAACGTTCCGGCGAAGTAGCCTTCCCAGCCAAAGTTTACGCCCGGCTGGAATCCAGCCCCTCGCCACAGGTCGGCGATCAGGGCCACCCCAAGCATTCCGAGGGTCCCAAAGCAAACGGCTTCAAACTGCATTCGCCGCTGCAGTTCATCCAAACCCCGCATCCAGCGCCACAGGTCCCGCAAGTACAACAAGCCTGGAATCAGCGGCAGCAGTGCCAGCGCCGCTCGCCCCCAGTCCGGGAGCGACGGGTTCGAAAGGATCAAGCGAGCCAACCCGGCGAACATCACGGCAACACCCGCCCACGCGTTGAGTCGAATGCTTTGCCCGACCGACAACCGCACGGATTCAGGAAAAATCGAGTCTGTGTCCTTCATGGACGACTCTGTAAAGCAAACTTGTCACATGTCAAGTTTGCTTTACTCAGTTTTGAGTCGCGAACTTCGGGTCATTCATTCCTCAGGGCCACCATGGGATCCACCCGAGCCGCCCAGCGGGCGGGCCAGGCACTGGCGGCCAATGAGGCCAGTAGGACCAGGACACTTACCCCGGCCAGCAACCACGGGTCATGCGGGGAAATGCCGTACAATTGACTCGTCAGCAAACGGCCGGTCAGCAGGGTCAACCCTACGCCCACACCCACACCCACCGCCGCCACCCCCAGGGCCTGCAGCAGTACCAAGCGCAGCAGACCCGACGGACTCGCACCGAGGGCGAGTCGGATGCCAAACTCATCGGTCCGCTGGGCGACCTGAAACGCCACTACGCCAAAGATTCCCACCACCGCGATGCCCAAAGCCAGTACCGCGTAAGAGACCACCAACATCAGGAGGAAACGCCGTTCCGCGACCGTGCCAGCGACGATCTGTTCCAGCGTTCGCACGCTGCCGACTTCCACCCGGGAATCGGTCTGCCTCACCGCCGCGCGCAAGCTGGGGATCAGCGACTCCACCTCGGCCGATCCCCGCACGACGATTTGCGCGCCCCCAAACGTATACTGCCAGTACAGACGTGGCTGGGGTCGCTCCTCCAGGCGCACGTCTCGAGTGTCCTTCACGACGCCGATCACTTCCAGAACACGGTCGGGATTGGAGCCCACCGTGAATCGACCTCCCACCGCGGAACCCTTCGGAAACAGCACCCGGGCCGCCGCCTCGTTCAGAATCACCTTCTGTCCGTAACCGTCGTCATCCAGCTCTTCGTCGCGAAAGAACCGGCCTTCCCGCAGCGGAATTCCCAGCGCCGGAAAGTAGTCAAAGGCCACGAAGGTTGCGGCCACTTCTGGACGTTCGGCTTCCGGCAACGGACGCCCCATGACCTCAGGCCGCTCGTGGAAGGTCCACTTGCCCGTGAGCGGCGCCGACGAAACCGTGCCCACGAAATCCACCCCGGGCAACGCCGCGAGCCGTTCCCGCAAGGCGCGATACATCCGACACACGTCGGCGTTGGTTTCGAAGCCAGCCGTGACCAAATCCAGAGTCACGACCGACCGGGGTTGGTAGCCCAGATCCTGCCCCACCAGCCGGCGGAAGCTCTCCAACAACAGAGCAGCCGACGCCAGCAGCCCGACGACAATGGCAATCTGACCGATCAGCAATCCCCGCTGCCAGCGACGGATTTGTAGCCCACCAGTACTGCGTACCCCAGACCGCAGGGCATCGGCGGGACTACCGTCGGATTGCCAGTACGCCGGGAGTAGTCCAAACGCCAGGGCCGTCACCAAAGACAGTCCGGCGGTAAAGGCAACGGCCATTCCATCCACCGAAACTTCGCGAATAAAGGGTATCGTCTCCGTAGCCAGCGTCTGAATGACCCGCAGCACACCCGCCGCCCCGGCCAATCCCAGCAACCCTCCACCCCAGGCGAGCAGGAGACACTCCAACAGCACCGCCCGAACCAACCGTCCCCGGCCGGCTCCCAGGGCCAGTCGGACCGCCAACTCCCGCTGTCGCGCGACGCCCCGGGCCAGCAGCAGATTGGCCAGATTTACGCAGCAGATCAGCAACACCACCCCAACGGCGCCGACCAACAACGGAACACCCGACAAGGTTTGGCCGAAAACCTGTTCCCGAAAGCTCAACACGTCGAACCGCCAAGAACGGTTGGTTTCCGGAAACTGCTCCGCCCACCGTTGCGACAGTCCCGCCAACTCCGCCTGCGCAGCGTCGGGACTGATTCCGGGTTTGAGCCGACCCAAGCCCACAAACATGCGGGCCGCCCGCGACGTCCGATCCTCACCCTGCGGAGGTCGCATCGGAATCCAGAACGGCTTGTGTTCCGCTCGCACCACCGAGCCTGCGCCCGGTGAAGGAGCGCGATGAATCGGATACCGCAGTCCCTCCGGCAACACGCCCACGATTGTCCGGCTCTGATCTCCCAGTCGAACAGTCGTGCCCAGCACCTCGGGGCGCCCTCCGAAGCGCGACTGCCACAGTTCGTAGCTGACCAAGGCGACGGGATCCGCGCCCGGGACGCCGTCGGTGGAAAGAAACAATCGGCCCAACGCCGGACGCAGTCCCAGAATTTCCGCAAGCTCCGGAGTCGCCTGCACTACCGGAGTCTCCCGGCGTCGGTCGCCGTCCTCCCAGGTGAGATCTGACGAGCTGTCCAAGGCGATCAATTCGAAGCTTCGGCTCCCGGCCCGGAGATCTTCCAGATCCATCCAGGAGAGCTGATTCTCCGTCGCCCCAGTCTCGACGTTGATCCTCCGAATCCACATCAGCTGATCTTCCGCTGCATATCCCAGCGGCCGCAGCAGGATCATTCGCGCCACACTGAACACCACCGTGTTGGCCCCGATTCCGAAGGCCAGGGTCAGAATGGCCACCGCGGTGAATCCGGGATTCTTCCACAACTGGCGCAGCGCAGAGCGAAGGTCATTCATGGGCTGGAAATCCTGCTCTGCTCACTCTGCCCGAAGAGCCACCATGGGATCCACCCGCGACGCCCGGCGCGCTGGCAGCCAACTCGCCAGTGAGGCCACCAGCAAAAGGAGCAGGCTGACGGTGCCCAGCACCAGCGGCTGATTTGTCTTCATTCCCGGCAGCATCGAGGCGAGCACCTGACCTAGTCCCAAAGATCCCAGCAATCCCACGCCCACACCTAGGGCGGTCAGGCGCAATCCGCGGCTTAAAACCAACCAGCGGACATCCCGGATCTGCGCGCCCAACGCCAACCGAACGCCGATCTCCCGGGTCCGCTGTCCCACGAAGCTGGCGATCACGCCATAAGTCCCCAACCCAGCCAGTAAAAGACCCAGTCCCGCGAACGCGGATAACAACCAACCCGCCACCGCCACCTGCCCGAAGAACTGTCCAACGCGAGTCCGAATCGCTCCGGCTTCGCTCAACGGTAGGTCGGGGTCCAGTTCCGTTACCGCCTTTCGCAGGACATCCCCGGAAACGGTACCTCGTACCACGACGGCCAGACCCGATTGAGGATCCTGGCCGAGCGGACGGTAGTATTGAAAGCGCGTGGTGGGTTCGCCGGGATCCGTCGCCGAGTGAACATCGGCCACAACCCCCACCACCTCCTGCCAGGCGCCTGGTTGACCGATGCGCCGGCCAATCGCCGAGCCCGTGGGCCAGCAGGCCCGGGCGAACGCCTCGTTGATGATGGCCACGCTCGACCGGTCCGGCCCGTCATCTGGCGTAAACTCACGACCCTCAATCAGTCGAATTCCCAACGTCGGAAAATAGTTCGGAGAAACGAAAGCCACGCTGCCAAGACCGGAGTTCAAGCCGGTGGCGGAAGACTCGATGGCCAAACCGACATGGCTGCGAAATCCCGACACAGGCAGCGAACTCGCCACCGCGACCCGCTCAACTCCAGGTAGCACGGCGAGCTTCTCCTGAAGTTGAACCGCGAACCGGAGCTTCGCGGCCCCATCGGGATAGGTCGAAGCGGGAAGATTCAGATATCCGGCCTGCAATCCATCGATCCGCCAGCCCGGATCCGCCCGACTGAATCGGCTCAGTCCGGTCAGAACCAGACCCGCACCCATCAAGAGCACCAGAGCCAAGGCCACCTGAGCCACGATCAGTCCATGTCGCAGCCGTTGTCGGGAAGCCCCGGCCCCGCCGTCTCGCACGCCTTGTTTTAAGGCGGAATTCAGATCGGCATTCGCCGCAATCCAAGCGGGCACCAAACCGAACGCCAGACCCGAAAGCGTGGACACCAGAAACGCAAACCCGAGCACCATCCAGTTCACCTCCAAACGAATCAGGGGACGTCCGTCTTCGGTCAGACGGTGCCCGAGCCATTGGTTTGTCCACTGGGCGAAGAGCAATCCCAGCAACCCACCCAGCGCGGCGAGCACCAGATTCTCGGTCAGCAACTGCCGCAATACCCGAGCGCGCGAGGCCCCCAGGGCCCCCCGAATGGCCAGTTCCCGCGACCGCAGGCCCGTTCGGGCAAATTGAAGGTTCGCCAAATTCGCACACGCAATCAGCAGGACGAATCCCGCGAGTCCCATGATCATCCATAGCATCATCTGACCGCGGGGATCCATCGACCGGGCCAGTGAGACCGCTCGGAAACCCATATCGGAATTGTTTTCGGGATAGGCCTCCTTCAGTCGGGCCGCGACTGCGGCGAGCGAGGCGTTCGCTTCCCCCAGGCTGATGCCGGGTTTCAGTCGGGCGAAGACATCCAGATACTGGTTCCCCCGCACCTCCGCCTCCGCCGCGCTGAACGCCAGTGGCCGGATCAAGTCCGCAGTTCCCCAGTTTTCGCGCCCGCCGAAGTCCGGAGGCATCACCCCCACCACGGTAACGGTCTCGCCGTCCAAGCGCAGGGTCCGCCCGATGATGTTGGGATCGGCGTTGAACCGGCGGAGCCAGAAGGCGTGGCTCAGCAGGACCACATCATCGCGCCCAGGTTGATGCTCCTCGGGCAGAAAGGCCCGGCCCAACCGAGGCGCGATTCCAAGCAGAGGAATCAGATCCGCCGTCGCGAGCGCCGCCTTCAGGCGTTCGGCCGGCTGCCCGGCTTCAGAAAGATTAACCCGCCGTGACGTGGTCGCGGCGAGATGAGTGAAGACCGAGTTCTGCCGTTGGCTGTCGAGAAAATTGGCGGGCGAATGCGGCCACCGCGACGAGTGTGGCGACGTGCGAAAGACCTGCACCAAGCGGCCGGACTCCGGATACGGCAAGTCCGGCATCAACAGAGAATGCAGTCCGCTGAACATCGACGTGTTGACCCCGATCCCGAAGGCCAGGGTCAGTACAGCCACCACGGTGAATCCAGGGCTCTTTAGCAGCTGGCGGAGGGCAAACGTGAAATCGTTCATGAACTCGGAGGAAGGTGGGGATAGCTGAGCTTCGTTGGGCGGGTCGGCGCAGTTCGGGTGCCAACCTGCTCAGACGACCTCGTCGAAGGCAAAACACGCACGGGCGGGCCTCGGCCCTCCTTGGCTGAATGGCTCGTCCAAGCGCGCAGTCCCAAGCCCGGGAATAAACGATCCCACTACTGGGAATTCGCCATTCGCGGACCTCTTCCACAAAGCACGACGTCGCTCAGTGGGAACGAGCCGTGCCAGATTCCGGATCGGAATCAGCGTTACCCCTCGGCCAGGGGTAACGCTGAACTCCGAAAGGGAAGTACCGATTACTTCTTCGACTTCTTCTTGGCCTTCTTCGGACCGCGGCCCTTGAAGGTCAGTTCCGCGATGCCCGACTTGTCGAGCCCACCCAATCCCAGCTTGGTCATCTTGCGGTACTGGGAGAGAGCGGCCTTGGCCAGCGGCAAATCGAGTTTGGCCTTTTGACCCAGCGCGTAGGCGATGCCGCTGTCCTTGGCAGCGTGGGCGGCGCTAAAGAAACAGGAGTGATCCCGATTCACCATGTCTTCGCCGTCAGTCACCAGAACCCGGCTGTTGGCGCCGGTTTGCGAGAACACCTCCATCAGGGTCTTCAGATCGAGACCCAACGCGGAACCCAGACCGAGCCCTTCGGCCAGACCGGCGGTGTTGATGTTCATGACCATGTTGACCAACGCCTTGACCTGCGCGGCCTGGCCGGACTTGCCGATGTACCGGAGCAGCTTGCCGTCGTCGGACAACTGGATCAGCAGCGGCTTGACCTTCTCAAACGCCGCCTGTTTGCCACCGACCATCAGGTACAGCGTTCCGCTGCGCGCTTGGTTGATGCTGGACGCCATGCAGGCCTCCAGGGATTCCGCTCCGACCTTGTTGGCGCGCTTCTCGATTTCGACGTGAATGGCCGGGGAAACGGTGGCGCAGTTGACGAACGTACGTCCCTTGGCGCCGACCAGAAGACTGTCCCCTTTTTTACCAAAGATGCCCTCCATAGCCTTGTCATCGGTGACCACGGTGATGATGACATCCGCGGCCGCGGTGACCTCGGCGAGTTTCTTCGGGCTGGCGCAGCCGAGTTCTTCGGCGAGGGCCTTGGCCGACTCCGGACGAGAATCATAAACTGCGGTGACATTCAGGCCGCAGTCTTTGAGTCGGCGGGCCATGTTGGCGCCCATCCGACCTACACCGACAAATGCAATCCGATCGCTCATGGAATTCTAAAAGTTAAAGTGGACCGGAGAGGTTAGTGACAAGTCCGGGAAAGATGCACGTCCGATTCATCGGCGCCCCACCCGCAGGGCAATCCAGTCAGCGCGTCGTCCCCTCCGCGGCTACGTAGCCGCCGACGGCAGAACGCGCCATCCTCCCCCAGCACACCCGCCGCCCCGCCCGATCCCACGCCCCAGGGCAATCCAGTCAGCGCGTCGTCCCCTCCGGCTACGGACGCCCCTTTGGGCACCGAAACGCCCGCGAGGCGTCGGGAATCGTTAAATCGTGGGCCAGAAGGGGTCCGAATCCCTCCACTGCGCCTCAACCGGGACGCAACTGTGCCAGTTTCCCTGGGTCTGTCACACCTCCGACGCGCCCGCGGTCCGCCCGACCGGGGTGGAAACCGGCAATTTCTTCGGAAACCGGCGTTCCCGAAAAAGTTCCCATCGCCGGCACCGACCTTGCAGAACTCAAGTCGTTCAAATTCGGCATATGGCACACATTCTTGGCATTGACCTTGGGACGACGAACTCCTGCATGGCCGTTATGGAAGGCGGCGAGCCTATGGTGCTGGAGAACTCAGAAGGCAAACGCACGACTCCGTCGGTCGTCGCCTTCGCGAAGAATGGCGAACGTCTGGTCGGCGAGGCAGCCAAGCGCCAGGCGATCACCAATTCCCGCAACACTATTTACTCCATCAAACGCTTCATGGGCCGCAAATACGACGAGGTCCAGGAAGAGGCGAAGCGGGTACCCTACAAGGTCGTCAAGGCCCCCAACGGCGACGCCGCCGTGGAGGTCGAGGTCGAAGGCAAGGGCAAGTTGTTCAGCCCGCCCGAGATCTCCGCGATGATCCTGGCCAAGCTCAAGGCCGACGCCGAAATGCGCCTTGGTGAGAAGATTACTCAGGCCGTCATCACGGTTCCCGCCTACTTCAACGACTCGCAGCGGCAAGCCACCAAGGACGCCGGGAAAATCGCCGGCCTGGAAGTGCTCCGCATTATCAACGAACCCACCGCCGCGTCACTCGCCTACGGTCTCGATAAGAAGAAGGATGAGAAGATCGCTGTGTACGATCTCGGTGGCGGCACGTTCGATATCTCGGTTCTCGAAATCGGTGACGGCGTGTTCGAGGTGAAGGCCACCAATGGTGACACTCACCTGGGCGGCGACGACTGGGACAACACCTTGATGGATTGGATTCTCAACGAATTCAGCCGCGAGACCGGCATGGATCTGCGCAAGCAACCGGACGCTCTCCAGCGCATCAAGGAAGAGGCCGAAAAGGCAAAGATCGCGCTCAGCTCCTCGCAGCAGTACGACATCAATCTGCCCTTCATCACCGCCGACGCCTCGGGACCGAAGCACATCCAGAAAACGCTTTCCCGGGCAAAGATGGAACAACTCTGCGATTCCCTCTTTGAGCGCACGATCACACCAACGCGGGCGTGCTTGAAGGACGCTGGCCTGACGGCCGACCAGATCGACGAGTTGGTTCTCGTAGGTGGTATGACCCGCATGCCCCGGGTGGTGGAGACCGCCCGCACGTTGGTCAGCAAACCGCCGCATCAGGGCGTCAATCCGGACGAAGTTGTGGCCGTAGGTGCGGCGATTCAGGGCGGCGTGCTCAAGGGCGACGTTAAGGACGTGCTCCTGCTCGACGTGACCCCGCTCTCACTGGGCATCGAAACCATGGGTGGCGTGCTCACCAAACTGATTGAACGCAACACCACGATTCCTACGCGGAAGTCGGAAATTTTCTCCACGGCCAGCGACAGCCAACCGGGGGTTGAGATTCACGTCCTACAGGGCGAGCGCTCCATGGCTCGCGACAACAAGTCGCTGGGCAAATTCCAACTCACCGACATTCCGCCGGCTCCCCGGGGCGTGCCGCAGATCGAAGTCACCTTCGACATCGACGCCAACGGCATTCTGAACGTCAGCGCCAAGGATCTGGGCACTGGCAAGGAGCAGAAGATTGTCATCACCGCCTCGAGCGGTCTTTCGAAGGACGAAGTGGAGCGAATGCGCCGCGACGCGGATTCCCATGCGGATGAGGACAAGAAGCGCCGCGAAGAAGTCGAGGTGCGCAACGAGGCTGACAACACCGCCTACCGCGCGGAGAAGTTTGCCAAGGACAACGGCGACAAACTGGGCGCCGCCAAATCCGCCATCGAAGACGGTGCGAAGGCTTTGCGGGAGGCATTGAAAGGCAATGACGTCGCCGCGATCCGCAGCTCGTTGGAGAAACTCAACGAGACGATGCAGAGCGCGAGCGGCGAGCTCTACAAGCAAGCCCAGGCTAAGGCCGGCGCGGAAGCTGGGCCCGGCCCCGGTCCTGAGGCCGGCTCGGAGCAAGCCAAGAGCGACTCCAAGAAGGGCGAAGGCCCGATTATTGACGCCGAGGTTGTGGACGAGAAGAAGTCCTGACCCGGCCTACCACCGGGGTGAACCAGATCGATCTGGCTCACCCCGTCCCTTTTTACCTGTCGCGGGTGCGGCGGGCCTTGTTTAACCGGTAAATACACACAGTAAAAACGCGATACACATAGTATGGCACTCAACGTGAAACCCCTCGGCGACCGCGTTCTCGTGGAACTCGTCGAAGAGAAGGAAACCAAAAAAGGCGGCATCATCATTCCTGATTCCGCCAAGGAAAAGCCCACCGAAGGCGTCGTTCGTGCCCTCGGAACCGGCAAGACCAGTGACGACGGCAAGAAGCAGGCCTTCGAAGTGAAGGTCGGCGACCGCGTACTCGTTTCGAAGTACGGCGGAACCGAGATCAAGATCGACGGCAAGGAATACAAGATCTTTGGCGCCGATGACCTGATCGCTGTTGTCGCCTAAACCCACCTTTCAAGACTAACTAGAAACACTGATTTAGTACCATGGCTGCAAAACAACTCGTTTTTGATGAAAGCGCCCGGCAGCGCCTGCTCCGCGGCGTCGAACTCCTCGCCAAGGCGGTCAAAGCCACGCTCGGACCCAAGGGCCGCAATGTGGTGATCGACAAAAAATTCGGTTCCCCGACGGTGACCAAGGACGGCGTCACGGTCGCCAAGGAGATCGAACTCCAGGACCCCTATGAAAACATGGGCGCCCAGATGGTCCGCGAAGTCGCCAGCAAGACGAGCGACACCGCTGGCGACGGCACCACCACCGCCACCGTGCTCGCCGAGTCCATCTACCGCGAAGGCCTCAAGCACGTGACCGCCGGTGCCAACCCGGTCTCCCTGCAACGCGGCATCCAAAAGGCCGTTGACGCCGCCGTCGAGCAACTCGCGAAGATCTCCAAGAAGGTCAAGGACAAGGAAGAGATCAAGCAGGTCGCGACCGTTTCCGCCAACTGGGACACCACGATCGGCGAGATCATCGCTGACGCGATGGATAAGGTCGGTAAGGACGGCACGATCACGGTCGAGGAAGCCAAGTCGATTGAGACCACCCTCGACGTTGTCGAAGGTATGCAGTTCGACAAGGGTTACCTCTCCCCTTACTTCGTCACTAACGCCGAGACGATGGAAGCGAAGCAGGACGACGCCTACATCCTGATCTACGAGAAGAAGATCTCGAACCTCAAGGACCTCCTCCCGGTCCTCGAGAAGGTGGCCAAGACGGGCAAGCCCCTCCTGATCATCGCCGAAGAAGTCGAAGGCGAAGCCCTCGCGACCCTCGTCGTGAACAAGCTCCGCGGCACGATCAATGTGTGCGCCGTCAAGGCCCCCGGCTTTGGTGACCGCCGCAAGGCCATGCTCGAAGACATCGCCATCCTCACCGGCGGCAAGTGCATCACCGAAGACCTCGGCATCAAGCTCGAGAATCTCGAACTGTCCGACCTCGGCCGCGCCAAGAGCATCGTCGTGGAGAAGGAAAATACCACGATCGTCGAAGGCAACGGCAAGAGCTCCGACATCCAGGGCCGCGTGAATCAAATCCGCCGCCAGATCGAGGAGACCACCAGCGACTACGACCGCGAGAAGCTCCAAGAGCGTCTGGCGAAGTTGGCGGGCGGCGTGGCCGTCATCCATGTCGGCGCCGCGACCGAGACCGAGATGAAGGAGAAGAAGGCCCGTGTTGAGGACGCCCTGCATGCGACCCGCGCGGCCGTCGAAGAAGGCATCGTCGCCGGCGGCGGCGTGGCCCTGCTCCGCACCCTCCCTGCGATCGAAGCGCTCAAGCTCGAGAACGTGGACGAACAGACCGGCGTGGACATCGTCCGCCGCGCGGTCGAGGCCCCGCTGCGCGAACTGGCGTTCAACGCCGGTGTCGAAGGCAGCCTGATCGTTCAGGAAGTGAAGCGCCGCAAGGGCAACGACGGCTACAACGTCGCCACCGGGGAATACGAAGACCTCGTGAAGGCCGGTGTGGTCGATCCGAAGAAGGTCACCCGCTCCGCTCTGCAGAACGCCTCGTCGATCTCCGGTCTGATGCTCACCACCGAGTGTCTCATCACCGAGATCCCCGAGAAGAAGGAAAAGCCGGCCGCTGATCCTCATCACGGCGGCGGCGGCATGGACTACTAAGTCCCTCCTTCGTCAATCCTCTCAGACGGCGCAGTTGCTTCGGCGACTGCGCCGTTTTGTTTTTTTCTGAATCCCTGCATCCGCTCTCCGGCGGCGTTCGTTTCAGGGATGAATTCGCTTCGGGTCAGAACCCTGCCTCCCGAAACCGAATCCTTTGAAACCTCCCGCCATGAAATCCCCCCTCCGTTTTCCCTCCCGACCGGGGCTGTTGCTCGCCTTGCTCGGACTCCCTGTCGCCCAAGCCGACTTCACGCTGGAAACCCGGGTCACCCCGATTCCCGGAGCCTTCCGGTACGAAATCACCGTCCACAACGACGAACCCCTCGAACTCGCCCTCGTCTCCTTCAGCGATGCCCCGCTGAGTGATCCCTGGATCGCTTCGACTCTGGAAACACCCGTCGGCTTCCTCGCGAGCTACGACGGCGGCCTGGGCTTCGTCGACTTCCTGGCCGACTCCGGTTCGTTTCTCAGCGGCAGCGATGTCACTGGATTCCGTTTCGAAAGCCTCGCCGATCCCACCCTGTTTTTCACCCAGGTCGAAGCCCTGGATGTCCAGGGCAACCTCGTGGCGGGAACCGTCGACCTGACCGTCGTTCCGGAAACCGGCACCGCTGGCGCTGCCCTGCTCGTAGCGGGCGTCGTCGCCACCCACCTCCGCCGCCGCCGGACCGCCAACCGCTCCTGATTTTCCCCGTCTCCACCACTCCCATGAAACAACACTCCTCACCCCCATCGTTGCCGCGGCCCTTGCTGGCCGCCAGCCTCTGTGCCGCCCTGTGCGGCGCCCAACTCCTTGCTTCGAGCCACAGCGATGCACCGCTGATTAAACAGGATCCCCAAGCCAACCTCACCGATGTCTACGCCTTTGTGGGCACCCGATACGATCAGCCCGCTCAAAAGGTGCTCAACGTCCTCGTGTCGGTCCGGCCCTTCTCGGACCCCGGCGACGGCGTGATTTACGAACGGTTCGCCGACGATGCGTTGTACAGCATCCATCTGGCGAATCCCACCACCGGGGCGACGCTCACCCGCTACGACTTCCGGTTCTCGAAGGTCAATCCCCAGACCGGTCCCGGCCTCAAGAATCCCGGCACCATCTTGTCGTACGGGCTCGGCACGGCGGCGGGTACGATTACCACCCTGGGCGACGCGCAGCAGAACTACACTCAGACCTACACCGTCACGAAGGGCAACGCGACGCTCGGCACCCAGTTGAAAGTGGCCGTTCCCAACGTCGGCAAGAACATCACTCCCTTCTACAACGATTCGACGGGCCGAGCGGCTTCCGGCGCCGCCACCTTTGCGGAACTGGATACCTACACCCAACAGGCGATCCAGGCGCTCCCCTCCGGTGAAGTGGTCTTTGCCGGACCTCGGGACGACGGCTTCTTCGCCGACACGCCAGCCATCTTCGACCTGCTGGACTCGCGGATCCTCGACAACAACGGTTCGCTCGCCGATGGACTGGGTCAGGACGGCAATGGCGTCGATGGTTTCAAGGGCTTCAATGTCCTCACCTTCGCCATTCAGATTCCCCTGAGTTCATTGCCCAGCCTTCCGTACGAGTCGCCGTTCTTCGGATCCGCGACCGGCGTTGGTGTTTACGCCTCCGTTAGCCGCCAACGCACGCGGTTGCTCAAGTCCGACGGCGATGCGGTCAACTCCGGTCCGTGGGTCCAGGTCAATCGCCTGGCCAACCCGCTCTTCAACGAAGTGTTGGTCGCCCTCAAGGACAAGGACGCTTACAACCGCAGCACCCCGACAGCCGATGCCGCCAAGTTCAAAACCTACTCGGAGAACCCGGAACTCGCCGGACTGATCAACCTGCTCTACGGAACTTCCTTCAGCACTTCCGGCCGAGCGGATCTTTCCGCGGTGTACATTCCGGACGTGATCAAGGTCGACACCCGCACTGACGCCGTGAAGTTGCCCGGTCAGCCTGGATTCAGTCGGCTGGGATTCATCGGCGGCGACACGGTCGGCGGGCTGAACAGCGGTGGCTGGCCCAATGGACGACGCCCCGGTGATGACTCGGTCGACATCGCGTTGACGGCCGTCGCGAGCGGTCCGAGCTATTCCACCGTGACGGTCGTTGGCGACAACATCGCCAGCAACGACCTGCAGTATCATCAGGTCTTCCCGTATCTCGCCACTCCGCATGCCGGTCCGACCGTCAACCAACGGACGGCTCCTTAACCGCAGACTTTTTCCACGAGCCATGAACCTCCCGGGGTTCATGGCTTTTTTCTGTCGGCAATTACGATTGGCGGGCGCGCCTGGGATTCGCAGCATCCGGCCATATGCCCGCCGCCAGTCGCCGCCAGTTCCTGAAAACGACCGCCGCCGGCGCCGTCGCCCTCGGCTCCCTTCCCGCCCCCGCAGCCGAAGTCACTTCTCCCGACGGTATTCCGGCGCATCAACCGAAGATCGTCCGGGGACTGCATGGCTATCCCGCGTCCCACAGCGTCACCGCCGGACAAAGCATCGAGTTCAAGTTCAGTTCCGATGTTCCCTATCGCCTCGAGATTTGTCGCCTAGGCACCCAGGTGGATGATCCCAACGGTGATGAAGTGGTGCACAACGCGGGGGGATTTCGCGCCCGCACTCAACCGATCTTCCCGGGTTCCTACGTTCACATCGACCGTCGTCTGAGGGGCGTCCGCACCTCCCTCTCTCTGGAGGCTTGGGTCCGACCATGGTCGTTGAACCGACTTCAGGGAATCATCAGCCAGGAAGACAAGGAAGACGCTTCCGGCTTTGCCCTGGGCGTGGGACCGGACGGGTATGTCGGGTTCTATGTCGGTGACGGGGTCTCGCCGGACGAGGCGGTCGTGCACCGCACCGAACCGGGCGTGTTGAAGCGGGGACGCTGGCATCATGTGGCCGCCACGTTTGATGGCCGCCTCAAACGGGTGTTCGTCGATGGCGTCCCTCGGGGAGAATGGCCGTTCGCCTCGGTGCTGCGTCCAGGATCCCATCCGCTCCGCCTGGGCGCCATGGGCGAACGAGGCGCCACCACCCGGTTCCTCGACGGGGATCTGGCCATGGTCGTCCTCTATGGAACTGCCCTCACTTCGACGCAGATCGCGGACCGGTTTCGGGAGCGCGGTCGGCAACCGGCGGATGGCAACGACGTGCTTGGATGTTGGACGTTCGAAGAAGAACGGGGCGAGGTGGTGGGCGATCGTTCGCGATCTCGGCGAACCGGACGGCTGATCAATCACGGAACCTGGATGATTGGCGGTCCTTCCTTCGAAGCAGAGGTGCCCCGCTTTGGTGACTACAATCCCCTCCGGGATCCCGAGCGGGGGCACGGTCTGCGCCTGGCGGCGGACGATCTTTTCGATTGCCGGTGGGAGACCACCTTTACCTGGAAGGTTCCCCGATCGGCCCGCTCCGGCCTTTACGTGGCCCGGGCCCGGTTTGGCGGACTGGAGAACCCTCGTCAGTACGACAGCACGTTCCTGGTTCGACCCACCGCACGCCGAACCCCCAGCCGGATCCTGGTCGTCTGCTCGACGAATACCTGGCGCGCCTACAACGGCGCCCCCTTTGGCGTCTGGCCGGATTCCCTGCATGCCGTCATCGGCACCGATGGCCTGCCCAACTCCGCCGGGGATCCCCCAGCCTTCTGCCTGTATCGCCGACACGCCGCCGGCCAGGGGACGTATCACATGGGACTCCGGATGCCGTGGCCGGTCGCCGGGCCATATGTCCTCTATGGCGGGCCCACGCGGTACTCGCACCTGATGCGGGCCGAGCGCTTTCTGCACGCCTGGCTGGAGACAGAGGGATACGCCTTCGACGTGGCGGCGGATGACGACCTGCATCGCGATCCCGAGCTGTTTCGCCGTTACCCGATCGTGATTCTCAATGGTCACAGCGAATACTGGTCGCTGCCCATGCTGACCGGTCTGGAGGCGTTCCTCCGAAACGGGGGAAACCTGGCGGTCTTGTCCGGCAATTCGCTCTTCTGGCGGGTCAGTTTCAATCCGGAAGGAACCGTGATGGAATGTCGGAAAGTGGATGCCCCCGGTGATCAGATGTTGCCTCGGGAACGGGGCGAAAGCTGGCATAGCGACGACGGTCTCCGGGGAGGACTACTGCGGGACTGCGGACATCCCGGTTGGAAATACACGGGATTGGAGACGTTGGGTTGGAACAATCAGGGCAACCCGCGGAACTTCGGTCCGTACGTGGCCACGGGAACCGGGCATTTCCTGTTTCATCAGCCGGAGGAAACCGGGATTCAGCCGGGCGAACGTTTCGGACAGGGCCCGCAGGGCGGACTGCCGTTGGCGAACGGGCATGAGTTTGATTTGCGGTTGTCCACCCTCGCCGCGCTCCAACAGGAACCCTCCCCGCCAGGAAGCACGGTTCCCGCCGACCCTCCCGGCATCGTGCCCCTGGCCAACGGCATCATTCCCTGGAAGGAAGGAGGAGCGGCGTTCGACTACTTCTTTCGACCGATCCAACCCAAGACTGACCAGGGTGGTGAAATGATTTACTGGGAGCGGCCGGAAGGCGGGCGGGTCTTCAACGCGGGAAGCATCGGATCTGGCTGGGCGCTCTCAGCGGATCCCAAGTTTCAGGCCCTGATGCGAAATGTTCTGGCCCATTTTGGGGCTCGGTGAAACGGCTCACACCAAAGACAACCACTTCTGGAAGTTGACGTTCGCAGGGGACCACCCGAGGTTTCTCGGGCTCTGCGGCAGGCGTCAGTTTTGTGTGGCTGGCCAGTTCCGCCGGGATACTCCAATACGTTGATATCGAAATGACTTCGCTTGCTGCTTCCCAATTCTGGTTCCGCTCTACGTTGCTCGCCGCCGTGGTGGTGACCGGGTCCGGTTCGGCCTGGGCTCAAAGCCTCACTGTGCCCAACGGCTCGTTCGAGCTGCCGTCCACGACCTTCGTGGACACCCGGATCGACCTCTGGACCAAAACTCCCCAGCCCTCGTGGTTTGATCCGGCGGCCACGGGCGGAATTGGTTGGGACCAACTGTCCGGCGTTTTCGCCAACACTCCGGTGGGTCAGCCCAACCACATCGACAATGTGGCCGGCAATCAGGCCATATTCGTCTTCGCCTTGCCCCAGGTGGGCATCTCCCAAGTTCTGAGCAGTCCGGAAGGCACCTTTCAGCCCGGGTTTTCCTACACCCTGACGGTGGGATTGCTGGCCGGTGGGGGAGCGGCTGACAATTCGATGTTCCAAGTTGGTCTGTTCTATTTGGACGGGTCCAACACTCCGGTGCCGCTCAGCGCCACTACCGCTGAATTCACCTCTGCGGCGTTTCCCACCAGCACCCACTTGATTGATCAGACCGTGTCCACTCCGGTGGTGCAACCCGGCGACGCCTGGGCCGGCAAACCGATTGGCATCGCGCTGACCTCCGTTTCGGGAACCGGCTCAGTGTACTGGGATGTCGATAACGTCCGCCTGACGCAAACCGCCGTCCCGGAACCCACCACGGTTGCCCTGTTCGGGCTCGGCTTGGCCGGATTGCTGGGTGGAGTTCGCTTCGGACGCCGGTCCCGATAATCCCTGGGTCCGAGTGAATCCCGCCATGACCTCGCTTCGACGCTCCTTCGCCCCGCTCGCCCTCGCCGGGTTAGTGGGCGGCGGAGCGGGGTCGGTTGCGGCTCAGGTGCTCACCATCCCCAACGGGTCGTTTGAATCGCCGAAGACCCTGTTTGCTGGGGTGTTCCTGGATTCCTGGCAGAAGTTCCCCAAGCCGCCATGGTACGACGAGTCGGGGCCGTTCCTTTGGGATCAGGTGAGCGGCGCCTTTAAAAACACGGCGCCGGGGTCGTTTGATCACATCGTCAACCTGGATGGGACCCAGGCGGCCTTTGTTTTTGCCATCCCTGAGGCGGGTTTCTTTCAGGACTACGACTCCAAGGATTGGAACGACTCCGAGCCCTCGCGCGCGTTCGATGTCCGGTTCGAAGTCGGCAAAGCCTACCAGTTGACGGCCGGCATCATTGGCGGCGGCGGCAACATGCGGGAGGGCGCCACCCTCGACCTCAGCCTTTATTTCCGAAACGACGCCGGAGTCGTTGTTCCCGTCGGACTCACCACCATCACCAACCGCGCCGATCTAACTCCTGGTCGCACCAATCAGGTGGACTTCGTGGTCCGGGTCCCGGTCGTGCAGGCGACGGATCCTTGGGCCGGCCGGCACTTGGGAATTCAAGTTCGCTCCACTACGCCCTTCGAATTGGAGGGTGGATATTGGGATGTGGATCACATGCGTCTGGAAGCCCTTCCCGAGCCCACCGTGACGCTGAAGTTGGAATCCAGGGAGGGCCAAGTGCGCCTGTCCTGGGAGTCTCTCGCGGGCTGGACCTATCAGCTTCAGACCTCCTCGAATCTCGAAGTTTGGACGGATTGGGGTGCGCCGCTGCCAGGAACGGAGGGCGAACTGGAACAATGGGTTCCCGCCGACCAAGCCCAGCCCACCATGTTCCGTGTCAGGGCGTCGGCTCGGTGAAACCGACCGGGACAGCCCACTCGCTCATGCACCGGCGTCGCCCTCCAGTTCCGGGCTTCACGCTAATCGAGTTGCTGGTGGTCCTGGCCATCATCGCGATTTTGGCCGCACTGCTCTTGCCGGCGCTCGCCGCCGCCCGCAATGCCGGACGCCGCGCGGCCTGCCTTTCCAATCTTCGACAAATCGGCCTCGCCGTTCACTCGTATGCCGCAGAGTCGAACGGACGAATTCCGTGGGGCCCCAAGGCGCCGCCGTTCACCAGTCCGGCGGAATTCTATCCGTCCACCGGATCACCCACGAGCCTGCTCTCCCTGCGGAGCGGTGCCCCGGTGGGATTGGGACTGCTTCTGGCGCAGCATCTGGCCAGTCAACCGAGGGTTCTTTTCTGTCCGGCCGGGGATCAACCCCTGGACGCCACCACTGAGTTGTCGCGGGTCGGAAACACCCAAGCCCAAGGCAGCTACTATTATCGGCACGGGGGAAACACCCAACTCTTTGATCCCAGCGGCCCCCTCGCCATCCCGGACAATCTGCAACTCGAGAACCTGGGACTGAACCGGACCGGACGTCCCATCCAAGCACTCGCCCTCGACACTCAGTTTCTCGCCCCTCCCGATCTGGCCTCGTTCAACGTCCGATCGCGAACGCACCACCGACGGGAACTCTCGAACATTCTCTTTGCCGATGGACACGTGGTCTCCCGACCCAATCTCCAGGAACGCTTCACAGTGGATGTTCAGGACTACGGCACCGTTCGTCAGGCGTTCGACAAAATCCTGAGCGTCTTCGAACGGGCGGACGAAGTGCCGTAGCCAGCGGCGGCCGGAGGCGCCATTCTCCCCGCTCTCACGCCTCGGGCCAATCCAGTCAGCGCGTCGTTCCCTCCGCTACGGAGCCGCTGCGGCGCTTCAATTCGTCAGAAACCAGTGGATGAACCCGCAGTGATCGCACAGCAGGCAGTATGCTTGCCGATCCTGCCATTCCGGGTTCATGGAAGTGACCAACGCGGTATCGATGTGGGACCGTCGCTTGTGAAACGTCTCATGGCTGCACATGAGACACTTGAGCTTGTGGCCATCCACTTCGACTGGGGTGGCATCCGTCTTAAGCGAGGTCAGGGACATGGAAGCAAGGGACAGGAACCGTTGGCGTCACCCCAGCTCCGGCCGGAACACCCGGACAAGACGGTGCTGGGTTGGCAACACATAACGGGGAACGGAAGAAGGTTTGCCCGTCTCCGGCGGCAAAGGGAAGTCTGGGAATTGGCTCCCGTCCGTGAATCGGTTGAAGAAGGCAGTTTACCGCGGGCGAAACGTCCTGTGCGTCCACGTTACCTTCCCACCAGTGCCCTGCTCCTCAACGACGCTAAAACCACTTCCCTTCGAGGCCGAGTCAGTCGGCAATGGCCCGGTCCAATTCCTCCAACGACGAGGCGGTTCCCGCAAGCCGCAACCAGCGGCGCAGCGTGTCCAGATCCCCCTCGGTCTTCAGCCGTTCCTCCAGCGGGATGGGGAGACTTCCCCAACGAGCCAAGGCAACCTCCCGGATGGCCTGCGATAATCCCTGGCTCAGTCCCTGGCTCAGACCTTGGCTGAGTCCGCGCTGAAGACCCCGTTCCAGGCCAATTCGTTCCGCATTGGTGACGTAGGGCATAACTTGTTTCCGTTCTAGTTCCTGTACTTTCCCAAGAAAATCAACTTCGTCCGATGGCGGGAGGGGCAACAGCCAGTCAATCAAACGGTACAGTCTCAGAATTTGGTCCCGATCCCAACCTCGCCGATACAACTCCCGAACTCGCTCCCATTTCAAGTCGCCTCGCCGCTGGCTATCTTGCGCAGTCCGTTGAGCGGCCCGGTGGGCGGCCACGACCTTCGCAATCGGGTTCTCGGATTCTTCCAGAAAAAGGTCGGGGAAGTCTGCCAACTTACAGCGCGGAAAACTAAACCAAAGCTCACACTCCAGGCTCTCTTCCTCATAGGGACCCGATCGCCAGTCCACCGTCGAATCCGCCAAAACAGCCATGCTCGCGACTCGCTCCGAGTGCGCGGCCCGCAGGAGCGAATAGTAATCGAACATGCGTTCCGACAATTTCGGGTCGGGCTGGGTCTGAATCTCCAGATGAATCAGCACTCTCTGGACGGCGCCATCCCGTCGAAAAACCCGTACCAGCTTGTCGACATAGCGTCGCCCGGAGTCCGCATCTCGGACCACCGCCTGAAGCTCCTTATCGAGAAATTCCACCGGCTGGGTCCAGTCCAGCATCGCTGCCGACCGCGGGAAACAGAGTTCCATGAACGGTTGGAAAAACTGTTCCACGGCCTCCTTCCAGGGACTGTCGAAATCCGTGCGCGCCACTTCCCCAACACTCCACCGGAAATCCGCGCCCGCCTATCGCCAGATTTAACCACCCCGCCGTCGCACACTAGGGACTGATGGGCTGAACCCAAGCCTGCTCGTACTCCCCTGCCCGATACGGATTCGCTTTGAGCCGCGAGGATTCCACCCGCGCCCGGACGTAGAGCTCGTCCCCCGTCAGGATATACTCCGCCACCGGGCCCTCCACCACCGACAGCACCTCACCCACGTCATCATCATACCGTTGGGTCAGGCGCAACAATCCACCCGCAGCATCCCGATACGGCTCCTGGGTTCGTTTAAAATCCCGACGGGTGCCCACAAACACTGTGCGGTACTTTACTCCAGGGTCCGGAGCGATCTCGATCCGAAGGCGATTCTCCAACCGGCGAACGTCCCGAAGCTTCACGCCGCTGCTGGAGTAAAAATCGCCCGCCTCCAACGCACGGACCAGTGATTCCGCCGTCAGATGCGGCGACCGAACCATCACCCAGCCCCGGCCCGGATTGCTTAACTCCAATCCCTGGGCGTGGTAACTGTGCGAATCATCCACCGCCAGACCATACATCGGTGGCAGTCCCAGAATTCCCAGCCGCCACGTCAGCACGATGTCCCACATCCGTTCCAGACTGGCATGTTGGGCGTCACCCTCATTCCGCACGGAAGGATGCCCGTTATAGACCTCGAAGAACCGCTCTCCCACCACCGGCAACAGATCCTCCGCCGTGATGCCCCAGCCGAAGTTCGGATGATTCACGTGGGGAAACATCGGCTGCCCGGTGCTCGCCCGCTGAGCCATCACCGCATCCACCGTGCGCTGGACAACGTCAGACACGTTGGTGCCGCCCGGCGGACTGATCCGGTCGCGAACGTGAGTGACGTTGATGTGCACCGGAAACGAAAGGTAGCCGCCGGTGATCTCCTCCGACGGAATCAGCAGGAACCGTCCCGGCTCCTCCAACAGACTGCGGAACTCGCCCAGCGGCTTGAGACGAACCTCGTTGGTGCCCTGGCGAATTCGGGTTTCCACCCAATTGGTTCCAAACCGCCGCACGTATTTCTTGAGCACGTCGCCACCAGCGCGCTTGGAAGTCGCCGGCATCCAGCGTTGCCCTTCCAGGAGAGTGTTGTGATCCGACAGCGCCAGAAAGTGATAGCCCTGGTCCCGATACCACGCGGCGATCATCTCCGGAAAGTCATCCCCATCGCTCCACAAGGAATGCGTGTGCAGATTGCCCTTCCACCATTGGGCCTCCGGATCGTTGGAACCCACCGCCCCGCGCGGGGAACTGCCGGTGATTTCCGCCAACAGATTGAAGAATCCCCGCTTCCGCGCGCTTCCGAGGGACCATTCGACCGGAACACTCTGAAATCCCTCCGCGAAGCCCTCGCCCTTCATCCGGTAATCAAAGAAGCCCCAGCCCGCGCGTTCGGAAATGGCGGCGACGAAGTTGTTCTCCGGCTGCTCAAACTCGAAGTGGTCGTCCTCGTTGAACAGAATCGGCTTGGGATGATTCCCGGCGAGCGCCCGCGTCTGTCGCACCATCTCCCGAATGCGCGCGGGATCCTTAACCCCATTGCCATGCAGCAGCAGGAAGTCGGCGCTGTGAACCACGTTGCTCCCGGGAATCCGGCCGCCGCCGTAGCTCGTGCTCACCAAAAAGCGCCGACCGTTCTGCTGACGCGCCTTCACCTGTTCGATCAATTCATGAACGCGTTCCGGTTGGAGAATCGCGTGGTCGTACCGCACATCGCACTCGTTGTTGATCTCCAGAATCACATTCCGCCAACCGCCCGCGAAGAGCCAGTCCACGGTCTGATCCACCGCTCTTCGAACCGCCGCTTCATCCGCGAGCCGCTGGTCCTGTCCGAAATAGAACACGCCCAAAATCACCACCTGGCCCAACTCGTCAGCGCGTTTCAGGATTTGTCCCAATCGGGCCATGACTTCGGGACGCAGAGAGCCGTCCGATTCCAAGGCTGAGTTGTGCCAGGGTTGATCCTGCGAATAGCCCTGCGGCGAACCGCCCTGAAGGTTGAGCGTGATTCCCAGCAGCCCGTGCCGCTTCCACTCGGTCATGGCCGCGATGAACTCGCGGGTGTTGCGTTCGGCATCCCACACGCCGGTGTCGGGATACGCCCACTGCTTTGCTGTGGCCGGATTGCGATCGTCGAAGGTGGCCTGAACCATTCGGGAGTTCAGCAACAGTCCTTGGATCGGAAAGCCCTTCCAGATCTGCCCGGCATAGGTCGGGCGACCGTTGATCCAGAATTGCTCGCCGTGGATGGACACTTCCGTAGCCGCCCTCGCGCCACTCCACACCAGCATTCCCAACATCCACCAACGGCACCACCAGCTCATGACCAAACGCTACGCTGAATCGTGGTAGCAGGACAATGCCCGGCCCCGATCATCACGGAGTTGTCACCGGCTTCAGGGGCAATTCCACCGTGAACGCGAGGTCCGGATCGCCGCGTCGTTGCAACGTCGTAACCAGCGTCTTCAGACTGGGCCGCAACGTTACAAGTGTCGGCGGAGCACCATTCAGCTCCAAAGTAACCGGCTGTTTCAGATCCACGAGGCGGGAATCCAGATAGAGACTCCCTGCTGGGATTCCCTGGGTCGTCGCCACAATTCGGTTCCCCTCAATGCGGGCGTCCATCCGCTGACCCGCCCGAGGCTCCGGAACGCGCAGCCAAAAGAAGTCGGTAATCACCGAGTCCGTCAGATCCCAGGTCAGGTCGCGCGGGACCGGATTGCGCACCGCCGGATACATCGTGGCGATCTTGTCCCGATCCGGCAGGCCGCGATGTCCGTAGCCAGTCTGAAACTCCAATACCACGGGATACACGTCGCTCTGTTCGCTGCGCAGTTTCTGCACCTGTTCATTGAACTTCCGGCAGCGGTCGGCCCGGCCGTGATCCGTGTCGTTCTCGCCAATCATGTAGGTAAACACGGTGTGCCGGAGAGTCCGTGGCGACACCAAACCATCCGTGGGTGCCGCAGCCGAGGCATGAATCGCGGCGAAGCGATCGGGCATCTTCGGACCAATTGCAAAGGCCCCGTAACCGCCGTGCGAATAGCCCATGAGAAAGACTTTGTTGGGATCCACGTCACCCCAGCGCACGAACTGCCCCACCAGATTTCCGATCAGCGGATACACATAGTCGTCATAGAATCCATTCCAGGTGTCATTCGGCGCCCGCAAAGCGACGTACAGATAACCTCCCGCCTCCGGATGATCCCGATAGTACTGCTGCATCACCGTCCACTGACGGTCGTTCATCTCCTTCGGCACGCCGCCGCCGCCATGCATCGCAATGAAGAGTGCCCAACCCCCGGCCGGACGCGAACCCACCGTCTTGACCGTGTAGGGACTCTGATGGGTGCCAAACCGCACTTGATTAGATGCGAAGTCCGAGGCGGCGGGAGCATTCGTCGCTTGCAAGAATGTTCGCCACACCACCTCGCGCACCGCCGGCTCATTCTCCAACAGCGCTCGATCCAGGGACTCCGAGAACTTCCAGGTCGCCTGCATCTCCGGAGATGCGGCCCAGTATTGGGTCAGGGCTTGATTGAGCCGCTTTTCCACTCGGGGCAGCAGGGATTTCCGAACCGGCGGACGGAAGTAGCAGGCTTGCGACGCCAACATCTGTTCGGGCCGATCCTCCAGCGAAACCACTAGCAATTCCTGGGCGTTGGTCATCCCGGCCACGTCCCGGGATACGCTCCGGCCGTCGCCCTCCACCGCGAGGTGATAAGGCCGGTTGCGCTGCACCTGAAACGGCAGGATGTCGTTCAGATCAGCTCCTTCATCCCGACTTGTCGCGGTGAGCAGGAAGGAAGGATCCGCCGGATCCGTGAGCCGCACCGTGGCCGCCACGCGGCGTCCTGCCGGACGATCCAGCACCTTGACCAACATCCGCACCCCGTCCGGAGCCGGGGCTGACGTCTTGGGCGTGTAGCGGTCGGTGACATTGACCGCCGGCACCCAAGTGATGCTGCGGGCCCAGACCATCGGAAACGACGTTCCGGTGGGTCGAAAGCTGCTGGCATAGATGGCGTGCTTGGGTTCGTCGCGTTTCGCCTGGGAGGCGTCATGAACGAACCAGCCGCGGTTGAGCCCGTTGGGATCCGGTTCGGCCGCGCCGAGGAACTGCCACTCGCCATCCCAGATCTCGACCCAGGTGTGATTGCCGCGCATATTGGCCCACATCGGCGTGCCCACGACCCGCGCCGGAACCCCAATCGCTCGGCAGGCGTCCACCAACAGAATCGACAGTCCAGTGCAGGTCGCCTTCCCGCTCTCCATGGTTTCCAGCGGACTCTGATCCGGTTTTTTCCTTTGAGTCGAGTAACCCACTTTCACCAACCCGAAGAGTTGTTCGTTCAACCGCCGGGCCGCTTCCGCCGGCGTCCGGCAGTCCTTCACCAACGGCTCGGCCAACTCCCGCAGACGAATGCGGGAACGGTCGCGTTTCTCGTTCACACAGGCGTAAGGCAGGATGTCGTTCAGGAACAACTCTTGGGGGATTTGCTCCCGCCACGGAGCCTTCGCGAGACCGGCGTACCCCAGGGCCACATTCTCCAGCAGATATTCGGCGGTCAGCGTCTCCCGATCGACGGCGGGCATGTGCTGGATCAGGAACTCCATTCCCGCCCGCTGCTCCGCCGGAACCTGGTCCAGCGCCCGCTGCAACTGCACCCGATTCGTTCCCGCGGCTTCCAGGGCCAAGGCCAACGACGGTGAGTCCAAGGCCAGTAGCCGACTCCCCACCAGCAGAAGTCCCAGCAACCATCCGATCCAAGTGAAACCAGCGGCAGAGCGACTCCGGAATTCAGGCGCGGCAAAGACGACCATGGGACGAGTCTGATTTCACCCGGCCCCACGGAACAGCGCCAAATCCAGGGAGGTCGGCGATTTTTTACTGCGGGCCCCGAGGAGGCCTCACCAGTTCCAACCCACCCCGACGATACCGCCTCAACAACCAGCGCCACGCCAGTTGACCAGTCGCCACGGACGCCCCGGCGGCCAATAGACCCCAGCCAGGACCCTGCCAGAAGGTCAGCCCCAGCGCGGCACCGGAAAAGGTGAGCCAGGCCAAGCCCCACCCCAACCACAAACCGTGACGCACCCAGCCAAACCGTCCCCCAAAGCGCGGTCCGTCCGGACCCAGAAGCAAGCCAGCCAGCCAGAACGGTTGAAAGCCCGCCACAATCAGCAACGCCACCAGCATACCCTGAAGAGCCTGACCAAGCGTCACCAATTCCGGATGGGACCATCCCGCCACTGCCGCCGCCAGCAGAGCCAGCGGAGTACCCATCAGCAACCGCAACCGGGCGGTCTTCAGAGCCCAGTGATGCGCCGCCGCCAATCCCAACGGAAACAGCCCCACCGCGGCGACCGTGCCCTGACCCACTTCCCAGGAGTGTTCCAAACGCCCCGCCTCCGGACGAATCGGGGTGACCCCCTTGCCCAGGGCAATTAACGCCAGCAACCAACCCACGATTAGCCAACCCCGATCCCGCGGACTCTCCGGCCCGCCCATCGCGGCCGCCGCCACGCCCAACACCACCAAGCCACTCGAGACCCCCAGCGACGTCGTCCACTTCGGCAGCCGCACATACGCCAGAGTGGCCAGCGATCGTTCCCCTTCCGACCAACACCGCCACAACCAACGTTCCAGCCAGCCACCAGTCGCCGCCAGTGACGGAATCTCCAGAAACGACCGGCTCGACACCGCCTCCCGCAACACTCCCACTGCGCTCGGCGGAGCCTGGCGCAAGGCATCATGAACCTGTCGCCGTAACTCCTCCGACGCATCCTCAGGAATCTGCGCCGCATACATCAGCAAGGCCTGATCCCGCAGTCTCAGAATCCGGGGCAGCCGTCCCAGCGCCACGCCCACCGACGCCACCAAAACCGCCGCCGGCAACAGCGAAGTCCAGGACTCCCAGGAAAAACCGTTCAACGAACTCAGAAACGGACGAACCACCCAACCCGTCGGCAGAATCAAGGTGAGCCATTCGCCGTAGGCATTCACAGTTTCCAACCCCCAGGCCGTCAACGTGGGCTGCACCCGAGACCCAATCCAAAACACCGCCAAGGATACCCACAAAACCGTCCCCAAGGCGGCGCCGAAATTCGTGCCTGCCAACCAGGTCGCCAGCGCCAGCACCACCGCCGACAGCACCAAAGCCGCGCCCAGACAGAACCCCGCCATGGTCCAGGTCGGGGACGCCAGCAGACCGATCGGGAGGGTCAGGGCGATGGCGGAAAGCAGAATAAGCGGAAACTTCTCCCGGCTGCGCCACCACTGCCGACGGACCATCCACGCGTCATCCGCCGGCAACCGCAGGCAGGTCGCCAGGTCCGGCCAGTATTGCAACATGCCGGTCATGTGCCGCTCCAGTTGGCTCACCAGAAACATCGCCGCCCACGCCACCACCGCCCCGGCGCCACCGGGTTCCAGAGAGTCCTCCCGACCGCGGCCCACGCTGAATCCCACCACCGCCATCATCAGGACCCCGAGAAACCCCTCCAGCCTCGCGTACCGTAGCTGGGCCCAGCCCACGCGACGCAGTCGTCCACCCCGCCGGCGCACCCGGTCCCGGGCACTGCTCCGCAGTCGGGCCAGAAATGCCGACTGATGATCCCGGAAAACGATCATAGCCGCGTCTCGTGCAATCGTCCGAACAACGTGGCCAAGACCTGACCCTCGGGCGCTCCGGCCGCTGCTTGTAATTCCGGCACGGTTCCAAACGCCCGCACCAACCCATCGGCAATCACCAAGACGCGATCGGCAAATCCTTCGGCCACTTCAATCAGTTGAGTCGTGTACATCACGGTCCGACCGAGCGCCGTCGCCCGGCGAACTTCCCGCCGCAGCACACTCAGGCCGAGCGGATCCATGCCCGACGCCAGGGGTTCATCCAACAGCCACAACTCCGGATCCGCCGCAATCAGCCCGACCAACGCGGTCTTATACGCCTGACCTCGCGACAGCGTGCCCGCCGGCATTTCCGCCAGGGTTAACAGCTCGAGTTCCTCCAGCAGTTGCAGCACCCGCTCCTCCACGCCCGGCTGATCGGCCTCGTACAACCGCAGCTGAATCGCCAGATTTCGCAGCACGCTTTCCTCCGGGAACAGCGGCGGAAAATCCGGCAAAAATCCAATCCGCCGTCGCGTTGGCAGGTCATCCCGATCGAAGCCTTCACCATCCAACCACAGCTCCCCGCGGTCCGGACTGGAAACACCCGACAGCAGCCGCAGCAGTGTCGTCTTGCCCGCGCCGTTGGGCCCCAACACAGCGACGATCTGACCCGGATCCAAGTTCAATGACACTTGATTCAGGGCGATGGTCGAACCGTATCGCTTGGTGACACTTCTCAATTCCACCCGCACGGCCGAACCTTGCGGTGCCGCCGCATCCAGGGTCGAGAGTGGACTTGGCCGCTCAGTGGTCGGGCGAGGTTTCACCGAGCCGCCCGCACCCTCCGTAGCCGCCGCCGGCAGAAGGCGCCATCCAATCCCCCACGCGTCACCTGGCCTTTCGACCGTGGAGTTCGGACCGTGCCAGTTTCACGCGAAGCGTTTGGAGTGCGGTCGCGTAACGCAGTGGAGCTACCGCTTTTCGTCCCGGCGAGTGACGCCTCGAAACACCCAACACCCTCACCCGCCCTCAACGCGCCGAAGAAAGGCGCCCGAGAATCTCCTGCGGAGGGCGCAGAGGGAGATGAATTTGGAACGCAGGAAAACAGGAAAAAGACGGGGAGAGGGCGCTTTCCTCTGGAGATTGCGGAAGACCTTCTACCGCTCTCCCATGGGCAACGCTCTAGCTGCAACTGCCGCGTCACGACTCCATCCGCCCCGTAGCCGCCGACGGCAGAAGGCGCCATCCAATCCCCCACGCGTCACTTTTCCCTTCGCCCCTGAAGTTCGCCCGGGCCGGTTTCACGCGAAGCGTTTGGAGTGCGGTCGCGCAACGCAGTGAAGCTACCGCTTTTCGTCCCGGCGAGTGCCGCCTCGAAAAACTCCGAGTGTCTCCCTCAGAGGCGCCAAGACGCGGAGGAAACCCACGAATTTCGGAACATTCGCTCGAATTTTAGCAATTCTCACACCTCTCCAGCGCGCAGCAACAACCACGGTGACGCCCGACGGCGCGCAGCTTCGGACTCACAACCAACAGTCAGCCGAACCACCGCAAAATCACTCATCGCATCGCTCACCAATACGCGAGCGTCCTTATCCAACGCCGACCCGATACCCTGGCAGAGTTTCTTGGAACCAAACATAACCGGATGAAGCCCGTCGAATCGCCGACCAAGTTCCGGATACGCCGAAGGCCATAACCGGGCCATGATTCTGATATGCTCGGTCATCAGGACATTGGATTCCAACTTCACGAAAAAATCGCAGCCCCCGACATCCACACACCCGAATATGCCCAGAGAGCCGAGGCATTTCGGAACAAACGCGGCTAGCCACTCCGCGCAGGAGTCGAGAACTCTCGACTGTGGTTCTGTCGTTTCCTTTTCCAAAACAAACTCCAAAATCGAGGGCGCTCGGCTAACCTTGTAGTAATCGAGGCCGGTCTCCTTTGCCTTAGCATTCAATCTTCGCGACCGCATCGCTCGTTCGCCACCAACAGGCCAGTCCTCCGATCTAAACCAAAGATCGCAAGTCGGCGAAATCGTGAGCAGTCCGACGGCGGAAACTGGATTGCCAGTCATTCGAAACCCGCCATCTCCGGCGATTGAATAGGCGACTTCGAGTTCGTTAAACTTGGCGGATTGAATGTTGGCAACGGCCTTATCAACGGTTTCAAAACTCCGGGTCCGAACTCTACCGCCACCAGATATCTTTATTCGGCACCCCGATTGGGCAGAATGGAGTGCAGCGGGCAAGAGCAGGAGTCGAGCGACTTCCACTGTCTGGACCTGGCTTAAAACCTGAATGTAGATGTTCACCCAAAAGCCTCTCCAAGCGCGAGAATGCCCGCAATTCACTCGTGCCGATTGAGTCTTGCCCATCATGTGAGTGCAAGCCTATGGAACGAATGAGGGTCCCCCACGCCCAGTGGCTGACGGCAGAAGACGCCATCCAATCCCCACGCGTCACCTTACCCTTCGCCTGTGAAGTTTGCCCGGGCCGGTTTCACGCGAAGCGTCTTGGAGTGCGGTCGCGCAACGGAGTGGAGCTACTGCCTTTCGTCCCGGCGAGTGCCACATCGAAAGACCCGGCACACTCACCCGCGACTTGAAAGGGGCCAAAACCGGTAAACCGGATCTGCCTTCGGGCCAAGAACCGGGTCGGGCTAGTAGTGCGGGATTCATCCCGTCCCCCCAGCGCCGATTCACCCCCAGGGGCCGCCTGAAGGCGGGACTACGAACCAGGGGCGATTCACGGGTTGTTTCCGGAACCCCGGAAGACCAGCGAGATTCTCCCGCGGAGGCGCAGGCGCGGAGGGGAATGAATCTGAAACACAGGAACACAGGCAAGGGAGCGGGTAGGCTCGGGAGACCGGACGGGAAGTGTCGGCTCCATTCGTGTTCTTCGTTCTTCGGGTGATCTGGACGAATGGCAATCGTCAGCCAGGCCGTTTCTCCGACTCCATGAGGGAAGCCCGTTTACAATGCTTGGAAGCTGCGGTACGGAAACTCTTCCGACTGAAGCCTTGTCGGTGAATCAACGGATAACCCTCTAAACGCCATGATGCTGTGGTCTGATGTTCACTACGCAGAGCAGCCCCTCACCGATGCGCGCTTGGAGGCGTATCTCGCCGCTTTGCGTCCACTCTACCCGAACGGTCGCGTCCTCTTGCGATGTTTCCAACCTACCGATGCAGCAGCATTTCATAGCGCCAGTCGTCACGATTGGCGGGGCCGTGATCATTTGTTGTCATCGTTTCTCAATGCTCCTTCCATTCGGGCTTTTCTAGGCGAGCTTCAAATTCCATCACCCCTGAGGTTGCCGGCGTTTCACTGCTACTCCGCCTACGAGATGGAGGGCACACTGACAGTTACACTTTTGCGAGGCGGTGCGTACCAGATGTTCCCAGGAACCGAGGACAAGGCGAGACGGCTTTCGAGAGAGTTCGTTGCAGCCATTGGCCACGACTATACGCAGGTATTCAGTATTGAGGGTGCTTGGACTGGCTGGTTCTTGGATGTTGCTTGGGATTCTTCTTTCGTCGTTTACGATCCACAAGGCATGAGGTGGTGGATTCTGTGCCTGACCGACACAGATTGAGCCGCTCCGCTTCTCCGCATGTCCCGCCTTTAGGCGGCGGAACCTCCACTACGATCACACGCTGGTGTACTCCCGATCGCCCCGCTCGTTCCACCGCCCCACCGGCTGAAGCCGGGACTCCCTGCTCCAACCCCTCCCCGCTCAAGGCGCCACCCACTTCCGCAGTTCCTGCGGATCGAGAGTCTCCGAGTCCTTCAGCGCCCATTCCTGGCCGCCCGCGTACTGACCCCTCAGTCCGGCCAACACAGCTCCGGATTCACCCAGCACCCACGTCGACGCCGGAGCCGACAGCGACAGCAGGCCAGGCAGGTCGCCGTACTTCGCACCGCCCGGGAGGAAGTTCGGATCGCGGAAATCCAGCAGTTTGCCAAAGCGGAATCCGCCGGTCTCGATCACCGCCAATTGCACGTGGGACCCGATCAGCGGACGAGCCGCCGCCACCCATGGTCCGGCTCCTGACGTGCCAATCAAGACCACTCGCTTCGACGCCCGCTCGTGGTCCACGACGAACTTCGTTACCGACAGGATGTCGTGGACCCGCTGGGCAAAGACGCTGGGATTGTATCCAAAGGTGTACGAGGCGGACTCGCGGGTTTCCTTCACCTTGGGCGTTTGGAGCAGCGGCGAACCATCTGGCCGGAACTCACCCTGATGAATCAGATCCACGCCCACCACAGTCACCCCGCTGTCCACCAACTGCTGTACCGCCGGAATCAGGCGCCCACTGGCGTTGAACAATCCTTCCTTACCCGCTCCGGTGAACCAGGCCGCCGTCGTGCCGTTCCATTGCTTGGGATAACAGAAGACCGCCGGCAACGCCTCTTGATGCGTCGAGTTGATCAGCAGGCCCGTGATCTCCAACCAGCCGCCGCGGTCTTCCTTGCCGATCTGATCCCACCGGACTGTTCCCACGTTTGACCAGGCTCGTCCGATCATGACCTCCAGGGCGGCCAGATCGGACTGTTGCCGTTCCTTCGGAGTCATCGCCTGACGCCGCGCTTCTGCGTCCTCTCGCCACCAGCGCAACAAACGCCGCTCGAAGTCCGGGTCATTGGCCTTGGGCGCCGGATGCTGCGCGTCCCAGACGGTCAACTCGGACGCCGGGAGGAAGGCGTAATCCCGTTCGATGACCGGATTGGTCTGCCCGAGTTGGAAGTGTCGATTGAGCCAAGTGTAGAAGGCGGAACGGGCGACCGCGTTGTAGTTATGCGGGAAGTGTTCGCCCCGATGCAGCATCACCGCGTTGGATGCTCCGAGCAGCGTGTAGAGCTGTTTCAGTTCGGGAAATCCCTGGGTGGCCATGTCGCGGGTCCAGTCGTTGGCCGTGGTCAGGCCCTGCGGCTTGGGAGCAAACAGCGCCGCGAAGTCCACGTTGCCCACCCCAACCCGGAGCAGGCTGGCGTTCTCGCACGTACAACCGCCCTGCATGGCCGTACTCACCATCACCGCGGGAAACGACAGCGCCACCCGGGAATCCAGGGCCGCCAACAACATCGTTTGCGTCCCGCCACCGCTCGCCCCGGTCATGGCAATTCGCGCGGGATCCACTTCCGGCAGTCCGAGAACAAAGTCCAGGGAGCGAATCGCACTCCAGGTCTGCAGGCCCATCACGCTCTGTAGATTCGCCTCGGCTTGCGGACTGAAGAGCCCCCAATTTTCGAGGGTGTTCATTTCCGGACGCTGCTTCGCGAATCCGTGAGCCAGCGCCATGGAGATCTGCTGCGAATCGGAGTTACCCAGCATGTCCCATTGCCAGACCACGCATCCCATCCGCGCCAATTGGACGCAGAGCGATTGAAACCGGCTGCGGCCGCCGTCCTCGAACCGTTCCGCGCCGGTGGCGATTTCCTGACGCAACTCCGCTGGCGAGGACTGCGACAAGCGAGCGTCGGTCCAATGGCCATGCGCGAACAAGACGGCCGGCACCTTCCCGGTCACCTGCTTCGGTCGGTACAGATTGCCGGTGACGAACAGGCCGGGCGCACTTTGGAAGAAAACCTTCTCCACCGTGTAGTCACCGCGATCGATCCGACCATGAATGACCGGCTCCAGCGGAGTGCGGGTCGGCTCCGGCCAAAGACCCTGCGACACTTGGATGCGACGACGAATCTGTTCCGACCGGCGAGTCCACTCCTCGCGGGTCGTCGGTGGCTGGAACGGGAAGTACCCATTGAGATCCTTCACCGGACCCAGCCGGGCATCCGCCGGGACCTGTCCTGGCGGCAGCACCTCCGGCCCGGCCGCCCGCGCCCCAACGGTTCCCAGCAACCCCAGCAGCCCGACCAGGGCCACCCTTCGCACCATCGTTCCTAAGTCCTTCATCGCAGTGAGTACCAAGTTTCGGGAGACGTCCTTACCCAACCGAATCCGCTGCCTGGCGTCGATGACAGATCGCGGCGGCGGCTTCCCCTTCACGATTTTTGTCACCGGCTTGTAACCCACCCGTCATTCGGTAGCCTCCCGCCATGCCTAACACGTCGCGCGTTATGGCCAAAATACTCGTCGTGGACGACGAACCCGACGCGCTCGAACTCGTCAGCTTCAACCTCAAGGCCGCTGGCTACGAGGTCGTCACCGCCGCCGACGGCCAAGAGGCGATCAAAAAGGCCCGGCAACACGCGCCGGACCTGATCCTGCTGGACGTCATGCTGCCCGAGGTGGACGGACTCGAAGTCTGCAAGCTGCTCCGCCGCGACCCAGCCACCACCGGAATCCCAGTCATCATGCTGACCGCCAAGGCCGCCGAGATCGACCGGGTCCTGGGGTTGGAACTAGGGGCCGACGACTACATCACCAAGCCCTTCAGCCCGCGGGAGCTGATGCTGCGGGTCAAGAATCTATTGCGCCGCCGTCAGGCCACGGACGAAAAGCCGGAACAGCTCAACATTGGCGATCTCTTCATCGACGTTCCCCGGCATTTGGTGACCGTCGCCCGTAAGCGCGTCGACCTGACCGCGACGGAATTCAAGCTCCTGACCACCCTGGCCTCACGTCGCGGCCGGGTGCAGTCCCGGGAACAGCTGCTCCGGGATGTCTGGGAATACGACAACATCATCGACACCCGCACCGTGGACACCCACATGCGCCGTCTGCGCGAGAAGCTCGGGACCGCCTGCCGGTATCTCGACACGGTTCGCGGAGTCGGCTACCGCTTTGTGGAGAACTGAGCGGGCCTTCGCCGCCGTTCGCTTCGCATGTGGCCAACTTTAACCCTGCTCGCCGTTGTCGCGGTAGGGACCGGATTCTGGGCATGGCGCACGTCCCGCTTCGCCCGCCGGACCGAGAGTGCCCTCCGCCAGGAACTGGAGGAACTTCGCCGCTCCCGCCACCTCCGCCTGGCGGAAGCTGAAGTCAAACAACAGGCAGTCTTCAACAGCATGGTCGAGGGTCTACTGATCCTCGACGAGGACGGCCGGGTGCAGTTCGCCAATCCCGCGCTGAGCCAGTTGTTCAGCCTGCCGACGGAGATTCGAGGAAGAACCCTGATGGAAACCTTGCGTCTGCATGACCTCCAAACGTTGTCCCAAAGGGTCCTCGTAGAAGGCCGGGTCACTGGCGTGGAGATTCATCTTCCGTCCGAACCGCACCGGGCCATCCAGGTTAACGCCGCGACCGTGCGGGATCCCGACCGCGCCCTGGCCGGAACGATCTTCGTGTTCCATGACGTCAGTCGGATCAAGCAATTGGAGAATGTCCGGAAGGAGTTTGTCGCCAACGTCAGCCACGAACTCCGCACACCCCTCTCGCTGATCAAGGGCTACGTGGAAACCTTGTTGGACGGAGCCAAAGACGACCCGGCCGTAGCGACCCGGTTTCTACGAACCATCGAAAAGCATGCCGACCGGCTGACCTTTCTCATCGACGATTTGCTGACCATCTCCCAACTCGAATCCGGACAGGTGGCGTTCAACATTCAGGCGTTGGATTTGGGCGATCAGGCGGAACAGGTGCTCACGGAGTTGGGGGGCCGCGGTGCCGACAAGAAAGTCACGGTCACCAATGAAGTTCCGCCGGGCCTACGCATCCAAGCCGATGGCGACCGCCTTCAGCAGGTTCTTTTCAACTTGGTGGACAACGCCATCAAGTACGGGCACGTGGGCGGCCACGTGCGCATTGGCGGACGGCGTCTGGCGGAAGGCGCGATTGAAGGCTGGGTGAGCGACGATGGTCCCGGAATACCTCCCGAAGCACACACCCGGGTCTTCGAACGGTTCTACCGCGTGGACCGCGCCCGCTCCCGCGAACAGGGCGGCACCGGCCTCGGCCTGAGCATCGTCAAACACATCATTCAGAGCCACGGCGGGGAAGTGTCAGTCGAAAGCTCGCCGGGCCAAGGATCCACCTTTCGCTTCACCCTTCCAGAAGCCTCCCCGGAAACGGAAACCCTTCGCCGCGCCTCAACGCCCGAGTAACCGACGGAAGAAGTCGGGGTTGTTGGAGGCCAGGACGAACAGCAGCGCGAAGCATCCGCCAATGACCGCCAAGGCGAGCAGGTAGGCGAAGGTGCGGAACAATTTCACCTTTCGCTCGAAGTTCTCCGTGTCCTGCAATCGGGTGGCTTCAAGGATTGCGAACTGTTCCTGCAACGCATCCTGAATCCGCGCCGGATCCACCAACAGAAACATCCGCCAGTCCGCCGACTGATCCAAAAACGAGGCCTTGGAAATCTGGAGTCGTTCCGCCGGAGCCGGCCCGAAACCACTATCCCGCCAGTACGGGGCATCCTCCTGGGTCCAGAGAAACTTCGCGCCCTGATTGCGCGCTACGATCTGCATTCGCCGCCACATGGACGCGCGTACGGCATCGGCCTCGACGTCGGCCCGAATCGCTTCGCTATGCAGCAGGGCATCATCCCCTTCGATCAGCAAGCCGATCGCACCTGCCAACTGATCATTCTCATCAGTGACCACTTGGAACTCGTTAATGAACTGCCCCAACTGTTCCCACGGCATGCCCAACTCCTGCCAGAGCGCCTGCAACGCCGGCAGGTCATCCACCGACGCGCGTCGCGCTTGATAGGGGCTGGCTTCCATGGCGGGAACCTAGGAGGCGGAAACACCATCTGACAAGCGAGCAACCCGCAAGGCGCAAAACCGAGGCCGAAGTCGGTAAGGGGAAAGCGGTAAGGGGTGGGGGCCAAACCCGGTAGGGCGAGGTTTCTACCGAGCCGTTCGCGTGACCGCGAAAAAACACATCAAAAACTCCCCACCCGCACAGCCTCGCCCGGTGGGGCGAAGCTTCCCCAAGCCGTTCCGCTTCCCGCTTACCTCTCCGCTCTCAGCCATTCGGCACCGGCGCCTGAAACACATCCCAACTCGGACCGAATTGGGCGAGGAATGACAGGGAGAATGCCCGGAAAAACACGGTCATCGGCAGCAGTAAGACGGATCCCACATACGGAATGGCCAGCAGACATCCCGCGACGCAGCAGGTGAGCAGCACCACCGCAATCAACACCACGCCCCAGACAATACTCAGCAAAATCAGGAACAGCAGATAGAGCAGGAAGTTTCCCGGACGAGCCTTCAACAGTTCACCGACCTCGCCCCATCCAGCCCGCCAGTCCGTACCCCGAAGCCACATCACCGGAACCACGAAATCCGTGGTCAGCTTACCGATCACTAAGGAGACCAACATCAATCCCGCAAAAACGAAGCCTAGAAACACCAGGGCCATCACCCCACCCGCATTCACCTCGCCCGCCCGAAGCATCGGCAACCCGATCATGGCTCCCCCGCCGAACAACATCAGCGCCCCTAGACTCGTCAGCACGGTTAGCCCGAGGCGAAACCAGAACAGATTGTTCCCCAGCATCCGATTCTCGTGCCACGGCCGTTTCACGTCGGCGCGACCGGTGGCCACGTTATCGAGAAACATGAACTGACCCCGACTCCGCAGCCACAGGATCAAAACCGTCAGGGCCAATCCCACGACCACGACGAATACGATCAAGGGGATAATCCACGCGAGGTTCTCGAAAAGGTACCGCTTCGCCTGAGACTCCACCTCGGAAAAGCCCTGCGGAAAAATTCCTGACCGGGAGGAACCCGAGCGATTGGTCCCGGAACCGCTTCCGCCGGCTCCCATCTCTCCCAGCGTCGCCAGAAAGGCGCACAGGCCAATCCGCAGCCACCGTCCCAAATCGAACGGCTTGAAGAGAAGCGTGACCATTCGATCCCACGCCGGAGTAAAGGCCGCGACACTGCTGATGATCTGATTCGAAGAGACCGGGGGCGTCATAGTGGCCGGCAGGATTTGGGAACCGCTCAGCCTTGGGAAGTACGAAGCCGGGTGGTCGTTTCCAAAATCGAGAGGTTACTGGAACGACCGTTGATCCGCAGATTGGCGCCGATTCACACAGATTTCGGGACGGGAGTTAGTTCAGTTCGAGGCTGGCTAGGGCGAAATCAAGCGTGCGGGCGTCTTGGTGCACTAGGTTTTCCGTTTCCCCAATCATCTGCGGAAATCGGCGTTAATCTGCGGTTACCCCCTGCCTTTCTCCGCGTCTTCCGTGACTCCGCGGGAATCCTCTCTGCCCTTTTCCCAATCTTTAGGGCGTGCGTGGAGTGGTGACCCGGAATTTTCTGATGACGCCTCGCCCATGGGAAAGCGGCAGAAAGTCTGCCCGCACTCCAAACGGTTCCCGCTTCCCGCGCTCCTCTCGGCTCTCCGCTTCCCCATGCCCTTCCAGCATTGATCCGCGGCCGTCCTCCCGGTTTGCTGAAGGCCGATGCTGTCGCCGGTTCTGCTGATCCTGATTTATCTGGCGTTCATCAGCCTGGGTCTGCCCGACAGCGTTCTGGGCGTGGCTTGGCCGCCGATGCGCGAGTCGCTCGGACTTCCATTGGAGGCCGTAGGACTGCTGTCCCTTCTCATCACGCTGTGCTCGGCCGCTTCGAGCTTTTCCACGGAGTTCTGGCTGCGCCGAATCTCCACCGGACCCGCGGTCCTGATCAGCTGTTTGCTCACCGGAGGCAGCCTTCTGATTTTTTCCTTCGCCGGTTCCTTCGCCGTGCTGATGCTGGCGGCGGTGCCGCTGGGCTGGGGCGCGGGCTGTGTGGACTCCAGTCTCAACGCCTTCGTCGCCCGGCATTACTCGTCGCGCCACATGAACTGGCTCCACGCGTTTTGGGGCGTTGGCGCGACGGTGGGTCCCTTGCTGATGACTCAGGCCATCGCTGGCGCCGGCGGTTGGTCCCGGGGATATCGGGAGATCGCCTTTCTACAACTCGGCTTGGCGGCTTTGTTCCTGTTCACCCTCCCCCTCTGGAAGGTCCCCGAAACACTCACCGCCCCCAGCGCCACTGGCGAAACGCCTCACGGCCGCGCCCTTGCCAATTCACCGGCCGGCTGGCTGTCGGTCAGCTCGTATCTGCTGTACACCGGCGTGGAAGGGACAACCGGCCTGTGGGCGAATTCAGTGCTCGTGGAACGCCGCGGGGTTCCACCCACCACCGCCGGTCTGTGGGTGGCGTGCTACTTCGGCGCCATCATGACGGGACGCATTCTCGTAGGCTTCGTGTCCGAACGTTGGAACAACCGCCGACTCGCCGCCGGCGGTTTGTACCTCTGCGGTCTGGGCGCCGTCTGCTTCAGCTGGCCCGGCCCGGCGGAGCTTGCCTTGATCGGCCTTCTGCTGCTGGGTCTGGGGGCCGCCCCGGTGTACCCGTGCCTCATGCATGAGACGCCACGCCGATTCACCGCCGCCGCCGCGCCGGTGGTCATCGGACGCCAAGTCGGCTCCGCGTACGTCGGTGCCGCGCTCATTCCCGCCCTGATGGGATGGCTCGCCGCCCAGTATGGACTGCAACTCATCGGCCCGCTGGTCGCAACCTTCGTCGTCTCGATCCTAGTGGTGCTGCATCGGCTGAATCGTCTGACCTGAGGTCTCCCACTATCCCGCCGACCGGGTCAGCCGCGCTTCCAGCCGTTGCCGGCGCGCCGCCTCGGGGACCAGGGCCGGCAGGTCCCGCTCCAACTGGCGATAGGTCGGCACCAATCCCCACGCGGTGACCGTAAAGACCTCGTGCGCCCGATTCGGGGGCAAACCCAGTTCGCGCGCCTGCCGGCCGAAGCGCTCCCGGAGCTTTTCCTTCCACGCCGCGAGATCGGCCGTCGGCTCAATCTGATGCCGCGCCACCCAGGGCAGCCATTCGTTGATCTGACTCTGATGACACCACGATTCCTCGGCGATCAGGTCGAAGGCTTCCTCAACGTCCACAGCCAGATCGAACGCGTTCGCCCCAGCCATGTAGCCGTCATACGTGTTCAGGATCACCGGCGTCCGCACCCAGCGAGATTTCGTCTCATCGTTGGTGGGATACTCATCGAGGAACGCGTGCGGCACGTTGATCATGTAGGCCACGCGTCGCACCGCTTCCGCCACGGTGATGTGGTCGGGATGCACCCCCGCCAGCGGATCGCTCGGTAGCGGCGGGCAAAACAGATAATCCGGCTCGAATTCCCGAATCGCGTGCCAGAGCGCCGCGAGCAAATCTGTGGTCAGCGTACGAGCTTCGCCAAACGGCTGTCCGGCCGGATCCAACAACTGGC
Source organism: Verrucomicrobiota bacterium (assembly GCA_017309115.1). GTDB lineage: Bacteria > Verrucomicrobiota > Verrucomicrobiia > Limisphaerales > UBA9464 > UBA9464. The sequence continues at coordinate 35,953 of JAFLEF010000031.1, read as the reverse complement.
GAAACTCGTAGTGCCCCAGTTCCGCGCTGCGTTCCTGTTCGGCTCGCCGCATCTCGGCGGTTTCATTCCGGGTCCGAAACTGGTGTCCGGAGCGGCCATCGGTGCAGACCACAATTCGACCGTGGAACTTCTTGCCCAGTTTTCGCCGCCAGAGCTCGAAGGTTCCGGCGGCAACAAACTCGAAATCGTCGTAGTGAGCGTGAACATGCAGAACGCGCATGCCCGACAGCATGCCCCTACTTCAACATCAGGCGGTAGAACGTTTTGGCGCCAACCGGACCGAGATTGCCCACCTCGGCGGGAACCTCCGATAGCCGCAACGCCAGAATCCGTCGCCAAGTTTTGAGATCGTCGGAGACCTGCAGTTCCGCCGCCGCCCCAGCGGGACCTTCTAAGCGAAACACGCTGGACCCATCCGGACCCGACGCACCCACCAACCGGGGAATCTGGACGAAGGTCGCCCGGACAGTTCGGTTGCTGTTCATCGGAAACGTCAGCGGATTGGCCAGCGGATTGAGTCCGGCAATATCCCCTGACCAGCCGGTGAACTCATGTCCGTCCTCGGCCACGGCGAGCAGTTCCACGGTTCGACCTGGCTCAAAAATTGGATCCGCCGGATCGGCCACCACTGCCCCCTCGCCCACAGCCTCGGTAGTCAGAGCCAACACTACCTTCAACGTCGCCACCGCACTGTTGGTGCCGCCGTCCACGTTGGTCATGGCCACGGTGTAGTCGCCGGCATCAGCCAGGGTCACTACCGGAAAATCGAGCATCGCATTGGTCGCCCCCGGAATTCGGACGCCATTTTTGGACCACTGATACCAAACCCGACTGTCGGCGTCATCGATCTCCGGCTGCAGCCGCACAAAGGAGCCGGCCACATTGGTGGTCGACATCGGGTCGAGCAGTATCAACGGCTGGATCAAGGCTCGGCGTCCAAAGAACAGACCGTCATCCCCGATGATCGGCGGAATGAAGGGTTTCGTACCCAACCCCCCGTCGCCTTGATATCGACCCGTCACCCAGACCGAACCATTGGTTCGGGCGGCCAGGTCCGCCACCCGCACTGCCCCGCCGAAGACCGTCCATTCGACGTCATTGGTCAAATTGTAGCGCAGCATCTGCGTCCCACCGGTCAGCTGATTTCGCGCATACACGACCTCGTTGGTCCCCAGCGGTCCCGCCGCCGTCACTTCGATTCCCTGATTCCCCAACTGCCAGCGACACGCCCCGTTGGCGTCCAGCACCAGGACCCAGCCTTGCGCCACGCCATTGGTCCGGCCGATCTGGACGCCCCCCAGCGTGAAGGGTCCGGAGGCCGTTCCGCCCAACACCAGTTCGCCCGCCGGCGTGGTTTTGAAAGCGTTTAATCCCATGGTCCGGGCGCCCTCGGCAAAGCGAGTCCATTGCAGCGCGCCGTCGGCATTGAACTTCATGACCAACACCACGGCGTCTCCTCCGGGCGGCAGTCGAAAGAGTTGATCCTCCACCCGAACCTCCCCCCGGGCGATCCAGGCCGCGAACAGATTCCCCGACTCATCTCGCGCCAACCGTCCAGCCGAGGCCGTGACACCGAGCGGTTTGGTCCATTGATCTTCGCCTTCGCTTAATTCCACCCGGCGCAACGTGAACTGGTCCTCGTTTTCCCGGACCAACACCACCGCCCGAGTGGCACTTTCCCGGACCACACCAAAGGTGCCCAGGGTCTCGAGAAAGTTCCGCGTCCACTGCTGTTGGCCGTTCCCATCCAGTCGGCTCAGGGAATTCCCCCAACTTACCAGGCACCCTCCGAGCCCATCCGGCACCACGCCCTGGCTAAAATCATTAAACCCGCCCGCCAGTGTCGCGAGCCAGAGGACCTGTCCGGTCGGCGCCGTCTTGGCCACGAACACATCGGAATCCGCCACACTGAACAGCAAGTCATCGTTGACCTGCAGCACTTCGCTGAAGGAACCAGCGACAAACGACTGGTCTCCGGTGTCGAGCGCCACGGCGGCCAGGCTCTCCTTGCCTCGGCCGGCCGCCACATTCAGCCACTCGAATGTGGCTTGAGTGGACGACGCGAGGCCCAAGACCATTCCCATGACCCAGGCCATCCACCCCCCCAGCCAAGGATAAAACGACTGCAACTGCGTCCGGGAAGGAAAACTCATGTGTACGTTGGGTCTGCAAGTCTGTTGCCAGCGAGTTACCCAACCCAAAGCTCCACCTGGGACCCGAATTGCGGCCCGGCTCCGATTCGTGGTGGGAACGAATCCAGCCCCTCGCCGTCGTGGGTCCCTCTCAAGTTAACCAACTCGTTGACAGTCGATTTGGTGGGCGAGGAGGGATTCGAACCCCCGACCAACAGTGTGTAAAACTGCTGCGCTAACCACTGCGCCACTCGCCCGCATTGCCACCGACAAACCTTGGTTACCACCCCGGCCCAAACGGGGCAAGCGACTCTCCATTGCGGGCAGAGCCCCAATTGGGGGAACGGTAAGGGGTAAGGGGTAAGGGGGGTAGGACGACGCTCCGCGGTGCCGTTCCCTGGTGGACTCCCTACGCATCCCTCCTCCACCCACGTCTGGGAAAAATGGCAAAGCGGCAGCATGGGCTAGCATGGGCGGCCGCACTCCATAGACGAAAGCGACTCGGCGAATCACGCGTGTAGACCACACACACGTACGGCTCCGCAGAGCGTCGCCCTACCCGTCGTTCGCTCCGACCTCTCAGCTCTCAGCTGATTTCACGGCCTCACCATCCGATAAAACCGCACTGCTCCCGGGGAATTGGTCAGACGAATGAACTGACCGTCATGGTACGCCGGGGTCGAGAGCACCACCCATCGGGCCGACACCCCCTGCAAGGCCGGGGTCGTCTGCACCACCCATCCGCCCGCCGCGGCCGGCCAGGTCAGAACCGATCGGGTCGCCCCTGAGGCCACCACTTCCAGGGGCGGCAGTTCGGAGGTCTGGCCCGTCAGGGTTTCCCAGATTACGGCTGCCATTCCCGACGTGCCCCGGGAATCCGGATGCACGGTATCCGGAAACCACTCACCCCGGGCGAGCAATCGGGTATGCAGGTCCACCAAATCTCCGCCGCCGGCCGCCGCCACTTGGCGCACCAGGGGCGCGATTTCATCCGCCACGACCAGCGGTCGGATGTCGAAAGCACCGGTGCGGAACACCGGCGGCGGGGTTCCCAACACGATTCGGGGATTCGTCGGCAAGGCCCGATAGCTCGCAATCAAGTCCTCGAGATCCGTGACAAAGTTGGTGGAATGCCGCCAGTTCTGGGGTTTGGAGTCGTTGGTCCCCAGCAGGATGAACACGATATCGGGCTGGAAATCACGACTCCGGGTGTAGGCCAGTTCCTTCCAGTACGGAAAGTCGCCCTTGCGAAGGAGAGTTCGGCCGCTGACCCCGTAGTTCCCCACGGTGTATCCCGATCCGAGCAACCTCTGGAGTTTGGCCGGATAGCTTTCCGTCCCCGGATTCCCCAAGCCGGCCCCCTCCGTAATGCTGTCCCCAACGAACGCCACCTTCACTGGCGCCGCCGGACAGACTAGGCAAAGCCACAACCCCAAACAGACCGTGCGGAACATGCGCCACCGCTACCGAGATCATCAGCCTCACGCAACTGCTAGTTGGTGCCCCAACAGCCAGCCTTCAATCGGTTCCCATGGTTGACGCTATCCGATACCTGCCTACGTTGCTCGTCGCACTATGAAGAAACTCGTTGCAACCTTGCTCACTCTCGTCTCGGCGACCGCCTTGGTGCTCGCTGAGGACGCCTTCCCCAACATTTCCACCGATGAACTGAAGCAAGCGATCACAGCCAAGAAGGTCGTGTTGCTCGACGTCAACGGAACCGAAAGCTGGCAGGAAGGTCACATCCCCGGCGCCCTCGATTTCGACAAGGTCGAAGGCAAGCTCGCCAAGATGCTTCCTGCCGACAAAGACACGCTGATTGTGGCCTATTGCGGCAATGAGCGCTGCACCGCCTACAAAGCCGGCGCCACCGCGGCCAAGAAGCTCGGCTACACCAATGTAAAGCACTACTCCAAGGGCATCTCCGGCTGGAAGAAGGCCGGCGAGAAGACCGACAGCGGCAGCTGATTCACTCTCGTTTCACCCCTTCGCCCGCCCCGGATTTCCAGGGCGGGCTTTTTTGTGCCGACAGACCCGCGTCCACTCCACCTTCCGACGACCCATAGGCTTCGACTTTCCAAGTGGCGAGACCTTCGGCAGGTTCTTTCCCATGTCCTGCAGTCTTCCTCAGTCGGCTCTTCGGCGTCTGATCACAGCGGTCTTGGCCGTTCAGTCCGGTCTCTTCTGGCTCCCCAGCCAGGGGGCCGACATCGAGAAACTGCGCGAAGGAACCGCCACCAACTCTCCGGGCTTCCGGCCGCTGGTGGCCGATGACCGGCCGACCCAACCCAAGTTGGCCCCAGCCTCCAACGAAGGCGAAATCCGGATCAAACAGTTCAAGCACGTTCCCGGATTGCACATCGATCTCTGGGCTGCGGAACCCATGCTCGCCAATCCAGTGGCCTTCTCCGTTGATGAACAAGGCCGGATCTACACCAGCGAGACCTACCGCTACCGCACCAGCGTCCTCGATATCCGGCACTACATGTTCATGCTCGAGGACGACCTCGCCGCGCGAACCATCGACGACCGCTTGGCCATGATCCGAAAGTGGTTCGGACCCCAAGGTGAACAGGCACTCAGCCGGGAGACCGAAGTCATCCGCCTGCTGGAAGACACCAATCGCGACGGACGGGCGGATTCCTCCCGGATCTTTGCCGATGGCTTTACCTCGCCGCTGGATGGCATCGCCTCCGGCGTTCTGGCGCGGAATGGCGAGGTCTGGTTCACCGACATTCCCAGTGTCTGGAAGGTCTCGCCCAAGTCCGGAACTCAGGAAGCCGTTCCGCCTCCGCGCACTCCACTGGCGTCCCAACCCAAGGTCATGGACGGCCATCAGGCGGAGGAGTTACTCCGGGGCTTCGGGGTGCGGTTCAGTTACACCGGACACGATCTGCACGGACTGAAGTTCGGGCCAGATGGTCGCTTGTACTTCAGCGTCGGCGATCGCGGAGCGCACGTGGTCACGCGCGAAGGTACGGTGATTGATCTGCCCGACGAAGGCGCGGTGTTCCGCTGCGAACCCGACGGCTCCCGTTTGGAAGTGGTGCACCGCGGTCTGCGCAATCCGCAGGAACTCGCGTTCAACGAATACGGTGACTTGTTCTCGGGCGACAATGATTCCGATCAGGGCGACCGCGAACGGTGGGTGCAAATCATCGAAGGCGCTGACAGCGGCTGGCGCGTCGGACATCAGCACGCGCCCCTGGGCAACGCCGGCATGTGGAATCTCGAACGCCTCTGGGTGCCGCATTTCGAAGGTCAGGCCGCGTATCTGCTGCCGCCCATTGCCAACATTGGTGACGGTCCCAGCGGACTGGTTTACGACTACGGCACCAGTTTTCCAGCGGCGTGGAAGAACCGGTTCCTGCTGGCCTACTTCAAAGGCACCAGCGCCAAGAGCGGTGTAGTCTCGATCGCCATCCGACCCTCCCGTGGTGGCGGCTACGAACTCGTCGCGCACGATGAGTTCGTCTGGAACTCCCTGGTGCCGGATGTCGATCTCGGACCCGACGGAGCCGTCTACTTCGCCGACTGGCACGAAGGCTGGCCCAAGAGCAACAAAGGCCGGATCTATCGGGCGACGTTCCCGGAGGTCCTCGCCGATCCGGTGGTCCAGCAGACCGCGACGCTGCTCCGGGAAGGATTCACGAAGCGCAGTGAAGCCGAGTTGCTCACCATTCTCGGCCACCGGGATCAGCGCGTTCGCCAGGAAGCTCAATTCGCCCTCGCTGGACGCGGAAAGTCGTCTTGGCCGGCCCTGCAATCGGTCGCCCTGGGCACGAATCCCCAGCTGGCCCGCATTCATGCGGTGTGGGGTCTGGGCCAAATCGTGCGCGCCACCGACACCCCGGGACAAAGTCCCACAACCGCGTGGGTGCCCGAACTCACCGCGCTGTTGCCGCTGCTCAAGGATCCGGACGCCGAGATTCGCGTCCAGGCCGCGCGAATGTTGGGTGAAGCTGAACTGCTGGAAGCCGCCGACGGACTGGCCGCTCTGGCCGCCACCGATCCGTCCGCACGGGTTCAAGTCGCCGCCGCTCTCGCCCTTCGCCACAGCGCTTACGGCCGACGCCACGCCGCCGATGCGCTGGATCGGCTTCAGGCGCGCAACGCCGACGCGGACTCCCCTCGGAGCGCCCAACACAATCCCTCGCCCACCGCGGTGCAGATCCTGACCCGGTGCACTCCCGAGGACCGCGAACTCCGACACGCCGCCACCCTGCTCCTGCAACGCGCGCTGCGCCCGCCCACGCAGACTGATCCCAACGCCGTTGACCCCTTCCTGGTGGAACGCTTGCGCGCCCATCCCAACACCTTGGTCCGGCTCGCCACCGTGGTGGCCTTGCGCCAACTGGCCAGCGCCGAGGTCGCTTGGCTTCTCACCGACTCCGATCCGCTGGTCGTGCTCGAAGCCGCCCGGGCCATCAATGACGCTCCCATTCCCGGCGCCTACGCGGCATTGGCCCAGCTGGCCGAACCCGCACGGCTCGATCTGCTGCGTCAACGGTTGTCGACACCCACCCCGGCCGCTGAGCCCGCCGCCATCCCGGCCCTGCAGCCGGTGGCTCTTCGCGACGTCCGAGCGGATCAACCCCTGCCCTGGACCAACGCCCCGGTAGATCAGCTCTCCCCGCTATTGCTCCGCATCGTCAACGCCAACTTCCGCGCCGGAACTCCCGAAACCGCTGACCGCCTAGCTCAGCTGGCGCTCAACGCGCAGTTGCCGGAAGCCATCCGGACCGAGGCGCTGTTTGCCCTGTTTCATTGGATCAACCCACCCGCCCGCGACCGGATCGTAGGCACGTACCGGCCCTTGCCTTCCCGCCGGGATGATTCGGCGAACCTCGCCTTGCGACGCATTCTGCCGCAGCTGCTGAATCCGCAGCAAACCCCCGGCGCAGTGACGCTGGCCACTTGCCGATTCCTGGGCGACCGTCCCCTGCTGGAAAGTCAAGACGAACTCCAAGCGCTCGTCCGCAACCGTACGGTGGCCCCTGACGTTCGGGCTGCCGCTCTGCGCGCTTGGCTCCCGATGGCAAAGATGGCGTCGTACCTTTCCAGCCAAAGCGACGCCACCCCTAAATTCACTGCCGAAGCGAAGACGCTGCTCGCCTACGCCTCGGCGGAATCGGCCGAAGTCCTCCGGCTCGAAGCCTCGAAACTCAGCGCGGAACTGGATCCCTCGGATGCCGCCGGTCGGCTGGCCGCCCAACTCAAGTCGGCTTCACTGGCGGAACAGCAGTCCGCCTACGCCTCCCTCGGAGATCTGAAGTCCCCCGCTGCCGACGCCCTGCTGGCCGACGCACTGGAGCAGCTCATGAAACGCGAGATCGCCAATGAGGTGATGCTCGATCTGGTCGAAGCCGCCGCGAAACGTCCCGCCGACGCCGTGAAATCCCGGCTGGCAGCATATCAGGACTGGAAGCTACCCAAGGATCATCTGTCGCCCTACCGCGAAGCGCTCTTCGGCGGCAATGCCGAACGAGGCCGCAAGATCTTCTACGAAAACGCCGCTGTCTCCTGCACTCGCTGTCACCAAATTGGCAGCGACGGCGGTGGGAACGCCGGACCCAAGTTGGACGGACTCGCCACTCGCACCACCCGGGAACACGTATTGGAGAGCATTGTTTTCCCGAATCAGCAGGTCGTGCCCGGCTTCGAATCCGCCATCATCACGCTCAAGGACGGTCAGACCTACGCCGGTGTTGTGAAGTCCGAGAACGACACCTCGCTCATCCTTCTGGCGCCCGAGGAAGGCGAAGTCACCTTGAAGAAGTCCGACCTGAGTTCCCGCGAGAAGGGACTGAGCGGCATGCCTGAGGGAATGGGGCAGTTGCTGACCCGACAGGAACTGCGGGATGTGATCGAATTCCTGGGAACGTTGAAGTAGAAGTTTCCCGTTCGCGGTTCAATCCGCGCCTTTCGTTCCTGCCATGAGCGATTTCAACAATCCCTTCGCCCAACTCAGCAGCGCTGGACTTCCCCCCGGCCCGGCCGAGGTGCCCCCGCCGCCCTCCGCCCCGGCAGCGCGCAAAAGCCGGGGTCGGGTGGATATTCAACGGCAGAAGGCCGGACGCGGGGGCAAGACTGTGACCGTCGCCAAAAACTTCGTCGGCATTGGCCTGCCGGAGAAGGAAAAGCTCGCCAAGGAAATCCAGCGGGCCTGCGGCGCCGGCGGCACCGTGAAGGACGGTCAGATCGAGATTCAGGGGGATCACCGGGAAACCGTCGCGGCGCAGTTGAAAGCCGCCGGGTTTACCCCGGTGTTCACCGGTGGCTGATCAGCCAACCCTTAGCGGGTCCGGCCCCAGCGGCTCCAGCCAAAGACGGCCAAGCCCAATCCCAGCAACGCCCAGGTGCCCGGCTCCGGAACCGCCGTCACCGTCGCCTCGAAGTTCGAAGTGTACGGCGCTGACAGTTTGCGCAAGACCCAGGTGGCCCCCTGGAGTTCCCAGAAATCATCCCGACTGGTCCCGATCGTCGGCGCATCGGCAATCAACAGTCCCGCCGTGCCCGGCCCGCTGAACTGGACAGTCCAGGTGAACGTATTGGGCAACGGTTCATTGAAATCCGGAATGAAAGGAATCGAAATGTCCACGCCGTCAGTCCCCTGAACCACGTTGTAGTTGGACGTGAACAGCACCGTTCCTGGAGCTCCGGCCGCACCATCGTTGGCGTACAACGTAAAGCTCAATCCGCCCGTGGCGGCGTAGTTGGAGTAGTAGCCAAATGAGAACTCGGTCAGGACCCGGTCGGTGCCACCCAGCGTAATTTCATCTCCATACCGCAGGGTAGAGGCGAAAAACGGGAGGGAATCGGGTCCCGAATAGGAGGCCTCATAGACCACCGCAGCATTCGCCGAGGCTGATGCCAAAACCAGAACGCCGCCCAAGAGAGCCGGCTGCCACATGGAGGTAGTTTTCATCGGAGTTGTGTTCGACCGCCAACCCAGCCAATAGGCGGAACGGTCCCACGGGTCAATGCCCGGGCGAGCTCAACTACAACTTTCTCGGCGACGGCAAACCGGCTCCTGACTCCGGATGAAACAGTCGGGCTACATTCAAAGATCGCAGCATGCTTTGTTTCTTATTCTGATGCGCCTGCATCCGGGTGAGAATGTCATCCAACGCTCGCACGGTGGCGACCATCTCCGGACCCTTGTTCAGCATCACGCACTCGGCTCGCACGCCCATCGCGGCATCGGTGACTTCGGCGCGCGAAGGCTGACCGTCCTGGGCCATGGTCTCCAAAACCTGCGTGGCCCAAATCACCGGGACGTGTGCCGCCTCACACATCCACAGAATCTCCTCCTGCACCTCGGCCAACCGCTCATAACCGCATTCCACGGCCAAATCTCCCCGCGCAATCATCACGCCCACCTTGGGCGATCGCATGGCGGCCAGCAGCAGTTCCGGCAAACGCTCAAACGCCGCCCGGGTTTCGATTTTGAGGATGATTCCCAGAGACCGAGGTACCCGCTCCAGACGCTTCTGCAACTGACGCACATCCTCCGGCGACCGCACAAACGAGTACCCCACCAGATCGGCTTCCGGTTCAATTGTCGTGAGATCCCGGATGTCTTTGGGAGTGAGTGCCGACAACCGCAGGGCGGTGTCCGGCAGATTGATCCCCTTGTCCGCGCGCAGTTTTCCGCCCTTGGCCCGAACCCAGGTAATCCGGACCTGCAGCTCCTGGTGGGTGACTCGTTCCACGACGCCCCCAATCTTGCCGTCGTCGAACCAAATGCGTTCGCCCGGTTGCACGCATTTGAAGATGGCCCGATGAGAGCAACCAATTCGGGCCGGGGCCACCACCGTTCCAGTGTCGTCCACCTGCGCGGAAGTTCCCGGCCGCAAATCCGCCGTCAGCAACAGCAGTTCGCCCGTCTTGAGCGCGATGGGTTGTTCCGATGCCGGCAGGTCCCCCAACCGGACGCGACGGTGTTTTTTCTTTTCGCCCGGACGATCGGCGACCAGTTCGGTGCCGGACGTCACATACGCCGTTTGGCGGCTCTCGGCCCACCAAGAGGCACCCACTGCCGCGACGATCTTGAATTGCCGCCGATTCTTGCGGGCGTCGACCAAGCGGACGGTTTCGCCCACCTTCAATCGCTCCAACCACGAACGCTTCAGCGGCAATTCCACCGCCGCTCCGTCGGGCACCAGCTCCGGAGCGTCCTCCGGCGTCAACCAAAGTCGGGCGGCTTGAACCGCTCGACCCAGAGCATCGCGCACCGGCCGCCACTTCCGCACGGCGGGCCCATGGGCCACTGGGCCCGTGCGCAGCTTAGGTCCACCGAGATCAAACAGGATCCGACAGGACCTTCCGGTTTCACGCTCCGCCGCCCGGAGGTGTTTCACCATAAACCCCCATTCCGATGGCGAATCGTGAGCGCAGTTGATCCGCAGCAAATCCATCCCAGCCTCCAACAACTGCCGCGCCAACGCCGGCTCATGCGCGCCTTCGCTGGGCATCGTTACCAGGATCCGAACCCCGCGATTGGGCCGCGCGGGTCCCAATAACAGCCGCGTCCGTTCCTCCAGCAACATCCGCCCGCGCTCAAAGCTGAGAAACTCAGCCCGAGTCCGATCAGTTGGTTGTCCGGCCAGAAAGCGCAGGATGCGCAGGACAACATTCAGATTGTCCAGGACATGGGATTCGCTGTGACCAAAAGAGGACAATCCGAAGCTCGAAAGCCGCTCCTGCAAGGGCCGCAGATCCCGTCGGCGCAAGGCCAGATAATGGATCAGATTGAGGGCGCTGATCCGTTGGGCTGGACGTACGGCCGCAAGTCGTTTGGCGGCCTTTCGTTCAGCCGCGAGCAACTGACGCCGCAACTCTTCCAATTCCTGGATCAACGGACCCAGTTGCGCGGCATTCCAGCGGGGTTGGACCTCACGTGTGGCCATAACGCTCCTATACAAGCGGTGCGAACCACCAGGGAAAGGCTCGCCCCGCTACGATCCGGTGACAATCCCACGGACGGGGGGCGTGGCGGCCACGGCGTCGGACTATCTTCCCCGAACGCGCTCTGCTTAGATCGCGGTGTGGCGCAGCCAAAGATCATCGAATTCCCGGATGGAACGGACATTCCGATCCTGTACGAAGACCGGTCCGTTCTGGTCTTGGACAAACCGGCGGGCTGGTTGGTGGCCCCGGATGACTGGGTGAACACCCGACGCAATCTGGTGCTGGCCCTCCGTTCCAGCCTGGAGAACGGCGACTGGTGGGCGAAGTCGCGGAATCTGCGTTTCCTGCGGATCGTGCATCGCCTCGACGCCGAGACCAGTGGTATTCTGTTGGCGGTGAAGAGTCAGGGAGCCGTCGCCGCCTACTCCCAACTGTTTGAAGGCCGAGCCCTGCACAAGACGTATCTGGCCGTGGTCAGTGGCAGCGTGCCGGGCGAGTCCTGGGTCCGAAAGGATCCGATCGGACCGGACGCCGCCGCCAAGGGTCGCTTCTCCGTCCAATCCACCGAGGGCAAGGAAGCGGAAACCGCCTTTCGAGTTCTAGCTCGTCAGGAACGTTACACCCTGGTGGAAGCCAAACCCGTCACCGGTCGGACGCATCAGATTCGTCTCCACCTGAAGTCCAGCGGTTGCCCGGTGCTCGGCGATGACCTCTACGGTCAGCCCGACGCCCGCGGCATGGCGCTCCGAGCCGTGGGCCTGGAGTACGTGGATCCGTTTCAGCAACGTCCGGTGCGAATCCGGGCGAATGCCGACGACTTCTGCCGGCGCTACGGCTTTGCCCCACCGGCTCCCCCGCCCCGGCCGAAACCGCCCGCGACGGCGGACTCCAAACCCGCCACAGCAGCGAAAGCTCCCGGGGCAGCGACGCCAAAAGCACCCCAGCCCCCAAACCCAACGCCCCTCCCGGAAACCCTTAGCTAGCCCGGATATTTCACACTCTTTCTGCTGCGGCTGGCTGCAAGCCCGTCTGGCGGCGTTGGCCTCGCATTCCTCGCCGGACAGTATGTCCCCATACAGCCCGGTTCGGAATCGCTTCGGCCGCCTTGCCAGACGGGCTTTCGCGGCGCCTCGCGACGAAAGCCTGTGAAATATCCGGGCTAGGACTTCTTCTGAGGGTGGAACAGCTCCTCGCCCTGCAAGCCGGTGAGCTTCTCCAAACCTTTGAGCAGACGCAGCAGCGCAAACATCATGATGGCCAGACTGGGAATCATGATGACCGGCCAGGAGACCCAATTCAGTCGGCCCAGTTGCGCGACATTTTCCGGCGACCCGGGCTCGGCGGTCACAATCCAACGGGCGAGCAGATAATTCAGAACCGCGCTGAAAAGGAAGGCACCTGCCAAAACCCAGGAGGCCCACTTCAACAGGGCGTCAAAGGCCGGCACGACATTGCGTTCCACCAAAACCCGCCCAATCCGGTCAGTGTCGAGCACCTGATCGTTATAGATCAGAGTGCGGACCAGCGGCTGGCGAGTCTTGAGCGTGAGTGGGATCGCCAACCCCAAAATGGCCGGAATGGCGGCTTCCTTCACCGCGAACCAGAAGTTCGAGACCTTCATCAAGCCCAGCACCCCGGTGATCAAAGTACCGATCAGACCGATGATCGAAAAAATGTTCCAAGTGCGCCGGCGAATCAGGTCGTAGATGCCGTAGGTCAGCGGAATCGACAGGGCGACGACCAACGCCCAAACCGGTCCCAGGCGCTCCGGCTTGCTCAGCTGAGTCAGGAGAATTCCCGGCAGCACGGCATTGCAGACCAGATTGATCCAGACGTTTTCCTTCGGCTTCGGCGGGGGAGTGGCCGCCGGTCCGGGAGTGGGAACAGAAGGATTCGGAGGAGTCGGGCTTGCTTCGGACGACATGCGGTTCAAAAGGAAGGGCACAGTTTGCGAGACGAATCGACAGTTCAAATGGAATCCGCACCGCCCCCCCCGGAATCCCCCAACGCCACCCGGCCCGGGGCCGGCGGTCCGGTGCCCATGAACTACCGCATTCTCTCCCTGCTGTGGATCGTCGTCAGCCTGCCGGCCATCGTTCTCTTGCTGCATGACCGAACCTGGCTGGCTGCGCCGCCGGGAGCGGAACGCTTGCGGGCGCTACGCCTGGAGCAAGGGATTGGGCTGATTCTCCTGTTGTTGCAGTTCTACTTCCTCATCCGGGCTCAGATCGAGCGTACGGTGGCCAAGATCGAGGCGGAGGCGCGCCAAAAGACTCCCGCACCGTGAGCCGGGCGACGGACGGATGCAGACTTGCGCCCCGCTCGGGCTACACAATCGTCGCGCCGTGACTTTGGCCGAGGCGCTTCAACATCTTCACTCTCTTCGACTGTTCGGATTTCAACCCGGACTGGCCACCACCCGGCGTTTGGCCGAAGCGGCGGGAAATCCGCAGGACCGGCTCCAGTTCATTCATGTCGCCGGGACCAACGGCAAGGGATCGGTATGCGCCTTCCTGGAAAGCGTGTACCGACGGTCCGGACGCCGCGTCGGCCTGTACACGTCGCCGCACCTGGTTCGGTTCGGGGAACGAATCCAGATCAACCGGACGCCCATCGCCGATGACGATCTGGCGCGGCACGTGGCGGAACTGAAGGCGTTGGCCGCGCCATTGACTGGTTTGGAACCCACCTTCTTCGAGTTCACCACCGTGCTCGCCTTGCGCTACTTCGCGGAACAGAAGGTGGACGTGGTGATCTGGGAAACCGGCTTGGGCGGGCGGTTGGACGCCACCAATATCGTCACCCCGCTCGCCAGCGTGATTACCCAGGTCGGCTTGGACCACATGCAGGTACTGGGAAACACCGTGGCGGCCATCGCGGCGGAGAAGGCGGGCATCATCAAACCTGGTGTGCCAGTGCTGTCCGCCGCCGACGACCCGGACGCCGAAGCCATCATCCGCTACAAGGCCCGGGATCTGGATTCGCCCTATCTTTGGGTGGGCCCGCCGGAAGTGGCGGCGTTTCGCCTGGAAGTCGGTCTGGCCGGGCCCCATCAGCGCACCAATGGCGCGCTCGCCGCCGCGACCGTCCGCCTGCTGCGCGCGCTGTTGCCCGTCACGGATGAGCAGTTGCAGACCGGCCTGGCCCGAACCGAGTGGCCCGGACGACTCCAGGTCGTGGTTCGCGGAGCCCAGCGGTTCATTCTCGATGGGGCCCACAATTTGGCGGGAGCGCGCGCCTTGAAGGCCGCCTTGCCGAACGTGATTGGCTCGGACCGACCCACCCTGATTGTCGGTATGCTGGCCGACAAGGACTGCGCCGGAATGCTCAAGGAATTGGTTCCGCTGGCCGGACGAATCCTGACCGCGCCGGTCTCCAGTGGACGCACCGTCGGTTCCGAGGACTTGCGCGAACTGGCGATGGCGACGGGATCGGGACGGCCGATCAAGGCTACCCGATCTCTGGCCGAGGCCCTCAAGCTCGCCGCGGCGGACCCCCTCGTTTTGATTACCGGTTCGCTTTACTTCATCGGTGAAGCGCTGGAACAACTCGGCGTCAATCCGGCGCCTGGAATCGATGAACGCGCGCTGAACGAATGGGGCAAGACCAAGTAGGAATCAGCCCAGTCGCTCGTCGAAGCGAAACTCCACCGGCGGCCGAAGCTGAACGTGGCGGAAGTCAGGATGCTCGGGGTTGAACAGCAGATTGCGCTCGCCGGGGGTAATCACCGTCGGAACCGACACCACCGCAGAGGGCCCCTCTCGAATCCAGCGGTCTCCGACAATTTGGGAAGAGCGAGCGGGAGGGCGGGCGTCCCAGAATTCTGGCAACGCGTAGAGGTCCTCCAACGGCCGGGCGAGTTCCGTCGGGAACTCGGCCACCACCAGACGGTACCGGCCGAGGGCCGAACGACGCTCGAAGTGCACCAGCAGTTCGAGTTGAGCCAGGGAAAGACTTTCGGCGGTGTAGACCATCCGGGTTCCCGGACTGTTCCATCGTCCTCCTAACCGCCGGGCCCCTTCTCCATCAAACGCCGTGGCGGCCCGGTCGGCCTTGACCAAACGAAAGGCCAGCCGGGTCATGCGAACACACCCTCATTCAAACGCCCGATCAGCGCCCGCACCTCCTGCGCGCCGGGCTCCGTTCGGGCAAACTCCAAGGGGATGGCGCCTCCCAGCCCAAACTGAGGACTCTTCAACCAAGTACGCGCCTCCTCGGCCTGGCCATTGAACAACTCGAGCGCGTCCTGATAGATCCGGCCAAAGCGGAAGATGCGATCCGATTCCTCCGGCTTGAACACCTTCCGACGGGCCAGGGTTCGGGGGGCGATTCCTACCAATTCAGCCAACCGGTCCCGGGGAACTTCCAACGCTTCGCCCAAAACTTGAAAGGAAGTGATCGGCAACCCCTCCAGCAACCGACCCACCACTGTTTCGGTTCGCAGCGGTGCCGTGCCCGTGGCCTCGGGAAACTCCGCCACCGCAGTCCGACGGACCCGCCCAGTCGCCGCACTGGTCAGCCCGAGAATCCGATGGAGCAATTCACCCGCGTCCGCTTCGGCTTTTGCCATATGGCAATTCTTAGTTCGCCATTTGGCATAGATCAAGCGGAACGTTTTGTGGCCAGTGATTTTCGCAGGGTGGCGAGGGACTGCGTGTTAATAACGTCGCTGGCTTGGAGCCAACCTTTGCGCGCCACCCCGGCGCCCAATCGAAGCCAAGCGAAGTGGTCCAAACGGTGGGCATCGCAGTTGATCACGCAGCGAACTCCCTTCGAACGGGCGTACTGCCACAGCCGCCAATCGAGATCGAAGCGATAGGGCGAAGCGTTCAGTTCAATCCAGGTGCCGGTCGCCGCGCAGGCATCAATGACCGCTGTTTGGTTGACCTTGTAGGCATCGCGCTCCAGCAACAGTCGTCCACTGAGATGCCCCAGCATGTGGACAAACGGATTTTCGGCGGCCCGGATCAGGCGTTTGGTGTTTTCCGCCTCATCACTGGAGGGAACATGCAGACTGGCCACCACGACTTCGAGTTCGGCGAGCAGGTCATCATTGAAGTCGAGGCCGTCCTTGAGGATGTCGACTTCCGAGCCACTCAGGAGACGGAAGTCGGTTCCGGAATCGGCGAGCTTCTGGTTCACCTCCCGCACGGCCACCAACTGCTGACGAAGGCGCTCGGCGTCGAGACCTTGCGCCTGAAAACTGGCCTTGGAATGATCAGTGATCGCCCAGTACGCCAAGCCATGTTCCACCGCATGGTCCGCGATATCCGACAGGGTGTTGCGACCGTCGGACCAATCGGAGTGGTTGTGCAGGGAACCCTTCAGAGACGTCCATTCGATCAAGCGCGGCAACTGGTGCTGCTCGGCGGCGACGAATTCCCCGCGGTCTTCGCGCAGTTCGGGCGGGACGTAATCCAGTCCCAGTTCCCGGTAAAGATCCGCCTCGTCCTGACAGGCGATGCGCAGGGCGGGATCCCGGGTTTCCTCAGCACTGCGGAAGAGTCCGTACTCGTTCAGGCGAAGTCCCCGGGCAATAGCGCGCTGGCGCATCACGATGTTGTGCTCCTTGGAACCCGTGAAGTAGGCCAGAGCATACGGATACTCGACGTCGCTCACGACACGCAGATCGGCCTGGATGCCGGATTCCAGCAGCACGCTGGCCTTGGTGTCCCCCTGGGCAAGCACGCTGGCGATGCCGGGTTGCTGCACAAAGAACTGGAGGACCGGCGCGGGCTGGCGGGAGGAGACCACGAAATCAATGTCGCCGATGACCTCCTTCCAACGCCGCAGACTACCAGCGGCGGAACAGCGGGTGACGTCCGGATGTTCGCGCAACGCGGCCAGAATCGGTTCCGCGGCCTCGAGGGCATCGACCAACCGATGGTGCGAAGCGAACTTCTGCCGAAAGGCGATCGCCTCCAAAATCTTGGCCTGCGATTTCTCCCCAAAGCCCTCCAGGTCGGCGATTTTTCCGGCGCGGCAGGCGGCTTCCAACGAGGCCAGGGAATCGATACCCAGTTCCTGATACAGCTTCTTCACCTTCTTCGGTCCCACGCCTTGCAGACCCAGCAGATCCACGAGGCCGGGCGGCAGGGACGCCTTCAGATCTTCGTAGTACGGCAGCCGACCGGTGGTGACGAGGGTGGTGATCTTTTCCTGGAGTGCCTCGCCGATGCCCTTCATGCCCTTGAGGCGATCCTCGGCCACGATTTTTTCCAAGGGTTCGGAAAGCCCTTCCAACGTGCGCGCCGCGTTTTGGTAAGCCCGGGTCTTGAAGGGGTTTTCCCCCTTCAATTCGAGCAACGTACCAATCTCCACCAACACGGCGGCGACCTGATCTTTATCCATGGGACGGACAGCCTAACCACGGAGCCCTCCGGGAGCGAGCCAGGAGCGGGCGGCTGGGCGGGAAAACGCAGCGCGTCGTTCCCTCCGCGGCTATGTAGCCGCCGACGGCAGAAGGCGCCATCTTCCCCCAGCACACCCACCGCTCCGCCCGCTCCCACGCCCCAGGGCAATCCAGTCAGCGCGTCGTCCCCTCCGCGGCTACGTAGCCGACGACGGCAGAAGGCGCCATCTTCCCCCCAGCACACCCGCCGCCCCGCCCGCTCCCACGCCCCACGGCAATCCAGTCAGCGCGTCGTCCCCTCCGCGGCTACGTAGCCGACGACGGCAGAAGGCGCCATCTTCCCCCCAGCGCACCCGCCGCCTCACCCGCTCCCACGCCCCACGGCAATCCAGTCAGCGCGTCGTCCCCTCCGCGGCTACTGACATTTAGCATCTATCCGTTGATGGATCGACTACGGCACGTTGGGTCAACTATGGGTTCCCCAAAAAGGCCGGAGGATCGGTCATCTTTTTCGCATTATCTGCCCCGCCTCAGACGAGAATTTTACCAAGACGATGCAGTCATTTTCTGGACGTTGCCGATTGCGCGCCGGGGACAAGGCTGGCTCACGGATTCAGTCCACGGTTCCTTCCGCGAACTCATGCTTCACGCATCCGCCCGGCAGGGCTTGATTTGTCCAGCCTATTGTTTGATGCCTGATCATGCGCATTTGGTCTGGATGGGGCTCCGGACGCAAACCGATCAACGTGAGGCCATGACTTGGCTTCGGACTCGGATGGCGCCCCTATTGGAACCCCATCATTGGCAACACCAAGCCCACGATCATGTGCTCACCGAGAAGGAGCGACGACGCGGCCCCTTCATGGACGCCTGTTCCGAGTACATTTTGCTCAACCCCTGGCGAGCAGGTCTTGCGCAGACACCCCACGAATGGCGCTACGTCGGCGCAGTGATTCCCGGCTACTTTAACGTCGATCCCTTCGGACCGTCTTATTGGCCTTGGTTTTGGGAGCGGTACGTCGCTCTTCGGGAAGACGGATTGGGAAAACGAAAACTGCCCCCCAGAACGATGGAGTAACTGCCGCGCGCCCGCTCCCACGCCCCAGGGCAATCCCGTCAGCGCGTCGTCCCCTCCGCGGCTACGTAGCCGCCGACGGCAGGAGGCGCCATCTTCCCCCCAGCACACCCACCGCTCCACCCGCTCCCACGCCCCAGAGCAATCCAGTCAGCGCGTCGTCCCCTCCGCGGCTACGTAGCCGCCGACGGCAGGAGGCGCCATCCTCCCCCAGCACACCCGCCGCCCCACCCGCTCTCACGCCCCAGGGCAATCCAGTCAGCGCGTCGTTCCCTCCGCGGCTACTCCTTCGATTCGTCGCTCGTCACTCGGGCCACTCCGCTCTACGGTGACGCCGCATGGTGCCGCTTGCGTTACACGAAGTTCATGCCGCGCTGGGAGGACAGTTCGGAAGCCTCAGCGGGGAAGAACTGATCACCGACTACGGTCAGCCCGAACTCGAATATCAGGCCGTCCGCACAACTGCAGCCGTGGTGGATCTCGGATTCCGAGGTCGGCTCTGCCTCACCGGCGCCGACCGAGTCCGCTTGCTCAACGGACAGGTGACCAACGACGTCAAAGGTCTCGGCCCAGGCCAAGGCTGCGCCGCCGCGTTCTGTTCGCCCAAGGGACGCCTGGTCGCCGACGTGAACATTTTTGCGCTTCGCGAGGAACTGCTGCTGGATTTCGAACCCGGCCTGAGCACCGCCCTGATCCAACGTCTGGAACACCATATCGTCGCCGAGGATGTCCAGGTAGTGGATGTCCGGCCGTACTACGGTCTGCTGACCATCCAAGGTCCGCGTTCCGCCGAAGTAATTCGTCGGCTCGAACTGTTCCCGGAATTGCCCACCGAACGACGACGCTTTGCGTCCATCTCCGATCCGACGCTAGGCGACCTGTACCTGATGAACCAGCCCAGGGCGGGCTTCCCGGGTTTTGATGTGTTCATCCCCACCGACGCGTTGGGCGCCGTGATTGACAAGCTGTCCGCCGCCGCCCGTGACGAAGGAGGACGTCTCGCCGGCTTCCACGCGCTGGACCAAGCTCGCTTCGAAGCGGGCATTCCCAGATTCCCGGTGGACATGGACGAAACGAACCTGCCGCCCGAAGCCGGCCTCGATCGGGACGCCATCAGCTACTCGAAGGGCTGCTACACCGGTCAGGAAACCATCGCGCGAATCCGAACCTACGGTCAGGTGGTGAAGGCCCTGCGCGGTCTGCGCCTATCTGCGGCACTGCCGAAGCTTCCGGAAAAAGGGACCAAGCTGTTCCGCGACGGACGCGAGGTGGGTTACCTCACCAGTGCCCGACATTCCTCCAGCCTCGGGGCCAACTTGGCCCTGGGTTATGTGCGTAAGGAATCCAACGCCTTGGGCACGGAATTGCTGGTGCGCTTGCCAGATGGGGACTCTCCCGCACAGGTGGTGGCGCTGCCGTTCCAACCTTGACCCGAATTTCCGGTGATCGGGCTCCGGACGCTGACGATATGGTGGTGCGTCCTGCTGGTGGGCGGGCCGGTCGGCGCTGTCGAGTTCGGCGCGATGTTGCTGAATCCGCGGCGGGAACCCGAGGTCAGCGAAGCTATCGATTGGATTCAGACCGGGAACTGGGACTGGATCCGTCTGATGGCCCCGCCCTCCACGAACCTGGGCACCGGTCTGGGCCGAGTCCTGTGGCCAGCAGCCCGCTTCGAGCCCGCGGCCTTCTCGCCGGAAATTTCCACAGCCCGACTCGCAGAAGATCCCTGGAAGGTCTACGACGCGGCCCGCTCCTCGGTGCTGCCCCAACCCGTTCCGCGGGCCTATGAAATCGGGAACGAACCGGACATTTATTTTACCCCGGATCTGCCGGACCAGATGGCCCTGACCCTCAAGGCCGCTTGGTGGGGCATCAAATCCGTGCAACCCGAGGCGGCGGTGCTAATGCCGAGTTTGGCCGCCCGGCCCGGTCCCTACGCGGAACTGCTCGCCCGCAATCGGGTCAGCGAATTCACCGACGGCTGGAATCTGCATCTGTACGGCTGGGCCCAGGATTTTCCGGCCGCCGTTCAGGAACACCGCGCCTTCTGGAAACAGGCCTCCGGACGAAACCTGCCGGTCTGGGTGACAGAACTCGGCTTCGCTGAATTTCCGGCCCTGCCAGCGCCGATTCCCGAAGTTCTCCTGGCGCGGCAACAGGCCTTCTTCGAACGAACCACGGTGGCCGCGGCGTTTTCCGGAATCGACCGGCAGTGGGCCTTCGTTCTCGGACCCCGGTTGGAACAGGGTCAGGATTACGGGCTGAGCTCCGCCGATGGCACCCCACGTCCGGCGCTGGAATCCTATCTGCACCTGACCCGCGAGCTCTCCGGCTGGCAACCAGCGTTTGAACTGCGCCAGCGAACAGATCAATCGACGGTGGGCTATGTGCTGGAACCGAAAGCCGACCCCAGCGCGGAATGGTGGGTGTTGCTCGTCTCACCGCATCGGCGCGCGGACATTTTGCTGCCGGAGATTCCGGGCCGACCAGCCCACCGTCAGCCCCAGCCAGCGCCGGATGCCTCCTGGTTCGAGTTCGAACTGCAGTTCCCGGACGAGGCCCGTCCCGTTCGACTCGGCTGGAACGGAGAACAGGGAATCCATCCTCACGCGGAACTCCGGTTCACCGCGAGCGCCGCCACCAACCTCTTCCTCCGACTGCCCGCCCGGCGGTTTTCAGTGGCCGGATGTGACTGGGTTCCCGTGCGCCCAATCCACGTCTCCGATCCTCCACCCACCACCCCCAGTCCCGTCGCCCTCTCGTTTCGCTTTTCGTCTCCCGTTCGTCCGGACAAAAGCGCCGTCGCCTACCGATATCGAGTGGGCGAACCCCTCCCAATGACTCTCCGCGCCGATAACTTCGGAACGGAACCTCGGAACGGCCGATGGCGCATCGCCTTGCCCGCCGGATGGCGCGCATCCGAACGCCACGGCGAGTGGCAAGTCCCCGCCGGGGGTTCGGCCCAGCGTCAGATCCTACTCCAACCCCCACCCGCACCCCGGGAACTGCGGGGATTGTTCCGGCTGGAATGGCGGGATGAACGGGGTCAGCACGACACCGCTGCCGGCTGGCTCGCCCCGAATTCAGACATTCCCGCAGACGCCCCCCTTCAAACCATCCCAGGCCGATGGACTCCCACCGAATCCGATACCGTGTGGCAGACCGAGGAGACTTCCGACGGTGGTGTCCGAATGACCCTGGTGAACGTGCGCCCCGGCGTGACCACCGGCTTGTGGTTCCCGCTGCCTGACTCCGTTCGCCTGCGTCCTAACGACGTGTTGCGATTCCGCCTGCGGGCGGCCAATGCCGAGTCCCATTTCCGGCGGCGAGTCGAGCTCGTTTCCCCGGATCGCCAAGTGTTCCGCTGGGGAGATGACTGGTCCGTGGGCGAAGAGGTGCAAACCGTCGAGGGACGCGTCGGCGACTTCACTCCCTCCTTTTGGTCGCGGGCCAATCCTCGGCGAAAGGCCGGGCCGGAATCCGCCCAATATCTTCGAATCGGTCTCTTTGGTCTGCCTCCTGGCGCGGTGGTGGAACTGGGACCGGTCGAGCGGTACCGGTCAGCGCGCTAACGCCACCCGGGCCGTGCTAACGGAAATCGTCTGAATCTTTGGGCGACTTCGTGCAAGCGCCGTTCCCCACCGCTTCGCACACTCGGGTCAAATCCGTTGGATTCCTTGCATGAAGCCCTTCCTGAGTTCCCTGTTTGCCGTCGCTTGTGGTCTGACCTGGCTGACCCACGCCGCGCCTGCGCCCACCGACCTGAAGGTCAGTGAAAACCATCGTTACCTGGTCACCGCTGACGGTCAGCCATTCTTCTGGTTGAGCGACACCGCCTGGGAACTGTTCCACCGATTGAATCGCGAAGAGGCGGATCTCTACCTGCGGGACCGCGCCGCCAAGGGATACACGGTGATTCAGGCTGTCGCTCTCGCCGAACTGGAGGGTCACCGCGATCCCAATCCGTACGGCCACCTGCCGCTGGTAGACCTGGATCCTGCGCGACCGGCGGTTCAAGAAGGGCCGGCAAACGATTATTGGGACCACGTGGACTTCATCCTCCGACGGGCCAATGAGCTCGGCCTGACCATCGCGTTCCTACCCACCTGGGGCCGCTACTGGCACGACAGTTCCAACAACCAGAAACCGCTGTTCACTCCGGCCAACGCCGAGGCCTACGGCGAGTGGCTCGGAAAACGATATCGGGACGCCGCCGTGGTCTGGGTGCTCGGCGGCGATCGTCCGGTGGAAAACGACGAACAGCGGGAAATCACCCGGGCCATGGCCCGCGGCCTGGCCCGAGGGGATGGCGGGCGGCATCTGATGACCTTTCATCCGCCGGGCGGCAGTGGCTCCTCCCAATGGTTCCACGACGACGACTGGCTGGACTTCAACATGCGCCAGAACGGTCACGTCGCCGAATTCACCGACCGCTACTCCCAGACGCGCGCCGATTACGACCGGACACCCACCAAGCCGATCGTGGATTCCGAGCCGATCTACGAAGATCATCCCGTGTCGTTCAACGCCAAGGGACTGGGCCATTCCATCGCCGCCGACGTCCGGCGACCACTATATTGGGACCTCTTCACCGGCGCCTTCGGCCACACCTACGGACACCATTCCGTCTGGCAGATGTGGGCTCCCGGTCGGAATCCCATCAACAATCCGCTGATGCCCTGGCAGGAGGCGTTGCAACAGCCCGGGGCCGCCCAGATGCAGCACGCTCGCTGGCTGCTGGAATCGCGGCCGTTTCTCACCCGCGTACCGGATCCTGACGTGGTGGTCACCGACCGGGTGGCGACCTCGGTTCCCGGAGCCGGCCGTTACGCGTACGCCGCGACTCGGGATTCCGCAGGCAGCTTCGCGATGGTCTACGCCCCGGTGGGTCGGCCCTTCAAGGTTCGGATGGACAAGATCACCGGGCCAGTGGTGAAGGCCTGGTGGTTCGATCCGCGAACCGGCAACGCCGTGGCCATCGGGGAATTCCCCAACACCGGCGAACGCGAATTTACGCCCCCGGCGCCGGGGGAGATGCTGGATTGGGTGTTGGTGCTGGATGACGCGTCGAAGGGCTTCCCGCCCCCGGGCACGCGGTCCTGACGGGGAGAGGCCCACGGAATCAGAGTGGAGACTTCGCCGACCTCCCGCCATCGTCGGCCCGTGAAGTTGATTTCGTGGAACGTGAATGGACTGCGAGCGGTGCTCCGGAAGAATTTTTTGGAGTTCCTCGAGTCGGAGAAGCCGGACGTGTTGTGTCTGCAGGAAACGAAGTGCACGCCGAACGACGTCAAGCAGCTGTGGCCGGCTCACTACAAGTCTTATTGGAACTGCGCCGAGAAGAAGGGCTATTCCGGCACCGCGCTGTTCACCCGAGAAACTCCGCTCAACGTGACCGAAGGGATCAGAGTAGCCGACCACGATCGGGAAGGTCGGGTGCTAACCGCGGAGTATCCGGATTTCTACGTAGTCAACGTGTACGTGCCCAACTCCCAGCGGGAACTCACCCGCTTGCCCTACCGACAGCAATGGGACATCGATTTCCGGAAGTATCTCCAGAAGCTGGAGCGCCAAAAGCCGGTGATCTTCTGCGGCGACTTCAACGTCGCCCACACCGAACTCGACCTGGCCAACCCGAAATCCAACGTCAAAAACCACGGGTTCACCCCGGAAGAACGCGCCGGTTTTGGAGCACTGGTAGCGGCTGGGTTTGTGGACACGTTCCGCGAGTTTGAGTCGGGCGGCGGACACTACACGTGGTGGAGTCCGATGAGTGGCGCCCGGGCCCGCAACGTGGGTTGGCGACTGGATTACGTGATGCTCAGTTCCGCCCTGCGCCCCCGTCTGCGTTCCGCCTTCATTCGCTCGGCCGTTCCCGGCTCGGATCACTGCCCAGTGGGCATCGAATTGGACTGAATCAGGCCAATCGACGGAAGAGGTTCATCAGGTTCAGGATTTCTTCCCGTAGGGTTTGTAGCTCCGAGTGATATTGGCGGCTGGCGGCTGGAGTGAGATACGGTCGGGACTGGAGCTCCTGCAGCGCGGCGGCAATTGGGTTCACCTCGTCGAGACACCGCTTCAGTCGGGCCACCAGCGCGAGAAAGCGGATTTGCTGAGGATCCTCGCCCACCCCGGCGAGCGAGGCGGCCAGGTGAGTGTTGAGACGATGAATGCCGGCCACAAACTGCAGCAGTTGCGCATCGACATGTTCTCGCAGAAACGACCGGGGAAACGCTCGCTCCACACCGGCCCAGAGCTGCTCACAGCGCTGGGCAATCGGATGCGAAACCCCACCCATCGGAGGATGAATCCAGTCCGCCGCCTGGGGTCGCGGACCCGGTCGATCCTCGGTTCCGTCCTCCTCCTGTTCTTCCTGTTCCTCTTGGCCGACGTGCCTCTCCAGTTCCACCCGCACCGGCTCCGGCTCGAATTGGTCATAGGGCCCCTCGTAATCCTGGTGCCAGTCCAGTTCCTCGCCCAGGACCTCCGGCAACTCTTCGCTGAGTCCGTATTTCTCGAAGACTTCCACGCACTTGGCCCGCACGGCATCGAGGGTTCGCAGGTTCAGTTCGTAGTCGAACTCGTCCCAAACTTCCTTGTGTCGGGGCTCCGCCGCCCGGGCCTGATCAATCGCGTCGTTCAGGGGTTGCAGATAGGTTTGGAAAATCTTCCGCCCGGCCCGTCGCAGTTGCTCGTCCTCCGCGGAAGTAAGGCGCCACTGCGGTTCCGAACGCTCCACCTGAAAGGCATTTCCCTGAATCACCATCCGAATCTGAGGATCAGGATACCACTCCAGGCTGAGCCACCGGGCGGGCGGCGGCAGGTGGGCCAGCGCGAGGGGAACGTCCGCTGTCCAATCGCCCAATACTCCGTTTAGGCACTCTGTGGGTTCCAGCAACGGCAGAACCGTCGGGGTTAAGTGGGTAAACCGCGTTAGCCGGCCGGCCAGATCCCGCCGACAATTCCCCTCCCAGCGGAATTCCACCGGCTCCGGCCGCTGGACCAACCAGAGGCGTCCCCGAATCTCGCCCCGAGTCCGATTGTCGATTTCGCCGCGTTCCACGCCTGATTCCAGATGAATTGTCATGCCGGCACGTTAGCCATGATCCGCCCGCTTCCGGGAATCGCCAGATTTAACGAGCAGAACGCAGTTGCTTCTGGGAAAAGCTGAGAGCTGAGAGCTGAGAGCAGAGAGAAAAAACCGGTGGGGCGACGCTCCGCGGAGCCGTTCGTTTGTGGACTCCTGACGCCTCATTTCGCCGAGACGCGCACGGCTCGGCGGAGCCTCGCCCTACCTTACCGCTTACCGCTTACCCGCTTTTCCCTCTCCGCGGCCTCCGCGCCCTCCGCGGGAAACCCTTCCCCGTTTCGAGAAGGTGACACGTCACATCTTTCCAGCGCTGACCAGCAATTTCCGGTCGGCCGAGCTGCGCTGGGCCACCGGGGACGGCCCAGCGGTCCATCCCTACCCCCGGTGGGGCGACGCTCCGCGGAGCCGTTCGTTTGTGGACTCCTGACGCCTAATTTCGCCGAGACGCGCGCGGCTCGGCGGAGCCTCGCCCTACCTTACCGCTTACCGCTTCGCGCTTACCGGCTTCTTCCTCTCCGTGCCCTCCGCGGGAAACCCTTCCCCGTTTCGAGAAGGTGACATGTCACATCGTTCCAGCGCTGACCAGCAATCGCCGGTCGGCCGAGCTGCGCTGGCCAACCGGGGACGGCCCAGCGGTCCATCCCTACCCCCCGGTGGGGCGACGCTCCGCGGAGCCGTCCGTGTGTGGACTCCCGACGCCTCATTTCGCCAAGACGCGCACGGCTCGACGGAGCCTCGCCCTACCCATCTTCCCCCTTCCGACCTCTCAGCTCTCAGCTCTCAGCTATTCCACCCCCCGACCAGGGTATCGTCGGTCGCGAACAAAAGAATTTACGGCACTCTTGGATTTTTCGGACTGGCGGCCCGACGATTGCTCGCTAGTAGTAAGGGCAGGCCCGCTGCTCCCGGCCTGTCGCCCACAAGCTGAAAATCGCCAGTATGTCTATCTCGCCACAGTTACGTCGTCGTGGATTCACTCTCATCGAACTGCTCGTCGTCATCGCGATCATCGCGATCCTGGCGGGAATGCTTCTCCCGGCCCTGGCCAAAGCCAAGACGAAGGCCCAAGGCATCTCCTGCATGAACAACCACAAGCAGCTGCTGCTGGGTTGGGCGCTCTATAACGGGGACAACAATGACAACCTGCTGTACGCCTATGCTCCCGAGGTCAACGCCAACACCTCCGATGGCGCTTGGGTTCAAGGCGATCTGAACTTCACCGACCTCCGCGCCGAGGGGAACTGGAACACCAATTGGCTGCGACAGAGCCCCCTGTGGACCTATACGGGACAAACTCGATCCATCTGGAAGTGCCCGGCGGACATGAGCACAGCCATCGACCGAACGGGCGCCAAAGTTCCACGGGTTCGCAGCATGGCGATGAGCATCTGGGTCGGCGGCAATAAGGGAACCGATGGCGGTTGGGGCGGATCCTGGAATGTCTTCACCAAGGCGTCCTCCATGAACGATCCAGGGCCGGCCATGACCTATGTGCTGCTGGATGAACGCGAGGACAGCATCAACGACGGCTTCTTCGTGGTGTCCATGGAGAATTCGATGTTCTCCAAAACCCCGCGGCTCACCTCGATCAGTATGGTCGACGTTCCGGCCAGTTATCACAATCGCGCCGGTGGTTTCTCCTTCGCCGATGGCCATTCGGAGATTAAACGCTGGTCGGATCCTCGCACGATGCCCCCGATCAGAAAGGGCTCTTGGGTACAGTCGGGCGTCCAGGGTAACAACCGGGATGTGATGTGGATGCAAGAACACTCTACCCGCCTGAAGTAAGCGCGTCGCCTGCTTCGGAAGCTGCCTCACTCCGGCCGGTCCTTCGGGACCGGCCTTTGTATTTCCCGGTGCACTCTCCCAGCCAAGGTGTGGCGTTTTGGCGTCCCGGGTCGAAATCCATCTTGGGGTCCCGACGACTTTCCCCCTAGCGTCGACGCGCGTGAGCGACTTTGACGACCGATTGAAAGGCAGCGAAACCCGACTCTGGCGCTTGATCGACGAACGCCTCCGCCCCGGAGCCGACGTCCGGGCCATCGACGCCCGGATCTGGGATCTCTTCGGCGATACCTGGGCGGTCATGTTCACCGACCTTTCCGGATTTTCCCGTCAGGTGGCCAAGTTCGGCATCATTCACTTCCTGCAGGTGATCCACGAACAGAAGCGCCTGCTGCTGCCCATCGTCGCCTCGCACGACGGAATCCTGATCAAGATTGAAGCCGACAGCTTTCTGATCCTCTTCCGCCGGGCCGCGGGCGCCATCGCCTGCGCCGTCGAAATGCAGCGGGCGTGTCAGCAGTTGAATCAACGGCGCGTGCCGGAGGAACAGGTGTTGTTGTGCGTGGGCATCGGCCACGGCCGGATTCTGCGGATCGGCGACATCGACGTTTTCGGAGCCGAGGTCAACGCCGCCAGCAAACTGGGCGAAGACACCGCGAAGGCCAACGAGATCCTGGTCACCGCCGCCGCGCGCGCCGATTGCGGCGACTTGGTGGGCGTTGGCTTCGAAGAACTGAGCGTGGAAGTCCCGGGATCACAGCAGAACTTCCGGGTGATCTACGAACCGGCGACCTGACGTGCGGGACTACGCCACCACGGCGCGAATCACTTCCCCGCTGACGTCGGTCAACCGGAAATCCCGACCGCTGTAGCGGAACGTCAGCTTCTCGTGATCGAACCCGAGTAGGTGCAACACGGTGGCGTGAAAGTCATGCACGCTCACCCGGTCCTGCACGGCCTTGTAGCCAATGTCGTCCGTGGCGCCGTAATGCGTTCCGGCCCGAACGCCGCCGCCCGCCATCCACACCGTGAACGCATGGGGATTGTGGTCCCGTCCGGTGCCGCCCTTCTGGACGATGGGCAACCGACCAAACTCTCCGCCCCAAATCACCAGGGTTTCATCGAGCAGACCGCGCTGTTCCAGATCGGTCAGCAGGGCGGCAATCGGCCGGTCCGTCTCGGCCGCGAACCCACCGTGATTCTTCACAATGTTCTCGTGGCCGTCCCAGCTGCGCTCGTTGTCCATGCCGCCGGAATAGATCTGCACGAAGCGCACACCGCGCTCCACCATCCGCCGAGCGGTCAAACACTGCCGAGCGAACTGGTCACACGGTTTATCCTCCGTTCCGTAAAGCCGACGAATGGACTCCGGCTCCCGCTGCCAGTCCAACGCCTCCGGCGCAGCCATCTGCATTCGATACGCGAGTTCAAAGCTTTCAATGCGTGCGGACAACGCTGGGTCGGAGGGATCCGTGGCCAAATGATGCCCGTTCAAGCGCGACATCAGCGCCAACTGCCGCCGCTGGGTCGCGGGATCTAAGTCTGCCGGCAGCTTCAGATTGTCGATCGGATCGCCCTTGGGCCGAAGATGCGTGCCCTGATAAACGCCCGGGAGGAATCCAGCGCTCCAGTTGAGGGCATGTCCTTTGGGCAGTCCCCGATCCAGCGGATCGCTCATCACCACGAAAGACGGCAGATCACGGCTTTCCGAGCCCAGTCCATACGTGGCCCAGGCACCCACGCAGGGAAATCCCATCCGGGGCACGCCGGTGTTCATCATGAACAGCGCCGGGCTGTGGTTGTTGGAATCCGTGTAGCAGGAATGCAGGAACGCCATCTTGTCTACGTGCCGGGACAAGTGCGGGAACAAACTCGAGACCCAGCTTCCGGAATCACCGTACTGCGCCCACTGGAACGGCGACTTCATCAGCGGCCCCACATTACCGGTGAAGAAGCCAGTGTTCTTGTCAAAGCCTTCCAACTCCAGTCCGTCGCGGCGGGCGAGTTCTGGCTTGTAGTCCCAGGTATCCACCTGACTGGGACCGCCATTCATGAAGAGCCAGATCACCGACTTGGCGCGCCCGGGAAACTGCGGCGGACGCGCCGCCAGTGGATTTACGGCCGTGGCGGCGGCCAGCAGGCGATCGTCCCGGAGTAGAGTGGCCAGACCCAACAGGCCGGCGCCACCGCCACAGCGGCGGAGCAGATCGCGGCGGGAGAGCAGCGGGGAGGCGTTCATTCGACGTAGATGAATTCGTTCAGGCCCAACAGCACTTGCGCAAAATCTTCCCAGGCCTGGGAGGTCGGACTGTTCATTCCGGGGGACGCGTCATGCAGAAAGGCGAGACTGTCCGTTAGTTCCTCAGGTATCGGCGACCGGCCCAGCGCCAGTTGGTAACCCGACCGGATGCCATCCGCCGTCGCCGCCCGAGCCGCGTGCTCCAGGCGCTGACCAAACTCTCGCGCGCAGTTTCGAATGAACGGACTGTTCAGGAACAGCAGTGCCTGCGGGGCGGTGATGGTCGCGGGACGATTCCCCACGCTCAGCACGGCATCCGGTGCGTCAAAGAGCTGAAGCGTTCGACTGAGCTGACTGCGCTTCACCATGAAGTACACGCTGCGACGGACCTGCTGTTCATCGAGCGAACCAGGGCCGCCCATCCGGCGGTCCAGATTGCCAGCTGCGGCGAGCAGGCTGTCCCGAATCGCTTCCGCCTCGAGCCGATGCCGGGGAAAGCGCCACCACAACTTGTTCTCGGGATCCACCGTTGCGGCGGCCTCCAACCGGTCGGGAGTGGCGTGACTGGACTGCTGCCAGACGGCGCTGTTCAGAATCAGTCGATGCAGTTGCTTGATGGATCCGCCTTGACGGAGGAACTCGCGCGCCAGCCAGTCCAGCAGCTCCGGATGCGTCGGCAACTCGCCTTGGCGACCAAAGTCATTGGGCGTCGCCACCAAGCCGCGACCGAAGTGCAGCGACCACACCCGGTTCACCAGCACTCGCGCCAGCAGGACTCCTGCGCCGTCCTGAGGATCGGTGATCCATTCCGCCAAAGCCCGGCGACGATACGAGGTCCGGGCACCCTCCGGCCGGGGCGTCTGCCAGTGGGATTCCGGCTGACGCATCAGCACGGGTAGGAATCCCAGCGAGACCACTTCGCCCTTCAAGTTGGGATCCCCGCGCTTGAGCAAATGCGTCTGTTCGAAGAAATCCGCCCCCTGCGTGTGCATGCGCAACGCGGGAAGTCCTTCGGTGGCGACCATCACCGGGGTCAGGACCGGCTTGGGTTTGGCCTTCAGGGAGTCCTGCACCCGCGCTTCCTGGGCGCGCCATTCCGGATCCTGCTGACGTTGCCACGCCCGCAGCAATTCCTGCTGCGCTGCGGTTCGCTCTGGGGTTTGCAGCGCCCGTTGGACGTCCGCCAAGCGCTGGGCCGGACCTCCCGGGGCGCGCAGATCCGGCGTGGATTGCGTACTGACACTCAGTCGCAGTCGGCCGATGGAATGGCGGTTGTTGGTGTCGAACTTGAGTTCGAAGGTCAGCTCAACCTCACCCGTTGCGTCGAGCGGTTCAGCCAGTTCAAAGACGGCGGCGTGGTCCTTACCGAACTCCGGGTCCACCGCCCAACCCGACTTCGCGTCGTCATCCAGGCTGGCGGCGAGGGGCAGTCCCTTCTGTTCGAACGTCACCCGAGGCTGAGTCAGGCGCACCGGAACAGGGACTTGGGAGCTACCGACCGACCGTTGGAACACGCGGAAGTCGCTCAAGGCAAAGTTGCCGTTGTCGGCCCGGCCCGGCCCGTTCTTGACCATCGACGGATCCGCCAGCGCTTCCAACCGCAGTGACTTCAAGGCCCGGGTCGGGGTCAGGCGGGCCACGAGGGTGTACCGGTCGAAGTCCGGATTCTTGCCCGAGGCCAGGAGGGATCCATCCGGCTGGGCGGTCAGAGTCGCGCCGCCGGCCGAAACGGTGTTGGTCAACTCGAGGTAGAGCCAATCGGGCGTTTCCACTCGGGGCGAAGACTCCAGCCAACGGTTAAAGCGTGCCGGCATTTCCTGCTCTTCGAACGCCTTCAACGCCGCCAAATGCTTCGCATGCTCGCGCTCCCAACGCTGTTCCGCCTGCCGGTTCTCTTCCGGGACGAGATCCAGATCCATCTGACTGCGCACGGTGGTCGCGAAGGCCGAGATCAGTCGGTAGTAGTCCCGCGTCGCAATCGGATCGAACTTGTGGTCGTGACAGCGAGCACAGCCGACGGTCAGCCCCAGGAACGCGGCACCCGCCGTGGACGCCATGTCGTCCAAGGCGTCGTAGCGGACCCGTTCCACTTCGTTGGCGGTGATCTGCGTGGGAAAGACTCCCGCGCCCAGGAAGCCAGTGGCCATGAGCGCCCACGGATTGTCCGGAGCGAACTCGTCACCAGCCAACTGCCAGCGGACAAACTCGGCATAGGGTTGATCCGTGTTGAAGGCGTGAATGACGTAATCGCGATACGGCCAGGCGTTCGGTCGGTCGTAGTCGTGTTCGAATCCACTACTCTCGGCGAAGCGCGCCGCGTCCAGCCAGTGCCGCGCCCAGCGCTCGCCATAGTGCGGGCTGGCGAGCAAACGATCGACGGCCCGGGCGAAGGCTTCCGGAGACGGATCACGCTCCAGGGCGGTCAGTTCTTCCGGCGTGGGAGGAAGTCCGGTCAGCGTGAGCGCAGCGCGCCGCAGCAAGGTGCGCGGCGCAGCGCGAGGCGAGAGTCCCAGCTGATGAACCTCCAACTGCTGCGCAATAAAGCGGTCGATTGGCGTGCGGACTTCGGTCGACTGCACGGCGGGCGGTGCCGCGTCCCGCAACGGTTGGAAAGCCCAGTGAGGCGCAGCGGCGGTGGAGATTGAGGTTCGCTCAGCGGCCGGCGTCCCCGTTCGCGGATCCGGCGCGCCCAGATCCACCCAACGAACGAGGTCAGCAATCACCGCCTCGGGCAGTTTGCCCTTCGGCGGCATTTGCAGTTCCGAATTCTGATAGCGGATCGCTTCAATCAAAGCGCTCTGCTGCGATTTGCCAGGCACGAGGACCGGGCCGGTGTCGCCGCCTTGGAGCCATCCGGCCCGCGTATCGAGCCGGAGGCCGCCCTTCAGCTTCTTGCTCTCGGTGCTGTGACACTCGTAGCAATGCTCGATCAGGACCGGTCGGATCCGTTTCTCAAAGAAGTCCAACTCGGCCGGCGAAGGCTCCGCTCCGCCCGCGACCCCCACTCCGCCCAACGAGATCGCCAGCCATAGGAAAAGGGGGAAAGAGGGGCGCTTCATCGGGCAATCTACCGAAAGTCTACGGAGAAGCTGGGATGCTGGGAAGCCACGGCTTCGGGGATCCGAAAGACGCTTCCCGGGATGGATCGCAGCCCCACTCGACAGTCTGGCCGGTTGCTCCCATCTTCCGCGTCCGATGTCTCGACCGTTGGTCATTGCTGGACGCACCTTCAACAGCCGCCTGTTCCTGGGCACAGGCAAGTTTCCGTCGCCTGAATCCATGCGCGATGCCCTGGCCGCCAGTGGCACCGAAATGGTCACCGTGGCCCTGCGGCGCGCCGACCTCACCGGCACCAAGGATCCCTTCGCCAACATTCTGGAGTTCATTGATCCCCAGAAGTACCTGCTGTTGCCCAACACCAGCGGCGCCATGAACGCGGAGGAAGCGGTCCGACTCGCCCGACTCGCCGTCGCCGCCGGGCTGCCCAAGTGGGTCAAACTGGAGATTCACCCGGATCCGCGTTACCTGCTGCCCGATCCTATTGAAACGCTGAAGGCGGCGGAACAGTTGGTGAAGGAAGGGTTCGTGGTGCTGCCGTACATCAATGCCGATCCGGTACTGGCCAAGCGACTCCAGGAAGTCGGCACAGCCACCGTCATGCCGCTCGGTTCGCCGATTGGTTCGCATCGGGGCCTGCAAACCCGGGATCAAATCCGGATCATTCTGGAACAGGCCACCGTTCCGGTCGTGGTTGATGCCGGCATCGGCGTTCCGAGCCATGCGGCGGAAGCCATGGAGCTGGGAGCCGACGCCGTGCTGGTGAACACCGCCATCGCCGTGGCGAGCGATCCCAACCGAATGGCCGTGGCGTTTCGTCAGGCCGTGGAAGCCGGCCGAACCGCGTTCGAATTGGGCTTGGGCGCGCCCTCGGACACGGCAAGCCCCACCAGCCCGCTGACGGCGTTTCTGGATTAAGCGCTTCCCACGCGCGGCTTGCCGGGGACAGGAGCCGTCCGCAGAGTCGGCAGATGATCCGATGGAGACTTTGGACGTGGCTGGCTCTCGCGAGCGCGGGACCGGTGGCGGCGTTGGACCTCGTTCGACCGGAGATTCGACTGGATGCCGCGTTAGCCCAGTACGACGTGCGCGGCAGCAACGTTGTGGTGGCCATTCTGGATCGGGGAATTGACTGGGAGAACGCCGACTTCCGGGACGCGGAGGGCAAGACCCGCATCGAGTACATCTACGACCTTTCCGACAACAGCGGAGCCGGTCAGCCGGGCAACTTCCAAGGCCGGGGCACGGTGTACACCCGAACGCAGATTGATGCCGCCCTCGCCAGCGGAACCCGTCTCGCCACCCGCGATGCCGTGGGCCACGGCACGACCACGGCCGGAATCGCCGCCGGCGGTGGGGTGAACGAACCGAAGTACCGCGGCATCGCGCCGGGTGCCCGACTGATTGTGGTGAAGGTCACTTCGGAAGGCGCCCCGGCACACGATGGGGAACTCGCGGAGGCCCCGTTCTATGATCCCGCCCTGATTCCCGTGGCCATGGACTTCGCGAAGATCAAGTCGGCCGAACTGGGCCTGCCCTGCGTGATGTTGCTCAACATTGGTTCCGTCGGCGGCCCCACCGACGGCACCAGCGCTCTGTGTCGGAAGATCGACGCCACGGTGGGCCCCGGGAAACCCGGACTGGCCTTCGTGACCGGCACCAGCGACGACGGCGGCGCGGCCAATCGGGCCAAGGGCACCGTGGCCGCGGGTCAGACGCTCGCGTTGCAGTTGGAGAAGGTGGGCACAGGAACCCTCACCTTCGACTTGTGGTACTCCGAGCAGGATCGATTTGACGTTCGACTGATCACCCCGGCCGGCACGTTCGGACCCTACGCCGCGCCCGCCGCCGCGAACGGATTCGACACCCGCACGGTCGGTGGGGCGCTGTATTATCATCTCGGCCGGGACCGGGACTTCAATGAGGCGCAGAACCAAAGGCGCCAGCTGTGGATTCGTTTCTCCGGGGCCGCTGGAACCTACACGGTGGAATTGATCGGGCGCACCGTGGTCGATGGAACCTTCGATGCGACGTTGAATCCTTCGCGGTTCCAACCGGGCAACCCGTTGCCCAGCCGCTTCCTCAACTTCACCGCGCCCGGCAGCATTTGGGATCTGGCCTCTGCTTCGAACAACATTTGCCCCAACTCCTACGTGATCCGGAGGACCTACCAGGATCTCAACGGCATCACCCGGAATCTCAACGAGGGCGCCATCGGCGGGCTGTGGAACGGGAGTGGCGTGGGACCGACCTTCGACGGGCGTCTGGGCATGGACGTCTCGGCTCCCGGGGACAGTCTGATGACCGTGTACGGCCCGCGTTCTTACTGGGCCACCTTCCCGTTCAACCGCGTGCCGGCGACCGCGGGAGTGTACGGACGAGCCAGTGCCGTCAGTGCTGCCAACCCGATTGTCACCGGAGTGATTGCGCTCCTGTTGGAAATGGATCCGACCCTGGATGCGGGCCAGATCAAGCAGATCCTACAGCAGACCGCCCGAGCCGATGCGTTCACCGGCGAAGTCCCCAATGCGAACTGGGGTTACGGCAAGATCGATGCCCTCGCCGCCGTGGAACTGCTGCATCGTCAACTCACCCAGCCGACACTCAGCGAACAACCCGATGGCTCCTGGCGACTGCGCGCCCGGGGACATCGAGGGAAGGCCTACACGTTGGAGCAATCGAGTGATTTGCGGACCTGGGAACCTCAAGGCCAGAAGACCGCCGCGGTCGAGCCGATGGAATTCTCGCTACCCCCAGCCACTGGTGCGCGCTTCTTCCGTCTGACCCGCTGATTCCTGCGGTGCATTCGGAGAGTTCGGGTCGCGATCGACGGTGGGTGAGGCTCCCCCCGAACCGTTCGCCCAGCAGACCCGGGAAGTTCATCTCCTCGCCAGCGTGGCCTACGTGGCATCGTTTGGAGTGCGGTAGCGAAGCCTGCAAAGCTACTGCTTTTCGTCCCGGCTGCTGACGCGTCGAGTGAGTCCACACCTCTACCTGCCCTCCCCGCGCCCCAAAGCGGTAGAGGGCTACCGCAGTCCAAGACGCTTCGCGATCCCTTCACCGTCTCTCCAAGTCTCCTTCCACGTTCTCCGCTTCTCCCGCCCCCTTCTCCTTCCTGTTTTCATGTTTTCCAGATTCCTCCCATCCGGGTTCCGACCGCTGCCCTGGCTGAGTTCCTGAAAAAAATCTGCGAGGGTATGAGGTTTGCGTGCGGTCCCGGGAGCACTCGGGCAGCAATTGCAGGATGGACGGAGACGGGTACACCTTAGGGCCTGTCGGTCTTTGCTAAACAGACAGGTGGCACTTCGGG
>JAFLEF010000030.1 GCA_017309115.1 Verrucomicrobiota bacterium | reverse complement strand
CACGTACGGCTCCGCCGAGCGTCGCCCCACCGCTTCCCGATCCCTTCCCCTTCCGACCTCTCAGCTCTCAGCTCTCAGCTCTCAGCTTTCCCCACCCCCCGGTAGGGCGAGGTTCCACCCGAGCCGTCGACGTCCCGACGAAGTCAACGCGTCACGACTCCACACACGTACGGCTCCGCGGAGCGTCGCCCCACCGCTTGCCGACCCCTTCCCCTTCCGACCTCTCAGCTCTCAGCTCTCAGCTCTCAGCTCTCAGCTCTCAGCTTTCCCCACCCCCCGGTAGGGCGAGGTTCCACCCGAGCCGCCGACGTCCCGACGAATCACGCGTTACCCGTCCACACACGTACGGCTCCGCGGAGCGTCGCCCCACCGCTTGCCTCTTACCGCCTACCGCTTACCGCCCCGTCTCCCCGCTCCCCTTCCTGTTTTCATGTTTTCCAAATTAACCTCTCCCAGTCGCGGATTGAATGCGGTTGCGTCCGAAGAGCAGTCTTCGCCATGAATTTCCCGTCCCTCCTCCGATTCGCCTTCGTGGCGTTCGCGACCGTCGGCTCCCTCGCCGCCGCCGACGCGCCACCCGATTACCGCTTCAAACCCGAGACACTGGCGACTGGACTGGTTCAACCGATGGAACTCGAGGTGGCTCCGGATGGCCGAATCTTCTTCAACGAGATCAGCGGAAAACTGCGCGTGTGGAAGCCCGGCTCCAGCCAGATTGTGGAGGCCGGCGAAGTTCCCGTGTTCACTGGCCAGGAAAACGGGTTCCTCGGATTCGCCCTCGATCCGCAGTTCGCCCAAAACCACTGGATCTACCTCTACTACTCGCCCACCAACCACACCGGCCAACGCTTGAGCCGATTCGTGATGGACGGCGACCGACTGGTTCCGACCAGCGAGACCGTCGTCCTGGAGTTTCCGGAACAACGCAAGGACTGCTGCCATCACGCCGGCTCGGTCGAATTCGCTCCGGATGGAAATCTGTTCATCTCCACCGGCGACAACACGCATCCCGCCGGTGACTCCGACGGCTATGCGCCGATCGACGAACGTCCCGGTCGCGAAGAATACGACGCACAGGATGCCCCGGCCAACACCGCTGATCTCCGCGGAAAAATCCTGCGCATCCGACCCACTGCCGCCGGCGGTTACACCATTCCCGACGGCAATCTCTTCCCAAAAGATGGCTCACAGGGACGCCCCGAAATCTACGTGATGGGCTGTCGGAATCCGTGGCGCCTCAGTGTCGATTCGCGGACGGGATACATCTACTGGGGCGAAGTCGGTCCCGATGCCGGCGGCGACGGCCCCCGGGGATCCCGCGGTTACGACGAGATCAATCAGGCCAAGGCCCCCGGCAATTTCGGTTGGCCGTACTTCGTCGGACCCAACGCCCCGTACGCGCGCTACGACTTCGCGACCCGCACCCTCGGACCGAAGTTCGATCCCGCCCGTCCGGAAAACCTGGGTCGCAATAACACCGGCGCCAAGATTCTGCCTCCCGCCCAACCCGCGTTCATTTACTGGCCCTATGGTGATTCCAGGGAATTCCCCATGCTGGGCAGCGGCGGTCGGACTGCCTGTGCCGGACCGGTGTTTCATTACCGGCCGGAATTCGCCCAGACCGGAGGCTTTCCCGAACACTACGACAACTGCCTGCTCTTCTACGATTGGCAGCGCCCCTTTGTGAAATGGGCCCGGCTCAACCCGCAGTCCGATCTGGTCGGCATCGAGCCGTTCCCGGGAGTCACCCTGGCCAATGACCGCGGCCGGGTCGCCGCCGCCGAACAACGCGGCGAGTTTGTGATCCGCCGGGTCGTGGATTCCCAGTTCGGAACGGACGGCTGCCTGTATCTCCTCGACTACGGCGAGACCTGGGGCGTCAACCCAGACGCCAAGCTGATCAAAATTTCCTATCAACGCGGTAATCTCGCGCCCGTCGCCCGCGGCACCGTCACGCCGTCCGCCGGACGCGAACCTCTGACCCTGACGCTCTCCGCCGCCGGATCCATCGACCGGGACGGCGATGCCCTCACCTATGACTGGCGCCTGCAACCCGGTGACCGTTCGCTGGCCACCACCGCCGAGGCCCAAGTGACGCTCACCGAACCCGGCAATTTTGTCCTGGAACTGCGGGTGACCGATCCGTCGGGCGCCCGAGGCACCACCCAAATTCCACTCGTCGTGGGCAATTCCCTACCGGTGGTCCGCTTTCTCTCGCCCCAATCCGGCGACTTCTTCACTCCGGGCAAACCGGTGGAGTACGAGGTGCGCGTCCAGGATCTCGAGGACGGCGACTCCAACAGCGCCGAGGAAATCATGGAGGCGCAGGTGTACGTCAGCGCCAAGTGGGGCCGCGGCGACGGACGGGAACCCGCGGACGAGCCGGGACTGGCCTTGATGAAGCAGAGCGACTGTTTCAACTGCCACGCCCTGGAAACCAAGATTGTCGGTCCGCCCCTGCTCGAAGTGGCCAATCGCTACCGCGGACAACCCGGCGCCCTCGACGCCAGCGTCAAACGCGTGCTCCAGGGCAGCAGCAAAGTTTGGGGCGAACTCCCGATGTTGCCGCATCCGAACCTCACGCCAGATCAGGCCCAACTGATGGTGCGTTGGGTCTACGCCCTCGAAGCCGGGAAACTGGGCGCCAACTTCACGCGCGGACTCCGGGGGAGTGTCAGCGGTCCCAAGGAAGGGGCCTCCAATGGTTGGCTGGAGGCCGCCTATACCGATCAGGGCCGCGCGCCGGCGGGATCCCTGGCCGGCCGAACCACCCTGCAACTGCGTCCGCGGCGCTTGGAAGCTGAGCAGGCCGGGGCAATCCGAGGCGCCAAAGTTCTCGGCGGCTACTTGGGGGCCATCGAGCATGGCGGTGTGGTGGAGCTGGGTTCGCTGAATCTGGCGGACGCCCGGAGCGTCACCGTCCGAGTAGCCAGCGCAGGTGCTGGCGGAGCGGTCGAGGTGCGACAGGGCTCGGCGACCGGCCCCGTGGTGGCTGAGTTTGCAGTCCAGCCCACCGGCGGCTGGGAAACCTGGAAGGAACTCACCGCCCCGCTTCCCAAGGGAACCCGGGACAACGTCTTCATTGTCTTCCGCAATCCCGGGCAGGGCGGCCTAATGAACCTCGACTGGATCCAATTCAACGCGGAGTGATTTTGGGGAAGCTGAGAGCTGAGAGCTGAGAGGTAAGCGGTAGGGCGATGCTCCGCGGAGCCGTATAGCTTCGTAGCCGCGGAGGGGACGACGCGCTGACTGACTCTGCCAGACGACTCCACACACCAGTTTCCCCGGGACGCGTCGGGAGGCGGAATGGCGCCTCCTTCTGTCGGCGGCTACACCGCTTTCCAACCGGTAGGGCGAGGTTCCACCGAGCCGTTCGCGTTCCGGCGAATGACGCTTCACCCAACCGCGCACCTCCGTAGCCGCGGAGGGGACGACGCGCTGACTCACTCTGCCAGACAACTCCACGCACCAGTTTCCCCGGGACGCCTCCAGAGGATGAATGGCGCCTCCTTCCGTCGGCGGCTACACCGCTTTCCAACCGGTAGGGCGAGGTTCCACCGAGCCGTTCGCGTCCCGGCGAATGACGCTTCACCCAACCGCGCACCTCCGTAGCCGCGGAGGGGACGACGCGCTGACTGTCTCTGCCAGACAACTCCACGCACCAGTTTCCCCGGGACGCGTCCAGAGGATGAATGGCGCATCCTTCCGTCGGCGGCTACGCGGCTTTCCATCCGATAGGGCGAGGTTCCACCGAGCCGTTCGCGTCCCGGCGAATGACGCTTCACCGAACCGCGCACCTCCGTAGCCGCGGAGGGGACGACGCGCTGACAGACTCTGCCAGACAACTCCACGCACCAGTTTCCCCGGGACGCGTCCAGAGGATGAATGGCGCCTCCTTCCGTCGGCGGCTACGCCACCCTTCCGACCTCTCAGCTCTCAGCTCTCAGCTCTCAGCTTCTCTTCCCCCTTGCCTCCCCACCCGCTCCGGACGCCCCATAGCGCGATGCTTCCCGCGCCACTGATCCCGGGTTCCGGATGGACCCGTCGTCGATTCCTGGGACTGGCCTTGGCCGTTCCCGCCGGGATCTCCGGGATTTCCTGCCGGTCCACTTCGACCCTCCCGACCAGCACCAGCAAAACTCCGGACCGCTTCTTCTTCGTGTCGGAAGGCAAGACGGTGATGATGAATGCCGATGGCACCGGGCGGCGCGTGCTCGAATTGAGCGTTCCGAATCAAGCGACGTGGCAGCCCGCCGGATTCTTCCCCGACGGTCAACGGGTTCTGCTGTTGAGCATGGAACCCCGCCGCGACGGACCCGGGAAACCGTTCGAGGAGTATTACACCCAGACCCCTACCCACCTGTGGATTTACAACCTCGACACCGGCGCTCTGGAGGAGATTGCGACCCGGGATCGGATAGCGGTGTTCTATACGCCGCAACTGCTCCTGGCGAACGGACGACTGCTCGTGCAGGTGGTGAAGAACCGGGTCGGTCAGGTCTACAACATGAACCTCGACGGATCCGATGCCCGGGAGTTCACCCGGGCCGGGGAAGGTCTGCCGTACGGATTCTCCCTGAGTCCGGATGGGCGTCGGGTGGCCTATCATCTGGCCGGTCCGAACGGCTACGAAATCTGGACCAGCAATCCCGAGGGCGGCGAACGCGTTCGGGTGCGGGCTCATCCGGAACACTTGTACTTCGGACCGCAATGGTCGCCTGACTCCGAGTGGCTCGCGTATTCGGACTGCCTGTTCCGCAACGATCCCGGGCATGACTGGTGCGACGTGGAAGTCTGCCGGCCCGACGGTCGGGAGCCCCGCTTACTGACCCGCGGTCAGTCCATGTGGTTTGCCGCCACCTACGGCGACGCGGCGCATCGCGGTGGAGGCTCCAACGTGGTGGCGTGGACGCGCGACGGGGC
Source organism: Verrucomicrobiota bacterium (assembly GCA_017309115.1). Classification (GTDB taxonomy): domain Bacteria; phylum Verrucomicrobiota; class Verrucomicrobiia; order Limisphaerales; family UBA9464; genus UBA9464. The sequence continues at coordinate 84,651 of JAFLEF010000030.1, read as the reverse complement.
AGTTCTGATCCCCCAGCGGCTGCCGGATTCGAAGGTGGCCTGGGAGTATCAAGCCCAGCGGCCAGACACCGACCACTTCAACCGCGACTTCAAGCCGGACGCGGCCCGGGGCGGAACCCATCTGACGTCCATACATCCCCAGACCCTCGCAGAGCAGTCTCTCACCCCAGCCATTCCTGGGCGTTGGGACTTCCGAGGTTGTCAGTCGGCGGACGGTCAGTGGACACTCTTCTGCCGCGCCGACACCGGAGGCGTCCCATCCCTGTGGATCCAAGACACCCAAGCCCGCGTCCCCCGCGAACTCGCCACGAGTCCTGCCGGAGTGGATCACCCGCGCTGGGTGGGGCAGCGGTGAGCTGAGAGCTGAGAGCTGAGAGGTAAAGCCAAATCCAGGCGCAGCTGCCTCCCAGTTTTCCCAGTTCTGCTGACGCAATCGATCGGGGAGGTTTCCCGTGGAGGACGTGAAGGTGGAACCGGAAGATCTCGAAATGGGGGCGCCAGGTTTCCCCTGAGTCGTCCGCGTCCTGGCAAATACTCGCGTCACCACTCCACCCACGAACGGCTCCGCAGAGCGTCGCCCCACCGGGCTTCCCGCTTCCCGCTTACCTGCTTTCCTCTCAGCTCTCAGCTCTCAGCTTTTCCGCGCCACCACCCATCCCGTCACCGCTTTCGCCATGGCCACGCCGTGCTGATCCGAGAAGACGTGATCCGCCTCCGGAAACTCAATGAGTTGCTTCGGCTCGTGGGCGACAGCGAACAGGTCCCGGGAATCCTGAACCGGCACCACGTCATCCACCACGCCGTGGACCAACAACCACGGAACCTTCACCCGCGCCGCGGCCTCGCGGACGCTGCCGATTTGGTTCAAATCGTCGACCCAGGCCTGCGACAACGGGCACTCCGGCTTGTCCCACATCAGGGCCGCCCCGGGAATCAGAGTGCCAAACTCGCGGTCGGCAAACGCGGCCGTGTGGGCCATGCCGGCCAGGGAAATCAGGAACTTCAAACGCGGATCCTGACTCGCCCGCAGCACCCCCACCGCGCCGCCCATGCTGTGTCCGGCGTAGCCCAGCGTCCACCCCGGCAGGGCGTCGATGATCGAGCCGAGGTCCTGAACCTCTTTGCTAATCGTCGAATCCACGAAGCGTCCCTCGGAGCCGCCGTTGCCCGAAAACGAGAACCGCAGCACGTGAACTCCCGCCGCCGCCAGCTGGTGGGCCAATTCCACCAGCAACGGACGATCCTTGTTTCCCGTGACGCCATGCCCCAGGAGGACCAGCGTTTTCTGATGAGCGGCCCCGGAATGCACCGTGAACTCAAGGCGCTCGCCGTGGACGTTATGGAGGACCGAAGGAAGTGACGGATTCATGGGCAAAAGACCGCGAACATGTTCAGCGCGCGGATGCGGTTCACCATGAATCAACCCCCAACCGGGTTCCAAGCGAATCTCGGAAAGGATCAGCTGAAACGATCCAATCCAGCCGGGAATTTTTCCTCTCTGCTTCCCGGACTGTCTCTCAGCGCTCAGCCCTTTGACTCTTCCGGCTCGGGTTCCTCCGCCGACTCTTCCTCACCCTTGTCGGCCGGAGATTCACTGGCCGCCAGGGCCCAGGAACCGGCAAACAACGCGGTGAAGAGTCCTCCGCTGAGCAGCGTGTTCCGGAAGAATTCCCACGTTTGCGGAAAGCCCCCCGTACCCTTGGTGAGTGCAATGAGCCAACCGGCGAGATTGCGGACATACTCGGGATTGCGAAAGGGATTGAACAACCAAGCGGCCGTGTTGGTGACGAGGTAAAACAGGATCGATCCCAGGAGTCCACCGCCGAGGAGAGTCAACCATCGCGCCTTCGGTCCCAGCGCCCGACCCAGCCCAAAAAGAACGGCATAGCCCAGATAGTTCGTAGCCTGAAACAACAGATTCGACGGCGTGAAGACCGCCCAGCCTCCGCTCACTTGGTAATACACGTTGAGCGCCAGATCGGTGACCAGCAGGGTCCCGAGCGGCATGGCCCAGCCCAGGCGCCCTGGGATTAGGGCACCCGCGCAAAACACCAGTGCGTAGGCCGCACTGAAATTGGGAGGCAGGAGTCCCGGCCAACGGCTCAAGGCAAACACCCCCGCAAACACCCAAGGCAAAATGGAACGAATAGGCAACTTCACCGACGGGCGCGACCCTAGCGGCGCCTTGCCAAATGCCAATGGCCAAGTGCCCACTCTTCGCCCCCGGTGAATCTCTTCCCCGTAATCCACGAAGACGCCGACCTGCTGGTGCTCCATAAACCCGCCGGATTGGTCTGCCATCCCACCAAGGGCGACGCGTGGTCGAGTCTGGTCAGCCGGGTCCGCCTGCACCTGGGAACCGACGGCGAACCCCAGATGGTGCATCGACTCGATCGGGAGACGAGCGGGGTCATGATCTTCGCGAAAACCCCGGACGCCGCCGTGGAACTGCGCCAACTCTGGGCGGCTGGCTTCGTCACCAAGGAGTATTTGGCCCTGGTCCATGGAGCTGTTTCCGCGCCTTCCGGCCTGATCGAACTGCCGCTCGGCAAGGACGAGGCCAGCATTATTGCCATCAAGGACTGTGTTCGACCCGACGGAGCCTCCGCCCGGACCCATTGGTGGCGGGAGCGGACGTTCGAGCGTCCCGAAGGGATTTTTTCCCTGCTGCGCGTGCGGTTGGACACCGGACGCAAGCATCAGATCCGGCTGCACCTGGCCGCGATCGGTCATCCCTTGGTGGGCGACAAGCTCTATGGTCCCGATGAACTGTTGTATCTGGCCTTCGTGAAGCGGCAGCTCACCCCGGAGCAATGCCGAATTCTCCTCCTCCCGCAGCAAGCCCTTCACGCCAGTCGGCTCTGGCTGCCCTGGCAGGGTGAGGAACGGGAGTTCGCCAGTGCACCGGAAGCCCCCTTCGCCGATTTCCTCGCCGGAAAGCCGGTCACGTGGGAACCGGAAGGGCAGGCCCCGTAGCCGCCGAGGGGACGAGGCGCTGACTCCGCCAGACGACTCCACGCACCAGTTTCCCCGGGACCCGTCGGGAGGCAGAATGGCGCCTCCTTCCGTCGGCGGCTACGCCGCTTTCCACTCGGCTGCGCCGGCCAACCGGGGACGGCCCGTCGTTCCATCCCTACCCTTCCGACCTCTCAGCTCTCAGCTCTCAGCTCACTTGTGGCAGTGTTGACCTGTCGGCACCCGGGCCGGCATCGTCCCGCGGTGCGGGTGCTGCTGATCAACGACTCCGCCCGACCTCACAACGGCGGGATGAATCGCGTTGTCGTGGAGACCTGCGATTGGCTCGCGCGCGCAGGTCACACCGTTGGTCTGGTCTATCAGGACGAAGGTCCCGTCGAAGTCACCTGCCCCACCTTCGCGCTCCCCGAAGGCGGCACTCCCGAGGCTTTCCGCGCCCAAGTCGAATCCTTCCAGCCTGACGTCATCCAGATTCATTACGTGCGCCGGCCGGGCCTGTTGACCGAAGCCGCGGCGCTGCGCCCCTCCTGCGTGTTTCTGCACGATCAGACCTGGTTCTGCCCCAGCGGCGATCGCATGGACCGCTGGTTCAATCCCTGTCACCGACCGCATTCGGCTCAGTGCCTGTTCTGGAACTACGCCCAAGGTTGCGGCGGCAAACATCCGGTCGGCAACTGGCAGCGCTGGCGACGAACGGAAGCTCTTTCCGTGCTGAAGACGCTGGATCGGGTCCGGCTCCAGGTAGCCTCCCGCTTCATGCAACAGGGACTGGAGGAGAACGGCTACCAGACTTCCCGGGTGGACCTGGTTCCTCTGTTTGCCGATCCGCCGGTCGTCCCAGCCCAGACTGAACCCGGGCTTCTACTCCTGCCGTCACGCTTAGCCCCGGGCAAGGGTGTGGACCTGGCTCTGCGCGCTATGGCCGGGCTGAAGGACGTTCCGTGGAAATTGGTGATTGCCGGTCATGGGAATCAGCGCGGCGAACTGCAGCGCGAATCGGCCGCGTTGGGTCTGACGGACCGCGTGACCTTCCTGGGCGAAATTAGCCCGACCGAATTGCATGGCTGGTATGCCCGGGCACAGCTGGTTCTGTTCCCGGTGATTCGCCGGGAACCTTTCGGGCTGATCGGCGTGGAAGCCATGGCCCATGGCCGTCCGATTGTGGCCTTTCAAGGCGGCGCCGTGGACGAATGGCTCACCCCCGGCGTGACTGGCTTGGGAGTGGTGGAACGAACTCCGGCGGCCTTCGGGGCGGCCGTGCGAACCCTGCTGACGGCTCCTGAGCGCTGTCGGGAAATGGGCACCGCCGCCCGGCAACACTACGCCCAGTTTCATCCGACAGCGTACGTGGAGCGGCTGTTGGAATCGTTTCGACGCACCCAAGCTGGAGCGCGGTGAAGGCCTTTTCGCCCCGTCCGAAACTGTGGTTTCAAGGCCCCGAAGGCCCCCGAAGGCCTCCAAACCCGTTGAACCACTTGCCATCCGAATGATTCCGTGATTCTAATCACAAAAAGCTGGACCCCAAACCCAGTCACTCCTCCTCGTATGACCAAGCTTGCTCCTGCTCCTGCTGCTGCTGCTGCTGCTGATTCCGTTGGAAGCATTTCTTCCAATCGCTTTGGACACTACTCCGCCACGGTTCTGGCCCTGACGACTTCGGTCGTCGGCAGTCAGGCGGCCATTGTCTATACCAACCCGACCGATGTCGTTTTAGGAGTCGGTGACAATATCGGAGTTGACTTCATTAACGGAGACTTCGTCGCGGGAGGCGCCCTGATTGTCGATTACTTCGGCTCGAACTACATCCAATTGTTCTCCGGAGGAGGGGTGAATTCTCTGGCCTATGACGGGCGGCCCGGTCCTCCGTTTTTGCCGACTGAAGGTGCACAGCTCAGCCGATTCGCTTCAGGCCAGTCCATCGGGGCCAGCGGAGGTGCTGCCGGGTGGAACACAGAGATTACGAGTTACGCTAACTTTAACAATGAACCTGGTTTCCCTTGGAATCCGAACTCAGGGAGCGTCACGGGCTATGTAGGTGTTCGGCTGGACAACATCGGCGAGGGCAACGTCAATTATTATTACGGCTGGCTGCGCATGACCTACGACAAAACCGCTCAAACAGTCACCCTCCACGACTTCGCCTACCAATCGACCCAGAACGTCGCGATCAACGCCGGTGCCGTTCCGGAACCGGCCGAGACCGGACTGCTCGCCGCCCTGGGCGCCGGCGGCTTGGCCACGTGGCGAAAGCTGCGCCAGAAGCGCAAGTCGACCGCCGCCTGATTCGGCCCGGCAGGTCAACCGATGACGGAAGCATCGGACCAGCGCGGTGTGGCCTACTGAATCTGTGTCCTGTTTAGGTCTGGGCCCCTGTCGTTGCCGTCGCCCGCCTCCTCGAAATGCCCAACCCCAAGCCCCGGGTGCTCTTGGTCGGGTGGGATTCCGCCGACTGGCAGGTCATCAATCCGCTGATGGACCGGGGCGAACTGCCCCTACTCCGAAAACTGGTCGAGTCCGGGGTTAAAGCCGATCTCTCCACGCTGCGTCCCATGCTCTCGCCGATGCTGTGGACCAGCATCGCCACCGGCAAGCGCGCCTACGATCACGGGGTCCTCGGATTCACCGAAGTGGATTCCCTGACCGGCAACGTCCGCCCCGTCTCCGCTTCGACCCGGCGTTGCAAGACGCTCTGGGATATTCTCTCCGAACAAGGCCTCAAGGCCCATGTGGTCGGCTGGTTCTCCACCCACGGCGAACAGCGCCCCAACGGAATCACCGTCTCCAATCTCTTCTCCGCCCCCACCGCCCCGCCCGGACAGGTCTGGCCGCCGGCGCCGCGGGGAACGTTCTGGCCCGAATCCCTCGGCGATTCGCTCAATGAGTTTCGGGTCAGCCCCGAGGAAATTGATGGCTCGATTCTGGGTCTGTTCGTTCCTGAATTCCACCGGGTGGACACCGAGAAGGATCATCGGCTCGGACACCTGCGGATCCACTTGGCGGAATCTCTGTCCGTTCAGGCCGCCACCACGTGGATGATGGAACACGAGGAGTGGGATTTCCTGGCCGTTTACTTCCGCGCCATTGACGAAATCAGCCACCACTTCATGCCCTTCCATCCGCCGCAGGTGGCGGGCATTCCGGACGAATTGTTTGGTCTGTATCAGCACGTCATCAACAGCACCTACCGGTATCACGACCTGATGCTGGCCCAGCTGGTGGCACTGGCCGGTCCAGACACCCATGTGATCGTGGTCTCCGATCACGGATTCTACAGCGGCGCGTTGCGGCCCCGCTTTGTTCCCCGGGTCCCCGCAGGAATTACCGTCTGGCACCGGCCCCACGGAATTCTGGCCGCTGCCGGACCGCAGTTCCGCCGGGATGAACTCGTGTTCGGCGCCAGCCTGCTGGATGTCACGCCCACGATCCTGACGATGTTCGGTCTCCCCGTGGGGGAGGATATGGAAGGCAAAGTCCTGGCCACCGCCTTTGCGGAGCCGCCGCCGATCCAGACCTGCCCGTCCTGGGAAACCACGGGGACGATTGCCCGAACTTCCCTCCAACTTTCCGAAGCCGAGAGCCGGGCGTTACTCGATCAGTTTGTGGCTCTGGGTTACCTCGAACCGCTGGGAGACAACGCCTCCGAAGCCGCTCGCGTCACCGATCAGGAGAATCGCTGGACCCTCGCCCGAGCGTATCTCGACGGGAACCGGCCCGCCGATGCCTTGCCGCTCCTGGAGCAACTGCACGCCGAAAGCCCGGATCGAACGGACTTCGCGATTCACCTGATCCGGTGTCAGATCCAACTGGGACTGCGCGAAGAAGCCCGGGCCATCACGAATCAACTGGTCACGACCTACCAGAACTCACAGATGGCCCGGTTGCTTCAGGCGCAGATGGCTCTGGATGACGAGGAGTATCAGCAAGCCGCGAACCTCCTGGAACAAGCGCGGGAAGGTTCCCAAGAGAGCCCGGATTTTTGGCTGATGTACGCCCGGACCTGGCTGGGACTGCGCCAATGGCGCGAGGTCGAGTCCGCCGCGGCGAAGGTCATTTCCGTTCGTCCCGATGACGCGTCGGCCTGGTTGATGACCGCCATGGCCCGACTCCGCTTGGATTCGCCGGAGGAAGCCGCCGAAGCCGCGCTGGAAGCAATCAACCTCGATTTCACCCTGATCCGGGCCCACTTCATCCTCGGTTTGAGCCAGTGGAATCTCCAGAACTTGGACCGCGCCGAACAAGCCTGGAAGGTGTGTGCGCGCATGGCCCCTCACTGGCCCGCGTCCCACGCCTTTCTTAGCCGGTTGTATCGGCGAAAGGGCCAACAACTCCAGGCCGAGTTCCACACCAACGAACGTCGCCGGCTGATTGAAGCGCGGCCGGATCGCTACGCTTCGCTCTGGAATCTGCGCTCGGCGTCCCTGGAACGGGCCAAGAAACGCGCCCAAATTTCTTCTCCCGCCCCGGAATCCATCCCGCCCTTGCCCCCGGGTCCCAGCGTTCCCCGGGATATTCTTATCGTGACTGGACTGCCCCGGTCGGGAACTTCCCTGCTGATGCAACTCCTGCATCGGGGTGGCTATCCCATTTTGACGGATGGAGTCCGCACCTCGGATGGCCACAATCCCGAGGGCTATTTCGAATGGGAAGAGGCCCGCAAACTTCGCCGGCATCCCCAGTTAATCGAAAAGGCGGCGGACCAAGCGGTAAAGGTCATCGCCGCGTTGCTGCCCCACCTGCCTCGGGGCCATCGCTACCGGGTGATCCTGGTGGTGCGCCCGTTGCGGGAGGTGGCCCGTTCGCAACACCGGATGCGGTTTGGCGACGTCGCCCCGTCCGCCGAGTTGGATTCCCAGGTCGTTCCGCTGCTGGAGAAACACCTGGCGGGCACCCGGGAATTGCTCCGCCAGGCGGGGCTGCCCGTGCTGGAGGTTGCGTATCGGGATCTGATGTCATCTCCCGCGGAAACGCTGGAACGTCTGGTGACCTTCGTCGGAGCCGACCGTCTGCCCCACCGCGACCAGATGATCTCCGTCATTCGTCCCGACCTCTACCGCGAGCGCGACGCAGCCACTCCGCCGAAGGAACCGGGGCAGATTTAACCGCAGATTAAGCACAGATTTTCGCAGATTCTTTTGGGGAAGCAGAAATCAAATGCACCTGGGTCCTGCCGCAGAACCAGAAAACGCCCGTCCCCTTCCAAACGTCCCTCCCTCCGAAAATCTGCGTTAATCTGCGTTCAATCTGCGGATATCCCCTCCCCTCCGCCGCTTCCCTAGGCAACTGCGGTTCCCCGGCCGGATTCATCCGGCGCTTGGCTTTCTCGCAGGGCCCCGCCTAGTCTCCCCAGACATGTTTTCGCACGTCGTGATTTTCTGGACCGATCCCGCCAATCCCCAGGCCCCTGACGCCCTGATCGCCGGCGGTGAGAAGTATTTGAAGCCGATTCCCGGAGTGATCCAGTTCCATATGGGCAAGATGGTCGGCAGCCATCGGCCAGTGGTCGATCAGTCCTATCAGGTTGCCCTCAACCTGATCTTCCCCAGCAAGCAGGCCCAGGACGACTACCAGGTCCACCCCGAGCACCTGAAGTTCATCGAACAGTGCCGTTCGCTGTGGACCAAAGTGGTCGTGTACGACTTCGAGTGAGCGGGCCTTCGTTTGCCCCTCCGCCGACCCAGCCCACCAAGGAAGCCGGGCCCAACCATCCCTCCGGCTCCGGCCCTTCGCGTGAATTCGCGTTGATTCGCGGTTCCCGCGTCCCTTCCCGCGTTGTCAGCAGGCAGGCGCCCGACTACAAGCAGCCGTCCACCATGGTTCGCCATCCTTTCCGCACCGCTCGTCGCTTTCTGGAGTTCCTCCTCTTTAGCGCCACGAGTGTCCGGGATTTTCAGAAAACCGTCCGGCCCCACGAAAACGGAGGCGTTGATGTTCGGCGACGGGCGGAGTGGACGCATCGGCATGCGAAACGGCTGTGCCGAATCCTCAATTGCACGGTCGAGGTCGTCGGCACCCCGCCCACCGCCGCACTCTACGGCGCCAATCATCTGGGCTATCTGGATATCGTCACGCTCGGCGCGTCGACACCCGTGGTCTTCGTGTCCAAAGCCGAGGTGCGCGGCTGGCCCATCCTGGGAAAGCTCGCCGAGTGCGGTGGCTCGCTGTTCCTGCAACGCGAACGCAAAGGGGAACTCAAGGATGTCGCCCAACAGTTTGGACCAGTCATCCGCTCGGGCGTCCCGCTCGCCGTGTTCCTCGAAGGCACTAGCAGTGGCGGCGACGACGTCCTGCCCTTCCGCCCGGCCTTACTCGCTCCGGCCATCGCCGAACGCTGGTCCGTCGCGCCGGTGGGGGTCGATTACGAGGTCAGTTCCGGACGCGTGAGCGACGACATTGCCTACTGGCGGGATGACACGTTCTTCCCTCACTTCCTCAAACTGCTGTCCCAGGACTGGATTCGCGCCCGTATCTCGTTCGGCCCCGCCCAGGATCCCGGGGAAGACCGGAAAGTCCTGGCCCGGGAACTTCGGGAACGCGTGGTCCAACTGCGCCGTCCTCGGACGGGCATCCCGCAATCCCCGGCCTGATTTCCGTCCTTAACTCCCAACCGTCAACCTTCTAGGATCCTTCGGTGCCCGACATTGCGATCGTCGTCCCCCTCTTCAATGAGGCCGAGAACGTGAAGCCGCTGGTGGACGAACTCCGCCGCGTCTTTGCCGCCGAGACGCGTTCCTGGGAGATCGTGCTCGTGGATGACGCCAGTCAGGACCGTACTTGGCCGGAAATCCTGGCCGCCCAATCCGCCGACTCCCGAGTCCGAGGTCTGCGCCACGCGCAGAACCGCGGGCAAAGTGCCGCTGTCTGGACCGGCATCGCCGGTAGTGAAGCCCCCTTCCTCTGCACGCTAGATGGCGATTTGCAGAACGATCCGGCGGAATTGCCCAAGATGCTCGGCATGTTGAGCGCCGTGGATTTCGTCTGCGGTCATCGCGTCCAGCGCCAAGATTCCCTGGTGCGCAAAGTTTCCTCCCGAATCGCCCGGGCCGCCCGCAAGGCCGCCTTGCGCGCCGATTTCGCCGACACCGGCTGCGCCCTGCGAGCCTTCAAGCGGGAGTGCCTGCGCGGGCTGTTTCCCTTCAACGGACTTCACCGGTTTCTTCCGATCCTGGTGGCCGGCGGTGGCTTCGTTTGCCGGGAAGTCCCGGTGAACCACCGGCCGCGGGTCGCCGGCGTCTCCAAATACGGGGTTTGGAACCGTCTGGGCCGGGGAATTCATGACCTGATCGGCGTGGCGTGGTATCAACGCCGTCGAATTGCCCACGTCACCATTGAAGACTCCCGCCGAGAACCGAAGTGACCTTAAAGCGCCCGAACAGAAACCTTTTCCTGAGGTCGGTGTTGACCCTGACCTAGAAAACCGGATTTTTTGCCCATGAAACTGACTCCCACGCTCCGCCGTCCGGCCCGTCTCCAGGCGGGCTTCACCCTGATCGAGATCATGATCGTGGTGATGATCATCGGCCTCCTGGCCATGATCGCGATTCCGAACATCAACGGGTCGCTCGCCACTAGCCGTTACGGGGCGATCATCAACAACCTCCGGGTGATCGATAATCAGAAGCAGCTGTGGGCGGCCGATCAGAAGAAGGGCGACAACGACACCCCGTCGGAAGCCGATCTCGCGCCCTACTTCTCCAATGGCCGTTTCCCGACCTCGGTCATGGGTGAGACCTACAACATCAACAACGTCGGCACCCAACCCACCGCGACCATTCCGTCCCGCTTGAAGATGCCGAAGATGACCATCGAAGCTGGCGGCACCGTGGCTCTCCCGGACAAGTAAGTCGGGTCGTCGCAGACCTACCCCGGTGGGGCGACGCTCCGCGGAGCCGTGCGCGTGTGGACTTCTTTCGCGTCATTCGCCGAGAAGCGTCCCAAAGCGGCAGAGGGCTGCCGCACTCCAAACGCTTCGCGCCCCTTCTTACCTCTCAGCACTCAGCATTCAGCTTTTTCAAAAAATGGGGTGACGCTCTGCGGAGTCATACCGGTCTGGACTGGCGCTTCGCGATTGGGTTCTTAATTGCCGTCCTTGCCTTGGGAATTTTCGGCCTCTTTGCGATTCCCCAAACCGGTTCTCGGCCCACTTCGACCTACGGCGAGATCATAAACAACTTGCGGGTGATCAACAATCAGAAGCAGTTGTGGGCGGCGACTTGGAGAAAGGGCGACAACGACACACCGTCGGCAGCCGATCTTGCTCCCTACTTTTCCAACGGAAAATTCCCAACCTCGGTCATGGGTGAGACCTACAACATCAACAATGTGGGCACCCCGCCGACGGCGACCGTTCCGTCCCGTCTCGAGACGCCGCAAGTGACCATCGAAGCTGGCGGCGCTGTGGCTCTCCCGGACCAGTAGTAACTGAATCATTCCGGCCACTCAGCTCTCAGCTCTCAGCTCTCAGCTTTCTCCAAGTTGGGGCGACGCTCCGCGGAGCCGTACGCGTGTGGACTGGTGGCGTGTCGGTTTCCGCGGACGCTTCGCCCGAACGGGACACTCGCCTGGGAGCGCCGGCGTCTCGCCGGCCCGTGCATGAAGAAGGGAAGGGTCGTAAGAAACACGCCGGCGAGACGCCAGCGCTCCCAGACAACTCCGCGGAGCGTCGCCCTACCGTCCTTACCGCTTACCGCTTCGCGCTTACCAGTTTTGCCTCTCAGCTCTCAGCTCTCAGCTCTCAGCTCTCAGCTCTCAGCTGGCCTCCTGGCCTCACCACGCCCGCTCAATCGACCGACGCTGCCAGAGGAACTCGAACATGTTGCCCTCGTGCGGCTGATCCCAGGAGATCTTCATGGTCGACACCGGCCCGATGTTCAACCGCTCGATGTGCGCATACGACTCCAGGTCCGCGATGAACGCCGGATCCTTGGTGATCGCGGTGCACGCCAGCGTGTAGCCAATGTTCGCGAGCATCTCCGACTGCGGACAGGTCACGACACTAGCGTACGGACAGAGGAATTCCCGGTTCGCCAGCGGATGACTGAACGAATCGCAGCGCACAATCGTGGGCCGCAAATAGGTGCCGCCTTCGAACACCAGTTTGCGCGGACCCTGACGGTACTTGGCCGTCACATCTTCGGCACCCGGGGTCTTCAAGCCTTCCTCCAACTGACCTTCGATGAAGTCGGCCATCTTGGGATTGGCGAATCCGGAAAGCCGGGCGTCCGCGTCGTCCGGCCGGGACGGCTGGATCGGCCCCAACTTCTGCGCGAGGGCATCGGCAATTTCGGCACCGTACCGGGGCACAACGACCGCACTGGCATTGATGCACGAGCGTCCACCGTTGTCCGAAATGGCGCCCGCTATGACGTCGATGTAGTCGGGCCAATTCTCGATCTGGTCCTCGCCAATCAGGAACTTGCTCCAGCCGGGTCCGTGAATCTGGATGGCCGGATTGTTGGCATACTGCTGGGTCGTGGACTTGTCGCCGAAGATCAGCGCCCGGCCGCAGGTATTGAGAATGGTGGCGGCTCCTTCGTGGTCGGTCGGATAGAATCCGAAGGCCTCGGCTGGAACACCCGCCGCGATGAAAGCCTGGATCAAGCGGAATGGGGTCCAGGGCTCTTCCCGGCCGGGCTTAATGATGACCGGAGTCTTGAGCGCGATCGCCGGCAGCCACAGGGAATTCACCGCCGGAGAATTGCTGGGCATGACCAAACCGAGCGCCTGACACGTCGGGAAGAAACTCAGTTTCGTGCCAAACTGCTCGCCGAAGCCTCGATCCAGAATCGTGAAGTCGAGTCCCCGCGAAAGTCCGTTGAGCACGACCGGCATGTGCGTCAGGGCGTAGTGAATCTTCGCCATGTTCCGCTTCACCATCACGTGCGGCAGGCCGCTCGTGAGGCTGAGCGTCTCGATGTACTGCGCGGCCGACTGCGTGTGGCCCAGATCGCCCAGCGGCAAGGTGCCGTTGAGGAACAACTCGCCCGCCTTGGCCGACAGTTCGATCAGCTCCGCCACCGTAAACTTCTTCAGAGCCGCCCGGGACGGTCCGAGTTTGGCCAGATCCCGTTTCAGAATGCCCCCGTTGACTTGCGACACCACCGCCAGCGTTTCGCCGCTGCGGTGATCTTTGACCTCGATCTTGTCGAGGGAGGCATACGAACGACCCAAGCGCAGGGCCGGCAAATGAGGAAGCGGGTCCGACATGACGTCCAAAAATGGTACGTCTGCGTAGTAGTGCCAACTGAAATCCTTGGAAGAAACGAAGCTCTCAGCTTTCCCCGGTGGGGCGACGCTCCGCGGAGCCGTGCGTTCGTGGCCTCCCCACGCATCACCCGCCGAGACGCGAACGGCTCGGTGGAACCTCGCCCTACCAATTGCGGCTGCCGACCTCTCAGCTCTCAGCTCTCAGCTTTCAGCTTTCCCCGGTGGGGCGACGCTCCGCGGAGCCGTGCGTTCGTGGCCTCCCCACGCGTCACCCGCCGAGACGCGAACGGCTCGGTGGAACCTCGCCCTACCAATTCCCACTGCCGACCTCTCAGCTCTCAGCTCTCAGCTTTCCCCTCCGTGGAAAGAACCTCAACCAGGTACCGCAACTCCTCATCCACCGACTGCCCGGCATCCACCGTCTGAGCAACCTCGGCGCGGATCCACTCGCGAAACCTCCGGCGCAGTCGATGCACCGCCACCTTTACCGCACCTTCGCTCAAGCCTAACTGACGCGCCGCCTCCGACTGCGACAATGCCGACGTGTCCCCTACCAACCAAGGCTTCAGCACCGCGAACTGATCCTCCCGTCCCGCCGTGTGAAACTCCCGCTCCACCGCCCGCAAGGCCCGCTCCATGATCGCGTACGCCCAGTGCCGATCGAAGAAGGTATCCGGAACCTCGGTGGAACCTTTAACTGCCACCACCCCGGCGTCAGTCTCCGACGAACCGTCCCAAGACTCGGGAACCACGCCGCCGCCCCGCTTGGCCGCTTCCGCCTGACTTCGCTGATCCGCCAGGAAGTGCTTCAACGCCCCCAGCAAATACGACCGAAACCGACCCCGAGCCGGATCTGCCGCCCCGAGCCCGCCTCGGGCCAACACGCGGGCAAAGAATTCTTGGGTCAGTTCCCGCGCTGCTTCTTCGTCCCGCCCGTCCCGTCGCAGAAACCGGAACACCGGCTGCCAATACGACTCGCACAACTCCCCCAACGCCGCCCGACCTTCCGGCGTGTCACCCCGCGCCGCCAAGACCAATGTCCAGCGGGTGGGAAGGAAGTGAGTTTGGGTCGGTGATGACATGATCAAGGTTGAGACAGGAGGTGCTCGAACTCCACGATCAATGAGTCACCGGCAGCTTGGGTCAGAGCTACTGGCCGCGAATCCAACAAGGGCAGACGCTCATTCAATTGGGTGTACGTCAGAACCTGATCGAGATCCAAGGGCACTGAGTTGTTGAGAGGGACGTCGAACCGGCCTTGCTGGTCCCCCGCCACAAGCTGCACGGCGACCAAGGCCTCGCTGGGCGACCTTGCTATAGCCGCGAAGGAGATTCGCGCCCCAAAGCGTACCCCTTCGGAAAGTCGAGCGAGCTCCACCTCGGCTTGGGAATCTCGGAAGCGAACCGTCACTCGGCCGGGTTGATCGGACTGAACCCTCCAAACTGAACGGGCGGACTCCGGATCCGCTCCCCGTTCGCTTTGTTCCAAATGAACCAACGTCGGTGAGACAAAGATGTCGCTCGCCGGCGAGAAGTCAGCCGACATCTCCAAAAATTCCAGGGTCAACGTTTCTCCCGCGACCCGCGTCAGGACCGCGGAACGGTCCGCTCCCAGCTTCCGCACCGCTTCGCTCTCCGCCTGGGCCAGCACTTGGTCCAGATCGGTGCTCTTTAGGGGCGCATCAAAATCCCAGGGCCGGTCGCCCACCCGCAATCGAACATTACCCAAACTTCCTCGGGGAATGTTGGCCTCAACCATCAGCGAAAACCGCGCCGTGAACAGGTTTTGGTCGGAAGTCCGGGACAACTCCACCTCGGGCTGACGTCCGCGAAAGCCGACCTTCACCCGTCCCGGCTCATCGGACTGAACGATCCACACCAAGGTCATCCGCTCCGGATCACCCACGCGCTCGGCTCGTTCCAAGCGGACCCAAACCGGCGCCGCCTCCGGCAACAGCGCCTCGGGCTGGGGCGAGACCGTTGGTCCCGCAACAGGACCTTCCAAAACCGGAACCGGGGGAGCGGCGGGCTCAATTCCATGGAAGTTAACCAACGCGGGTTGAAGTGAGGGCGGGGACACCCGCGCCAACATCCGGGGCACCGCCAAGCCCACCAGCAGCAGAAACGCCGGCACAAGCAGAACACTCACCACCGCCCAAAAGATCCGCTGCGGCCACGGGTTCCACTGCGACCGCGGCTGGGCCCGCTCGGGCGTCGGACGCGTCCGCCAAAACAACCACGCCACCATCGCCCCGGTCGCCAAGGGAATCAGGCCGGCGGCCGCTCCGGACACCGGGCCGTTCGACATCTGCAAAGCCGGAGCCAGCAACCCGGCGATCAAGGCCGATCCCACCAGCAGCACCGGACCCAGGATCACCCAAAACAGCCGATGCGGCCACGGGTTGGGTGTCAACTCCTGCGCGGCGGTGGCCTCCAATCCAAAGGTGGCACGAACGTCCTTCCGATTCAGAAAGAAAAGTCCCCCGACGAACGCCAGCCATTGACCCGCCGCCACCAGCACCTCAGCCGGAGAAACCGCCGCATTCAGTCCCCGGCGCAAATCCGGGGCGTGCACACTGGCGATCAGCATGGGGATGTTCGCCAGGCCCCACAATCCCGCGACCGCCAGGACACTGCACACGACCAGGGCAATCGACCGCCAGAGCCGACTTTGCGTCAGAACCGCCAAGCCCACCACCGCCAACAGGGAACCCGGGTGCCAGACCCGCACCGACGAACCCCAGGACAAGATCGTCGGGATGAACGAAACCAATCCGAACGCCAGAAACCACCACCCAACACGCCGCACACCCGGCGGACTCACTGGCACCGGCAGTGTCGTGCCCGCCGGTTTCCAGGCATCCTTGAACTTCAGCCAGAATGCGACCAGACCCAGCAACACGATAATCAAGAGCACTCCGCTCGAACGGACCATCTCGGCAATCTGAGTCACCAGGGCACTCCCCACGACCATTCCTTGGAACACCAACCGCAGCACCAGAACCATCAGCAGTGCCGTCCCCGCTTGGAACAGAGTCTTGGCGGAGCGCTCACCCGCGTTTGTCAGTCCCAAGGGTTCGAGCAAACGTTCCCGGGTCTCCCAGGCCTTCCGGACCAACCAGACACCTCCGCCCAACAAAGCCACCGCGGCGGCCACCCCGAGCGGACCCAACCCGACCAACGACCGCGCCACGATCGCATAGCCACCCAGCATCGGCACCAAATCCACGGCGAGCAGCACCAGCAACGCGACGATCGCCAACATCACGAAGGGCTGATGCTCCGGCTTCCAGCGCCACCCCGGAGTCGCCACCACTTGGGTCTCCTTCGGCGCGGCCGAAGGGGAGGACGTGGACGGTCGCGGCGATTCGGCGCTCCCCGGGTGATCCTCTGTCACCGCTTCCACCTGGGTCTTCACTTCGCCCGCCGTTTGCTGCCGCAACTCGCGCTCCTTGGCCAGCGCACGCAGAACAATCTCATCCACCCGCGCATCCAAGTCCGCCTTGGCCGAGGGTACCGCGAAGCGACCCAGAGGCAGCTCACCGGTGAGCAGTTCGTAGAACACCACCCCGAGGGAATAAATGTCCGCGCGGTGATCCACTTCGCCCGGTGATTCAATCTGTTCCGGCGCCATGTAATGCGGCGTGCCCAACCGCGCCCCACTCGCGGTGAGCGTGAAGTCCGTCGCCTGGTCACCCACCAGCTTGGCAATGCCGAAGTCAGCGATCTTCACCCGACCCCGGGCATCCAACAGAATATTCTCCGGTTTGATGTCCCGATGGAGCACGCCCTGTTCATGCGCGTACTGCAGCGCCTCGCAGATGTGCGGCACGATTGCGAGGGCCTCCCGAGGAGAGAACCGACCGGAGCGCATGGCCTGCCGCAGATTCACCCCGTCCACGAACTCCATGACCAGGAAGCAGAACCCTTCGGTCTGACCGAAGTCATAAACCGCCACAATGTTCGGATGGTTCAGACGGGCCAACAAACGCCCTTCCCGAGTGAACCGTTCGGCGAAGGTCGGGTCGCTGCCCGTCGCCAGGGGCAGTAACTTCAGCGCCACAATCCGGTCCAAATGCCGCTGCCGAGCCGAATAGACAAACCCCATGCCGCCGTGACCCACCAGTTCGAGGATCTCCAATTGCGGAAAGGCTGCCCGGACGCGGTCAAAGGCCGGCGCTTCCAGCCGGCGCGCCGGACTGCCGCCCTCGGTGGGCGTGGCGGCGCCTTGCAGCACGCAGCGGGGGCAGAGTCCGCCCGGCGCCTCCGGCGGGATGGGCACGCCGCAGCGCGGACAAGGGGAAGAGACAGAGTCGGTGTTCATGTCACCGGTTCCTGAGGCAAACGTCCGGTGAGGTTACGGAAAATGTGTCCCGGGTCGCGCCCCATTTTCACGAACCTGGCAGCGGTCCCGATTCAACCTGCCGAGCGTGCCAGTCGTTTGAAGTAGTAGGCATTGGCCCGGAGCTGACCGTCCGGCGAGGCCGCGTAGTCCGGAGTCTCGCCAATCCGCGTCCAGCCCAAATGCAGATACAACCGGTCTGCCGTTGATCCAGCCTCGGTATCCAGCACCAACAACGTCCGACCCTCGCGCCGGGCCCATTCCTCGGCTTCCATGAGCAGCGCCGTGGCCAATCCCCGGCCCCGATGGGATCGAAGGACCATCAACTTCTGCACCTCGGCCCGATGCCGGCCATTCTCCTTTGGGCAAAACTCCAACTGAACCGAACCCACGATCTGACCGGCCTGCTCCGCCACCCAAAGGAACTGTCCCTGCCCCAGCCGGGCCTGAACTCCTTCCCAATACCGTCCCGCTCGCTCGTCGGTCAGCGGAGCGAGAAACCCGATCGAGGCCCCGCCGGTCACCACGTCGATCAGCAATCGATTCAAGCCTCCCAGCGTCTCAGATTCCAGCCGTGTCACACGATAATACCGGATCACGTGGGAAACCCCAGCAGGCCGCTTTTCCACGGTCAATGATTGAACCCGAAGAAGGGCGGCCAAACTCAGTTTGGACGCCATGGGTCCTGAAGATACTCCGGCGCAATCTTCCCGAGGGCGTCATTCAACCGTTCGTAGTGAATCGAACCGCGAGTGGCTTTCAACTGGCGCAAGGCCGGAACCGCCGGGCGGGCTGCCGGACCCATTTCCCCCAGGTATTGAAGCACCTCATAGGGCATTCGGGTCTCCAGCAGGAGTTCCTCAGCGAGGCGCGGAAAGGGGTTGGGCTGAGAAGAGTCGATGCGCCACGCCGCGAGGGCGGCAATCGCTCGCGCGGACCAACGGTCGGCGGATTGCTCCATCCGCTGAAGATGTGGAATGGCCTCTTGAGCCTTTTCGCCGTGCCGACCCAATTCCATGGCCGCCCACCAGCCACCTGGCTGATCGAGGCAATCGATCAGGCGGCGACGATACTCGGCGTTCTCGGGATCGATACTGGCCAGTGCTACCAGTGCGAACATTGAAACTTCGTTGGTGCGATCCGTGATCCGCGCCAGGGCCGGAATCGCCGATGCTCCCTTCGGTCCCAGGCCGCGCAACGAATCGATCAGTCGGCCCTGCACGATCGCATCCTGTTCCACCTCCAGAGCCGAGGTCAGGTAGGCGACGGAATTTGGGGACCGAGGAGCCAGCCGTCCCAACTCCCGGGCGGCATTCATCCGCACCGATAGCTGACCGTCCTTCAAGGCCTCGCCCAATTGTTGAACAGTGAGCTCGGGCTCGGACTCATCCCGTCCCAAGCCCATGACCGCCCAACTTCGAATGTTCGGATCTGGATCCTGGAGCAGCGTTCTCAACGTCCCCGCGGCCGTAGGATCCGGCATGGATCTTACGAGAGCGACAATACAACCCAACCGTTCATTGGGATCCTTGAGGGCGAGATCCGCCCCCAGGCGAGGGATAAACTGAGACTTTGGGGCTCCCACGCGAACTAAAGCCAAGGCGGCAGCCGAACGAACCTCGCGATGTCGATCGTCCAGGGCCCGCAACAGATCCGGCACCGCCGCCGCCGCCGCCGGACCGAGTAGTCCCAGGCCCTTCGCACAGCTTGTCCGGTAAGAAGACCGCCGGCACGGAAGCGAGAAGTACCGCCGCAAGATCGGTCGTTTGAAGTAAAGATCGTACCATCGGTCATGGAGCCAGCTGTCCTTCAAGTGAAGTCCCCAAACCAAATGCGGGATCACTTCCGGCCCCGCCGCATAGAGAAACTCTTCCGCGGAGGACTGCCCGTCCGATCGGTCCAGGAAACTGAAGCGACCGATCCAATAAGACGCCGGTTGATCCTTCCAGCGGAGTACCGCAGGTCGACGACTCAGCTCGTAGCTACCCGCCAGAACGAGGATCAGCGCCGCAAGCGCATAAAGAATCCGACGGCGACGAGTGGTGGAATCGGACATGACCGGTGTGACGGGGTTGGTAGGATCTGAGATTCAGCGTCCGTCTTCGTTCCCGTTTCCTGGGTTAATCTGCAAGAAAAATGGGCCCGGAGATCCCTCCCCAGCACAAAAAAAGCCGCTCCGGTCACCCGGAGCGGCTGATGTTCAGGAGCGACCGGAGTCGCGAATCCTTACTTCTTCTTCTTGGTCGCGGCCGCGGCCTTGCGCTTCTCCTCGATCGCCGCCTGGGCCGCCGCGAGGCGGGCCACCGGCACGCGGAACGGCGAGCAGCTGACGTAGGTCAGACCAATCTTGTGGCAGAACTTCACGGAATCCGGATCGCCACCGTGTTCGCCGCAGATGCCCAACTTGATGTCGGGGCGGGTCTGACGGCCCTTGGCGATCGCGATCTGCATCAGCGAGCCCACGCCCGTCTGATCAA
Organism: Verrucomicrobiota bacterium; assembly: GCA_017309115.1. Lineage (GTDB taxonomy): Bacteria > Verrucomicrobiota > Verrucomicrobiia > Limisphaerales > UBA9464 > UBA9464. The sequence continues at coordinate 64,653 of JAFLEF010000030.1, read as the reverse complement.
TCGTCGCGAACGGATTCTTCTTCACGATTTCCGCTTCGGCGTACGGCGGCAGGAAGCTGCCGGAGTCGTCGCGGCTCATGCCCAGAGTCGTCTGGGTGAGGTCGTTGGTGCCGAAGCTGAAGAACTCAGCGGTCTGGGCGATTTCGTCAGCGGTCAGCGCGCCACGGGGCACTTCGATCATCGTGCCGACGGTGTAGCTGATCTTGACCTTCTTCTCCTTCTGCACTTCCGCGGCCACCTGGTGGACGAGTTCGGTTTGCAGATCGAGCTCCTTCTTGAATCCGACCAGCGGAATCATGATCTCGGGCTTGGCCTTGTAGCCCTTCTTGGTGGCGTCGGCGGCCGCTTCGAACACCGCGCGGGCCTGCATGGCGGTGATTTCCGGATACTTGATGCCGAGGCGGCAGCCGCGGAATCCAAGCATCGGGTTGAACTCATGCAGTTCGTGCACGCGGGCCATGATCTTCTCGACCGGGATGTTGAGCTTCCGGGAGAGATCCATCTGCTGTTCCTTGCTGTGCGGGAGGAACTCGTGCAGCGGCGGATCGAGGAACCGGATGGTGGCGGGATAGCCCTTCAGCTCCTTGAAGATGCCGAAGAAGTCTTCGCGCTGATACGGCAGCAATTTCGCCAAGGCCGCCTTCCGGGCTTCCAGCGAGTCGGCCAGGATCATCTCGCGCATCGCATCAATGCGATCGCCTTCGAAGAACATGTGTTCGGTGCGGGTGAGACCGATACCCGTCGCGCCGAACGCCAAGGCGTTGGCGGTCTGCTCCGGATTGTCGGCGTTGGTCCGAACCTGCAACCGGGTGTACTGCGAGCACCACTTCATCAGCTGGGTGAAGCTCTTGAACTTCTCGGTCTTCTGAGCGGCCTTGTCGTCGTTGATGAGGCCCGCGATGATCTCCGAAGGAGCGGTCTTGAGCTGGCCGGCGTAAACCGTGCCCGCCGTGCCGTCGATGGAGAGGAAGTCTCCCTCGTGGTAGACCGTACCGTTGACCGTGACCGACTTCTTGTCGTAGTCGATCTCCAGCGCCGAGGCGCCGCAGATACAGACCTTGCCCATCTGACGGGCCACCAGCGCGGCGTGCGAGCTGACGCCACCGCGAGCGGTCAGAATGCCTTCGGCCGCGATCATGCCGCGAAGATCTTCCGGCGAGGTTTCCACGCGCACGAGCAGAACCTTCTCGCCCTTGTCGGCGGCGGACACCGCGCGATCGGCGTTCAGGTAGATCTTGCCCGAGGCGGCTCCGGGGCCGGCCGGCAGACCGGTGGCGATGGCCGTGGCCTTCTTGACCTCGGCGAGATCGAAGATCGGCGCCAGCAATTGGTCGAGCTGGTCAGCCGGATTGCGCAACACGGCGGTCTCGGCGTCGATGAGCTTCTCCTTGACCATGTCGATGGAGAACTTCAGCGCGGCCGCGGCGGTGCGCTTGCCATTCCGGGTCTGCAGCATGAACAGCTTGCCTTCCTGGATGGTGAACTCGATGTCCTGAACGTCCTTGAAGTGCTTCTCGAGCGTCTTGCGGACCGTGAGCAGCTCGGCATAGGACTTCGGCATCTGGTCCTTGAGCTTGATCACCGGCTCGGGGGTGCGAACGCCGGCGACGACGTCTTCGCCCTGGGCGTTGATCAGGAACTCACCGTAGAATTCATTGATGCCGTTGGCCGGATTGCGGGTGAAGGCGACGCCGGAACCGGAGGTTTCACCGGTGTTGCCGTACACCATCGCCTGCACGTTGACGGCAGTTCCCCATTCGGAGGGAATGTTGTACTTGCGGCGATAGACGATCGCGCGGTCGTTCATCCAAGAGCCGAAGACGGCACCAGCGGCGCCACGGAGCTGATCCCAGGGGCTGTTCGGAAACACCTTGCCGGTGCGTTCCTTGACCAAGGCCTTGAAGCGCTTCACGAGCTCCTGTTGGTCGGCCGCAGTCAGTTCACTGTCGACGATGTCCTTGTGGTAGACCTCATGCTTGAACTGATGAATGACGGTTTCGAAGGGTTCGTGGTCTTCGCCTTCGCGCTTTTGCACGCCGAGAACGACGTCACCGTACATCTGGATGAAGCGGCGGTAGCAGTCCCAGGCGAAGCGTTCGTTCTTAGTCGCGGCGGCCAGGGCGAGCACGGTCTCGTCGTTCAGGCCGAGGTTCAGAATCGTGTCCATCATGCCGGGCATCGAATCCCGGGCGCCGGAGCGGACGGCCACCAGCAGCGGCATGCCCTTCGCATCGCCGAACTTGCAGCCCATGATCTTCTCCATGTTGCGGATGCCGTCCTCCATCTGGCCCTGGAGTTCCTTCGGATACGTCTTCTTGTGGGCGTAGAAGTAGGTGCAGACCTCGGTGGTGATGGTGAAGCCCGGAGGAACGGGCAGGCCGATGCGGGTCATTTCGGCCAGGTTGGCGCCCTTGCCGCCCAGGAGGGCTTTCATGGAGCCGTCGCCGTCGGCTTTTTTGTTTCCCCAAGTATAAACGTATTTCGGTGCTTTAGGCATAACTGCGTGGTGTCTGTCAGTGGTGATTCAGCGACCGACGGGAGCGCCGGCCGGAAAAACGGAAGCGGGACGCTACCAAGCGTGGCCCAACCGTCAACGGGGAGAAGTGCCTAGTCTGGGCGAGGGGGGCGAGGGGGTAGGGCGAGGCTTCGTCCGAGCCGTCGCAAAGCAGTTGAGAGTTGAAAGTTGAGAGTTGAGAGAAACGAAAGCCCAAAGACAGGGGCGCGTGGCGTCCACAAACCCGCCTGCTCTTCCCAGGCCCTGATTCCCCGGATTTACCTCTCAGCTCTCAGCTCTCAACTCTCAACTGGTAGCCACCGCCACACCAAATCCCTTGTGGGGACGCCTTCCGACTCGCACCTTGAACGGGCATGGGGGCTGATACCCTGATCATCATTCCGACCTACAATGAACGGGAAAACCTTCCCGAGCTCATTCGTCGGCTCATGGCCCAACCGGTGGTGTTGGATGTGTTGGTCGTGGACGACAACTCTCCCGACGGCACCGGAGTCGTGGCGGACGAGTTGGCGGCCGCCAATCCCCACGTCCACGTCCTGCACCGGCAGCAGAAGAACGGCTTGGGTCGAGCTTACCTCGCCGGCTTCGACTGGGCTCTCTCGCGGGGTTACGAGTTCATTTTGGAGATGGATGCTGACTTCTCCCACAACCCGGCCGATGTCCCCCGCTTGGTCGAAGCGGCCCGGCAACATGAAGCCGACCTAGTCCTGGGATCCCGTTACAGTCACGGCATCCGGGTGATCAACTGGCCGCTGGATCGGCTGCTCCTCAGCATTTCCGCCGCGAAGTACGTGCAGATTATCACGGGCATGCCGATCACCGACCCGACCGGTGGGTTCAAATGTTTCCGCGCCCGCGCCCTCGCCGCCATCGACCTCGGAACCGTGCAGTCGAATGGCTACAGCTTCCAAATCGAGCTCACGCACCGGGTCTGGCGCCGTGGAATGAAGATTGAGGAAGTTCCGATCATCTTCACTGACCGCTTCCAGGGCACCTCGAAGATGTCGAAGGAGATTGTCCGCGAAGCGTGGTGGATGGTTTGGAAACTCTGGCTCGAACACGGTCTCCGCCGTCATCCGGTCGCGCCCCGCAAGCCCTGAGCCGATTCCAGGCGGTTGCAATGCCACGGATCGCTCCTTTTCCGGGAGGTTGATCCGATCGGTTTAGCGATCCCGCGCCGCGCCTCTCGCTACTGGCCCAGCACCCGCACATCGGCTGACATCACGGCCCGGAAGGACTCGCCCGGCAACAGTGTGATCACTTCCCCATCGCTGCGACCAAACGAATTGGGCAGCGCGGTCCAAGGTTCCAGGCAATAAAACGGCACGGCTGCATCCGGAGCCCACAGGATGAGGAAGCGGTAGGCGGGATTGCCGGAGAGATCCAACACCACTTCAACACCACCCGGTTCATCCCGTAGCGCCACCTTTTGCGCCGCCAAGTCACCCAGAAACAAAGTGCTGCTGACATCTGCCGCCACAGGGAGATCCTGCGCCGGAAACGGCTCGTCGAAGAACGCATTGGCCTGATCCACCGGATACCATCGACGCGACCGCGGCAAACGAACCCGACAGGCATTCCGGTCGGTACCGGTCAGGGGCACACGGAAGTACGGATGAAATCCCGTACTAAAGGGCAGCGGCTGCTGATCCCGGTTTTCCACCACCTGTTCCCACTCCAACCGCCCCTGAACGAGTCGGTAAGTCAACCGATGCCGAAACGCGAAGGGATAACTCGGTCGGGTCAGCTCCGAATCGACCAACTCCAGCGTCACTTGGTTATCGCTTTGCTCGACCACCGACCACGGCACGCGTCGGGCGAATCCGTGCTGCGGCGATGCATAGGTCGTTCCGTTGAGCACGTACTCGCCTTCCTTGCCCTCAGTGACGTTGTAACTCACGTGCGGGAAGAGCACCGGATTGCCCGCCCACATTTTCTGGGGATACCGGGCCACCACGGCGTCTTCGTGGTGAAGGACGTCCACCCAACCTTTTCCCGGCAGATTCCGGGCATAGCGGGTCAACCACCCCCCCAACTCGGGGTACACCACCGCCAGGGCCGAATCTCCGTCGCGCAGCTCAATTGCCTTGGGCATGGGTTCAGCCTACCGAAGACGTCCGGGAAAAACCAAGTCTGCTCCCCAAGCCCAGGCCGTCGACCTCACTCTACCAGCATCACCTGATAGAACCGTTCGCCCGATCCCGGCGCGGTATCGATGACGGTGGTGGTCAACCCCTCGGCCACCACGACCTCGCCGCCCGTGAGCTCGGGGCCGTTCAATCCCGTCCAGACGCGCACCCGGTAGCTTCGCCCGGGCAGGCTTGCCCAGGTAAGGTCCACGGTGCCGGTTGACCGCACCTCCAGCGCTAGCACGCGCACGACCCCGACGTCCGATGCCACCGCGTTTGCTGTTCCGGGCGAAGGTCGAACCAAGGGAAAAAACGGTTCCGGCAATCCATCCGGCCAGCGGCCCTCGCTGACATCGTCCACCTGCGGACCGAACTCCACCCGATCCACCAAACGGCCAAAGCTGTCGAACAAGCCCACTTCCTCACCGGCTTGTCCGAGGCGGAAGTTCACGTGCAGGGAGACTCCGGCCTGGGTCTGTTCCGGCTGACGGTCGGCCCAGACCACCAAATGCCCACCCGGAGGCACGGCAAAACCAGCCGGCACAATCGATCGCCGAGGATCCTCCAGGTCATCGGTCAACGACCACCCGGTGAGCGACACCGGTGCCGCTCCCGGATTGTACAGTTCGAGCCAGTCGGCGAATTCGCCATCCACAGGATCCATCACTGCCGACGTGTTTGCCGCCATCCACTCATTGATGCGCACGTCTGCCAGCGGCGGCGGTTCCCCGGTGAACGTCACCGACAAAGACTTCTCGGCACCCGCCACCACCCGACCTCCGCGGTCGACTCCCGTGATGGCCAGCACGTTGGTTCCCGCGGCGAGTGGGAGGGTGAGTTCCCAAGCCGTCACCGAGGTCCACCGCAACGGATACTCCACTCCGTTGACCCGCACCGTCGCGACCGCCACCGGCGCGGTGCCGCGCAAAATCACCGGATTGGCATTCGTGGCAAAATCGGCGCCACCCTGGGTGCTGACGGCAAACGACGAGCGAACCGAATTCAACTGGCCCGCCAGAAAACTCCGCCGTTGATTGATCCAGGACTTGATCCCCGCCGGCCCCTCCAACCCCAAACCCTCCGCCTGAAACGCAGCGTAGCGGGCATCCAACCGCCGATCCACCGCTGTGCCGGCGCCCGTACGGAAGAACCCGGTCAGTGCCTCCTCCAAGGCCGCCCAGTATCGCCGGACAAATGCCGGAGTTTGGTACATCCGGGCCACCACCGGATCGTTGACTTCAAACAGTGGAAGATTGGGCGGATCATTGAAGACACCCAGACCCACATCAAAATCCCAACTCATCAACTTCCACCCCGACCGCTCCGGCTTGTAGAGAAAGGTGTTCTTCCCATTGGAATTCCCGAAGGCATCCCAAAAGGAGGCGAGATCATTCATCGCAAAGGTGCGCATCCAGTGATCCACATCCACCAGCGACTCGACCTGATTCACATAATCCGAGGTCCGGTTCATGGTTTCGACCAACTGAAACAGGTCAGTGAAGTCGTTGGCCGATCCCCGGACCGCCCGGGGCCGCCAGTTCCAGCGATATCGGGAAACCTTCAACGGTCCACTGGCTGGGAATCGCTCCAGGGTATTCAGCACGCACGGATCGATCCGGTTGCCGCCGTTATCGAACTCGTTCCAGCAATCCGTCTTCCACAGGGACCCCTCATCGTCGTCGGCAAACCACTCGTTCACCGTGTCGCCGTCCGGTTGCTGGATGTCGTCGTAAATCACCCCTCGACGCAGTCCATTGACGTACAGGTGCACGTACCGCCGATACATGTTGGGCAGAGCAAACTGATCCAGGAACCAGTACATCAACTGTTCGCGTTGATTTGTGTTGTCCCGAATCGGCCAGTCCAGGGTCAGTCGATTATCCCCCAGCAAGCGATCATCCGGAGGGAAGTTCACGTTGTAGCCGCACAGATTTCCCGTCGGTGAGTCGTATCCGGGAGAGGTGTAGGAACTGCCGCTGTAGTGGGCTCCCGCGGCATAAATGACCCGGTGGTCCCCGTACACAAATGTGGCGTCGACATCTTCATTGCTCATTTTTTCCCGGGCGGCCCAGGTGGACCGCGCGGCGGAGGTCAGCCAAATCCGATAGGCCCCGAACCCACTCGCCACCGGAGTTTCACCAAAGCGCACCAAGGCCTCGCGCGCCAGGGGACCCGGCGGAAACGACTGCCGAACGGGCACGGGCGCGGCGTCCTCCGCCTGAACCGTAAAGGCGACCAAAGTTCCGGCGGGCTGACCCGGAATCAGGCCCGAATAGACCCCGTCGCCGGCCCGTTCATCCGGCCCGGTACCGTTATCTGTCATGGGCGCCTCGAAGAAGGTTGAACTCGGATCCCGGCGATAGCGCAGGAACACCCGACTGAGACCATCAGGATCCTCCACCCGCGCCCGAATTCGCACCGGCTCGCCACCCGCCGGCAATACCGGGCTTGGTTGCACTTCGGTGAGGATGGGACCGGCGTTGGTCAGCGTTCGGCGATTGGCGGCCGCAGGTGTTCCGGAGACCAAGGGCGTGGACAAGCGTCCCACGGCTTCGATCCCGCCGCCGCGGAGCCGCAACAGAATCTCCGGATGCCCCGTCAACCAACGCACCCGGGCCCGCAGGGTCACTGTCGAACCCGCCGGGATCGCTTGGGTCAGCGTTCCACGCACCCGATTCGCGACATGATCCCCCCGGTCGGTGGCCACGACGCGCAACGCCCCGGAACTTTCGAAGCCCACCCCAGTCTCCCGGCGGCTCGGCCGATGAGTGCCTTGAAACGTCCAGCCCGTGGTGTTGGCTTCAAACGTTCCGTTGGCCACGCGATTGGCCCCGGTACCCACCCGAACTTCCACTGCGTCCACCAGGGCCTCGCCCGCACCAAGCAGGATGATCTGCAACTGGTCCGCATTGGGAACTCCCGGATGAACCTGATTCACCAACCCGGTCGTCTCCACCAGCGTCCAGTCGGCGCGATCGGATTCCTCGCTGTCAGCCCACGAGTCCGGGAGCAGCGGATCCGACCGGAAATCGACCCGCTCCAGACTGCTCCCCCCGCCATCGGCCCAGCGATTAACCCGGTTCCCGTCCCGAAACCGCGCCCCGGATTCCGGCACCCAAAACAAGCGGGTTCCCTGCGGATCCCGAACCCGTCGTTCCAGCGTCAACTCCCCTTCCCGATTGCTCAGCACGCCCCGGTAGTTGCCCCAGATCGAGCCGACGGAAAGTTGCGGATGCCGCTCCCCAAAGTGCGCCCGATCCCGAACCACCACGGCGTATCCACCCGGGGCCAGGACCGCTCCGTCGGGAAACTCAAACTCCACGTCACCGGAGATTCGCCAACCGGAGAGATCCGCCGCCTCCTCGCCGCGATTCACCAGTTCGACAAACTCGTCGCCGTCATCGTCGGTCAGCGGATGGAACAGAATCTCGGAAAACTGCACGTCTCCCAGCCGAACTCCGGTATTCGAAACTCCCGGAGTGGGCCGGAGCAGTGCTCGCAGACTTCCCCGACTGGACGCCGTTGCGCCCTGACTCACACCCGGCAGGCTGGCTCCAAAACGAACGGCATCCAGCACGGCCGTCTGGTCCGGATTCCACAAATACCAAACGCCCCCGGCCGGCTCTCCCGGCCAGTTCAGCAGGGTCTGATCCCAATGAACCGATGCTCCCGGCACCAGCAGCGTCCCCGCAGGAAGGGTCACCCCGGGAAGTCCCAGCCCGGGACTCAAATGACAACCGGACAAATCCAACGTCTGAGGCGTGGGATTGAACACCTCGACCCAAGCCGATTCCCCGGGGCTCGGATTGGCCAATACTTCCTGAATCCGCACCGAAGCCAGCGGATCCACTGACACGGCATCCTCGCGACCCGGGGAGCCATTGACACGAGAACTGGCACTCCACGCCCCGGGCGCGGCCTCCCCCAAACTCGGACGTCGCAATACCAGGGAATGGCCGGCGCCCGCGGCCGCCAGTGGCCAGGGCGGTTCCGGCCGATACTCCAACTCCAGCACCACCGCTCCCGACGCCTTCCGTAGTTGCAACCGACCTCCTTCATTCGCCAACCGTCCGGACCACCCACCCAGGACCCCCGTCAATCCCGAGTGCTGCTGGAACCGCGTCGGGTCCGCCGCCACCACGAGGTATTGTTTTCCCCCAATCACCGTGCCAACGGGAAACGTGAACTCCACTTCGCCCGCGAGCCGCCATCCGCCCAACTCCTCCCCGAACGGATTGGAATTATACAGTTCGATGAACTCCAGATTCGCTCCATCGGCTCGAGCTGCCGGTTGGTACATGATTTCCGTGATGGCCAATCCGGTGCGCCGGGAGGACGGACCCGGAGGTTCACTTTGTTCGCTCGCCGTCCCGGGAAAAGTCACTGTCAGGGTCGCGGGAGCACTCGTCACCGAACCAAACGCATTGCGAACGATCACGTCATACACTCCGGCATCCGCCGCACCCACGAACGGAATCACCCAAGTCGCCGTCGTGCCTTCCGAAACCGGCTGGCCATTCCGCCGCCATTGATACTCCAGCGGTCGCGATCCCGTCGCCGAGACAACCCAGGTGGCGGACTCCTTGAACGCCACCGTCAACGCCCGGGGATCCTGCACGATCCGCGGGGGACTGTTCACGGCCACGCGCTCCGCTGTACCCGTCAGCCGCGCGCGAAATCCGGTCGGATTAATCCCATCGCCCGCGTTGTTGACCACAAACTCCAACGCGTTGAGACCCTCCACAAAGCCCGTGGAAAGGGTGAACGTCGGGGACCAACCCGCGAAGTCGCCATTGAAACTCAGCCCGGTGGCCACGCCATTCAGCCGCACTTCAATCCCGGAGTTGTCGGACGACCAAACTCCCGTGACGCGGGCCGTTGCCGGATCAAATCCGCTCAGATCAAACTCGAGCCGATAGTGATAGTCCCCGGGGGAATTGCCGCCTCCTTGATCGGCCTTGGGGGCAATCCATTTGGAGTCGCCGTCATTGGCCAGCCAGGGGGGAATCGGAAATCCTTCCTGCACCACGTAGGTATTCGGACCCGGCGCCGAACCATCCGGGCTCTGCACCAGTTTCCAATGTGGATCCACGGCTCCGGCGGGCAGCCCCTCTCCAGCGGCATCCACTCCCGTCGAAAAAACGCTCGGCACGGAGTCCGCTAAACCGGACAAACCGACGACCAAAAACAGGCCGATCGTCGCCAGTCGCCTGCGCCAGGCGGGCCGAGCTGACCTCGTCACCGCCCGTCTCTCCTTCGCCGGTTTGAACCACATCAGATGAATTGGCGAACCATCGCAGTCAGCGCGGATTTTTCCATGCTTTCCTCGATGCGGGCCACCTCGCAAACGCGAAACGGCCGGTGGTGACCCCACCACCGGCCGCCGAGCATCGCACGGGCGAAGTTACGGTTTCAGTTGATAGAACTGGCCCGCTGTCGTGGTTGGCTGTTTCACCACCCGCCGATCCCCTTCCACGGTTCCTGTTCCCAGGTCCGTCCACGACGCCGCATTCAGGGTACCCGCCGAATAGAGCTTGAAGCCCGTCGCACTCGCCGGCCAGGAGAGGGTCACCTCGCCCGCACCGAGCTGAATGGCCAAGACCGGCGGCGCCGTTGTTCCCGCGCGAGCGCCGACCCGCAGATTCTCCACCCGCAGACCGGTGTAGCCCGTCACGGCATCCGCGTTGTTCACCCGGAATTCCAAGGTGTTCACCCCGGCCCGCAAACCGGATGAAATGGTGAACTGAGTCAGCCCACCAAAACCCGCTGTGTTCAGAAGACCGGTGCTGACCTCATTCAACAGGATATCCGTGCCGGTGTTGTCGGTGGCCCAGCCCCCGAGAACCATTGCCGTGGCCGGATCGAAACCCGTCAGGTCAAACGTGGTCCGGTACGCGTAATCGCCTCCGGACGACCCCAAGGAGTCCGGCAGAGGAGCAATCCACTTGGAAGCTTCGGTATTGGCCAACCACGGCCCGGTTACAATGGGGAAGACGGTCGAATCGTGCACCACGGCTTCCGTCGATTCCGGGTTGGTCGGATTCACCACCAACTGGTAGTGCGGATCCACTGAAGCATCCGCGAGGACCACTCCGCTCGCGTCCACGCCCGTACTGAAGACTCCCGGAACGCGGTCGAGCACGGAGATGGAGACTGGTGCGCTCGTGATGGAACCTGCCCCGTTGGCCACCACCACCGTGTAACTGCCCACCAAGGCCGCCGACGCCGGGCCGACCGACCAGGTGTTTGTCGTGGCTCCCGGCAAGTTCACCGCATCTTTGCGCCATTGGTAGGTCAGCGGCGCGGCTCCATCGGCCAGGACAGCAAGCACCAAGGTCTCGCCGGTCAGGAGGACGCCACCCACGGGTTGGGTCAGCAACCGCGGGGCCTCGCCCGCACTGCCCTTCTTGGCCCCACCGCGAATTCCCTCCACCCGCAGACCGGTGTAGCCCGCGGCAGCGTTGTTCACCCGGAACCCAAGCCGATTAACGCCACTCAAGAACACGCCCTCCAACCGGAAGGGTGACAATGTGTCGAAATTGCCGGCGTTCACCACCGAGGTCGCGATGCCATTCACGAGCACAGTCGCCCCATTGTCGGACGCCCAGGTTCCGGTGATGAAGGCCGTGGTCGGATCAAATCCGGTGAGATCCACCGTCAGCTCGTAAACATAGTCGCCCCCCGCGGCCGCCGACGTCTCGAACCGAGGCCCAATCCATTTCGACACCTCGGAATTGGCGCGCCACGGTCCGGCAACAATCGGAAACACCGTCGAATCCTGCACAAGCGGCTCGGTCACGGACGGATCGTCCGGATTTGTCACCAAGACGTAGTGGGAATCGGCCGCGCCATCGTCCAACAGAACTCCTTCTGCACCCACCCCCGTGTCAAACAATCCGGGAAGTCGATCGAGCACCGACACCTTCGCCACCGCGCTGTTGGTCTGACCCGATCCGTTTGAGACTACCACCATGTAGTCACCGTCCTGAGCCAGCGTGATGGCCTCGAGCGGGAGTGTTGGTTCGGTCGCACCCGGAACATCCACCGTGTTGCGCTTCCATTGATAGGTCAGCGGCGGAGTTCCATCCGCCACGACGGTCAGCGTCAGCGAATCACCAACCAACACCGTGGCTCCCACCGGTTGGGTGATCACCCGCGGAGGCTCGCCCGCCAACTCCACCGTACCAATCATCTCCACCCGCAAGCCCCCGGGATTTACCGCCTCGCCGGCGTTGTTGACCACGAACTCCAGGATGTTGGTTCCGTCCGCGAAGCCAGACTCAATCAGGAAGTCCGAGAAGGCCCCAAAGTTGCCTCCCTGACTGAGCCCGAGGGAGACGCCATTGAGCACGATGTCCTGGCCGCCGTTGTCCGAAGTCCATTTGCCGTTGATCCGCGCCTTGGTGGGATCGAATCCGGTAAGATCGAAGGTCGTTCGATAGATGTAATTACCGGGCGCATTTCCCACGCTCTGACGCGCGCGAGGAGCGATCCACCGCGAGTTGGGGCCTTCGGCGAGCCACGGACCCACGGGAAAGCCCGGTTCCAAAGTGAAGGTGTTGGGACCCGGAAACTCGGCATCGGCACTTTCCACCAATTGATAGTGCGAATCCACCTGACTAGCGCCCAAGAGGGCTCCGGTGTCGTCCACTCCGGTGTTAAAGAGTTTGGGAATCGGGGCACCCCAAGCCGACCCGGCCAGGAGTCCTACCAGCCCGGCCAGACGGGTCCAGCGGCTCAATGACGTCTTGATCATGATGTGTTTGGTTGATGATGAATCCACGTCAGCAGAGCACGGCCTTAGACCACGGCATCGGCTGAACGGAGAGACCGCTAGAAACGATGTCCAACCCCGAGCCGTCAAGACGCAGGTCAGGAAAATAGGGAAGTTCCGGAGTTGGGATGGCAGCGTTCATCTCGGGATGCCGCTGGACGGATCAGCCGCACTCTGTAGCCTTCCGGGCGTTGTTCGCTGATTTGTTCATGAAACCCCTCAATTTGCTTGGTGGCCTGCTCGGCCTGGCGCTCGTCCTCCTTGGTTCCGGCTGCGCCACTCCCAAACACCAAACCGAAAGCATGCTGGCCGCTTCCGGATTCAAGGTCATTCCCGTCACGACTCCCGCCCAACAGCAGCAGCTAAACACGCTGCCCGCGGGTAAAATCTCGGTGATTAAACGGCAGGGAAAAGTGTACTTCGTCTATCCCGATCAAAATCAAAAGCAGCTCTATGTCGGGCAAAATGCCCAGTATGACGCGTACCAGAATCTGCTCCTGAACCGTCAGGCGATGCAGGAATCACTGGCCGCTTCCCAAGCTTCCAGCAACGCCGAAGCCCTGAACGCCGAAGCCAACATCATCAGCTCCGAACCTTGGGGTGCCTACGATCCCTGGGGCGTGTTTGGTGTCTGGGGTCCGATCTATCCCTGATTCGCACTCACTCTTCACACCCATTTTCATGAAGACCCTCTCTACCCTCGCCGCAGTCCTCGTGCTCCTGGTGGCCGGCTGCGCCTCCAAACCCACTGCCGCCCACACCGAGAGTCTGCTTGCCGCTGTAGGATTCCAGGTCGTCCCAGCGACGACTCCGGAGCAACTTCAGCAGGTGCAAACCCTGCCGCCGAACACCGTCACCAAGGTGAATCGCAACGGAAAGACCTTCTACATCTTCCCTGATTCCACCCAAAAGCAGCTCTTCATTGGAACGCCGCAGCAATATCAGGACTTCCTCACCCGACTCGACATTGAGCGGAACGCCGCGGCGGACAACGCTGCCGCTCAGGAATCCCTGCGCGAAGCCCGGACTGACAGCTCCGGCACCTGGGACAACGCGTGGGGTAACTGGACCGGCACGGGAGGGTATTGAAGAAGCTGAGAGCTGAGAGCTGAGAGCTGAGAGAAAAGCGGTAAGCGGTAAGCCGTACGCTGGTGGACTCCCCACGCGCCATAATATCTCCGAGACGCGAACGGAAGTCCCACCGCACCTTGGAGCGCGGTAGCGAAACCTGCGCAGCCACCGCTTTTCGTCCCGGCGGGTGACAGGTCGAGTCACCCCAATCGCTTCGCGCTTCCGTCTCTCAACTCTCAACTCTCAACTCTCAACTTCCACCCGGTAGGGCGACGCTCTGCGGAGCCGTACGTTCGTGGACTCCCCACGCGCCATCTCTCCGAGACGCGAACGGAAGTCCCACCGCACCTTGGAGCGCGGTAGCGAAGCCTGCGCAGCTACCGCTTTTCGTCCCGGCGGGTGACACGTCGAGTCACCCCAAACGTCCCGCCTTCCCTCCACCCGCCCCATAGCGGCAGAGGGCTTCCCAACTCCATAGGACAGCTAAAGCGTCACCCGAAACGACCGCTTCCCGCTTCCCGCTTCCCGCTTCCCTCTCAGCTCTCAGCTCTCAGCTCTCAGCTTCTCCCGCTGTCACTTCAACTTCCGGACCCAAATGTTCCGATAGCGAACGGGGTTCCCATGGTCCTGCAGGAAGATCGGGCCTTTTGCAGTCACGCCCTTGAACTGCGCGGCGGTGGTGGCATCGCCCGGAACCGGAACGTGATCCTGAACCAACACGCCGTTGTGAAACACAGTGAAGGATCCCGGGGTCACCTTGCCATCGGCGCTCGACTGCGGCGGATGAAACACAATGTCGTAGGTCTGCCACTCACCCGGCTTCCGACTGGCATTCACCAGCGGAGCGGAATGGCCATAGAACGACCCAGCCTGACCGTTCGAGTACGTGGGATTCTGATAGCTGTCGAGAACCTGGATTTCGTAGCGGCCCTGCAGATAGATGCCGCTGTTGCCCCGACCCTGTCCCTCGCCCTTCACCTCCGCCGGCGCCGCCCATTCCACGTGGAGCTGGACCGGACCAAATTCTTCTTTCGTGAGAATGCCGCCCTTGGCGACCTCCGCATAGCCGTCCTGAACCTTCCAGGTGGCCGCGCCGCCTTCCGACGACTTCCAAGCCGACAGATCCTTCCCGTCAAACAGCACGATCGCGTCCGACGGCGGACTTCCATTCTGGCCCGGAGTCACCACCGGGGGAGCCGGATCCGCAGCATTAAGGGCCAGCCAACCCAGGGCCAAGCTACCGCCCAAGCCGAGAGCGAAACGGGAAAGATTCATGGTGGCGGTCAGCATGTCGAACGGCCGGACGCACGTCCATCTCCGGATACATCCACTACACCAAGGGCACTTCGTAGTACTGAAGCGCCCACTCCTTCATGTACCGAACCCGGTTGGGAACGATGCGATAGATGATCAGCGCCGGATTATCGACCGTCCCCAGATACGACCGGAGCAACGGATTGGTATCCCAAATCTCCTGCAACAGCACCCGGTCGGTGAGCACTTCGGCCACTCCAGTGATCCGCACCTGATTGTGATCGGCGTCGAGATAGCAGAGTTCGCAGCGCGGATTCGCCGCCAGTTCCTGCGTTTTGTGGTACATCCGCAGGTTCGCCACGTAGAGGGTGAACCCATCCACCCGCACTGGCGATACCGGCCGGACCCGGGCTTGATCGCCATCCAGTGTGGCCAGTTGGGGAAACCGGGCGGCCCGGATGACGGTCTGGGCGAGTTCGCGAAGTTGCTCCGGCGTGTAAACGGGCGTGATCGGTGGCGGCGGCATCGGCATGGCTCTGGCATACCGCCGCCGTCCAAACCGGTCAGCGTCAAAACGTCGTTCGTATCCGGCGAAGACCACCACTTGTTCCCCAGCCAACGCTTCCGCAGACTGCGCCTCCGTGAAACTCCCGTTACCTTCGCTGTTCGCCTGGGGCGCCCTACTGCTCCTTGCCGGATCCGGCTGCGTCCACTCACCACAGGTCCGCCAAACTGGTGAATCCGTGATCCTGATCGGGGAGGAACCTGCCCACCTGGCCGCGCTGCCGATTGGTCCCCTCGAAGTTCGCAGCACCTTCCGCCCCGGCAGCAACACCGTCATTTACATCGAAGGCGTGGACTACTGGGTCAATCCCACGCAAGGCACCTTGGGCCGCACCTCCCAATCCCGCATGCCCGACTTCCGCACCAACGTCCTGTACGGAGCAACCAACTTCAACCACTCGAAGTACCCCGGATTCGGCAATACCGCCTTCTTCGCGTTCGTCGACTACGCTCACGCTCCCGGCGCGCCGTGGCCAGTCCAGCCCAATCAAACGGCCCACCTGCCACGAACCCAGGCGCGTCTGAACCAGGGCGGTCCCCTCAAGGTGGTGGCATTCGGCGACAGCATTACTGCGGGCGGCGACGCCACGTCCCCGGACCTGATCTTTTGGAAACGTTGGGCCGACCACCTGCAGCAGACATATCCGAAAGCGCAGATCACCGCGATCAATGGCGCCACCGGAGGCGACAGCACCGTGCAGGGCTTGCAACGACTCGAAGAAAAAGTGCTGCGGGAGAAACCAGATCTGGTGCTGATCGGCTTCGGCATGAACGACCACAATCGCGGCGGCGTGCCCGTGCCTCAGTTTGCCGAAAACCTAAAGCTGATGATCCAACGCATCCGAGCCAGCACGCCGGCCGAGATCGTTCTCTTCTCTGCGTTCCCGCCCAATCCGGAATGGACCTACGGCAGTCATCACATGGAGGACTACGCCGCGGCCACCGCTCAAGTAGCCACCGAGACCGGCTGCGCCTACGCCGACGTCTTCACCAACTGGCAGGCCTTCTCCGTCCGGAAAAAGCCCGAGGATCTGTTGGGGAACAACATCAATCACCCCAACGATTTTGGGCACGACCTCTACTACCGGGTGTTTCTCTCGCTGGGCCTGTGAACCCAAGGGCTGCAGCCGGAACCGTGCAAATCCACCGCGAATGGCCTGGCAGCGACACGGGGTGGGCGCCGCCTTCCTGATTTCGATTCCGCTCCCTGCCATTCGGGTGAATTCGCGTTGATTCGCGGTTCCATCCCAATCGCTCAGGGCTCGGGCACCTGAACCCGAAACCATCCCTGGGATCCATCCGCTGGCAACAACCACGGGCTGGACGCCGTCACGGATTTCCAAGGACCTCCGGGTTGTTCGGAATGCTCCAAGGTTCCCTGCGCCCAGTGCAGTTCCCAGCCGACGTCAGCCCGACGCACGGCCAGTCGTCCGGCCCAATCCGCCACGCTCCAAAGTCGGACCACCTCGCTGCCCGTGAGGATCGACCGTCCATCCGGACTGAACGCCACCGACTCCACAGAAGAGAGGTTCCCGGCGAAAATCCGGATCGGCTGCCCAGTCGCCGCGTCCCACAAGCGGGCCACAAAGAATGGCCAGCCTTCGCCCGTGACCACGCCGCGACCGTCCGGTGACCAGGCGGCGGCGTTCACAAAGCCACCCGGCACGGTCCAGGATCGACGCAGCTTCCCGGTCTCGGCCTCCCAGATCCGGACTTCCCCGTCCTCCGCCAAGCTCAGCAATTCCTCGCCGTCGGGAGAAAACGCGACGGTCTTGACCACGGTGGCATGGCCTTCGAGCACCATTCCCGGCACCCCAGTATCCACCCGCCAGAGCCGAACGGTGGTGTCGTCACTGCCACTGGCCAGCCAGGTTCCGGTCGGATCAAACGCCACCGAACGAACCGCGTGTTGGTGTCCGGTCAGAACCCGAACCGTTTGTCCGGTCGCCACGTCCCAGAGTCGGATCCGGTTCTCCGGAAGATAACTACCAGTGGCGAGGCGACTGCCATCCCGCGAGAACGCCGCCGTCATGATCCATTGGGAGTGGCCCACGAATTCGCGCACGACGATTCCCGCCTGCGGATCCCACAGTTGGGCGACAGACTGCGGAAACGATCGAGCGGTCAAAACCCGCGCACCGTCCGGCGTGAACAGCGCCACGGAGGAACCACTGCCGCCCCCAGGGAGGCTTCGCACTGCGTGCCGACCCGGACGATCCCACAGGCGAATGGCCACCTCGGTTCCGGCGGAAATCAGCCGCGCGCTGTCCGGAGAATACCCCACCGCCAACGTGGTACTGGTGCTGTGACCGGGATACTCCTGCTGCACCTCGCCGGTTCGGGAATCGACTCGCTGAACTTGGTTGTCGGTCAGGGCGAGGACCACGTTGAACTGATCAGGCCACAAGGCCGCTCCGGATAGCCGTGCGGTGGTGAAGTCATGGCGCACCGACCGCTCCGCCAGATTCCACGTGGTGACCTGACCTTCAAATCCCACAGCCAAAAGGCCTCCCTCTGGCGCCGCCGAAACCCAGGCTACGGTATTGGTCTGCCCCATCAGAGTCACCTCCACCTCGCCCGTGTCAGTGTTCCAGACGAGCACGCGTTGATCATCTCCGCCGGAGACCAACTGGCCGCTGGGGAGGAATCCGAGCGCCGTCGCCGACCGCTGATGCCCCGCATAGGTGGTGACCGCTTCCCGGGTGGCGAGGTTCCAGCGACGAACGCGGAACGGCGACGTCCCTTCGGCCACGATGAGATGCTCGCTATCGGGAGTGAACGTCACCCGATTGAACAGCGTCTGCGGGAACTCCAGCGTTTGTTCGAGTTCCCCGGAATCCAGCCGCCAGATCTGGATCCGCCCATCGAATCCAAAGGCTGCCAGCCTCCGATTGTTCGGCGAAAAGGCCACCCCGTCCCGCTCCGCCGGCAGGGGTCCAAAGGTCTGTAGCAACCGACCCGAATCCACCTCCCAAACCCGAACGACCTGGTCCCGTCCCGCCGAGGCCAGAACTTTCGAATCCGGAGAAAAGGCCACGACCGACACGCGGGTGCCGTGATCCTGTTTCCAGAAACGACGGGAGCCCGAAGCCGCATCCCAACAGAAGACCCCAGCCGGACCCGCCGTGGCCAACTGTCGTCCATCCGCTGAAACGGCCACCGTATCGACCCCGCCCAAGCCGAAAGTGGCGACCGGCTGGGTCACGACGTCCTGTCCCCGTAGAATCCAACCTCCCGCCAAGAACAGCAGGCTCCCAATCCACCGCAAACTTCGGCTCATTGACCGCATTTCGGCACCGTGTCGCATCCTTCAGGCCTCGCAATACTCCGAAAGGCCCGGCCTGGTGAAGGGCAGCGGCTACCCAACGTCTCCCGGATCTGATTTCCTTCTCCGGTGACGGAACCCGTCAAAATCCCTCCCGTCGACTTGGAGAGTTACGTTCCCGCCGCCATTACGGTGGTCCGGCGCTCGCGCGGCTGGCCGGGTTTGTTCCTCCAGGAGCGGCGGGGCAAGTCCGGCGCGGTCCACTATCCCGCCGGACTTCGTCAGCACCTGCTGTATCTGTGGCTTCGTCCCTTGGATGGCGAATTGGAAACCGAGCGGGGCAGCCATTCCATGCACTATGCCGCCGGCGAAGCTCGCTTCACGCCGGCCGGTCAGCCCGTAGCGTTCCGATGGCATGGGGATGTTCACGTGCTGATGCTCGGGTTCGAAGGTTGGTTCTTCGAACGGGTCGCCGCCGAACTCGGCTGCCCGGTTGCCTTGTCCACCGAGGTCAACACCGCCACCCTGCCCGCCGATCATCCGGCGTCCACACTGGTCCGTCAGTTGGCGCTCGAATTGGAGGCCGGCCCGGGATCCTCACTGGTCGCCGACGGCCTCGCCCGGGCCATAGCCGTGCTCCTGCTTCGGCGTTTCCAGAACTTGCCTCCGGTCAAATCCGAACCTGCCGCCCCGCCTGCCGCCGTGCTGCGAGCCGTGACCCTGATGCGTCGGCGCTTGGCGGAACCGCTGAGCTTGGAACAACTCGCCGCCGCGGCCGGTCTGAGCCCCTTCCACTTCGCGCGTCAGTTCAAAACGGCCACCGGTCATCCGCCGCACGAATATCTGATCCGGCTTCGCGTGGACCGCGCGCAAGAACTCCTCCGTCAGCACGGTCGAAGTTGGAATATGGCCGCCGTCGCCCAGGAAGTCGGCTTCAGCGACCAAAGTCATCTCGCCCGCCACTTCAAGCGAGTGCTCGGCATCACCCCAGGTGAATTCATCGGGTAACGACCGATCCGTAGCCGCCGACGGCAGAAGGCGCCATCTCTCTCCTCTCTCCCCACGCGTCACCCTGCCGTTCGCCCGAGTACTTCACTCCGAGTCGGCTGCGCGCGAAGCGTTTGGACTGCGTCGCGCCACGCAGTGACGCAACCGCTTTTCGTCCCGGCGAGTGACGCATCGAATCACTCCACACCTCCCCGTCTCAACGTCTCAACGCGCCGAAAAACATCCGAGAATCGAGAATCTCCCGCGGAGGGCGCGGAGCTCGCGGAGGGGGAGGAATCTGGAAAACATGAACGCAGGAAAGACAGGGGGAGAAGGTGGGAGTGGGAGAGGGGGAGCCTATGGAATGCGGGCAGACTTTCATGCTCCGGCGCCTACTTTGCGAAGTCTATGGGTGCGCATGGAAGTCCCCACGAAGGGTAGCAGCGGCCGAGCGTCGCTACTTAGTGACGCGCCGCCAAAGAAGTCCAAATTGGAACCCTGGCGCAATCGGCGCGTTCACTGCAGTAGACTGCTTCGTCTAGGTTCGTTTCATAATCAGCTAATAGGTATGCCAAAATTAAGTGCACAGAAAGCCAGAGTCGCAAGAAGCACCACACCGAATGCAATCAGGGCGCAGGCGGAAAGCGCCAGTCTCTCACCGAGGGATTGGTGGCCAAACAAGGGCGCTGCCAAACAGCAGCACAGTGATAGAGCCAGTAACGGCCACGCGAAAACGTGACCGAAGGTAGATGTGTCCCAGTCCCACGCTGGCCGACTCGCTTTGCTGGCAGCGATAAAGATGCACGGTACTGAAACCAAACCAACTACGAATAGAGCCCAAGGCATGAAAACGAATCGACTCCGATGATTTGGCGATGGATCTGACATGAGACGTACGAAAGTCGCAATATCAACGCTCGAGCTCACCGGCCGCCGCTGGGGATGGGCGCTGGCAGCGAATCCAGCCTCGCATGAACCACCACGGTCGAAATCGAAACGGCGAGCGGCGGTTCGTGTGGAGCGATTTGGTTTTAGCCCCTCGTGGCACGCGTGCAAAAGCTCCTACGGATGTGCCAACCAGTCAGCGCTCCGACAACAACGGGGACGACGACCCACACTGCCTCAAGCGGCAGCATCACGAGCCATGACATGATCGCAGAGCTGTTCCGAATCACCGCCGCAAAATCGAGGTCTGACCACCCTCGAAACGCGACGAATAAGACATTGCCCAAGCCGAATGCTGCGAGTGCCAGACATCGACAGCCCCAGCGCCACAGAAAACCAACGACTCCACCGGCGAGCAGAAAGCAAATCGCAATCAAAAGAAGCATGTCCATGCGCGTAGTTTGGGGCTAACGAGAAAGGCCAGCGACGACAGCCGGCGATGGCGTCGGATTTGTTCCCAGGCGAATCGGTTGGCTCCCGTTCGCTGCACCGTCTGGTTCGGCGATTCCGGTCGATTCATGTGGCGATGACCTGCGTGCCAATCGGAAGGTCGGCGACCTGTTGGAGAAGCTTGCTGGTGCCGGTCTGGTAAGCCGCGAGATCCCACGGCACAAGGTTAGCGGGTGAAAGCGGGCCACCTAGGCTCGGTGGCGTTCGGAAGGCGAAGCACTGAGAAGCAGACCGCTGAATGCCCGCCCGCTCAGCAGCCTCTACGAGGTGGGACATGAGCCACTCGTGCCGCTGCTCCTCGGCGTCGAGCATGACGAAGAACTCAACCTCGGTGTCGGCAATTGGTCGGAGTTGGCCGGAAACCAAGTCGAGCATGTGGACGCGGTCGTGCGAGTCAGCAAAGAACCAGTCGCCAAACAGGGACAAAAGAAGCGGCCTGTAACTCTCGGGAACACGCCATGACCACAAAACGCGGAGGGAGAGAGCATCGACCTGCTCGGGACTGAATGTGATTTCTGAAAGCGGTCTCATAAGGATTCGATTACGGGAGGCGCGAGAAATCGCCGACAGAGGTGAGAGACCACCGCCGACAGTGGCGGCGCGGCTGGCGCGTGTGTGAAATGCTGCACGGTGTGGAGCGGAGAAGCGGGGCGGCGGTTCGTCTCCAGCGTCTGTTATGTCTTGTCTTCATCAGAGAAACAAATATCCCACCAAACAGAGATCCCCAACGTCCCGAGCTTGAGCATCTGCTCTGGCTTCAAGCATGGACTTCCTTGTCCTGTCGATACCCAAAATGAAGTGATGTCGATCTCGCAGCTTCGGCGCTGAATCTTCTGGACCGATTCAGTCTTTCCTTCAAGTGCCGTAAGGATTGTGTCGATGTGACGCCGTGTGTCCTTCGAGTCGCAGAGCTTCTGCGTTGAGTACAGCAGCCTTGTTAGTTGCATTCATTTTCTCTCTTCAAAATCTCAATCAACTTCTCCACCCGAGCCTGACTAGCCGAACTTCGGGAAGCTTCCGCGTAATAGACCGTGATGCATCGCAAATAGTGAGCAAAACTCGCATACCGGATGTTTGTGATTTGAACCCGAGGCGGCTCATCGCCATATCCACTTTCCAGGCTCACATGCACAATGGGATGCTCGCCAGACGCTGCCACCTCACGTGTATCCCAGCAGTCACAGTCCCCATCATGACCATGACTGAGCAAGACATAGTGGGTCGGCAGGGGCGGCTCAGATGCACCACGAAACCACTGCGTAAGCCGAAGCATGTGGACATCGTGATCGTAGTCCTCTCCTATGCCGTTCAAATACGCTCCGTAATTCGGACATGCGCTGGCAACTTTCGCATATACCTGAGGAATACGAACGCCCAAAAGCTCGTGGATTCTCTTGAGGCTACGCTTGGTAGGAGGCGCTGCACCCCACTTCATGTCTTGCGTTACGAGGCCAAAAAGCTCCACGACTGTGTCAAGCGACCGCATATGCACCTAGACCCTATGGCTCGACGGTGTGCGGTCTAGTGTGGGTGACGAGCCGGTGCAGCGTGGGTTAAACTCCGCCGAAGCGGGGTCCAGAGCCAGAAGGTTGTGGACCAACGAATCACTCCGCCGATCGAACAACAAAGAATGCCCTATGAACTCGTCACCCACGAAGAAAACCATTAAGTACGTCGGACTCGATGTCCACGCGGAAACCATCGCTGTGGCCCTCGCCGATTCCTCCGGTGAACCCCGTTCTTACGGGAACATTCCGGCCCATACCGCCGCCCTCGACAACGTTAAGAGCTCACCGACCGCCGCCGGGAACAGGCGCCGGCGGCGAACCCAGCGTCCGAGGAGTCGCGGCGCCGGAACTCGGGTCGGGCGGCGGCGGTTCGTGTGCAGCGAATTGTTGGCCCCTCCTGCCACACAAATAGGCTGGAACCTTCCTCGCGGTACTGTAATCAGAACGTCGGAAAAATGGCCAGTATCGTAGCTCTCCACCTTGCGTTTTGATCGGTGGCGTGCGTCTGAACGGCCGAAGGTGGAACGAGGAGTTCAGAAATCCACGCAGCCCCACCCGGTGCTTCCACTCGTATTCGAGGTCCGTCTGCAAAAACAGGATGGCCCTCGCAAAATCGCGCCTGATCCCATCTGTCAGTGTGAACTCCGCTGTCAACGTGTGTTCGTGCATGTCGTCGTAGTGAGGCCAAGCAAGCCGCCACTCAATCTCGCGCACCGCCATATCATTCGTCCGGACGGCCGTGTCCTCGAAGGAATCGTTCGTCATCTGGCCAGTGGCAAGATGTCTGAGCCGCTCGGCAAGCCGCTTACGTGCGTGGCGGTCGATCATGGTCTGTGGGGCTAACGCTCCGGCTCACCGGCGCCGGGCCAATGGCGTTCGATTGTCAAGCGAGACTCGATCCCGGCGTTCGGTGCAGCCGGCTTGTTGTGCGGTCTTTGTGTATTCTCTGTTCTTTGCATCGGTGTGCCGTATCCAAACTCGGTGAAACTCCTTGCTCGTGATGGGAACTGTCCGCGGCGGGTCTGTGTAAACCGGGTTGGGATACCGCCAGCCGTAATCATCATGGTAGTGCTCGTCATCGTATGCCAGAACCACACCCGACTCGAATAGCTGAATCTGTCGGCCAACAAATCCCTCCTCAGATGTCTCCATGTAAATAGCCGACCGTCCCCAACTGGCGGGCCTGTCAACGTAGTCGTCACCCTCTACGCGCCACCTGAAATACTTAATGAACGGATTGAGTTGCATGGCACGATTCCGCCCAACGTTTAATCTACGACTGCCAGTCGTATATCAAGATTTGGGAGGGGTGTCATTGGGTCCGCTGCAAGGTGTTCGGTGTTCGCCATCAGGACACCTGTCGTTGGGGGGACGCTCTCCCGGTTCGTATATCGCGTTCGCCAGATCCGGCGATCCTCCTGTTCGTAAGGTGTTCATGCTGAACTGAGTCTCAACTCGATATACGCCTGCCGGTTCGTATATTGAAAGTCGAAAATGCCTTTTGGTAGCCGCTCTCGGCGTACGGCAGCCGGCGGTAGTCGTGCCGCACCACCTCGGACGATTGGGCACTACCCACGACGTCAATGGCATACGCGTAGAGGGTGCGATTGAGCGATTGAGCGGCAGGCTGATGGGCGCCGAAAATACCGAGTAGGTCCCCGGTTCCGCTCCCAGGGCCACCACGCTGTAGCGAAGCTCTGAGCCCGCCGAGGAACAGGTGAGGACCACGTCGGGGCGGGCGTCATAGAACCCAACCCAGGGAGTGGCCACCGGGTTGGCCATTTGAATGGTTCCGGCCGCTTGAACGCGGGGAGTATCCAACCACGTCACTGCCACCGAGGCGGAACACCGTGACCACTTCGGCCTCGCGACCGGCGACCGGCCCGACGAAGAGCGGTACAGCCACGGTTCCAATCGAGGCCTGCACCGAGACGCAGGCCGAGTCCCCGGTTGGGTCCTCGAGGTGGTGAACGCTCTTTCCGATCTGGAACCTGAGATGGTCCCCAACGCGCGGCGCGCGGCGCGTCTTCGACCCGGACAAATTCCGGCCGGGCGGCGAGGTAGGAGCCGGAACGACTGGAATTGGGGAGACCATGAACTGAAAAAAAGACCGGGCGCGCTGAGGGCACGCCCGGTGTTGCTGCGGGTCGAATTCTCGGAACGGCGCCGACTATTTCGTCAGCACCTTTTCCAGGAGCTGATTCAACCGGTTCAGCATGGTCCGCGGATCTTCCAAGATGCCGGCCGCCACGCGCGCGTTGTCGAAGACCTGCGCGGCCACTTCCGCCGCCAGTTCGCCGTCCTTCTGCCGCATGGCGTCCAATCGGGTCATGATCGGATGGGCCGGGTTGATCTCCAGATCCTGCTTCTCCGGCGGCGCCGCTTCGCCTTCCTTCCGCATCGACTTCAGAATCCGACGCATGCTCGAGGTCATGTATTTGTCCGCCTCGACCACCACCGCCGGACTGTCCACCAGCCGTTGCGAGACGCGCACGTCGCCAACCCGATCACCGAGGGATTCCTTGATCCATTGCGCCAGAGTCTTGGCCGAGTCCTCGCTCAGGGCGCCTTCTTTCTTGGTGGCATCACCCAGGTTGAGTTCGGCCTTCTCCGCCGACTTGAGGGGTTTGCCCTCGAATTCGTGGAGATGCTCCATGACAAACTCGTCCCAGGGATCCTGCAGGAACAGCACTTCGTACTTCCGCTCGCGGAACACTTCAAAGTACGGGCTGCTTTCGGCCGCCGCCCGATTCGGCACCATCAGGAAATAAATCTCCTTCTGATCCTCCGGCATGCGCTTCACGTAGTCGGTGAGCGAGGCCTGCTTGCCGGGATCCGTGGAGGAGGACTCGTAACGAATCAGCTTGGCCAGCGCCTCCCGATGCGTGAAGTCGGTAACGATGCCTTCCTTCAGGAACTTCTGATACTCCGCGTAGAATTTCTCGTACGTCTCCGGATGTAGATCCGCCTGTTCGGACAGGAACTTGAGGAACCGTCCGGTGAGCACCTTGTTGAGTTTCTGCAGGAGCGTGGTGTCCTGCATGGTCTCGCGCGAGATGTTCAGCGGCAGATCCTCGCTGTCGACGACGCCCTTGAGGAAGCGCAGCCACTCAGGAAACAGCCCCTTGGCCTTCGCCTGAATCAGCACCTTGCGACAGTACAGGTTTACTTCCGATTCGATGCGGCCCATGCCCATCGTCTCGAAGTTCCGCGCCGGCACAAACAGCAGCGATTGAATGGCCAGCGGGGCATCGGCATTGAAATGCAGCCGCAGCAACGGAGCCGTATGGTCGTGCCCGATGAATTGGTAGAACTCGTTGTACTCCTCGTCCTTGATCTCCGATTTGCTGCGCGCCCACAGGGCCTGAACGGTGTTGAGCCGCTTGCCGTTCAGCTCGATTGGGAACGGCACGAAACTCGAGTAGCGCTTGATCAACCGTTCCAGCGTGTCCGGCTTGGCGAAGTCCTTCGCGTCCTCCTTCAGCTCCACGACGATTTTCGTCCCGCGCGGCAACTCGCCCGCCGGCACGATCTCGTACCCGCCCACGCCTTCACTGGTCCATTGCCAGCCTGCGCCGTCCACGTCCCGGGAGCGGCTGAAAACCGTCACCTTATGGGCCGCCATGAACGCCGAATAGAACCCGACGCCGAACTGACCGATCAACGTGGCGTCCGGCTTCCGATCCTCCGCCAACTGTTTGAGAAACGCCTTGGTGCCGGAATGGGCGATGGTGCCCAGATTCTCCACGAGTTCGCCGTGACTCATGCCGACGCCGGTGTCGGTGATGGTGAGCGTGCCGGCGGCTTCGTCGGTGGTGAGACTGATGCCCGCCGCCACGTCGGGTTGAAACACCGCCGTCCCGGACGCCTGAACAAAGCGCAGCTTTTCGCAGGCGTCGGCGGCGTTCGAAATCAACTCCCGAACAAAGATCTCCCGATCCGTGTAGAGGGAGTGAATGACAATGTTCAGCAACTGCTGGATTTCAGCCTGAAAGTGGTGCTTCTCCACTGGAGGTTCGTTGTTCGTGCTCATGAATCCTGATCCCTATGAAACATCCGGCGCCGCCGTCAAGAGGGCGGCGTGGAAAGATTGTTACTGTTACTGTCGGGTCAAACGGTGGGGCGACGTTCCGCGGAGCCGTTCGTTTGTGGACTGCCCACGCGTCACCCGGGACACACACGGTTGGGACGGAGCTTCGCCCCACCCGGGGGTAAGCGGTAAGCGGTAAGCGGGGATTAAGCCGTAGAGGGGGGGTAACCGCAGATCGGACGCAGATTCTCGCAGATTTTTTCGGAGGGGCTCTAAGGCGGATGAACGAGTCGGGCGTTATTTCTCCGGATTGGCCCAGGGAGACCGTGAGAGACGAAAGGCCCGCCGCTTACCGCTTACCGCTTACCCCGTCACGTAAAGCGCCAGTCGCCGCGGTAGATGGTCCAGAGGCTGATCACGAGGTTGGTGACGCCGTGCGCCGTCATGGCGTCGCCCAGTCGATTCTTCCGCAGGGCCAACCATTGGTAAGCCATGCCGCAAATAATGCCCGGAATCCACAGGTCACCGTGGGCCAATCCGAACAGAACGCTGGTGCCGTAAAACGCCAGAGGCTTGTAGGTCGAGAATTCCACCTGATTGAACTTCGCGGCGTCCACAAACATCCGGTAGATGAACGACCGGTAGAACACTTCTTCGACCATGGGCACGATCACCGAGCGCCCGATCACCCGAACCGCCACCAACCCCCAGCCGATCGCCGGTGCTTCGGCAAAGAATCCGACCGGATTCCAGGCATCGGCCGGCTTGATCTTGGGCATACGGGCCATGCCGCTCTCAAACCAACCCCAGATCTGGGAACTCGTGGGAATCCAGTAGTCGCAGGCCAACCAAAGAACGGCGATCCCCAAACCCACCGCGATGGCTTCCCAGCTGACCGCCCACTTCATCTCCGGCAACCACGGACGCAACCACATCAGCAACGCGGCCGCCGCAAAGATCTTGATCGCATAGTTCCAAAACTCGGCGCCGGGATACCAGGAGGAGGGCAGCGACGTGAAGACCATGAACACCAGGAAGGGCAGAACGCGGGATCCTTCCGGCAAGGTCAACCAGTCGGGTCCTGGTGGCTCGGGTTTGGTGGCGGTTGCGGACATGCAGGCCGCGAGTCTCAGAATCGCCAGCCCCTCAGCAAGCGGGAAGTGCAGGAACCCGGCGGGAGTTTGCCAGGGTTCGGGTTGGGTTTGGAGGTCCCAGCATCCTTCCCAGCCCCCCAGATTGGCCGCTCCGGGAACGGGATTGAAGAACGGTTGGGACTCACGTATGTCTGCACGGCGCTGGGAGAGTGCTCCGGCGGAGGCGTACCCAGCCAACCATCATCATGAATACTCCACCTGATTCGCTGGCTCCACCCGCCTTTCCCGCCACCCACTGGAGCGGAGTACTGCGGGCCACCGGGGAGTCTTCAGTCGAAGCCGCCGCAGCGCTGGAGGCTCTGTGTCGCACCTATTGGCCGTCCGTGTACGCCTTCATTCGCCGTCGAGGTTACGATGGCAGCCGAGCCCAAGACCTCACGCAGGGATTCTTTACCCGTTTTCTGGAGAAGGAATATCTGAACCGCGCCGATCAGAGTCGCGGGCGATTTCGTTCGCTATTGGTCTCCTCGGTCGAGAACTACCTTCACAACGAACACGCGCGGACCAACACCCAGAAACGAGGGGGTGGCGCCGCCTTGGTGTGTCTCGACGCCGAGGCGGCGGAACTGGGATTCCAAGAGTCCGCCCTGACCGAAGAGAGTCCCGCCCAAGCCTTCGAAAAGCGCTGGGCCAGCGTGTTGCTCGAGGGGGTCTTTCGCCGGCTCGAACGGGAGTTCGCCGAAACCGGCAGACAGGATCTGTTCGATCGACTTCAACCCCACTTGTGGGGGGATGAGGAAGCCCTGCCCTATACGGAACTCGCCGCGCAACTCGGCACCACCGAAGCCGCCGTCAAGATGGCCGCACTCCGCCTGCGCCGACGGTTCCGCGAAATCTTGCGCGAAGATATCGCCCAGACCGTGGCCACGCCGGACGAGATTGATGATGAGATCCGGCATTTGATGGACGTCTTCAGCCAATAGCGACAGAGACGGCAAGGTTTCCACCCGGATTACGATGTCCGCACCGGCTCCCCCTGTTCCCGAGTTTGGCCACTGCACGCGGTGCGGCACCCGGTTGCTCCGGTTTTCCCAACAAGGTCGCTGTCCTCGGTGCCTGTTGGCGGCCGCGCTGTCCGTTACCTCCCCGGCCCGCCTACCTGTCGCCCAGGTGTTTCCCCGGCCGTTTGGCGATTACAGTCTGCTTTCCGAAATCGCCCGCGGCGGGATGGGCGTGGTGTTCCGGGCCCGGCAGCAATCCCTGGGACGAACAGTCGCCCTCAAGGTGATTGGCACCGGCGCCCTTGCCACGCCGGACTTGGTCCGCCGTTTCGAGGCTGAAGCCCGCGCGGCCGCCGCCCTCGATCACCCCAATATCGTGCCGATCTTCGAAGTCGGAGAATACGAGGGTCAGCACTACTTCACGATGGCCTGCATCGAGGGACAGTCGCTGGCCCAGATCGTTGCGGATCCAGCCCGGCGTCCCTCCCCGGCTTTGGCCGCTCAGTGGATCGCCCAGCTCGCCCGAGCCGTCCACCATGCCCATCAGCGCGGCGTCCTACATCGGGACCTCAAGCCCTCCAATATTCTAGTCGACGGCGAGGGGCAGCTGCATTTGACCGACTTTGGGCTGGCCAAGTTGCTCGATGGCGACGGCAGCCTGACTCGAACCCTCGCCGTCGTCGGCACCCCCACCTACATGTCTCCGGAGCAGGCCGGAGGACGTTCCCAGTTCCTGACCACCGCCACGGATGTCTACGGACTCGGCGCCGTGTTCTACGAATTGCTGACAGGGCATCCCCCCTTCAGCGCGGGCACGCCGGTGGCCATCCTGCGCCTGGTGCTGGATCAGGAACCCAAGCGACCCTGCCAATGGGTTCCCGGACTGGACCGCGATCTGGAAGCCATCTGCCTCAAATGTTTGGAAAAGGATCCCAGCCGGCGCTACGGCTCGGCGGTAGCCTTGGCCGAGGAATTGGACCGCTGGCAACGGCACGAACCGCTGGAGGTTCGACCCTCCGGTTCCTTTGAGCGGCTGACCAAATGGGGCCGGCGACATCCCTTAGAAGCACTGCTGGTCACGGCTATCTTTGGCGGTTTGCTCGCCATTTCGATCATTTCTTCCGTACTCGGCGTCCGCATCTCCAAAGCCCGACAGTCGCTGGCCCAGGAAGTCGACCAGCGAACTCAGGCAGCCAAGCGCCTGCACATGGAGGTCGGTCAACATCTGGTGAATGAGCACGATCCGGCCGCCGCCCTGCTGCCCTATCTGGAAGCATTCCGCCTCGACGCGGGGGTTGCCGAACGGGCTGACGTTCATCGTCGCCGACTCGGCGCGCTGCTGCAGCGGGTCCCGCAACTGGAACGGGTCTGGTTTCATGAAGGCGCCGTCAATGTCGCTCACTTCAGTCCCGATGGCCGCTGGGTCGTCAGCGCCAGCGACGATCGGACCGCCCGAGTCTGGAGTGTCGACCAGGGACAGTCCGTGATTCCACCACTGGTCCATCCCGCCGGGGTGGCCACAGCTGGCTTCAGTCCGGATGGTCGCTGGGTGGCCACCACCTGTGCCGATGGCTTCGCTCGCATCTGGGACTCCCGGACGGGTCGGCAACAAGGTCCCGCCGTCCCACAGAATGAGCGAAACGCCAAGCGACCGACCATGTCGGGAGTCCCGTTTCACCCCCGCGGCCACCGTTTCATTTCCAACTCGAATCAAGTGGCCCAGGCTTGGGATATCCTCACTGGCACTCCCGTGGGCCCAGCGTTCGTCGCTGCGGCTCGAATCAATCAGATTCGCTACCATCCGGATGGTTCCCGCGTCCTGGGAGTGAGTGGGGATGGTCTGGCCTGGATTTGGGATGCCGAAACGGGTCGGCCAATATCCCAGCCATGGGCTCATGATCGCGCCTTGCAAAGCGGTGAGTTCAATCCCGAGGGAAACCGGGTGCTCATCCTCGATGATCTCCGGTCGGCCTATCTTTGGGATGTCGCCTCTGGCCGACTAATTGGCGGCCCCGTACGGCACTCGTCCCGGGATTCGCTGGTGCTCGGGGCATTCAGTCCGGTGGATCCGATGTTTCTCACGCTGGGCTTCGACAGCCAGATTCAGTTCTGGAACTCCGACACCGGCCAAACCGCGTGGCCGCGCCTCGAACGTGATGGCAACCTGACGACCGTTCAATTCAGCCGTTCCGGAACCCAGATCATCGCCAACACCTTCGCCGGTCTGGCCCAGACCCTGGACTTCCGCCATGGCGATCCCACCGGCCCGGCGCTCCACCATGGGGGCGTCGTTCAGTACGCCGAGTTCAGTCCCGACGACCGTTCGATTCTGACAGCCAGTCAGGATGGCGCCGTCCGAATCTGGAAATGGAACTCCAACCCGGCGAAGTATCAGGTTGCCGTGGGCCCGGGACTTCGCGGAATTGCGCCCAGCTCGGATGGCCGCCGGTTCCTGACATTTGGAACGGGTCAACCAGCGGAACTCTGGGACGCCCACACAGGCCAACGCCAGGGCGAGGCCTGGGAGATCGGCGCTGGCGTGCTTTCCGCCGCCTTTGATCCCCGCGGCCAACAGATCGCCCTGGGCACCCAAGGCGCCCAGGTTCAACTTCGGAACGCAGACACCGGGGAACTACTGCATCCTCCGTTGAAGGTTCGGGGCCAGGTACGGTTCGTGGAGTTCAGTCAGTCCGGCGACCGTCTGCTGACGCTATCGGCCAGCGGTAGCGATGGCCATGCCGCCCGACTCTGGGATGCCCGGACCGGCGAGGCGCTTTCGCCGCCGCTGGAGCACCCCCAGTTGATCACCGTCGCCGGACTGTCGCCCGATGGACGCCTTCTGTTCACCGGTTGCGAAGACGGGTTCATCCGGTTCTTTGAGACCGATCACGGCGCGCCGCGGGGCCAACCGTTATCGATTGGTTATCCCGTGGGCGATGGACAATTCAGTCCCGACGGCACCCAACTCGTTGCGGCCGCCATCGACGGCACCTTTGACCCACGCTCGGCTTGGATCATTGACGTGATCAACCGCAAGGCCGTCCTGGAACTGGCCGGCCATCGGGATGGGGTCCGGTTGGCGCGCTATAGTCCAGACGGGCGCTGGATTGCCACTGGTGGAGAAGACAACACTGTCCGGATTTGGGATTCCCGCACCGGCCATCCCCAGGGAGTTCCCTTGGTCCATCGCAACAAGGTCCGCAGTTTGGCGTTCAGCCCGGATAGCCGTTTGCTCGCCTCCGCCAGTCGGGATGGCACCTTCGCCGTTTGGGAAGTGAGCACGGGGGATCTGATCGTTTCCGACCGGCGGGAGGATCGGGCCCTGAACTGGGTCGGCTTTCGTCCCGACGGACGGGAAGTTCTAACCGTGAGTGCCGATGGTACCATTGGTTGCTGGGATGTTTCGCCAACGACCCGGTCGATGGCTGAACTGGAGCAAATGGCGGAGCGATTGACGGTCCAACGGTCCGGCGCTTCCGGCCCCGAAACCCTCAGTCCGGACGCCTGGCGTAAGCTCTGGACGGGTTCTCCGTAGCGGTCTGTTACCTCCGGCGAATTTCCCTGTAGTGACAGATGGAGCGGTCAACCCAGCCACTGGAAGGTGGCGGTTGCTCCGTCCATTTGCTCATGAACACCGCGCCATTTTCCTCGCCCACGCTTACCGGAGTCGGGCGATTCCGGATTCCGCTCGCCGCAACGCTGGCTTGGGCTCTGCTCCTGACCACGTGGGCCGAGGCGGTCAGGACCCAGCAAATTCCGCTACGGGCAGGCTGGAATGCAGTGTTTCTGGAAGTCCAACCCGCGGAGACTCGACCGGATCGGGCTTTTGAGGGACTCCCGGTGGAAACCGTCGCCTGTTTTTACCCGGGCAGTCAGGAAGCCGGCCTGCTGCGGCCTCCCGGAGGAGCTTCCTGGCGGGAGGAAGGTTGGGCGGTCTGGTATGCGCCGTCGCGTCCGGAAGCCTTTGCGGCGAATCTATTCACCATCCAGTCCCAGCGGGCGTATCTGATTCTCGCCACGGCCGACGCCCTGTGGACGGTCACCGGACGTCCCCGGGCGCAACGGCTCAACTGGCATCCGGATTCCTGCACTTTCACCGGACTGCCGGTAGATCCCGCGGCGCCGCCCACGTTCGCCGAATTCTTCCGCGGCAGTTCCGCCCACGAACGCCTGCGCATCTTTCAACTGCAAGCCGGCCAGTGGAAACGCGTGGCGAATCCAGCCGCGACCCTCATCCGGAGCGGTGAAGCCTACTGGATTCAATCCGATGGCCCATCCACCTGGCCGGGTCCGCTCGCGGTGAATCTACCTGCCACTGGCGAACTGGATTTCGACGTCCATTCCCCCGGCCAAAACTTGGATTTCGAGAACCTCTCGAGCACCCCCGCGCAGATCCAAATCGAGACGGTCCTAGGAACAGAATCCCTCCCGTTACGCCGACCCCTGCGGCTGGCCGGAAGTACCCTGACCGAGCGAAATCTTTTGCCCGCCCGGGTGTCTCTGCCCGAGCTGGCCGCGGGCGGTCGCGCCACCCTCCGGCTTGAGCCGGCCCGCGACGCGCTCTCCACCGAAACCGCCGAGACTCTCCTGCGGCTCACGGACGGCCGTGGCACCCAACTGTGGTTGCCGATTCGTGCTCGTCGTGCCGTCAGCACCGCCCTCGTTCCTTAACTCCCTTGATTTGCCTGCGTATGAATCTTTCCCGCGCCTTGGAATGCAGTTTCCGGATCGGTCTGTTCAGTCTGATGGGGCTAAGCTTGCACGCCCAACAATTCCTCCCCAATCCGGCCAGTGCCGGCCTGTGGGTCGGCGACGTCACCCTGAGCGAAGTCACCTACGCCGCCGGCGGCAGCCCCACCCAACCCGTGGCGGACTCCGCCCAATTCCGGCTGTTGCTCCACGTTGGGGCCAATGGGTCGGTGAAGCTGCTCAAGGAAGTGACACTCCTGCGCAAGACGGTTTCGCTGCCGACAGCGCCCACCGGACCGGGCGCGCTTCCGGTTCCCACAAGCACCCCGTCCCCCACCGCCACGGTGATGCTGCTGACCGATCTCTCTCTCCTGCCGGGGCTGACGAATGTGGTCCGGGTGGACGGCAAGGTCCGGGGACAACGCCTCGCCACCGCCGGATACGACCTCCCAGATGGCGTGCGCGAACTCCCCCTCGCCGGCGGTCTGGGCACCAACTTCCGCTGCGCCGGCACCAACGTGCTCGCTCCCGACGCGCTCACGCATCCGTTCCGGCACGCCTTTCATCCGGATCACACCGCCGCGCCAGAGATCACCCGGGCCTTCTCCCTCACCGTGAACAATTCCCTCAATCAGATCAACGGACTCGACCAACTCAGCGGCTCCTATCAGGAGACCATCAGCGGACTCCACAAGACGCCCCTGACCGTCCGGGGAACCGTCACCCTGGTCCGCCTCAGCCCGGTGTCCGTCCTCAACCAGTGATCCCCCTTTTTTCCATGAACGTTAATCTCCTCCACCGCGGAGCCCGCCGTCTGATCCGTGGCCTCGCTGGACTGCTCTTGCTGCTCGCGCTCGGATTCGGGCTCCCCGGACTGCACGCCGCGCAACCTTTCGCCAAACCCATCAAGGCCCTGGGCACCACCGCCACGGTGGATGCCATGGATGTCGATACCGACGGCACCCTCTACGTCGCCGGGCACAACCGGGGTTCCGTGGAATTCTCGCCCACCGTGCTACTCACCGACAACACCTCCTTTGAGAATGGCTTTCTGGCCCGCCAGGACGCCAACGGTAGCTGGGTGTGGGCGAAGAAGGCCAACGACGACTTCTTCGTGGGGAACATCTCCCTCGCGGTGACGTCGGTGAAAGTGAAGTCCGACGCCGTGTACGTCACGGGAACCGCCAACTATTTCGAAGGGGCCCACCGCCGGGGTAGCTTCGTCTCCAAATTCACCAAGAGCGGCACCCAAGTTTGGATCCGCTACTTCTACGCCGCCGACGTCGTGGTCAACTCCGTCGACGCCGATCAACAGGGCAACGTCTATGTCGGCGGCGGCTTCTCCACGTTCATCACCGGCGTCAGTCGGACACCGCTCGTCGTGCGGGAAGGCAGCACGCAATTGGCCCAGGTTCAATCGGTCATGAAGGCGTCGTTCGCCCTGGATCCCCTCGTCAACGATTACGACGCCTTTGTCATGAGCCTGACTCCCACGGGAGCCTACCGCTGGACCGCCCGTGGCGGGGGCACCGGGTCCCTCTTGGTCAAACAAGGAATCGAAGAGACCAAGACGGTGGCCGTGGACGCTCTTGATCGCCTCTATCTGGTGATGAATGTCGGCGGTCCGGCCGGCGCTGGGTACCGGCTTCTCGATGGGGACAACGGATTATTCAGCGGGCCCATCGCCACCACCTGCGATCCGTCCGGCATACTTTGTTTCGGCGGGACCGTGGCCACGGCCGGCCGGATCGGCAGCGACGGAAACTGGCAGTTGTCCAATCCCCTCGATACGGACCTCGGCGCCGCGCTCAAGACCACCATCGGTTATCGGGTGGATTATCCCGCCAATGACCTCCTGCTGTCCGAAGGGAAGGTCTACGTTCTGGGCTACTACTACAGTGTCGGCATCCAAGTCGGCAATCCGACCTCTCAGCGGGAGGGGTTCCTGATCCGCCTCGCCGCCGACTCCCTCCAACCCGACGGCCCGGCGGTCTACTTCAAAGCCTCCACGACGGCCGACACGATCCCCCGAACCATTCGAGGCCGGGCCAACCGTATTTTCGTCAGTGGCAAAATGGGATCAACGCTGCGCATCTACACCCAGGGCAACAACAACAACACCGACGTGGGGCCGGTGGAAAAGGAAATCACCAGCATCGACGCCAATGAATTCGTGGCCGGCTTTGATCGGGAATTGTTCGTCCAGTGGGCTCGGACCACCGCCCGCGCCAATGACGAACCCGTCCCCAATCTACGGTCCACCTCGGTCGCCTACGACGACGTCAACAACCTCGTCTATTGGAGCGGCTCCTTTGGTCAAGGAACCCGGCCGGAGGTTCAACTCTTCCTCGGTGACGAACCCAACATCGGTCGCCTGGGTCCAGCCAAGTCCGCCAGCAATACTCCCGCCACCTGGGGTTTCCTGGCCGCGTTCCAACCCGACGGCCAGTACCGGGAGCAGGTCGCCCTGGCGATCCGATCCCAATACGGACCCATCACCATCAACGACGCCGTTCAGCCCGGGCTAACGTACGACGGTCTCTTCCTGCGGGGCGCCCAACTCCACGTGGAAGTACCCGCGTTGGTCAGTCCTTCGACCGACACCCGACATCGCTGCACTGGATTTCGAATCAACGGTACCGTCGGTTCCGGTGACGCCGCCGAACATACGTTCACCCTCGAAGACGATTCGGAACTCACGTTCTCCTGGCAGACCGAACACCGGCTCACCGTGACCAGCGACCACGCCAGCGCCGGGGTCAGCGACACCGCCGCGGCCG
Source organism: Verrucomicrobiota bacterium (assembly GCA_017309115.1). Lineage (GTDB taxonomy): Bacteria > Verrucomicrobiota > Verrucomicrobiia > Limisphaerales > UBA9464 > UBA9464. The sequence continues at coordinate 28,597 of JAFLEF010000030.1, read as the reverse complement.
GCTCAGCGGAGCCCGCGTTCGGCTCCCACTGGATTGCCAATGGCACCTTGGTCACCGCCTTCATCGACGGCTACCTCCTGCCAGTGGACACCGGTCTGTTCGGCACCCGCTATGTCGTCACCGGATTCACTGCCACCGGTCCGGCCCTACCGTCGCGCACCTTCGGGTCTGTCGAGGCGCGCCAGCAGATTCCCCAGTTCCTCATGACCGCCCCCGCGACGATTGCCTACCACTGGAAACGTCAACACCGGGTTCTGGTCAGCACCACCAGCGACAACACCTACAGCCTCCCCCGCACCGAACAGGTCCAACCGCCAGGCCCGGTGGCCGCTGGTAGCGGTGAGTTCTGGTTCGACTCCGGAAGCCGAGTCCGCCTGACCGTTCCCGTCTCGGATTCCAGCCTGGGCAAGGCACTCAAGGGCTGGCGCAACGCCGATCCGGTTCCGGGGCTGTTTCCCAGTATCGAGTTCATCGCCCCGGATGACGCCACCAATGACGTCCAACAACTGGCGGCGCACCTGACCCTGGAGTCGATCGCCAACCGCGACTACTGGGTGAAGACCATTGCGGCACTGGACCAGCCGCTACGTCTGACCTGGGACTTCGGTGATCTCGTCTATCAGGTCAATGTGGCCCTGGGAAATCCTGTGCCGCTGGGCGGACTTCCCGTGGTCCCCGGCAAGGCCCCGACGGCGATCCGAGTCGTGGAGGCTCCGCCCGGCACCCTGAGCACCGACGCGCAGGTTTGGGATGACGTGGCCGATCTCTCCTATCCTGTTCGGCCGGGAATCTACTTTCTGGATTGGGACAACGGCACCGGAGGGAAGACCGTCACTCAGGTGTTTACCGGATTCCCCGGTGACCCCATTCCTCAATCGAACCCGCCCGCCAACTTTCCCGGATCGAGCCATTACGGTCATATCTCGGACACCACCCCCGAAGTAACCCCCGCAGTGGATCTCGATCCGGATCCTTCTGACGCCTTGTTCTTCCAGGAGCTGAAGTATCAGACCGGCCAGTCCCAAGTGGTGAACGGCGAATATACCGCCACGGGTCCCGGTCGGGCCGTTCTGCTGTTCAGCGCCTCAACCGACGCCACCCGACCGGCGGTGGGAGATCTGACCGTGGAGTCACTCCGGGTCCGCGTGGTGGAAACCCGCGACTGGCAGACGGCCCTCGGCCTGCCCACGGATCCCGTACCGCCCAGCGGCCTTTCCGGGGGAACCCTGAAGCCGTTTGGCGGCCCGGTGACGGCCTCCGCCGTGGAACTCGCCGACTTCAATCAGGACGGCCGGCCAGACCTTTTCCAACGACTGACCGCCAACGCAAACCGGGTCTATTTGAACACCGGCGAGGAAAATCCGTTCGCGGCGGCGGTTCCCTTCGACTTCGGCCAGGGAACTCGGGCGAACATCACCCACGCCACTTTCGGCGACGTCAATGCCGACAACCGTCTCGACGTCGTGGAAGCCCAGACCAGCGGACGGTGCCTGCTCTACCTCAACCAGGGTGAAACTCCGCTGTACGGTACGGTACTGGAAGTCGGCCCAAGCCAGGGTGCCCAGGCCGTTGCCCTCGCCGATGTCAATCGCGACGGCCGGGCGGATCTGTTGGTGGGCCGCCACCTCGACAACGTGGTGGAGATCTACCTCAACCAGGGAACCACCACACCCTTCGGAACCACTCCCGATGTCAGTTTCGTTCCGGCCGGTGCCGGCACGGGCACCAGCGTCAGCCGACTCACCGTCGGAGATCTCAACGGCGACGGTTGGCCCGATCTGGTGGTGGGCCGGCAATCCGGATTCGGCGTGACCGCGTCCGTGGCGGTCTTTCTACACACCGGTCAGACCGCCCTTCCCTACGCCGCGGCCGCGGCCCAATTCGGGGAACCCAGCCTGCTCCCGCCCGCCCTGCTGTTGGCGGATCTCAACGGCGACGGCCGCCTGGATCTGATCCGTACCACCAGCCAAAGCGCCGGGATTGCCAACGGCTTCCGGACCCAAGTCACCACGCACTGGCATTTCAACGGCGGCGGAACCACTCCCTTCGGTGCTCCCAACGGGGCTCGTACTCTCCTAGGTTACTTCTCGACCCTGCAGCTTCGGTCGGCGGACCTCGATGCCGATGGCGATCAGGACCTGGTCCTGGCCTTCTCCGGTGATTCCACGGTGGGACCCAAAGTGTGGGTCAATGCCGCCGGGCCGGATCTCTTTCCCGCTGCGCAAGACCAGAACCTGCCGGTCTCCCTTGCCGGACCGGTCGCTCTGGGCAGCCTGGGCGGCAGCGAATTGCCCAACCTCGTTGGCTCCGGCAGCCAAGGACCGGCGCAAATCCTCCTGAACGCCGGGGACCGTCGCCGCTATCGGGAAGCCATCATCGGCACCCGCGTGAGCAGCGGATACGACCAAGCGAACCGGCACACCGGTTACCTGATTCACCCCAACGCCAACTACAACGCCTCCCTGCACGACCGCGCGGCCGTCCGGGGTCCGATCATCCCGGTCAACCGCCTGCTCCGCGAACCCTCGCCACAAAACCAACTGATCGTCGTCTGGTACGAACGGCGGGACGGCATTCTCTGGCCCACCCAGCCGGTTCAATACGACACCTTCCATTGGCCGGCTCCCCCCAGTGGACCCAACCCGCCGGAAGGCGCCCGCAAACGAATCGTCATCGCCAGCCGGATCGGCAGTGAAGGTCTGGATGCCGCGGGCAACGCCCAGCTGATCTTCTCTCCCGACCGCTACGAACGGGTGGAGGTGTACCAGCAACCCGATGACCGCCTGCCGGGCTACAACCCCAACGAGGAACACGCCCGAATTCTTCCCTCATTCCTGGGCAACTCGGGCGGCACGGACGCCCCCGCCGCCTTTGCGCTGCGCAATGATCTCAATCAGTCCGAGGCCCTGATCACGGCGCTGCCCAATCGCTTTACAGCCCAGGATTATACCTCGGACCCGTACGTGCTGGTGCAGTACTTCGATCGGCAGGACAACGAGTCCAAGATGGCGGTTTATGAAGTGTTGCGGGAAGACCCCGCCACCCATGACGCCCGTCTCGTGTCGCTCCCAGGCAGCGTCGGGGATTCCTACGTGTTCAACTACCGAATGTTCGCCGGCGAACGGATCGGTGCGCCCTATCCGCTCAATCTGTTCCTCGGCTTGGAACCCTGCCTCAACACGATCCCGGATCTTTCCGATCCCCGGCGAATCCCCAACGGCACCTACTTCCAAGACGGCACCGACACGCAACGCACCTGGTTCGTGGATCATCAGGGCGGACCCTGGGCCGTCTCCGGCGACTCCTTCCTCCGAGCGCATTATTTCTATCAGTTGGCAGCGGACTTCTGGTATCCGCCCCAGCCCGGTCCCTCCGTTCAAACCGGTTCCTGCCTTCCCTTCCTGCCCGCCTTCGACCTCGTCGCTGGTGACTTCGGCGTCTTCGACACCCTCGACCGAGTCCGCGCCACGCCGGCTTCAATTCGCTTCAACACCGAATGGCCGACGAATCTGGCCGTGCTGAAGGTCGGGGAAACACTGACCTACGCGGGCGGCGAAAACAAAGCCGACGTGCCGAATGCTCCGGGACTGCCCGGTGTCCTGGGCTGGGCCGCCGGGGAAGTCGTCTTCGATTCGCAAAATCCGACCATGGCGACCTCCGGAGCGAACAGTCACTTCGACTCCTTCCTCGTGCGCCTCTACGCACCGCTGGAGGAACGTCAGGTTTTCTTGCCGGCCTCCAGTCTTCCGACCCATCTCCAGGCGGGCAGTCCCGACGTCGTGGTGGACGGCGACTCCTGGCGGTTCAAGAACCTGCCGCCGTCCCTGCAAAGGCGTGTCATCTATCGGCCGCTCGCGCGGTTTCCCGGAGCGCCTTCGCCCGGGATGCTGGTGCTGCGGGGCTTCGTCAACGATCGCACCCTGGGCGCTTCCGACCTCACCGCCGCACCCCCGCCCGTCTATGTGGTCGAACCCAATGTGCTCACCCCCGCCGAACGGGATGACCTAGCTGAACTCGCCCCCGGGAACGTGACTTGGCAGAGCACAGTCGCGGCGCTGTTCCAACTCAGTCGCAATCCCCTGGCGCTGGATCAGGGCGGCAACGGAATCGATGCGGCGTGGCGCGTCGGTCTCGAACCCGAAGTGGTGTTTAACGCCCAGGGTCAGAATCCCACCGCGAATCCCACCCGCGCCAAACCGTTGACCGGCCTCGGACCCGGCCTCGCGCTGGTCACCAATCCCCAGTTGCTGCATCCCAATTCCCCGCTCACTGCCGGCTACGTCACGCTGGTGGAGAACAATCATCCGTCCCTCGGAGCCGCGCCCATCACCCTGCATCTGATCCGCGTCGATCCCGACCTGAAATACCGCGGCGCAATCAAGACCATCGCCCCGCCCAATGTCTTCGACGAAAAGCTGACCCTGCGTCATACCGCCGACTTCGCCGGCAACGTCGAGGACCTCGCGTTCGCCTGGTGGTATCGGGAGGAGGACGGAACCGTGCGCACCGGCGACATTCCCCCCGGGGGATCCGGCACCCCCCTGTGGAATCCGCTGGGAAGTCCGCTCGGAGAAGCCGCGCTCAACCAAGTTGACCTCGAGGGCAACCCCACGCTCCTCCTCGCCGATCATTTGTTCTTCGTTCGCTACCGGCATCTGGAGCATCCCAACGGCTGGTCTGATTGGGCGGGCGCCGCCAATTCGTCGGTGCGCGATCTCGACCTCGATGGAAGGCCGGACTACCGGGCGCAACTGGCCTCCGGCTGGGTCAAGCGGGTCCTGGATGCGCTCAATCCGTATGAGGCGCGCATTCGAGAATTTGGCCGTCAGGACAGTCCCGCCACCACCGCGAGTCAGATCGCCCTGCTCGGTGGCCCCTATGTCGGACCCGTGGCCCTCAACAGCGACAAGAACGTCGTGGAGAATGTGGGACTCATCGAACTGTACGAAACCGTCCTGCGCCGGGCGCGCGCGATGAGCATTGATGCCGCACAACCCACCTTCACCCCGGGCGTCAACGCCGCCATTCTCCTGGCCAGCACCCGACTCGCCAACTTCTACGGCCTGCTCGGAAACGAAGCCTGGACGGATGCCCTCGACCCGACCCTGGGCTTCGGCAACGACACCCTCGGACATGACTCGCTCAGCTCGACAAGTTTCTGTTTCCAGAATCAGCTGCCCACCCTGTTGGACGAAGAACTCGCTCTCCTCCGCGGCACTGACCAATCACTCGGCCGACCGGTGTTCAATCGGCTCTTTTGGAACTTCACCAAGGACGAGGGGGAAGTGGCCTACGCGCTGAACTACCAGATCACCGACGTCAATCACGACGGGTTCGTCGATGAATCGGATGCGCTCCGACTGTATCCGCAGGGTCACGGGGACGCCTGGGGACATTACCTGAGCGCGATGCAGAAGCGGTACGATCTGTTGCGGCATCCGCTCTTCAACTGGGACGCGCGCGGTGAGTACTACAATCTGCTCGATGTGGTCATCGACGTGGACTTCCTCGACGAAAGGCGCTTCGCCCAGACCGCCGCCGCCCGCGCCCAGGTCGGAGCTGAAATTGTCAGCCAGACCTACCGCGCCCGGTACACCGAGAATCCTGACGGACAGTGGCAGGGCTACACCGACACCCAACCGGGCCGCGGCTGGGGCGTCACCGAATGGGCGCGCCGCGCGGGTCAGGCCGCTTTCTTTGATTGGGTCACTGCCAACGCGCTCCTGCCGTATGCTGATACCAATTCCAACCGCACCGGACTCGCCCGACTGGACCGTCAGCGGGTGACTGATCTGGCCGAAATCTCCCGGTATCTGGGCGCCATTCAGACCACGCTGGATTCGGCCAACACCGGGCTCAATCCGCTCGGCCTCGATCCCGACGTCGTGCCCTTCGACATTGATCCGACCCACATTGACGTCGGGTCCACCGCGCAGATCGGGCAGCAAGCCGTGCAGGGGCTGTCCCACTTCGAACAGATTTATGAACGCGCGTTTGAAGCCCTGAAGAATGCGAACAACGCCTTCACCTTCGCCAACGATCAGAAGCGTCGGCTGCGGGAAGTGAACCAATCCGCGGACCAATTGCGCCGGGAAGCGGTGGCGCAGGACCTGGAGTTTCGCAACCGGCTGATCGAGATCTTCGGCACGCCTTATTCGGGCACCATAGGCTCCGGTAAACCGTATCCAGCGGGCTACAATGGTCCGGACCTCAACCTGTTCATGTATGTCGATGCCAATGACATTACGGAACAGTTTGCCCCGCAACCGGCGGAGTCCTACCGCGCTGAATTCCTGGGCTGGCACCAGTCCCTGACCAACGAACTCAACGGAGAGTATCAGGAAATTGTCGCCAGCCACTTCCTTCAGGACATCACTTACGAAGGCAACACCACGGTGGAACTGCTGGACGGGATTCTCGAACTCGACCTCCCGGCGACCGCCGCCGACTACACCTTCGCCGCCCCGGAGGATTGGGGAGATCGCGCCGCCCCAGGACGGTTGCAGACGCTGGTGTCGGAATTGCTCCAAGCCCAGGGCGAGCTCGCGATTGCCGTCGGCGACTACGACTTCCTGCACAAACAGATTCGCGATCAGGTGGAACTGCTCGCCCTAAGAACGGGGTACAATGCCACCAATCTCATGTACGCCGACGAGCACTACAAGGATCTCCAAACGCTCCATGGGTTCATCGGGGCGCTCAATGTGACCAGTGCCGGTCTCAGCTTCGCCGCCAATGCCGCTCACGACATTGCGGAATCAATGGCCGACGGCCTGCCCAAGGTCGTTGGTACCGCCAATGATCCCACCTTCCTGGCCCGGTTGGCGGCTCGGACAGGCGGTTTCTCAACCCAGTTTGCCCTCCGTCTTTCTGCCATTGCGACAGAACAGGCCGCCGGAATTCTCGAGAACCGAAAGGAACTCCTCGATCTCTCCACCGGCAAAAAGGTCGACGAGCTTAGCTTCAACTATGAAGTCGTCGGCATGGTGAAAGACATCGAGGAACTGCTCGTGAACGAAGGCGTCACGCGGATCAAAGTGATGAACCTTCGCGAACAGGTCCGACTGCTCCTGGATCAATACCGCGCGACGCTTCAGGAAGGCATTCGCCTAGTGGACGAACGGCGCAACGCCAACACCCGGCTCGCCGCCGCCACCCAGAGCAATCGCTATCATGACACGCTGTTCCGCAGCGCCCGTCACGAGTCCCTGCAGAAGTATCGCTCCGCCTTCGATCTGGCTCAGCGCTACTGCTACCTGGCAACCAAGGCCTACGACTACGAGACCAACTTCGATCCCAACGACCGGGCCTCGGCTCAACCGGTCCTGGGTCAAATTCTTCGGGAACGGACCCTCGGCGATCTGGCCGACACCAAGCCACTGAACCGTGGGGGACTGGCCGGAATCATGGCCCGTCTGCACGAGAACTTCCGCGCCGTCGAAGGCCGGCTGGGCTTCAACAATTTCCAGTTCGACACCACTTCCTTCTCGCTGCGCCACGAACTGTATCGGGCCACGACCGACCAACAGTGGACCACCCGGTTGCAGCAGGCGCGCGTGAACAATCTGTGGGTGCTGCCGGAGTTCCGTCGCTACTGCCGTCCGTTCGCCGCCCGAACCCAGTTCGCGCAGCCCGGACTGGTGTTCCGCTTCGGCTCCACCGTGACCGCCGGACGCAACTTCTTCGGTCAACCGCTCAGCGCCGGTGACTCGAGTTATGACCCCACGATGTTCGCCACCAAGATTCGTTCCGCGGGGGTGCATCTGGCCGGCTACCCCGTCGATAAACTGGCCCGAACGCCCTACGTGTACCTGGTCCCCGCCGGCATGGACGTCATGACCATTCCCGACAGTCCCACACTCGAGACCCGCACCTGGAACATCGTGGATCAGGCCATTCCCGTGCCGCATCCCACCGGCCTAGCCGATCTGGGCCGACCCAATTGGATCGCCGCGCTCGACAGTCTGAGCAGTCCGCTCGGAGCCGTCCGCCGCTTCTCCAGCTTCCGAGCAGGCGTCACCGACGACGATCCGGAATACAACGCCACCCGCTTCATCGGACGCTCCGTCTGGAACACCGATTGGTACCTCATCATCCCCGGCCAGACGCTCCACGGCAGTCCGAACACAGGCCTCACCGAGTTCAACCTCGCCGTCGAGGATATCGTCCTGACCTTCGAAACCTACGGCTACTCCGGCAACTGAACCTCGCCCTCCCTTCCCCGCATGAAGACTCTTCCCTTCGCTCGCTTGTCCCGGCCCGGTCTTCGGTTCCTCCGATGGTTCGGCTCAGCGCTCCTGCTGCTGACGCCGCTCGTCCCTGACCTAAGCGCCGCCCGCATCAGCGAACCTTCCACCCTGTTGTTCGGCCGAATCGTTCAACGTCTGGCCGGCCGGGAGTTTCCCCTGACCGGTGGTGAACTGGTGTGGACCGTCCGAACCGCCGGCGCCAGCGGTCGGGAACAGCAGTTTCGCACCCAGGCAACCTCCCTCGCTGGCGGGCGGTACTCGTATCAACTGCGATTGCCGCATGAAGCCCTGGCCTATGACCTGACGGTGGCCGCCGGCGCTGTGCCGCTCACCGGCTCGACCACTGCCCTGGAGTTTGTCCGGATCACGCTGGATGGACGACCTCTGACCCTGGCCGCCACGGCGGTGAGCGGAATGGAATTGCGTCAGACGGGCCGCGCCGGTTCCCAGCGCGTGGATCTCATTCTCGACATCACCGGTAGCGATTCCGACGGCGACGGCCTGCCGGACTGGTGGGAGGACGCCCACAACTTGGACAAATGGGACGCCTCGGACGCTGCCACTGCCTTCCCGAACACGAATGTTCCTCCCACGGTTGCCACCGCCCGGAACTTCAGCGAGTGGCGCTCCGCCTTTTTCCCAACCGATCAGCAAGCGCTCGACCTGTTCGCCACCCAGGATTCCGATGGTGACGGTCTGACCAACCTTGAGGAATACGCCTTTGATCTGGACCCGCGTCAGGCGGATCCCGACGCCGTGGAAGCGCTCCCGCGGATCTTGGCGGGAGGCGAGTCGCGCGTCTTGGGTTATCGCCGACGTCTCCAGGCCACCGACCTCAGCTTTCAGATCGAACTGTCTGACAACCTGCTCACGTGGCGCAACGGAACCTCCGAGGTGGAGCCCGCTGCCGACCTCACTGCCGCCAGTTCGGCCAACACCGTCTGGAAGGAACGCACCGCCCCGCCGTCGGTCCAGCGCTTCTTCCGCGTCCGCGTTTTGCGTCAGTAATCCCGCCATGAAGCCAACACTTCTGCTGGTTCTTTTGCCGGCGGTCCTCCTTGCCGTTGGGTGCCAACCTTCCCGTCCCGAACCGGACGCCACCGCGCTGGTTCAAGTGGGTGGCAGCGTCGTGCGGGTGACCGACGTGCGCACCGAGTGGCAGCGGCGAGCCTCCCGTGGGGAAGCTCCCGATCCCGAAGTGGTGCTCCAGGATTTGGTGGAGCGTCGGCGACTGCTCGAACGGGCCCGTCAGCTGGGCTTGGACCAGGATCCCGAAGTGACCCGCGCTTGGGAAAACGCCCTGGTGGCCAAACTCAAGGAGCGGGAACTGGAACCGCAGTTGCGCGACGCCTCGGTGTCGGAAGCTGAGATTCAGTCCGCCGCCGCCCGCAGCGGGACCCCGGCACCGCGGTTCGGCGAGGTTCGCCTGGCCGTCCTGCGGCAGGAGTTTTCCCCGAAGACCAGTGCGACCCGCCGGGAACAACTCCGCGCGCGGCTGGAGCAAATCGATCCTCTGAAACTTCCCGCCGAAGGTTTCGGCGCGCTGGCGGCGGAACTCTCCGATGATCAAGAGTCGCGTTACCAAGGAGGCGATATGGGCTGGCAGTTGGAGGACCCGGAGAAGAGTTCTCTGGACCCGGCGGTGCTCCAGGCTGCGGCCCAACTCCGTGAACCGAACGAATTGAGTCCTGTCTTGGAAGGTCGTGACGCCTTCTATCGGATTCGCCTGCTGGAGCGGCGGGCTTCGCGGCAGCTGTCCCCCAAGGCGGCTCTGGCCCTGGCCCAACACCGCGCGGTGCAGCATAAGCGGTCTGACCTGGAACGCGGATTTCGGGAAACCGTCGCGGCCGCCGTGCCGGTGATCCCCCTCCGCCCGCTCGATCCCTCGGAGATCACTCCCCCGCTCTCAGCCGCCACGATCCGAGATCCGCTGCCCGCGAATCCGTAGGCCGGAATCCAGTGGCCCACCGCGAATGGAAAGAGGCCATTGGAACCGCAGATTCAGCAGATTGGACGCAGATTTTTTCAGCGTTTCAGAAAAAATCTGCGTCCAATCTGTGCTGAATCTGCGGATAAACCTCCCTTCCCTCCGAGTTGATCGCTTTTCGGCCGGCGGCTGGACGTGAGTAACTCTGGCGGCCACCTGGCATCGACGCGCCCCAAAGCGCCAGAGGGCTGGCGCACTCCAAACGCTTCGCGACTCCTTCACCGTCTCTCCAAGTCTCCCCCTCCCACTTTCTCCCGCTCTCCCGTCCCCCTCCCCGGCTAGCCCAGCAGTTGATGGAATCCATAGGGCTCCAGGGAAACCTCACGAACGTCTCCAGACTGCGGTTCCAAACGCCGGCCTGACGCCCGCAGGAAGGTCTCCGGCCGAGATGTCCACTCCGCCGATTCCCAGGGAATGGAATGGTGATGCGTCAACGTCCCGAAGCCCCGCAGGCGGACGGTCTGGGTCTCCGCTGTCAGATTGAACAGCAGCACGGCCACCTGATCTTTCCGAGTCAGCACCAGCACTTCCACTCGCCGTGGATCGCTGCTGCGGCTTGCCCACACCTCACCGTTGCCAAAGGCAGTGAGCCACCCGAGAACGTAGTACACCGGAAACACCTGCCCGGGCTGATAGTTCGCCTGGCCGTTCCACGCCGAACCCGTTTCGCGTTCCACCACCCCGCGCCAGCCCACGGTTTCGAAGAGGGTTACACTTTCCACCCCCGCTTCCGCCAGCGCCTTCAGGACCGCCAGCGTCCAGCCCGCCGTGAGAATGCTGCCCTGCCGGCGATCCACCGACGGCGGCAGGTCCTCGGAAGTGGTCGCGAGCGCTGCCGTGGTGGCCACCGGATTGAAACGCTGCTTTAGCGTCACCGGGGACACGACCAGGGGAACCTCCGGATACCACGCCTGCGCCGTGCGAATCTGAGCGGGAATCGCCTCCGGAGTTTCCAGGATGGAGGTCAGATCCGACGCGTGAACCTGGGGATTCATCGACCAGTGCACGAACTCCACCGGCGGCTCTGGCCGGTTCTGGTTCAACTGACAGAAGTCGCCATCGGTTCCCGCGCCGATTGGGACCTCCAGGAATCCCAGATGCTCGCGAATCCAGTCGCGGACCTCCGTCGAGGCCGTTCGTTCGCCCTCCCGAAAGGCGAGAATTCGCACCACGTCGCACTTGGACCGTCCCAAGCGGACCGCGAGATCCCGCAGCAGGTCCGGGCCACCCTGCCGCGGCAGATGAACGGCGAGTTCCAGGGGAGTTGCCAGCAGCGCCGCCTGTTCGACCGCCAGGGCCAACACCACGGGCCACGTGGGATCGGCCAGGCGGATGTCCACCCGCAGATGCCAGAGGCTCAGCCGTTCCAACAGTGCCACTTCAAGCGCGGTCAGCGGTTGCACCGGGGTGGCCACCATCAGACCAAGCGAGGGCAGTCGCTGGCGTTCGGTTCCCGCCGTGATCTCCACCGGCCCGCGGGAATCAGTCCTGGCCCTTGGAACCGGACAACCCTTCAGCCGCAGGATCACTTCCTGCCGCACGCGGGTGCCCGCCGGAACCTCCACCGGGAACGGCAGCCGCAACGGCGTGCTGAAGGTCTTGAAGCTGGCGTCGATCCAGTTTCGTTGGTCCTCCGTTTCAAACTCGTCGCCGATGAATTCCAACTCCGCCACCACTCCGGGAACCACGTCCCAAGACAGGCGCCCCAGAGTTTCCCAACCGGGGATGGGCTGCTGGGGCTCAATCAGGTTCGGAAACCGGATTCGATCCGCCCGTCCGTCTTGGCGGACCACGGCCACTTCCTGACCGGCCAGATTCGCCGGATGCAGCACGCACAGGCCAATCCGATTGCGTCGAAACGTGGACCGGGCTTCGCCCGCAAACTCGAACCGAATCTCGCCCGCAGAACTCCCGGTGATTGTCGCCTCCCAAACCCAGTCGATATCGCCCTGCTGATGGGTGCTGGTGTAGGTCAGCGAGAAGGAGTCAGCAGCCTTTTGGAGAACTACCTTGGAAAGCACTCCCGGCACCGTGCCCCAGTTGGCATCCCGCACCGCGCCATACAGTCGGCGCACCAATTCCTGGTCGCCGAAGCGCACATACCGGAGGTCGCCCTCCTCCAGAATCAGTTCCAGCGGACCCGCGCGCAGCCACCGCTGGACGGGCCGTTCCGGAAAACTCGGTTCTGCTTCGGGGGAACGCATAGGCAAACGATCCCGCGAAGCCCCGAACTCAGGCCCGACGTCGGGGACGAATCAGAATGACCTTCTTGTCGCTGCCCTCGACCTCGACACTGGAGGTCTCGACATCGGGATCGTCCTTGAGCGCATTGTGCACAACCCAACGGTCGTAGGCATTCATCGGCTCCAATTCCAGGACGTCACCCCACCGGCGCACCTTCTCGGCCGTCTCCATGGCGCGTTTGATGAGTTGGTCCCGGGCCTGCTGACGGTAGCCGCAGACATCCAGGATGATCCGGGGGATCTTGGCGTCGTGGTGGAAGACCAGGCGGTTGAGCAGATACTGCAACTCACTGAGGGTCTGACCGGACCGACCAATCAACCGGCCCGGATCATCCGTTTGGATGTCGAGCAGGATCTGGTCGTCCATCGGCCGTTCCTCAATGGTGACACTGAAGCCGAGCGTTTTGAGCATCTCGTCCAGCGTGGCCTTGGGATCAATTTGGGGCGTCTCGTTCACGGGAAGGGAAAGGAGTCTAAGGGTGAAGGCGGGTGGTACTCACGCCTTTTTGCGCTGAGGAGGCGACGGTGGCGAGGCCTTTCCGTTGGCCTTTGCATCGTTCATGCGGGTGAGCTTGGTTTGCAGCACGCTCAGCAAATTCTGGGCGGTCCAGTACAGCGTCAGTCCGGAGCTGTAATTGTAGAGGAAGACCACGAAGAACACGGGCATATACTTCATGATCTTTTGCTGCGCCGGATCCATCTGCGGCGACACCGGCGTCAGATGCGCCATCCAGAGCGAGGTGCAGCCCATCAGTAGCGGCAGCAGGTTGAACGGCAGACCCACGCCCACGATTCCGAGGAACGGCACCCAGCCCAGTCCGGGAATGGTGAAGAGCGTGTCCGGTTCGGCCAGATTGCAGACCCACAGGAAGGTGGCGCCCCGCAGTTCAATGGCGGTTCGCAGCATGAAGAAGAAGCCGATGAACACCGGGAATTGAATCAGCAGAGGCAGACAGCCCGCCGCCGGATTCACCTTGTTCCGCTTCATGCACTCCATGGTCTTCTCCTGGAGTTTGGCCGGCTCGTTCTTGTACTTCTCCCGAATCGCCTGGAGTTCCGGCTGAATCGCCTGCATCCGCTTCATGGAGCGGGTGCTGATCGCGGTCAGCGGCCAGAACACCGCCTTGATGATCACCGTGAGGGCGATGATGGCCCAGCCGTAGGACGGGATGAACTGATGCAGGGCGTTGAGGCACAGCAGCAGGCCCTTGGCGAAGAAGCCGGTGAAGCCTGAGAAATCCATCACCGCCTCCAACCCCAGGCGCATTCGCGACAACGTGAAGTACTCCTTGGGGCCAGCGTAGAGACTGAAGCTCTTCTCTTGCGACTGACCCGGGGCCAGCGCGCTGGAAGTGAAAATCAAGGCCGCCTGGTACGCCCGGGGATCCGGATTCAGTCGACCGTCGGATTCGCGTTCCTTGGCAGAGGGTTTGGGCAGGGGAAAATCGCGAATGATGATCTGGTCGGCCGGCCGATCCGGGATCGCGATCATCGCGAAGAAGCGATTATGCACGGCGCCCCACACGACGTTGCTGGCTCCGCCGACGAATTCCGTCCGAGGCGTTCCCGGAACGCATCCCAGGAAGCGATTGGCGAAATACGACATGTTGACGTGTTCGGCACTGGAACCGTTGAACCAGTGAGCACCGAGCCACTCAGCGGTCTCGTGCCGGTCCTGGGAGGAGGCCGTACCAATCACCAATTCGCCGCCGGGCAAGGCCACCGGCTGGGTGCCGGTGTTCTCATAGCGGATATTGACCTTGAAGACGTAATTGCTGGCGATGCGGTACTCCTTGATGATCCGAAGTCCGCCCGGGAAATCCTTTTGCGCCCGAACCACTCCGCCGGCGGAGGTGATGGCGAACTCCTGATCCATTCCGAATCCTGGGGCAGCGAACTGCACAAAGGCCGGGGAAAACGAAGGATCATTCAGGGTGGCCAACGCTGTGGACTGCGCTTGGCTCCGATTCCGGCAGCCGACCACCGCCGGATACTCCTTCAACTCCACCATCTTCAACCCGCCCCCCTGGGACGTGAACGTGGCCCGCACCTGGTCGTTCTCCAGGACGACCGTCTTGCCTGGCATCGCGGAAAGCAGCTGCGCCGGGGGACCTGCGGGGTTCAGCGCTGCGGCGGGTGGAACCACCGGGAGATTGGTCGCACCTGGGACGACCACCGCATTGGAGCCCTTGGGAACCTGGGTCAGGCTGTTGGTCGCCCCGGGTGGCTGGGGCTTGGGCGGATACAGTTTCGTAACCAAGGCCGGCCAAGCCAGCATCAGTCCAAAAGCAATAACGAGGATTCCAATCCCTTTACGATCCATGCGAATGAGTCAGGAAATGATTCGTACCGTCTCGGGAACCCGGTCGATTCCCGAACCGCCCCACGGATGACACCGGCAGATCCGGCGGGTGGCGAGAGCGACCCCGCAGACCACCCCGTGACGTTGGACGGCTTCTTCGGCGTAGGCCGAACAGGTGGGGTAAAACCGGCACGCCCCGTGAATTCCCAGAACCGCGTTCTTCACCGGCGACACCAGGATCCGATAGGTCCGCAACACCAGCAGCAAACTGACGCGAAGTGGATTCATGCCGGGGTGGTGGGCGGGAGCGGCGCGCTGTCGCCGACCAAGCGGGCCAGACGGAGGGCGGTCAGGAAATCCTTCTCCACCTGGGAGTAAGTCTTGCCCGCGATGGATCGGCGAGCCACCAAAATGGCGGTTACCGGCTGCCGAAAATCCCACTGATGGCGGCGAAACGTCTCCCGAAGCAGTCGTCGAGCCCGATTGCGCACCACGGCGCCACCGATCGATTTGCTGGTCACAACCCCCACCCGGGAGGTGGGATTCGGTTCAGTGGCCAACTCCCAATTGAGAATCAGGCAACCCTGAACCTGTCGTCTTCCCTCTTCCTTGAGACGGACAAAGTCTCGTCCCGCCCGCAGCCGTTGTTCCCGGCGCAGACGCAACCGGGGACGAGGCGTCGCGGACATGACGAGCACTCGTCAACGACTCAAACCGGAGTCAAACGCTTGCGACCCAGCCGGCGACGACGGTTGAGGATCATGCGACCGCTCTTGGTGGCCATGCGGGCACGGAAACCGTGCTGGCGGACGCGTCGAATCTTAGAAGGCTGGTACTGACGTTTCATGATAGACAGGGGCTCCCGGCTGGAGCGAGCCGCGAAAGCTATCAACCAAGGTCGCCGCGTCAATGCTCATGTCCCACAGATTGAGGAACCCTGAAGGATTTCTGACGGTCAGCATCAGTTCTTCGTGAGCACGCCGTCCAAATTCAGCAGCACGTTGGCCACCGTCGTCCAGGCGGCGGCTGACTCCGGGGTCAGCTCCGGCGGGAGCGGTCCCAATGGCTCGGTCGCCAGTTGCCGGGCTCCGTCCTGCTGACCCTGATAGCCCGCCAATTCGGCTTGGTAGAGGTCGGTCAGTTCGCGCACAGCCTGCTTCGACGCCGGCCGGGCCAACACCCGCTCCAAGCCCTGACGAACCCGATCCGCCACCGTCCCCGGTTGTCCCGCCAACCACCGACCCAACGCTTGGGCACACTCCACGAAGACCGGATCGTTCAACGTGACAAAGGCCTGCAACGGCGTGTTGGTGGGCTGACGACGCAGCGTACACGCTTCCCGGCTGGGCGCGTCGAAGGTCGCCATGCTCGGATAAGGCACGGTCCGTCGCCAGAAGGTGTAAATGCCGCGGCGATAGCGATCCTCACCCTCGCTGGGAACCCAGCTGCGTTCCCCATTGAACGCCGCCCGCCAGAGGCCTTCGGGCTGATACGGATAAACGCTCGGTCCCCCGACTTTCCGACTCAGCAAGCCACTCAGCGTTAGGGCCTGGTCGCGCACCGTCTCGGCATCCAGACGCCGTCGCGGAGCCCGGGAGTAGTACTTATTGAGCGGATCCTTCTCCAAACGGTCTGGGGTCAGCACGGACGACTGGCGGTAGGTGGCCGACGTCACGATCAGTCGGACCAACGCCTTAAAGTCCCAACCCAATTCCGGATGAAACGGATCCCGGGCAGCTCCGGCCGTCGGCGCCGTTTGGAAGCTGACCGCCAGCCAGTCCAGCAACGGCCGGTTGGTGGGTAAGGTTCCCTGGGTTCCGAAGTCTTCCTCGGTCTCGACCAAGGCCTGACCCAGGAGCTGGGCCCAAGTCCGATTGACCGCTACCCGGGCCGTCAACGGATTGTCCGGAGCCATCAGCCACTGCACCAAGCCCAACCGATTCGTCGGCGCGTTCGCCGGCCAGGCATGGAAGGCCCCGGGCACTCCGGGCGGCACGGGCTCGCCGGGGTCCAGGAAATTGCCCTTATTGAGCACCCGGGTGGCCCGCAAGGACGCCGGCTCGAGTTCGCGCAGAACCGGAAGCGGCGTTCCGCGAATGGCGGCGCGCTGGGCTCGCAGGTCGACCAACTCCCGCGCCTTCCCGCCCAAGGTCTGGGATTCGGGTCGGTAGAATTCGGCCAGGGTGGCCTTTTGGGATTCCGTCCACTGATCCGGACTCATCCGGACGATCGTCTCCAGGTGGCCCGGCAAGGTTCGCACCGGGGCGGGCTGATCTGTCACCGCCACGCGGAATCGACCCAGGGTGCGTTGTTCTCCGTAGTTCTGCGCCAGGGTGACGCGAATCCGGGCCTGACCGCTCAGATTCAAGGGCTCCGCCAACTCCGCCGTCCAACGATGCGACGTTCCCGGACTGCTCGGTGACCAGCCCGAGTTCCGCCCGGGATCGCCATCCACGGCCTCGCCCGCCGCAGAATCGCCGGCACTGGAATCAGCCGAGGCTCGCACCAGCGGCAGCAACTGAGGCGAGCTCGGCCCCACCTGGGTCATGGGGGCCGGCGCGGCTTCCAACAATCCCTGCCACACTGGCTTCCGCTGAGCATCTAGGAGCAGGACCCGGGTATTGGCCAGGCGAACCCCGACTCCGGGATCAGTTCGATTCCAAATCGCCACCGATTCCACTGGCTGTTCCTTGCCCAAGTCGAGTTCCCACCAAGGATCCTTCTCGGTCCGGGTGTGGGTGGTCGATTTGGCGGCATCGTATTGTCCGTCCGTGTTGCCATCCACCGCCCGCGCCGCGTCGCCGCCAAAGTCGGTGCTGGACTGCCGAGCCGTCCCCTGCGACGCCACATTAGCGCCTCCCGAGGAGACCTGAACTTCCGCCAGACTTAGAATCCGACCGTCACCCGGCGCTTCAAGTCGGACAAAACGAACCGGACGCGCTTCGGCCGAGGCGGGAATCAATTCCAGCCGAAGATCATTGAGCACAAAGGCTCCCGACTCCGACCGACCAGGCCCGTTGTGCGGCAACGCCGGATCGGTCAACGCCTCCACCTGCACCGCGGTGAGGCGGGGCAATGACACCGGAGCGGTGAGGGCATAGGTGTCGCGGGCCGATACCGGTCCACCCACCCGGATGGTTCCGTCCGCCTCCGTGTTAAACGTTGGGGCGTTGGTCGCCACCGATATCACAGTCGTGGGTACCAGTGGTTGCCACGGCACCGGAACGGCCGCCTTCGCCGCCCAGGCGATCAACTCGGCGTCGAACGCCGGATTCGGCGCCAAGTACTCCGTCTCCACCCGTTCAATCGCCGCCTTAAGTTCATCCCGGCGCTGACGTTCCACCGCAGAGTAAACCGGCATAGTCGGACGCTCGTCCGGCTGATCGAAGTCCGCGGTCTGATTGAAGAAGGAATAGAACGAGTAGTACTCGCGATGGGTGATCGGATCGAACTTGTGGGTGTGGCATTGCGCACAGTTCATGGTCAGGCCCATCCAGACCTGCGCCGTCACCCCGGCCCGATCCTTCACCGCCGCCACCCGCCATTCCTCGTCGTCCGTACCGCCCTCGGTGTTGGTCATCGTGTTCCGATGAAACGCGGTGGCGACCTTCTGTTCCTCGGTGGCGTTCTCGACCAGGTCACCCGCCAAAAGATCCCGCGTAAACTCGTCGTACGGTAGGTTCCGATTCAAGGCGCCAATCACCCAGTCGCGCCACGGCCAGATATTGGGTCGCAGCGGATCCGAACCGTAACCGGCGGAGTCGGCGTAACGTCCCAGGTCCATCCATATCCGGGCCCAACGTTCGCCAAAATGCGGCGAGGCCAGCAGGCGATCGACGGCGGCTTCGTAGGCTTGGGGGCTCCGGTCGTTAACAAAGGCCGCCACGTCTTCGGCTGACGGAGGAAGTCCGGTCAGGTCCAACGACAACCGGCGAATCAACACATGCCGATCCGCCGCCGGGGACGGTTCCAATCCCACCTCGTCCAATTTCGCCGCCACAAACCGGTCAATTCCGTTCCGAGCCCATCCCCGATTCACCACCGGCGGCAGGGGCGGTCGAACCGGCGGAGTCCACGCCCAGTGCGGGGAATACTCAGCTCCTTGGTCGATCCACCGCTCTAAGATCTCCCGCTCGGCATCGGTCAAAGGATTCTTCAGTTCCGGCGGCGGCATTATCTCCTCGGGATCCTGCGAGTGGATCCGATGCGTTAACTCGCTGTCTTTCGCTCCGCCGGGCACCACGGCCGCCCGAGGAGTCCGTGGTCGGGTGGCTTCGGCAAAGGAATCCAGACGCAGTTTGGCTTTGCGGGACCCTTCATCGGCGCCATGGCAGGCGAAGCACTTCTTGGACAGAATGGGCTGCACCTCCGAGGCAAAATCCACGGTCGCCGCCGGGGCGCGAGAACCCGGCAGTGGCTCGGCCCAAATCACGGCTGTGACGGCGCAAATCGAGAGACAGGCGAGAAAGGGAACACGCATGAGCGGCAGCACCCGAAAGGGATACGGTCAGGCTCGACGCGGGGGAAGCCCCGGAGATTCAGATCGAACTTAGACTGAGTGTCAGGACCCGAACAGTTTTGCCTTGCCCGCGACAACTCGGCTGGCGTAGTTCTAGTCAAGCACATCGAAATGTGCCGGGTATCTGTTTCTATTCATGGTTAACCTTAAATTGGAGAGGGTCGCTTGAGCCGCCCTTTTGTTCCCCGCCACGGTCCCCCGCAGCCTCAGTACCGTATCAACGGGAAAATTCGCGCCCGCGAGGTTCGCGTCATCAATGCCGACGGTTCTCAGGCCGGCATTATGGAGTTGGGGGCTGCGATCAACTTGGCCCGAACCCAGGGATTGGACCTGGTTGAGATTGCCGCCACCGCCAATCCACCGGTTTGCCGAGTCGTTGACTTCGGCAAGTTCAAATACGAGCAGGCCAAACGGGAGCGGGATTCCAAAAAGAGTCAGCACGCGCACACGGTCAAGGAGGTCCAGCTCTCCCCCCGCATCGACCCCCACGATCTCGGCATCAAACTCGACCATGCCGTCGGCTTCCTCTGCGAAGATCACAAGGTCAAGGTCTCCCTCCGCTTCCGCGCCCGCGAAATGGCCCGAACCCAGATCGGTCAGGCCGTTATGGAGAAATTCCTCAAAGACGTCGCGCCCTGGGGCCAAGCCGATTTCGCGCCGAAGCTGATTGGACGTTCGATCACCGTCATGGTGAGTCCTCTGCCCAAAAACAAGCGGGCCAAGGACCCCCGGGAAACCGGCCAGACTCCGTCCAAACTGCACGAACACGACATGCCGGCCCAGGTGGCGGCTGTGGTCGCGTCCCGTCCTCGGGATATGCGGGACAATAGGGACAACCGGGATAATCGGGACAGCCGACCCCCGGCCACTGCCCCGGAAGCTCCGAGGTTCAACCCTCCCCCGCTGGATGACCCGTCAACTCCTCCCGCCTGAAGTCGGAGGTTCGGTCGGAGGTTCCGGCGGGAGCATTCCGCGCTGTCGCAGCATCTGTTCCATCACTTGGTCCATGGCGTACTCGGCCAGCGGACCGGTGACTTGATCCAGACGGGCGTTCGCCGCCTTCAACAGGGCGGGTTCGCCCGTCTTCGTTTTCGGATTCTCCTGCGCCAGTACGTCCTCGACGTCCTCGAGCGCCCGGAGCAACTGCTGACGATACTCCGGATCCAGTTCGGAATCGTAGTCCGCCATCGTCTTGCGCGTCGCAATGAGATTCTCCCCGGCCTTGAGCTTGGCTTCGATCCACTGACGCGCCTTCAGATCATCAAACGCGTTCTCCACGGACTCTTCGATCATGCGGTTGACCTCGGCGTCGCTCACGTCCACCGCCGACTTCATTTCCACGATCTTCTGATTTCCCGTGCGAAGATCGCGGGCCAACACGTGCAACACGCCGTTGGCATCAATCTCGAACTGCACGCCGACCCGCGGCACGGCCTTGGGGGCCGGTTCAAATTCCAGTTCAAAGCGACCCAGAGACCAGTTGTGCTGCGCCCGTTCCCGCTCCCCTTGGAGCACGTGAATCAGCATGGACCGCTGATTGTCCACCGCCGTCGTGAAGACCTCTCCGGCTTTCACCGGAATGGTGGTGTTTCGCGGAATGATCACGTTCATCAGTCCGCCAAAGGTCTCAATTCCCAGCGACAGTGGCGTGACGTCCAGCAGGAGCAGATTCCGGAATCCGCCCGAGAGAATCTCCGCCTGAATGGCCGCCCCAAGCGCCACGGCTTCGTCCGGATTCACGCTGGTGTTCAACTCCGGACCCACGGTGCGGTGATACTCCTCACCCAGTCGCACTTCCCCTCGGGCTTCCGCAAACTCCACGCAGCCGAACCACTCCGACACCCGCCGCCGAACCAACGGCATGCGGGTCTGGCCGCCCACCAAAATCACCTGCTGGAGATCCTTGGCCTCCAGTTTCGCATCGGCCAGAGCGCGCAGGCAGTGGCCGCGGGTCCGCTCGACGAGATCCTTGGTCAGTCGTTCGAGATCCTCCCGGCTGATCCGACAGCTAAAGCTGAACGTCCCCTGCAAAAAGGGCAGCGCTACCTCCACTTCGGTCTCGGAACTCAGCCGTATCTTCGCCCGCTCCGCTTCCTCTCGGACCCGCGAAAGCAAGGACGCCTCGCTCCGCACATCCGGTCCGCCCGCCTGTTCGATCAACCCAATCAGGTGATCCGCCAATCGCCGATCAAAGTCATCACCGCCCAAGCGGGTGTCGCCGTGGGTGCTCAGGACCTGGAACGTCCCCTGATTCAATTCCAGAATGGACAGGTCGAACGTGCCTCCACCCAGGTCGTACACCGCAATCCGGGAACGGTCGCCCAGCTTGTCCAATCCATAGGCGAGCGCCGCCGCCGTGGGTTCGTTGACGATGCGCTCGACGGTCAGCCCAGCCAGTTCCCCGGCCTTAATCGTGGCATTGCGCTGGGCGTCGTTGAAGTAGGCCGGAACCGTGATCACCGCCCGCGTCACCGATTCGCCTAGGGACGCCTCGGCATCGGCTTTGAGCTTCTTCAGAATCTCGGCGGAAACTTCCTCCGGAGTCCACGCCCGACCCCAGATCTCAATCGTCACCGGCCCCGATCCCTCGCCCCTGACGGGATAGGTCACCAGCATCTCTTCCCGGGGAATCTCCGCGCCACGCCGACCCATGAAGCGCTTGACCGAATAGACGGTTTCCCGGGGTTTGACGACGCGGACCCGGTTGGCCGAACGCCCCACCAAGGGCGCCTGATCCGGACCGGGGAAATGAACCACGGACGGGGTCAGCCGTTGCCCCTCGGCATCCGCCAATACGAACGGAATCCCGCTATCCACGACCGCCACCAACGAATTGGTCGTTCCCAAATCTATGCCAACGATTTTTCCCATGAGCCGCGCGAACGTGGGGGAAGATGGCCGAAGCGGCAAGCGGCAGACCCGCCAACCGACAGAGCCAAAATTCGAATTGCTGAGGTAGTGGCGGGTTCACCGGGGCTGATCGCTTGTAGGTCGCTGTCCGCCCGATTACGATCCGCCCATGACTACGACAGACGACATCGTGGCGGTGGCGGGCGGTCAGGTGGTCTCTAATCCGGCGATTCTGGGTGGAACTCCTGTGTTTCGCGGGACCCGTCTGCCAGTTCAGACCCTGTTTGACTACCTCGCCGACGGACTGTCACTGGACTACTTCCTCGACACCTTTGAGGGAGTTACCCGAGAGCAGGCCCAGTCAGTTTTGCGGCATGGTTGGCGGCGGATTGCGGTGGAACTCCAAGCATGAAGGTGCTGCTGGACGTCTGCACGCCCCGGCAAGTGCGTGAAGCATTGATCGGACACGAGGTCTGTACGGCTGTCGCGATGGGTTGGGGGCAGTTGGAGAATGGTGACCTACTCCGAGTGGCTGAGGAGGAAGGCTTTGATTTGATCATAATCTGCGACAAGAACCTGCGGTATCAGCAGAATCTTGCCGACCGAAGGCTGGCC
The DNA here is from genome assembly GCA_017309115.1 of Verrucomicrobiota bacterium. Lineage (GTDB taxonomy): Bacteria > Verrucomicrobiota > Verrucomicrobiia > Limisphaerales > UBA9464 > UBA9464. The sequence goes on along the minus strand of JAFLEF010000030.1, from coordinate 5,832 downwards.
ATTCTAGAGCTTTGGACCAATCACCGACCAACCTTGGAAAAGCACTGGTCGCTTATTCGCATCGCAGCTGAATCCATGAAGCCCGGCGAATACCGCTCCGTTGTATCACCCACCCGGGCGGCCTGAGTTTCACCCGACCGCAGTCAACGGAACCTCATTCTTGGCCGCTGCGACGTTCGGATGCGGCCGGAGCTCCAGCCGCTCCTCATGATCCAGGAACTCCCGGCAGATCCCGAAAAACTCGGCCCGCGAGGTCGCCCGACGAACCTGATGCAGAAACGCCGACGCCGTGGACGCCTCGACGCCGATCCCCTGCCCAATGAAGTTCACGTACCGCTTCATCTGCTCCACTTGCAGACGTTCCTTTGATTCCGGCGGTTCGGTGACGTCCCAGAGATCTTCGATGTACCGCAGGACGGTTCGACCGGTGGGCAGTTCGACTGGGGCACCTTTCCGAAACGCCCGAATCTGTTCGAACAGCCAGGGATTCCGAATGCAGCCCCGGCCGATCATCAGTCCCTTCACTCCAGTGGTGGCCAACACGTGCGCGGCTCGTTCCGGCGAATCAATGTTGCCGTTGGCCAACACCGGGCATGGCAAAAACTCGGCGGCCCGCGCAATGGCGTCGTAGTGAACCTCACTCCGATACATTTCCGCGACGGTGCGGCCATGGACCGTCACCAAGTCGAGGGAATGCCGGGCAAAAACCGGAAGCAACGACTCCAGTTCAGCCGGATCCTGGAAGCCAATGCGGGTCTTCACCGTGAAGCAAATCTGCACCGCTTCCCGCAACGCCCCCAACAAAGACTCGATGCGGGCCAGATCCCGAAGCAACCCGCCGCCGGCGCACTTGCGATACACCACCGGCGCGGGACAGCCCAGGTTGAGGTCGATGGCCGCGACCGAATAGTGCTGGAGTTCGCGCGCCGCCCGGGCCAGCGCCGCCGGATCATTACCAATCAGCTGGGCAATGGCCGGACGTCCGGTCGGATTCTCCACCAGACTTCGCAAAATCCACTTCTCCGGCCGCCACGTTGCCGTCACCCGGAAGTACTCCGTCCAGTACACATCCGGACCGCCGCGCGCCGCCAGCAACCGCCAGAACGGCAGGTCCGTGACATCCTGCATCGGCGCCAACGCCAGAATCGGCTCGGTGCCCCGGAGTAAATCCGAAAGCTGCCGATGCGGCGTCGTGGCCGTCCCCGGAGCGCTGGGTTCCATGTCAGAAGGGTTCTTCATCGGCGTGGAACGATCCGCCGGCCGGAGGATTGAAATTCCCCGTGGCCCATCCCGAGTATCCGCGCAGACGCCATTCTTCCATCAATTCGGGAGGGATCTCCTGCAGGAACCGGGACTGGGGATTGAAGGACATGTTGCCCTGAAGCATCCGGACCAACGGATAGGTCAGATACAGCTCATCCTTGCCCCGAGTGGTGGCCACGTAGAACAGGCGCCGCTCTTCCTCCAACGCTTCCAGGGAATCGACCGACCGTTGCGTGGGGAAGGATCCGTCGCTCAGCATGATGACGAACACCACGCCGAATTCGAGGCCCTTGGCCTGATGCACCGTGGACAACCGGAGACGCTCCTCGTCATCTGAGTCCTTGGTGGATTCCTCCGCTTCGAGACTGGTCTGCAGCGCCAGCTGCGAGAGGAAATCCGGCGTGCTGCGAAATTGCTCCGCGTAGCTGGCGAGTTGTTCCAGATCCTCAAGTCGGCGTTGGGAATTGTCGTACGTGGCCTCGAGATAGTCGGAATAGTCCGCCTCAATCACATGACGGATCAGCCGGGCCGGCGCCCCAAACATCTCCGGCGCCTCGGCCTGGGAAATGGTGGCACTGAACTGCGCCCAGGCGGTCTGGGTGCGCTTGGGCACCGTGGCGGAGATCGCACTGAGCAAGGGCGCGATCGACCAACCCAGGGGCACCGGCGCCGCTTCGGCTTCATCCGCCGCGCCGTCGTTGTCCGAGACCACCGTTGCCACCACCGGTTCCGGATCCCCGTGCCGACACCGCACCGCTTGAAGAAAGTTCGCCCACAACTTGTCCGCCCCCTTGCCACCAATGCCGGGCAACATGCGAACCAGACGCTTGAAGGCGAGTTCGTCGCGCGGGTTCACCAGGAACTTCAGATACGCCGCCACGTCCTTGATGTGCGCCTGTTCGAAGAACCGGATCCCGCTGGTGATCACGAACGGAATGTTCCGCCGAGTGAGTTCCAGCTGCAGTTCCAGCGCGTGGAAATGAGAACGGTACAGAATACAGATGTCGTCGAGCGCCCGACCTTCATCGCGCAGCTCCAAGACGCGCTGGGCCACGAACGAAGCCTGTTCCCCGGCGTCGTTGCACACCACCAGGGCGGGCTTCACGCCCGACGGACGCACCGCCTGCAGGGCCTTGGGAAACTGCCGGGTGTTGGCGGCAATGGCCGCATTGGCCAGAGCGAGAATCTCCGGGGTACTCCGGTAGTTGGTTTCAATGCGGTACACCTGCGCATCCGGATGCCGCCGCGGAAAATCCAGGATGTTAGCGAAGTTCGCCCCGCGCCACGAATAGATGCTCTGCGCGTCATCGCCCACCGCCATCAAATTGCGGTTCGCTCCCGACAGCACCTCGAGCAACCGGCTCTGCAGCGTGTTGGTGTCTTGATATTCATCCACCAGCACGAATTGAAAACGCCGCTGATACAGTTCGCGCAAATCGGCGTGGTCTTCCAGCAAGTGCAGCCACAGCACCAGCAAATCGTCGAAGTCCATCAGGCCCGCCGCGCGCTTCCGCTGGGCAAACCGGCGCTCAATCTCCTTCAGCGTGTCGGCCAACTGCAGAAACCCTTCGTGCTCCTCTTCCAAAAGCTGGGTCAGCGATCGTCCGGTGTTCAGGGCCATGGAGAACATCTCGCCCAACACTTCCGGCTTGGGGAACAAAGTCACCTTGGGATCCACGCCGGCATCCTGAATGCACGCGGCCAGCAAATCCTTGGTGTCCTCCCGATCGGCCACGGTGAAGCCCGGGGCGTATCCCAGCCGATCCGCATGCCGCCGGAGAACCCGTAGTCCAACGGAGTGAAAGGTACCGCCCCACAAGCGCGACAAGTCGCCTCCCACCAGATCCGAGACTCGCTGCATCATTTCCCGGGCGGACTTGTTGGTGAAGGTCAGCAACAGAATCCGTTCCGGAGGCACGCCGTGTTCCAGCAACCAGGCCACCCGATATGTCAGCGTGCGGGTCTTGCCCGCGCCAGCCCCGGCCAACACCAGAGCCGGTCCGGGCGGAGCCGACACCGCGGCCAACTGCTGGGGATTCAATTCCCCCGCGTAATCGATCCGCAGTTGGACCGACCCCGCTGGCGGACGCAGTTGATACTCACGAGACACTTCCCCCAGCAAAGCGGGAAACCGGGCTGGGGTCCAATCCCATGACACCGTTAAAAGTCAGGACCATGAACCAGAGCTTTGACGGAGACTCCAGGGGAACTTGGCGACCGATTCTTCCGGAAATCTGCGTGAATCGGCGATAATCTGCGGTTAAAGAGCGCCCCTTCAGGTTACCGAGCGCTCGGTCCCGCCCCTTGATGCCCTTCCCACCCTCCGCGAACTCCGCATCCTCCGCAGGAAACCCTCAAGCCGCCTTGGCCAACTGCCGCTGCAGCCGGGTCAGATTGGCCTCAATCAGCTCAATGTACTCGTTCCGTTCACTGCCGGGATCGGAGAGGAACCGATAGATCCCCTGGAAATCGCGTTCGACCTTGGGACGAACGTAGTTGGCCCAGAACCCCGGAGTCTTTCGCATCAGGTCGTCAACGGAACTGAACACCTGACCTCCACCGCCCCGACCCGCATTGAAGGCCGCAGATTCGGCGAACTCCTCGAACAGAATGGGCAGCTTGTCGATGTAGTCGGGCGCTGCCATCTGACCCAACAAATCCGCAGTTCCCAGCGCGAAACCCGTGAGGCGCTCCTCCTCGGTCTCAAAGGGAATCGCCGCCACATTCACGCCCAACCCGGTGCACCGAATCATGTTCTGCACCGCCCGGATCTGCCGGCTGGTGAATCCGTGTTGGACCAGCAGGCGTTCTGCAAAGTCACAGGACCGATTGACATGCGTCGCGGTGTACTTGGCGCCGGTCCCTTCTGTGTCGTCCAGACGCTTCAGGTAGCCGGTGTCGTGCAGCAGGATCGCTAGTAATCCCAACTGAAATGTCTCCTCACAAACCCACGGCGAAGCGCCCGCTTCAGCCCGACGCAATAACAAGGTGGAGAAACAGAGGGTCCCTTGCAGAGTGTGCTCCAAATCGTGATAACGGGCATCGATGGCCCGGTACTCCGGATGCCGCCCGTCGAAGCAATCCAGCGCCCACGGAAAAACCCGAGCCACAAAGCCCTGATCCCCCGTCGGGAACATGCGCCAGTAGTTTTGCGCCACGCGCCGCTGTACCGCAGCCGGGTCCCGAGTTTCGACGTTCAGGGGCATCGGGAACCGGAATATCAGATTTTCCAGCAAGGTCACGGGGAATGTCATGCAGGTTTCGGGCCTCGCAGTTTCGCGAAGTTTGGGTGCGGCCGCCCAAACCCACCCTCAACCCCTGGGTCTGGAACCAAAGCGGGTTGAAGAATCCGATAGGCGGATGCGTCCGGCGAGTCCAGAATTGCCTATCACCATGAAGTTTTTGCTCGCTCTGATCCTCGGATGCCTCGCCTGGATACCCCTCCAGGCTCAAAAAACGATCGTCCTTATCGCCGGTTCCCCCAGCCACGGCAAAGGGGAACATGAGTTTCGAGCCGGGGCACTGCTCCTGGCCGACGCGTTGAACCAACTCCCCGGCTACCGCGCCGTAGTGGCCAGCAACGGCTGGCCCGCCGATGTCAGCATCCTGCAATCAGCCAACGCCGTGTTGCTCTTTGCCGACGGCGGCGACGGCCATCCCGCCATCAAGCCGGACCGATTGAAACTCTTGGATTCCCTGGCGGCGAAGGGCGTGGGCATCGGCGCCGCCCACTACGGGGTCGAAGTCCCCAAGGGCGATCCCGGTAACGCCATGTTGCGTTGGACGGGCGGCTACTTTGAAACGTTTTGGAGCGTGAATCCGCACTGGAACGCCTCCTTCACCACCTTTCCCAATCACCCCGTGGCCCGCGGCGTCAAACCCTTTGCCATCAACGACGAATGGTACTTCCACATGCGCTTCGTGCCGGACATGAAAGGGGTCACCCCTATTCTGAGTGCCGTGGCGCCCGCCTCCACCATGGAACGGGGCGACGGACCGCACTCCGGCAATCAATGGGTCCGGGAAGCCGTCAAGAAGGGCGAACCGCAGGTCCTGATGTGGACCTATGACCGTCCAGGTGGTGGACGTGGCTTCGGCTTCACCGGGGCCCACTTCCACAACAACTGGGCCAACGACAGCTTCCGCAAAGTGGTTTTGAACGGCTTGGTCTGGATCGCCGGCGGCGAAATCCCCGCCGACGGCATCCCCTCCACCGTCACCCCTGAGCAACTGGCTAAGAACCTGGATCGGAAATAACCGGTAGGGCGAGGTTCCACCGAGCCGTTCGTGTAACAGACACAAGAGGTTCATTTCCTCACCCGCGTCGCCCACGCGAAGCGTCTTGGAGTGCGGTCGCGAACGCAGCGAGCTACCGCTTTTCGTCACGGCTGCTGACGCGTCAGTCCAACCACAGCCCCCAGCTGCCACTCACCCGCCCCAAAGCGCCAGAGGGCTGGCGCAGTCCAAAACGCTTCGCGCCTTCCTCTCCCGCTTTCCCGTTCCGACCTCTCAGCTCTCAGCTCTCAGCTTTCCGACCAGGCTGCTGACGCGTCAGTCCAACCACAGCCC
>JAFLEF010000003.1 GCA_017309115.1 Verrucomicrobiota bacterium | reverse complement strand
CGGCGGGGTATTGCGGCGATCGACCGGACCGCGACCGCGGTCGTCGCGGCTGGCGGGAGCGCCACCTCCTCGGCCGCGCTGGAAGCGATCGAGATTGACCCGTCCCACCAAATCCCCGACCCGGGGGGCCGGAGGGACTACGGGTGAGGGCGGGGCCGGAGGCGGAGGAGTCGGCTGAGGTGGGGCCGCTATCGGAGCAGGAGCCGGAGCGGGCGGAGGGGCGACGACGGAAGGAATAGGAGGAGGGGGCGGAACAGGAGCCGGGACTTCGGCCACCGGGACACTGGGAGCCACGGGAGCCGCCGGAGCGGGCGAAAGGGGTACGGCCGGGACGGACTCGACCGGAGCAAGGGCCGGGGCCACCGCTGGCACCGGGTCGGAAACCGGAGCCGAATCCACTGGCGTCGTCTCGACCTCTGTCGATTCGAGTTCCTCGTCGACCTCTTCTTCAGCGACCGGTTCGGGAACTGGCGCCGGGGCCGGAGGAACAATGATCACCGGGCGTTCGGCTTCGGCCGACACCGCCGCGTCGACTGCTGCCGCACCTCCCTCGGCGCCTGGGGCCATGGGGAGCAGTTGATCTCGGAGGTATTCGGCCGTGATCTTGTCGAGCGAACTCGAAGCAACCTTGGCGGCCGAAATGCCCAATTCCTTCGCCTTGGAGAGGACAACCTTGTTCTCCAGCTTCAGCTCCTTGGCGATTTCGTAAATTCGAACGGGCATAGTTTCGTTTTCTTCAAATCAAGGCTCCCTATCCGGTTTAACCGGTGGCCAGGAGCAGAGAGGGCAAAAGCCCGCTCGGCCAGCAGCTCAAACCGCTGCGGGGACTTCCGGTGGTGTCCCCGAGGCCTGTCGGCGGACGAGTTCTCCCCGGACCGCCTCCAGAATCGTGGACGCGGCCAGACCAATCTCCGGGTTTTGGGCGAGATCGGCAACGCTGGCATCCAATAAATCCTCGACCCCGTGGAATCCCATGTTGACCAGTACTTTTGCCTGCGACTCCGAAATGCCGGGAACCGTGGCCAATTCCTGGACTGCATGACCCACCCGGGCTTCGAAGCTATTGACATCGGCTTCCGCCTCAATGTCGATCTCCCAACCCGTCAAACGGGACGCCAGCCGGGCATTTTGACCGCGCCGACCGACCGCCAACGGCAGTTGATCCTGCGGCGTCGTCACGAGAATCCGGCGGCGAGCTTCATCCACCACAAAACTCTTCACCCGAGCTGGATCCAACGCCTTGGCGACAAACGCCCGGATGTCGGCTGACCAGGGAATAATATCCACCTTCTCGTTGTTGAGCTCGCGGACAATGTTCTTTACCCGCTGACCTCGCAGTCCCACGCAGGCACCGACGGGATCCACCTTGGAATCACGAGAATAGACGGCGAGTTTGGTGCGGAACCCGGGTTCCCGCGCGATCGCCTTCACCTCAATCGTACCGTCTTTCAACTCCGCCACCTCGGACTTAAACAAGCTCAATACAAAGGCGGGATCCGCACGACTCAAGATGATCTCCGGACCATGGACAGACTGTTCAATGGCCTTGAGGAAACAGCGGATTCGCTCGCCAATCTGATATTCTTCGGTGGGGACCCGCTCCCGATTCGGCAGGACCGCTTCCGATTTGCCCAAATCAAGAATCACGTCGGACTTCTCAAAGCGCCGTACGGTCCCGCTGACAATCTCGCCGACGCGGTCTTTGTACTCGGCGTAAACCTTTTCCTTCTCCGCCTTACGAATGTATCCCGTCAGAGCCTGCTTTGCGTGCTGAGAGGCAATGCGTCCGAACCCGGACGGCGTCACTTCAATCTCCACCTCATCACCCACTTTGGCATCAGGAAACCCGGCGCGTCGGGCGTCGAACACCGAAATCTGGTCGTGCTTGGAGATAATCCGATCGGCCACAATCAGTTTGGCCCAGGCTTGGATCACTCCGGAACGGGGATTGATCTCAACCCTCAGTTCCCGAGCCGGTCCGACCGCGCGTTTGGCTGCGGCCAGAAGTGCCTCGTGTACGGCTCCTAGGAGCACTTCACGGCTGATGCCCTTCTCTCTTTCAAAGAACTCGAGTTGTGCGAGCATGTCAGCATTCATAGGTCGTCAACGTGCGTCCCACCGGGGTAACAAAAAAGCCGGTTTGGAAAACCGACTTCTCCGTGGCGAACTCCGCCTCCAGCAAGACGCTTACGAGCGAGGAGTAAACTTTCCCGACACTTATGCGTCAAGCCGAAGTTCCCGAACACCAGTCTCCTCCAGTCTTCTCCCGGGTCCATCCCCGACGCCGCAAGGCTAACAAAGCCTTCAAATCCTCATCCGCCGCTCCCCCGCGAGGATGAAAGATAAATTCATGTCGCCCTGGCGGAAGCTGACGTGCCGTCCGGTCGACTTCGTCCGCTTGCATCCGCCACAATCGATCCACGCCCCAGACCGAATCCGCCGCCGGCCAGTTTAATCCGCCGCCCGGTCCGGGTATCCACCGACGCCGCAGGGCTGCCCGGCTCCAAACGGTTGCCACCCCTTCCGGCGGATCCCAAAAGCGGTAATCCTGTCCCCGCTGCCATCCGCTCAAGGTCGCCCCCACAAGCTCCCCCAGCCAGCGCGCCACCCACGGATGACAGTGCAGATGGTGGTGGGTGTTTAGGAACCGACAGACCAGGCCCGAGCTCTGAAACTGGCGCCATTGTTCGGCCAAATCAGCCCGAACCCGCGCCCAATGGCCCGGAAATAGAGTGATTTGCCAGGCGGCTTGCCAGGGAGTCCGAGCCCAGCGGCCACCCCGGGCCGGGTGAGAGTCGCACAGATGAGCGTGCCAGCCGATTTCCAGTCCCGGCAGACGTCGCGCCAGTTCGATGGCCTCGGCCGATCCAGGTTGCCCGAGCATCAAGGCCGCACTCGTCAGCGCGCCGTCAGTGTACGCCTCGAGAATGGCCTGATTCACTGCCGAACTCAGACCCAAATCATCCGCCGTAAAAGTCACGCGTCTCATTCGGCTGACTCGGTCAGGAGAGTTTGGGCGAACGCTCGGAATTTGCGAGGTTTGCTTTGCCGTCGGGAGTTGGTAACTAGCGGGCCTCATCCACGCTTCATGGCGTCCTTACCAACCATCCTTGTGACCGGCGCCACAGGCTTTATCGGCCGCCACTTGGTGCGCCAATTGAGCCGGGATGGAACCGCCCTGCGCCTGTTGGTGCGTTCTCAGGCCAAGGCCGAGGCCCTCTTCGGATCCCAGTTCGAACTTGTCGAGGGTGAAGTCACCAACCCCGACGCGGTGGAACGGGCCTGCCGCGGCATGCGCCAAGTGTACCATCTTGCGGGCTACTACGAGTTCGGCCGCCGGCATCAGCCCGAGCTTTGGCGAACCAACGTGGACGGGACCCGCCATATTTTAGCCGCCTGTCGTCGGGCTGCTGTGGAACGGCTGATTCATGGAAGCACCGCCGGCGTCCTGCATTCCGTGGGACGCCCCCGGACGCATCGAGATTTCCCGACCCGCCCGCCCACTGGATGTCACTACAAGGTGTCAAAATGGGAGGCCGAGCAATCCGTTCTGCGAGCTGCTGCTCAGGGGCTGCCGGCGGTGATCGCGAGTCCCACCGCTCCCCTGGGTACCGGGGATGACCGGCCCACTCCGACAGGACGCGTCCTTTTGGATCTCCTTCAGGGCCGGTTTCCCGTCTGTCCCCACACCGGGTTCAATGTTGCCGCAGTGGAGGACGTCGCGGCCGGACTTCAAGCGGTCGGGGAACGCGGCCGGAACGGGCAGCGATATGTGCTCGGTGATTCCAATGTTTGGTTGAGAGATCTGCTCCGGCAGGGCGCGCAACTAGCTGGTGTCCGCCCTCCCCGCGGACTCGTTCCTTGGCCGTTGGTGGCGCTGGGCGGTTTGGCCGCCGAAGGCTGGGCGTGGCTCGGAGGCTCCGGTTCCAGTCGGCTCTGTTGGGAAACGGCCTACTACGCTCGCCAACGTCAGTTTTTCGATTGCACCCACAGTCATTCGGAATTGGGCTGGAAGCCGCAGAAGACGCTCGCGGAAACCCTCCGGGACGCTCTGTCCTGGTTCGCCACGTTTCCCCACACTCGCCCGGTCCGGCCGCCGGTGCAGACGGAACCGGTCACTTCCCGATGAGTTCCCGCACGTTCGGCGCCTAACAGATGAGTGCCTGGATTTTGGCGCTCGTAGCTTGGAGCGGTGCCGCCGGTATCTGGTGGCTGCTGGCTTACTTGTTGGTTCGGATTCGTCCGACAACTCGACGCGCGCCCGACTCTGAACCACTGCCGTCGCTGACGATTTTTAAGCCTTTGCCTCCGGTCAAAGACCACGCCACCCGCCAAGCGTTGATCCAGGCGGTGGAATCCTTTCTGACCGAACTCAGGCCGGACGACGAACTCCTGGTCGGAATCCCCGAGGAATCCCTCGAACAATGGCAGCCAGCGCTGTCCCGCTGGCGAGGGGGCAATCCATCCACCCGAATTCAGGAACTGGTTCGCGCCACCCCGCGTCAGCACGCCAATCCCAAGGTGGCTTGGCTGGAGCATCTCGCGCCGCTAGCCCGGGGAAGATTCTGGCTGTGGTCGGACGCCGACATCACCGCTCCGCCCGGGTTTCTCTCCGGCCTGCGCCGCGAATCTCTGGCCCGTTCGGGCGAACCGATGACGTCGGTGTACGTGATTCGTTCCGTCGCGGCCGCTCCCGGATTGCTGGATGCGCTCTTCGTCAACACTGACTTTCTCCCCGGCGCCCGACTCCTGGGACGCCTCGGTCCGGTTCGGCTCGCGTTTGGCGCAGCGATTCTATTTCGCGCGGATGATTTCCGACGAACTGTCGATTGGAATCGGTTGGGCGCTTGTCTGGCGGATGACTACGCCGTCGGACAATTCCTCGGCCGGGTCCACATCAGTTCACAACACGTGGAAACCCTCGCCCTGCAAACCCGCTGGAGCGACGCCCTACGTCATCTGTATCGCTGGCAGAAGACGATTCGCTGGTGTCGCCCGGGAAGCTTCGCCGCCCTGCTGTTCATCCACCCCTTGATCGGTTGGATCCTGTTCGTCTTGCTGCATCCCACCCACCTGTCCGGCTGGATTGGCTTGGTGAGTCAATGGCTCTTCGAAGTTGTAGTCGCGGGAACCATCCTGACCGAAGTCGGCTTTCAGAATCCGGGTCGATATGCTCGAGGAATCGCCCTCTGGCCGTTGATTCGCGCCCTGGGTTGGCTGACCGCGTGGTTGCCTGTACCGGTCTGGTGGGATCGAAATCCGTGGAAGAAGCCTACGAACCAGCTGAGAGCTGAGAGCTGAGAGCTGAGAGCTGAGAGGAAAGAGGCCGGCAGGGCGACGCTCCTTTTTCCTAGTACCGCCCTTAGGCGGCCCTGGATGAATCCCGCACTACTAGGACCGACCCGTTTTTTGGCCCCAAAGGCAGAGCCGGTTCTCCTTTCAACTCAACTCACTTCACCGGCCTCAGCTCGAACTTGCGGCAGTTCGGCGGTCCCGCAGGCTCTTGAAGAACTCGAACCCTTCCCGCAGCCGACGCACACAGACGTCCTTGTCGGCCAGCATCGTCTTTACAATGCGAAGAATCGGTTTCGGTCGGAAATACCAGCGGTGATAGAAACGCTCGACCGCCTCGAAGATCTCCTCCCGGCTGAGTTCCGGGTATTCCAGAGCCGCGCTCTGATAACCACCTTCTTGCACAATGCCCGAGCCGGCGAACCAGCCGTTGGCCCGGGCCTGTTCATACAATTCCGTGCCCGGATAGGGTGCCGCCAAACTCACCTGGATGCTGAAGACATCCAGCTCCTGCGCGAAACGGATCGTTCGCTCGATGGTTTCCGGCGTCTCCACCGGCAATCCGAGAATGAACGTTCCATGGATCGTCACACCCACTCGATGACAGGCCTGGGTGAACTGCCGCATCTGTTCGGTGTTCACCCCTTTCTTGATGTTCTTCAGGATCTCGTCGTTGCCACTTTCGTAGCCGACCAAAAACAGCCGTAGCCCGGCATCCTTCAAATGGCGGATCGTTTCCTCGTTGACGTTCGCGCGGCTATTGCAACTCCAGGTCAAACCCAGAGGAGCTAGTTTGTCGGCAATCGCCCGGGCTCGCGGCAGATTAGCCGTGAAGGTGTCGTCATCGAAAAAGAACTCCTTCACCTCGGGAAAGAGTTTCTTCAGATACGCCATCTCGTCCGCCACATTCTGGGGAGATCGAACCCGATAACGATTCCCACCAATGGTCTGCGGCCACAGACAGAAGGTGCACTGGGCAGGACATCCGCGACCCGTGTACAGGCTCAGATAAGGATGCATCAGGTAGCCGATGGCGTAACGCCGGATGTCCAAATCGCGCTTGTAGACGTCGGCGACCCACGGCAACACGTCCATATCCGAGATCAGCTCGCGGGCGGCATTGTGAATGATCCGACCGTCGGGAGCCCGATAGGACAACCCGCGAATTTCCTCCAGGGGACGCCCCTGCCCCACTTCCTGACAAGTGAAGTCAAACTCCCGATGCCCCACCCAATCAATGGCCCGCGACGCCTCGAGCGTCTCCTTTGGCAGTGTGGCGGCGTGGGCGCCCACGAATCCAATGCGGGTTCCGGGACGCTGGGAGCGAATGGCCTCGGCTACGCGACAATCATTGGCCAAGGACGGCGTCGAGGTGTTGAGAATGACCTGGTCGAAGTCCCGGGCGATCTTCAAGCACCCTTCCAGATCCACATCATGGGGCGGACAGTCGAGCAACCGCGACTCTGGAGTCAGCGCCGCAGCCTGGGCCAGCCAAGTCGGATACCAGTAACTGGTGACCTCCCGGCGAGCCTGATAGCGGGCGCCCGCCCCACCATCGAATCCTTCGATGCCGGGCGGACCTAGGAACAAGGTGCTCATCGCGTGCGACGGTTCTCCCGGTTTCTCGGCCCTGGGGTCAACTCATTCCGCCCACCAACTCCCCTCGCCCGCAGACGTCACTCACATTCGGCAGGCTTTAATCAGGGCACTTTGCACGGCGAGTTCTTCGGCCGGCGAAACCGCGAGCGAACGCCCAGAACGAAGACATTCCGCCAATGCCGCGAACTCACCTTCGTACCGGCGGAAAGCTGGCTGAGGGATTTCCTGGCGTCCCTGAACGTAGGGTCCCGCCGCTTGCACCAGATCCATGATCAATCCCGGCGGTTCCACCGGCTGGAGCCGGGCGACGCCCTGGGTGCCAAAGACTTCAAAGCTGCGGTATAAACCGGCGCCCCGCTGGACTGCCGAACAGGTCACCACGGCCACCGTTTTCGGATAACTGAAGGTGACCGCCGCGTTGTCCATCAGAGTGTCACCCGGGTCGCCGGTCTGGCGCAGCGTGGCTTGCACCTGATCTGGTGCCCCGAGCAATCGGATGACGGGATCAATGAGATGGCAGCCGAGTTCGAACAGGATGCCACCGCGAAACTCCGACCATTCCTTGCGCCGAACCGAATCTCCCTGGGTGTTAATCATCGCCCGCACGAGATAGATCTCCCCCAACCAGCCCTCCCGAGCCGCGGTCAGTACGGCATTCAGTCCCGGATGCTGACGCCACATGTAACCGACTTGGAGCAGACGCCTTTGGTGGGCGGCCAACTCCAGCAACTCCTTCAACTCGCCGACCGAAGTCGCCGGTGGTTTCTCCACATGCACATGACGGCCGGCCTTGAGTGACCGCCGAGCATCCCGAAAATGATTTCGAACCAATCCTTCAATCACCACCACCTCAGAGGCGTTGATCACGTCCTCGGCGCTCAACCACTTCACTCCCGTCGGTCCACCTGCCCGGACCGCTGGATCTTCTTCACTGCATCCGACGACCTCATAGTCCGGCGAGGTCTTCAGCAGTTCGTACTTCGCCGCGAAGTGAGAGTGATTCGTGCCCAGAAATCCGACTTTAATTCGGCGCACCGTGGACGGTTTCTCCGCGGCGGACAGGGTTGACGCGCTGAGGATTCCGGCCGCGCCCACGGAATATTTGAGAAACTCCCGGCGGTTTCCATCCGGGAAAGGGCGAGTAGCGAACGGCGCAGACGACTGGCAGGAATCACTCATCGATCCCTCTGAGTACCGGGATCGATCCTTCAACACCAGCCTGGCCATCGGAGCGCATCGCCGCACGTCCTGGAGTCAATTCGAGTGTCCGAAAAGAGCGTCTTGTTCCATTGCGTGAACTTCACGCACACGCGCGGCAATTCCACGCAGCTTCCTCTCGCCTCGGTCCATTCTCGCGGTCACCGAAAAGTGGCATTGAGCCGATCCAAGGGTGCCTCCTTCCTGATTCAGGGGAGTGACGATCACTTCACGATCCCACTGATTCAACACCATGATTAGTTCCCATGACTTGGCACCAAGGTTGCAACCAATGTCCCACGAGTTCGGCTGGGTGGCTGAACTTGGTTAGGGTCGTTTGGGTGGAAACGCCGCTTACCGCAAGGTGGGTGGCGTTTCTTTTTTGTCCGGCTGCCAACGGAGTGGCGATGGGAGTTCCTCCAGGATCAGGGAGAGCCCACCGCCACCAAATGCGAGCGCGTGCGGAAGAACAGTGTTCCATCAGCCAGCGCGGGAGTTGCCATGCAGGATTCTCCCAACGCGCTAAAGGTCAGCACCGCGAACTCGGGGCGGGCCGGAACCACGAAGACATTCCCAACTTCGCTGGTGAAAAACAGATTCCGCCCATCCGAAACCGGCGAGGCGGTGTATCCCTGGCCTCCTCCCGCCGCCAGTCGTTCCGAATAGCGGATGGTACCGGTCTTGGCTTCCACACAGGTCAACACTCCACTGTCGGTGCAACTCCAGAGATAATCCCCCACCACGATGGGCGTCTGCATGTAGGCGCCCTGACGGGGATGCACCCACGCGATCGCAGCGTTGGTCTGGCCTGGATCTTCCGGGGTGATATCTCCCGTCGCCGTGGGGCGAATGGCGCGCAGTGGTCGGAGCTTGCCATGCGCACTGGTGAAATAGATCAGGTCGTGGGCGAAGATCGGAGTGGGAACGGGAATGTCACCACCGCCCTTAAGCCGCCATAGCTCTGCACCCGTCTTCAGATCGTAGCCACCCGTTTGGTGCCATCCGTTGACGGCAATCTGGGTCCGCTCTCCGCTGGCAACGACGGTCGGCGTGCTCCACGTCGGCACATCCTGCCGCGCTGTCCGCCACAGTTCCTTTCCTGTTTCGGCATCAAAGAGCGCGAGGAACGAATTCGTCTGGACGTCACACTGAACGACCACCTTGCCCTCGTGGAGAACCGGCGAACTGGCGAAGCCCCATTGGGCCGAGGGCGATTGAAAGTATCCCGAATCCATCGGGCCCAAGTCCTGTTTCCACTTCAACTTCCCGTCCAGGCCAAAGCAAAACAGCCCCTCCGATCCCAGAATGGCCACGATTCGTTGACCGTCCGTAGTCGGGGTGGAATTGGCGTGCGAGGCTTTGGTGTGCCGCTTCACCTTCGGAACACTCTTCAGCGCCAGAACGTCCCACACCACCTTACCGTCGGTTCGATCCAACGCCAGGAGACGCCATTCCTGCGGATCGAATTCCTTCACCGATTCAATGTCACCATAGAGCCCAATCTTAAGCAGGGACTCCCCCGGTTTCACCGCCGTCACCGCGTACACCCGATCGTCCCACACAATCGGCGCGGCATGAGCCAAACCGGGAATCGGGGTTCGCCAACGGATGTTCTCACCGGTGGTGATGTTCCAGGACGTCGGCGCGGGCTTGGAATCGTCCACGCCCCGCGCCTGCGGACCGCGGTACTGCGGCCAGTTCGCCGCCAGCGCCGAAGTCAGCATGCCCAACGCCAGAAGTCCTCCCCAAAGCCAAGTGAGCTTCATGTCAACCGAGACGTTCCGGCGTTCCGCTCGACACCGCAAGTCAGGTTCACGGAGTGGCGTCACTCCGGCGAAGCGGAACCGGGGTCGGATGGCGCAGATACGCCAAAAGATTCCGGGCGTCGCCCGACGCCAGGGATTCCAGCAATCCCTCCGGCATCAGCGACTGGGCGGGTTGCTCCTGTTCGAGGACTTCCGACCGTTCTAACACCAAGACTTCATTTTGGGTCTGCAGGGTCACCGTCCGCGGCGTCTGTTGCTTGAGCACGCCGTTCAGGACCCGACCATCCTTTAGGGTCAGAATGGTCAACCGATAGTCCGCGGGCACCAGCGAGCTGGGATCCACCACATGATCCAGCAGGTAGTCCAAGTCCGCGCGACCCGATCCGGTCAGATCCGGCCCCACGACTCCGCCCTCGCCGTAGAGCTTATGGCAACTGGCGCAAACCCGTTGATAAACTTGGTGGCCCTGGATCAGATCCACCGGTGGACTGTTTTCCCGGGCCAGTTCTCGAAAGTGTTGCTTGATGCGTTCCTTGTCCGCGACCGGCTGAACGGCCAACCCCCAGACCTCGGTGAGTCGGGCGGAGAGTTCGGCGTTTTTGAAGCCCAGGATCTGGCGGGCGTGAAACGGCGTGAGATCAGCCTTGGGAATAGCTCCGGACGCCAGGGCCTCCACCAGGGCGGTGGCGGAATCCGGACGGGCCACCAGCGCGCCCACCAGTGCCGGACGCTCCTCCAGTCCTACCCATTGGTAGCGGCTCACGGTCAGTTTGGTGGCTTCGGGGTCACCGACTTCCAGTAATCCCAACAATGCGGCAGATCGCAGGATTCCGTCGTCAGCCGCCGTTCGAAGCACCGCTCGCAGAAACTCGGGTCGGGCCTCCAACAAGGTCTTTAGCGCCTGTCGTCGCTCCCACGGCCCGGCCTGCGAATCCAATACCACCCGACGAACCTCCTCCAAAGCCCGACCTTCGCCGAAGAGCACCTCGAGCTCCTGCATCAGTCCCGCCGAATCTCCGCCGCTGGCGCGAACCCGGCCCGCAAAGGCGGACCAACCCGGAGGCGCTGGAGCCTTGCGCCACCCTCGCAGAGCGGCGCGCAATCCCCGCAGCACATCCCCTTGCGCCGCGGGGGACGACTCCTGAAGGGCGGCGAATAAACGCCCCAGTTCCTCCGGATGCTGTTCCAATCCTTCCCCCATTCGGCGAGCAATCCACTCCCGCACTTGCGGAAGTTGCGAGTCCCGGGCCAGGGCGATCGCGGCCGAAGGATCCGCCTCCACCAAGGGGACGATTCCCAGCCAGATCAACGGCGGAAGATTGGGATCCCGAGCGTCTTCGGCTCGGCCCAACAGCGCTGTCGCCACCCGGACCCGATCTGGATACGACAGTCGTTGGAGCGCTGAAGCCACATACAAACGCACCAGTCCCGAGGGATCTTTCCCTGCGAGCTCCACCAGACGTTGCACCACAGCCTGGCTAGGCGATTGCCCAGCCTGACTCCGCTGGGCGGCGACCTGAGTAGGGCGACCGGCCGGATCGTCCAGAGGCCAATCATCGACCAACAAGCGAACTGCCCAACTGCGAATGGACTCGTGCGAATCAGACGTCAGTTCCAACAACCACTCGGGCGATGCCCCGCCAGTCGCCCGCCAAGCCCAGAGAGCCTGGAGTTTTTCGGACGCCGTCTTCGCCCGGTCGAAAGCCGTCTTGAGTTCCTTCTGCAACGGTCCGCCCGGCGCCCCGGCGGCCACCAGATCGGCCAAGCGCTGCCGAGCTTGGCGCGCCACCCATTGATTGGTGGAGAACACCCGGGGCAACCATTCGCCCGGGCCCTGGCGCACCCAGTCGGCGACAGGAACGCGAGTGGGAGTTCCGTAAGTTACCCGATACAACCGTCCGGAGCTCCGGTGAACGCCATCGTGGTCATGACACTCACCGGTGTCGGACCAATCCGAGAGAATCACTCCTCCCTCCGGACCGTAGAGTACGTCGATGCCTCGGAACCAGGGATCTCCTACGGACAGGAAGTCCGGTTCGTGGAAGCCCACATAACCGGAACCCACCCGCTCCAACCGTTCCTGATTCAGTCGCCGTCCATGGAAGTTGATGGTGAACAGCCGACCTCGAGTGGACTCCGGCCAATTGGCCCCCAGGTAGATCATCAATCCGCAGTGGGCATGGCCGCCCCCCAAGGCATCACTCCCGGCGGCAAACGAACTGCCATCGTACGCCGCCCGTGATTTCGTCCAACCGGCTCCGGTGTCGAAATGGTAGTGATCGGCATGCTGGGGAATAAGCACATAGCTATGTGGATGCACATCCTCGCCGTGCATCCGTTGGAAATGGGCCCCGGGGATGGCGTGCCAGAGATGACCGATGACCGTGTTAATGAAGAATGGTTCGCCCAGTTCGTTCCAGTCCATGCCCCACGGATTGGTCGTCCCTTGGCAAACCGCCTCCACGACCCGGCGTTCCGGATGATAACGCCAGATTCCGCCCCGCATTTCCACCCGGGCTTCGGGTGTAGCCCCAGGAACACCCATGTGCGCCCCACTCGAAATGCCAACGCGACCCCACAGCCAACCGTCCGGTCCCCATTTCAAGCCATTCGCCCAGGTATGGCGGTTTCCTGTCGTCGTATTGAAACCGTCCAGCAGCACCTCCGGTGGACCATCCGGCACATCGTCTCCATTGCGATCCGGCACAAACAGCAATTGCGGAGGACACATCAGAAACACACCACCCCGACCCGGTAGAGCGCTCGTTAAGAACTTCGCCTGATCCCAAAAGACGGTTCGCCGATCCACCCGGCCGTCTTGATCGTCATCCGCCAATATCACAATGCGGTCATTGAACTGTCGCGCGAAGCCGATCTGACTTTCCGCATAGGTGTAGTTTTCCGCGACCCAGAGCCGACCTCGAAAGTCATGGGCGATGCTGATCGGCTGGCGAATTTCCGGTTCCGCGGCCAACACCGAGACCTGGTAACCGGGCGGCAACTTGAAACCCTCGGCGGCCACCTGCGGGCTGGGCGGTTCCCCCCGAGGCTCTGAATTGGTGGTCATCGGGAACTCTGCCGCCGAGCAGAATCCGGCCAGATTCCCGGCGATCACCAGCGCGAGCCACAGCCTCTCTTGAATGCATCGTGGAAACACAAGGTCAGCCTACACTCCTGCGCGGACGCCGACCAGTCTCTAGGCTGAATCCAGCCCGTTAACCACCGTTAACCACTAGGGAGCTGATTGGTGAGAGCCGAGAAAACTCGGCCAGGTCACTGAACTTCAACCATTCGGTGAGCGCAGCAACGATGGCGAGGGACCATGGCTCATCCAAATGACGCTGGCCGTGGCTGGCATTGAACGGCAGCACGGCTGATCTTGCCTCGAGTCCCTGGGCCTGACCATCTTCCCCGCCCCGTGGTACCCCGACCGTTTCGTCACCCGGCCGATACCCCGGCCTTTGCCAATGAGACTCGTTGGCGTTACGCCCTGGATCCGTTGACCGGACGCCAGGTGCACGAACCCAGGGTTCCCGCTCCGACCTACACCCTGCGCTGCTTCGTGCTCACCCGCCTGGTGAAGCTCTTTCACACCCACGCCCGATTCGACCCCGCCTTACCCGCTGTCTCCGAAGCGCAGTACCGAAGTCTGATTCGCGCCCTGTTGGGTCGAACTGCGCGCTTTACCTCGGAGGAATCGAATCGGCTGGTGTTCCCCGGATTCACCAACCTTCGGGACTTTAGTCGGGCGTTTGAGGAGGTGCTTAAAGCCGAAGCGGGGGGAGCCTGGCGAAGCTACTTTCGGCGTGGACACTGGCGGATGATTTTACCGTTCACCCGCGCGAGTCAGGCCCGGGAAGCCATCCGACTCCAGTGTCAGGTTCTCGCCCACCGGGCTCCCTCGGTGCATGTGGTCACCTTCCCGGAGCTCACCCTGAATCATTCGCTGATCCTGTATTCGCTGACCGAAACCAAGCAGGGGCTCGTTTTTCACAGCTACGATCCAAATCTTCCCGATGAATCGATTCCGCTCACCTACGACCGGGCCCGCCGTCAGTTTCTCCTGCCCGCCTTGCCGTATTTCATCGGCGGACCGATCAACACCTACGAAGTCGATTGCAGCTTCTGGCGTTGAGCCTGTTTCCGCAGCGATGCTACGCCCAGGAAGAGCCATCCGAAAAAGACTAGGCCGGAAAGGTTTACACCCATGGAGTAGCCCAGTTTGTAAGTCCGCCCGGAGTTCCGCTCGGCATAAATGACCTGATCCTGACCCGCGAGGAGCGTCGGCCAGGCCACCGGCATCATGCCTCCGTGCAACAGGCCGCGAAAAAAACCTGGAGGAGACGTCAATCGGGCGTCCGCCTTCATGGCGACGCCGCACAGCCAGGCAGTCAGCAGGGCTCCCATCACCGCCAGACCGATGCGGAGCCAGACGGGACGCGGGGAGGCGGTGGAGAGCTGGGCTTGTTCTGGAGAGGACATCTTGCTTTCTTGGGCGAGGACCATGTTTTTGCGAGATCGGGCCACGCAAGCGGAATACTTCGACGCTCCGGAGCGAACGCCCGCGGAACTTCGCCTGCATTACGCCCAACTGAACCGGATCAATCGTCTGACCCAGTTTGATCGACCGTTCCGCATCTGGGTACCCCAGTTAGTCACCGATCCCTCGTCACTGACTTTCCTCGATCTGGGTTCTGGCGACGGAAGTCTGGGGCAAACGCTCCACACCTGGGCGGCCCGCCAGAACTGGTCCTGGGAATTCACCCACCTCGACGTTAATCCCGTGACTCGGGAACTCGACTCCAATCCCCGGCACTTCCTGGGCTCGGTCACCGCACTGCCGTTTCCCGATCACAGCCACGATGTGGTGATCGCTACCACCATGACCCATCATCTTTCCGAGACGGAGGTCATCCAACACTTCCGGGAAGCCCAGCGTGTGGCCAAACGTTTGGTTCTAATCTGCGATCTCCATCGCAATCGCTTCTTCTGGCTGGCCTTGGCGGCTCTCATGTGGTCGATCCGGCTGCCCCGCGAGTTCCGTCAGGACGGTCTCCTTTCCGTCGAACGCGGTTGGCAGGTTCCGGAATGGCGCCGGCTAGCCGGAGCGGCTGGCCTCATCAATGCCCGCGTCTGGCAGGAACACGGCACCCGCATCCTGCTGGCCGTGGTGAAGGACGGCTACGGTCGCTGAATCGAGGCCGACCTCGGAACCGTCTCCCGGCGCCGTTCTGAAAGATACCAGCGGTACCAGCGCCAACCATCCACCACGGGGTTGATCTTGCTGACCCCGGATCCGTAGCGGACCTGCACCGGAACGGATCCAATGGAGAAACCCGCCCGGGCGAACGCCACACAGAGTTCCGATTCGATCTCGAACTGTTCCGAGCGTAGTTCCAACCGGTTGAGCGAGGGCAAATGCAACCGACGGAAACCGCATTGGGAATCAGGCAGATCCCGTCCCACTAGCTGCGAAATGGCCTGACTCAACCCGCGATTAGCCCACCGGCGCAGCCAGGGCATGGTACCGGCCGCCGCCATCCGATCGCCAATCAACAGTCGCTCGGTCCGTCCGGGCTCCAGAAACACCGGGAGGTCGGCCGGCACATGCTGCCCGTCCCCATCCATCAGGATAACCCATTCCAAACCCGCCTGATCGGCCGCCCGCCATCCGGTTGCCAACGCGGCACCTTTTCCCCGCCGACGCTCGTGTCGCAGGACGATGGCGCCGGCTTCTTGGGCCTCCCGAGATGAGCCATCCTCTGATCCATCGTCGACCACCCAGACGTGTTCCAGATAGGAACGAGCTCCGCGAACCACCCCGGCTATCCAGAGGGCTTCGTTATGGCAGGGAATCACCACGCCACAGTTCGCGGACGTTGGAAACACCCCGGCACAGTTTCGTGAAGCCGGGGAGAAGTCCACACCGAGTCGGCCCGACGGCCGACGGCGCCCTTCAATCCTCCACGCGTGACTTGGCATTTCGTCCGAGCAGTTCGGAACAGGTCGGGTTCACGCGATGCGTTTGGACTGGGGTCGCGCAACGGAGTGGAGCTACCGCTTTTCATCCCGGCGCGTGACGCCCTTCGAAACCAGCACCTCCACCCGCGACTTGGAGGGATCTGCCACGCCGGAAGACCAAAGAGAATCTCCCGCGGAGGCGCAGAGACGCGGAGGTCTGGAAGAGAAGAAGGGGAGAAAGTGGGAGGGGAGAGGGGGAGCCTATGGACTGCCCTGTCGCCGCCGACGCTGCTGGCCTCGTTTCCCCCTCGACGCGTGACCATCCCACTTCAATTCCCAATCCTCACCAGCACTCACACGGATACACCAAGACCACATCACCAGGCTCCAACGTGATCTTGAGGAACTCGGCGCGAGCTTGATCATTCTCGAACGAATTCTCGTACCATGGTGGCCTAGCCCGCATTTCAAATTTCTTAACGAGAACAACCCTCACATCAGTGTACCACGAGACAACCAAGGCGAATTCATCAAAATCATCCGCGCTTCGGTTTAGCTCGCGACGCTGCGCTCGGAAGCCGATCCCGCCAGCCAGCGACTCACGATCCAGCGATAGACCAGCGCGCCGACTAGCGAGAGCAGCACCAGGGCCGCGCCAAGGAGGAAGGCGTGGTTGAGGACCGACTTGGCATCCGCCTTCGCGCGGTCAGTGACGGCGGTCAACTGCTGCAGCCGTTGATCCAACGCCGGTGAGTCGAGGGTGCGGTCGGTTTCCTTCAGCATCCGCGTCAACTCCTGCGCGGTGATCGCCAATTGTTCGGCCGTGCGCGCGTATTCGAGGATGTCGAAGGGACGGGCGGCGGGATTGGCCGGAGTCCGAGGGGCTTCGCCGACCCCGAATCGTTTCATCAAGGCGTCAAAGGTGCCGAAGGTCGTGTTAAGGGAGGCGGACATCTCACTGCCGACCGCCAGCGTTCGTCCGATCTCCGCAGAGAGTTCGCGCAAGCGTCCCTCCTGCTCGCCCAACGCCGCGAGAATGGCCTTCCGTTCCGCCACCACGCGGTCGGGTAGCTCCGCCGCCGTCTGACTGACCGACTCGGCGGCGCGGCTCAGGCGATCGGCGCTCTCCGCCAGGCGCGCGGCGTTGGTCAACGCTGACGCCACCTCGGTCTGTTGGATGAGCTGATTCCCCAGCAACTCCATCTGCCAGCGCAGGAGGAACGGCATTCGCTGGGCGGTGAACAGGGTGCGCTCGGCAAACAGTCGGGTGCGGGTGACTTCCCGAACGGCGGGATCCAGCCCGGCCATTGGATCCAACCCCACCAAACTGAAAACACTTCCGGAGGAACGACGCGTGGATTCGGCACTGCCGGTCGCCACAATCAGGCAGCTGAGTTCCTGGGGCCGGGCAAAGAAAGCGCTGCGGGCATCGGCATGGGCCTCCCACCACCGTTGAATGGTGGAGCTGAGTTCCTCCTGCTGCGCCGGCGTCAGCACGTCGGCCGCCAGACTCCAGGCATTGGTTTCCAGCGAGCGACTCACCTCGCACCACGGCTGCAACGCGTCGGGATCGCCTCGCTGGTTCGCGAGTTCTTCCGTCGCCAGACGCGTGACCTTGGCCAGCGTGACCATGTCGAGCAGGTTGGCCATCGGGTTCGGTCCACTGGCAATGCCCACGGCGGCGGAGGCCACCGGGATTTTCCGGGCCAGTGATTCGGTCCGGGCCTCCGGCGTATCGACTCGGCGGGCGTACTCGGCCAAAGCCGCGGTGGTCCGGGTCAGAAACTCATCGGCGAACCGTTGCAACGCGGCCTGCAGTTCCGCCGGATTGTATACCGGGCCACTGGAACTGGTGGTGATGGCCCGAACCGACCTTCCCGGCAGCGCCACGGTTCCGCGCACCACCCGACAGCCGGTCAGGATCAGCAACGCGAGCAGCGCACCCACGAGACCGAGGCGTTGCAGGCTGAGATTGGGGCGCATCACGTTAAGAAGGAAAAAATCGGTCGAAGCCTCTGCCTGACCGAATCACCCGAGGCTTCGGGTTGACCCGTTCGACCACGACAAATCTCGGATGAAGGCCTAGTCAGCGGGTGCATCTCCTTCCGCAGCGTCGCCATCCGACCGCGGAACTGCCAGACCAGAATTCGCCGGTTTGAGGCCTCATTGGGCCAGCGGAACTGAACCGCGCTGGAGGCAACTTGGAATTCCACATCCTCCCTTGCGGCCGCGACCGAAGACCAGTACGAGAACCGTCGCGCGGTTCCGAGTCGGACAGGTGGCTTCTCGGCCGCGTGCCCCGTTAGACAAATCGTCAGCGCCAAGTCGGAACCGCAATACCAGGTGAATCCATGAAAACCATGAGGCCAGATAAGGTGCCGCAAGGGATGGAAAATCGTTCCCACCGGGAGGCCTTTACGCTGATTGAACTCCTGGTCGTCATTGCAATCATCGCGATTCTGGCGGGCATGCTGCTGCCGGCGTTGGCCCGTGCGAAATCCAAGGCGCAGGGCGCCCGCTGCACCAGTAATGAGAAACAGATCGCCCTGGGCTACCTGCTCTACGCCGGGGATTTCTCCGACTACCTGCCGGTCGCGGGAACGGAAGCTCCGCCCGGATCCGGTTGGGTCGCCCCGAGTCGTTGGTTCCAGGAGATTTCCCCGTACATCTCCAGTCCCGATACCGGCGCGAAAGGATTCACCAACCTCGTGGCGCAAAACAAAGTGGTCGCCTGCCCCACGGCTCGAATTGGCACGAACGTCATCCCTTCCAACGTTCCCGGTCACCAGAGCTACGGCGGCTATGGTCACAACTACAACTACCTTGGTTACACCCAGGTCGATCACGTGAAAGCCACCACCATCACCAAGCCCGCTGACACGGTGATGAACGGGGACGGTCTGGACCCGAACAAGGGGCTGTCTTGGTGGAACTACGGTTATCTGTATCCTCCCAGCATCCAGGTTCCCCTCTTCCGCTACGTCCGCCACGAAGGCGGCGGCAACTACGCCTGGGCGGATGGCCACGTGGCCCGCATGACTTGGAAAGTGATGTCAGTCGGCCAGAACGGAAAAGTGGACTGGTATTATCAACCCAAGCCGTGATCGGGAACCGGCCTCCACACCGCAATCAACCCCTGTGAACGCTCTGGCGAACCGGGATTGACCCAATGCACCTTCTTTATCTGGCGGCCCTGATGCTCTATCTGCTGGGCGGCTTAGTGTTTGTGATCGGCTGTGGTGGGGTGGCGTTGGTGTCGCCGCGATTCCGACCGGGAGCGTTTCGGGCGGCGGCGAGCCTGCTGGGCACGTATCCCGGCGTCTTTCTTTATCAGTTCCTTTCGCTGCCCCTGATGATGCTGATGTTCATCGGCGGCATGATCCTGGTGTCGCTGCCGCCCCTGACTGGATCGCCGGAAGCGATTATCGTGTGGGTGGGAATTTGTTTCGTGACGTTTGGTGGCGTCTCCGTGGCTGGCTTTAGTTCAGGTTGGCGGGTGGTGTCTCACGCCTTGCGGGAGCGACCGTGGTGGATGGCTTTGAGGCGCGATTCGGTCGTCTCAGTGATTCTCGGTCTCTCCCAAACCTCCGTCGCCCGGTGGATTCTGTCGTGGCGGCTCTTTGCGCGGTCAACCGAAGCGACTACTGCGCTGAGCGTCGTGCGATGGTGGGAGCTCCGGCGGATCCCATTCAACTTGATGGTGGGTGCGGTCGGCGTGCTGACGTTGGGGGTGGTGTCATGGGCGCGCATTCAGTCCCAGGTCGACGGCACCAACGTGCTGCTGCTGCCCGAGACTCCTTATCTGATCGCAGCCATCCTTGTTTACGGCGTGATGGCCAACCTGTGCTACACGGTCGGCTGGCTCGCGGAGCTGGCGCTGGCGCGGTTGATACGGGGTTCGACGGCCGAGTTTGCGTCGATCACCTGCGCCCTCGGATTCGGGTTCTCGATCCTGCTCACGGGATGTCCCGGACTATTGGGCTTGGTACTCTGGACGGTGCAACGGATCCCCGACTGATTCTCCCACTGGCCTGAGTCTGGCGGTTCAGTGAGTGTGCCTCCCTAAGTTCCGGTTGAATCCACTTTAGCCGGATTGAGTCTCGGAATGCCTCCGGTGATTGAATGTGCAATGACGTCGCCAGATTCCGAGTCCAATGAACGTAACCCTCCGATCCGGCATCCGTTTCTCCACCCTGTTAACTCGCATCCGCTCGACTTGGCCTCTGCTCAGTCTCGCCCTCTCGGTCAGCGGAGCCGCCGCTGAGGCGCCCGTGGCTGTAGGAAGCCGGAAGCAGTTGTTTATCGATCAGCGATTCATCGCCACCCAGAGGAACGTCGAGTTGCGGCAGAATGGAGCTCAAAAGCTGGGACTGATCCTCGATGAGCATGGCAAGCCGTCCCTAGAAACCGGTCACACGAGCCGCGTGATTGAGGACCAGGGGCGAGTTCGTCTATACGTGGGCGCCGGGGATCTGTACGTGCTGGAAAGCGACGACGGTCTGCGGTTCAAGCGGGTGGGTCGATCGCTCGGGCGGGGCGAGCTACCCACCATTTTTCTAGACCGACACGAATCCAATCCCGCGCGCCGTTACAAGCTGTTCTGGCTGCAAACCAAGATCCCGTTCGATCCCAAAACGGACGGCATTTTTGCCGCTTACTCGGCCGACGGATACGAGTTCGCGACCGTGGGACGCGTTCTCCCGTTTCTGATCGATAATCCTGCGATCGTGGATTGGGACGAACGACTGGGGCAGTATGTCATCTTCACCCGCACCTTCGATTACAGTTCGGAGAATCAGCGGCGAGTCACGCGGTTGGTAACGGCCGATCCGCTCCAGCCGTGGCCCTATCAACCCGGCGATCCGAAACAGGAACGGCTCACGCTGGCTAACGCGCCGCCGGTTCTCTCGGCGGACTCGGAAGATCACCCTCACTCGGATATCTACTACAACGCGGCGACCCTGTATCCATGGGCGCAGGATGTTTATCTGATGTTCACGGCTCAGTTTCGTCACTTCTCTCCGGAACGAAACCCGTATGTCCGGCCGCCACGACAACACTGGGAGGATTTCGGACTATTGGAGATTCAATTGGCCACCAGTCGCGATGGAGTTCACTGGCGCCGTCCGACTCGCGAACCGTACTTCCCCACTGGCTTGGCCGACGAATGGGATCGGTGGTATGCCGTCATGGCCCCCGGAATCGTCCGTCGGGGAAACTATTTGTACCAGTACTACTGTTCGACCGGCCGCACCCACGATTCGGCATTTCTCAGACCGGAATACGAGAAATCTGCGGAACGCCTCGGAGGAATTGGAGTCGTTCGCCAGCGTTTGGATGGCTTTGTATCGGCGGACGTCGATCACCGGGGAGGCTGGCTTGAAACGCCACCGTTGGTATTCGCCGGGAAGGAACTTCGTCTAAATCTGGATACGGGCGCCATGGGGACTGCCTGGGTCGAACTTCGGGATGCTTCAGGGCGCTCTTTACCAGGCTTTACACTGGCCGATTGCGAGGAGATCGCCGGCAACTTCATCGACCAAAAGGTGTATTGGAAAGGGCGATCCGATGTGTCAGCTCTCGCCGGCCAAGCGATTCGTATTCATTTCAAACTCAGCCGGACCAAACTGTATGGATTTCAGTTTCTAACGGAGTGATCCGGTCCCGAAAGCCGACCTTGGCAAGCGACTAAGGCAGATCCCGCCATGGTGTGAAGTTAAGCAAATGGATCTCGTTGCGCGAGCGGCCCGCCTTAAAGACGCCGACATCCACCCAGGTGGCGCTGGCGTAATCGATCTCCACGTGTTCGAACCAACGCAACGGCTGACGCAACAAGTGAGACAGAATACCCCGGATCACGCCGCCGTGGCAGAAGATGGCGACCGTCTTGCCCATCTGTTCCCGGAGAATCTGATCGACGCTAGCGTCCAATCGGCCCTGGAAAGTCGCGAGGGATTCCGCGCCCGTCACCCGGTCATGCTGCAAATGCTCCAGCCAGTCATAAGCCGACATCCCGAAGCGTTCCTCCACCTCGTTCCAACCAAAACCCGTCCAATCGCCGAAGTCGATTTCCCGCAGTCCCGGCAACACGATCGGCTCGCCGGGGAAATGACGTCGGAACGGCTCGTAGGTGAGCTGCACCCGTCGCATCGGACTGGCGTACACGGCGTGGAACTCCGTCCGTGCCAGCCAGGAGGCCAGCCGTGACGCTTGCTCGTGTCCGGCGGGCGACAATTCCATGTCGATCCGGCTGCCCCCAAAAATGCGGTGGTACTTCGTCTCCACTTCGCCGTGGCGAATCAAAAACAGGGTCGTCTTCAAGGTGCAGAATAAGGAATGCGATGGGGGCCCGATGGTGGGACGCAGGTCGTGGTTTGAATCAGCCCATTAAACCGCAGATTCCAGCGCCCGTTGCTGATGTTGCAACAGTTCGGTGATGCCAATCCGGCCGAGGCGGAGCAATTCCGTCAGATGATCCTGGCCAAACGTCGCTTCCTCGCCGCTGGCCTGAAGCTCGATGAACTCTCCGGCTCCATTCATGACCAGATTCATGTCCACCTCGGCGGCGGCGTCCTCCACGTAGTTGAGATCCAGCACGGGACGTCCGTCCACCACACCCAGGCTGACGGCGGCCACCGGACTTGAAAACGGGGAGGCCGTGAGCTTGCCCTCAGCTTGAAGCCGCTTCACAGCGAGCGATATCGCCACGTAGGCGCCGGTAATGCTCGCGGTCCGGGTGCCGCCGTCGGCTTGGAGCACGTCGCAGTCCACCCAGAACGTTCGCGGCCCGAGTTTATTGAGATCAATTACCGCCCGCAAAGCCCGGCCAATCAGCCGCTGGATCTCCTGGGAACGCCCGTCGAGTTTCAGCTTCGCGATGTCCCGGGCCTTCCGGTCGAGCGTGGAGTACGGCAACATTGAGTACTCGGCAGTCAACCAGCCCCCTTCGACCTTCTTGGCCTTCATCCACGGCGGAACCGATTCCTCCACCATCACCGCACAGATCACGCGGGTGTTGCCCCACTCAATCAAAGTGGAGCCCGTCGCGTGCGGCGCGATGTGATTCTGGAAGCGGACCGGGCGGAGCTGATCCGGGAGGCGGCCATCCGCCCGAGGCGCAGACATAGGAGTCATGTCGGGACAGCCTATCGGAAGGACCGGATCGAACGCAACGCAGGGTCGGGAATTGTTCCGTTTCGGCGCGACGGGAAGAGGGCGACCTTACGGATTCGCCTTGGCTCTCAACTCGACCAACAACTGCTGGAACTGATCCAAATTGGGCGAATCCAACAACAAGGACTCCACCACCTTCTGGGCATCCTGCCAGCGGGACTGTTCGCGCAGGTAGTCCACATAGCGGCTAACTACCTCGACGTTGCCGGGAGCCAACTGGTGCGCCACTTGGAACAGCGATTCGGCTTCGGCCGGGAAGTGCTTGTCTCGAAGCAAATCGGCTTGGGCCACTGCCAGTTTGGTCCAGGCCGTCAGCGCTTCCGGGGTGGCTTGCACGTCGGCGTCAGCGAGCAAACTGGCCGAACGGTCGCGCCAGTACTGAACCGATTCCTGGGCGCGTTCGGCCGTGATCTCCGGGGGCGTTCCGTCGGCGCGCAGTTGCAACACCGGTCCGTTCGGCGTGGCCGTTCCATACACGGACTCAAAGGGAAATGACTCTTCCATCGCGAATGGCATGTCGGGGTTCTTGGACATTAGCATCTGCAGAAGACCCTCATTGATCGCCATGACGCTGACGGCCCCCGACATGGAAGTCCGACCGTCCTCGCGGATCTCCACCGTTTCCCCGGGTCGCAGCTGCTTGGGCTCATTGGGGAACTGTCGGTCGTGCTGAGCCCGGCGGGCGGCGTCTTCGGCGTAGTTCCGAAACGCCTGACTCGAGTCCTCGGTGGTCAGGGCGTTGATCCGGTCGCCGTACTGGAATTTGGCGTACTGAAGGTAGGTTTGGTCCGCCAGCGAGTTCTGGGTCAACACCACGTGCGTGTTCCCCTCGGTCGAATTCAAAAAAGTCGGAATAAAGCGCCCGGCATCCGTGCCGCCGACGAAGATCGTTCCGGGCGGGAGCGATCCGAGCACCTCCTGGCCATAGTCCAGCAGCGATTGGGCCGGCCAGCGATGGGTCACTTCGACAACCCCGTAAGCTTCCAGTACTGCCGGCCACAACGCCCGGGCCTCGTCCGGGAATTCACCGTTACGTACCCGCTCGGATAACTCACCGTAAGTCCGTTGGATGTCATCCCAACTCCCGGACTGGGCGAGGTCGAAGAATGCCTCGAGTTCGGGCGGTACGGGAACGGCCAGTTCCCGGGCGTAGGCGCGCAGGACTTCCCTCTGCTGGCGCAGGAACTCCAGGCGTCGACGGGCCACAGACTGGTCGGCGGTCTCGCCACTCCGCACTAGGATCCTGGGGACGGGGTGCCGGCCCGAATGCGGGGCGGGACCAGATTGCGCCGCCGGGATCGTCGTTCGGCCAGTCGAATTCGGCGACGGGCGTGGAATCAGCCAGAAGAGGAGCACCAAAAGCAGGGCCGCTCCACCCAGCCGAAAGGTTAGTCGACGGTTCGGAGGTTGGGGATCCGAGAAGGGAGGTGAAGGTTTCATCTAGAAAACGGCCGGTGCGTCCGTTCATGGAGGCAGACACCACACGTCCCCATTCTCGTATGTCCCTTCTTTCATCTCCAATACCCACCAAAGTGGCATTCCCGGGGAACGGCTCGGCCCGCCATGCTCAAGGCACCATGAAGCAAGTCGGGTCAACCGTGATCATCCCTCCGCCCGTCGCCGGATCGGGATTGGTCAATTCGCCGCTCATCCGTCCCCGGGGCATTCGCCAGTCCTCCTCGCATCGCTCCCCGGGATCCCACCGTCGGACGACGCATGCACTCAAACGGGCGCCCTTGCCGGCCGTGACGGTTCCCTCTGACTGGGCCAAGGCGGCTCCCCTACCCGGCCGAACCCCTCGCGAAGTTCGCTCGAACGTCAACGAGAACCACAGCTCCTCCGGCCCAGACGCCCAAGGTACCGGGCCAATTGGGACGACTGGAGATCGGGCTGAACGTTGGGGAAAATTGGTCGTCCGAACACTATTGTTCTGGTCGCTGGCCTCCTTGATTTGGTCCCTGGCAGTCGGCGGAAAGTAGGCCAAGCCGCTGGAAAATTCTTCCTACCCCTTGGCACTGAACTGGCTTCGTGTAGCGTTCAGTATGTCTGGGTTTTCCAAGTGGTCAGCGGTTTTGCTGGGATGGCTCCTTTGCGGGCTGGCCGGTCAGGCGGCTGGGAAGTTGTCCGTCAGCGAGCTCAATTACCGGGACGTGGAGGACAACGACCTGGAGTTCATCGAATTGATCAATGTGGGCGACGCCTCGTTGACTTTGACCGGCGCCCAGTTCACCTCGGCCATCGTCTACACCTTCACCGCCGCGACCACACTGGCGCCGGGAGAACGGTTGGTGTTGGCCCGGGACGCCGCCAAATTCACCGCCCGCTATGGTTCCACGGGCATTCGTCTGGGTAGCGGATCGTTCACCGGCCGGTTCGCCGACGAGGGCGAGACGGTGACGGTGGTCAGTGCGGCCAGCGTTCCGCTGTTGAGCTTCACCTACAGTCCCTCCGGACGCTGGCCCAGTCGGCCGGCCGGTTTGGGTAGCACCCTGGAGTGCGTGGACCCGACGGGAAATCTGGACGATCCGACCAACTGGCGGGCCAGTTCGGAATGGATGGGTTCCCCCGGCCAGGCTGGTGCTGGACCGCAGCGGGTGGTGGCGATCAACGAAGTCCTGGCCCATACCGATCCCCCCTTGGAGGACGCCATTGAGCTGATGAATCTGACCGATCAGCCGGTCAATCTCGGGGGCTGGTATCTGTCGAACACCCGCTCCAATCCCAAGAAATTCCGCATCCCCAATGGCACCATCCTGCCCGCCCGAGGTTTTCTGGTGTTCTATGAACAGGCCGGTACAGGACGGGCGTATGGATTCAATGGGTCCGGGACGGGAAACGCCCCGGATTTCACGCTGAGCGCAGCGTACGGGGATGAGGTGGTGCTGATGTCCGCGGATTCGGCGGGCAACCTGAAGTTCTGGATGGATACCGTCAGCTTCGAGGCCACGATCAACGGGGCGTCCATGGGGCGTTATCCGGATGGAACCGGGGACTTGACCACCCTGTCGAAGGGCAGCTTTGGAACGCTGGTCACGGCGGATCTGCCGGCGATTTATCTCTCGGTCTTTCGCGAAGGCAAAGGGGCGAGCAATGCGATCCCGCAGGTGGGCCCGATCGTGTTCAGCCGGATTCAGTATCATCCGCTCGACGGCCAGGACGAATACCTGGAGCTCCAGAACAACTGGACCCAGGCCGTGGCGTTGTATGACCCGGCGTATCCGACCAATACCTGGCGGCTGCGGGACGGCGTCGATTTTGATCTACCGACGGGAATTATCCTGGAGGCGGGCGCCCGGCTGATGGTGGTGCCGATTGATCCAGCTGTGTTTCGCGCCAAGTATAGCATCGCGGCCAACATCCCGATTTACGGACCCTGGACCAACAGCCTGAACAACGCCGGAGAACGGGTGGCCCTTTATTTCCCGGATGCCCCACAGGGACCTGACCGGAATGACGCCGGTTTCGTTCCGTACGTGGTGGCCGAAGAAGTCGAATACTCGCCGCAGGCCCCTTGGCCCACCGCGGCGGACGGTACCGGCGCCGCCCTGGTTCGGAAGGGTCTAACCCTGTTTGCCGGCGACCCGACGTCCTGGGAAGCCGAGATCCTCACTCCGGTGGAACCACCCACACTGACCATTGCTCCTCTGCCGGCAGGTGTTCGGCTGAGTTTTCTGACCGAGCTGGGCCGGACTTATCGACTGGAGCGCCAGCCGGCTTTGGGAGGGACCTGGACGGACTTGGGGATTGTTCCCGCCACGGGCGCGGTGGTCCAAGTGGACCTCGGTTCCACGCCGGGATTCTTCCGCGTCGTGGTGGAGTAAGATTCCGCCCGATTTCTCCGGAGTTTCGCTTCAATCCGGTCGGCCGAGCCGATAATCTCTCAGCACACCATGAAACTCCGAGTTGCCGGTTTGTTGTGTGCCTGGGTTGCCCTGTTTTCCTCCCTGCAGGCCGCCGATGTAGGCGTTGGGGCCAAACCCATTCCGGGTGCCGAAGTCATCTTCGACGGCAGCCGGGCGATGCTCGATTCCAAATGGACGTATTGGCAGGGACCCCGCTTCTCCTCGTCGTTGCCGATCAAGTGGAAGATCGTCGAAGATCCGGTGGATGGCGGGACGGTCATGATGACGTTCGATCCGGCGGCTGAAGGTGGAAAGTACGGCGCGGCGGATTTGGTGACGCAAAAGGCCTACCGGGATTTCCGTCTGCACATCGAGTTCCTGATCAGCAAGCCGGGTGGCAACAGCGGCGTGTACCTTCAGAATCGGTACGAAATCCAGGTGCTCGATGGCGACAAGACCTCGCATGGCATGGGCGCCGTCATCAACGAGGCCGAGTCGCCCTACCACGCGTACAACGGGGTCGGCAAATGGAACGCCTACGACATCGTGTTCCGGGCCGCGCGCTTCAAGGACGGCAAGCGGGTCGAGAAGGCGATGCTCACGATGTATTTCAACGGGGTTAAGGTGTACACGAACCAAACGATCAATCAGGTCTGGGGCGGACCCAACTCCGGAATTGATGGTGGCAACGACGGGGGCAAGGGCATTACCGACACGCCTGGCGGATTGAAGCTCCAAGCCGAAGGACACGACGTCCGGTATCGCAACATCTGGATCAAGGAACTGGATCTGGTGAAGCCCGACACCAATTTCTGATCCGGAATCACTCCGGGTTCAGGCCATGACGGCATACCTCGGCGGCCAGGTGGTGCACCAAACGGTGCCGTTGATTGTTCCCGATCCCGCGTTACCTGCCGGGGATATGCCGGCTCGCAAACGCCTCCACCTGCCCCAAGGCGATCTGGCCCAGATTCACAACAGTCCGGAACCGATTCACTTCATCGCCTGGATTGAACTCAAGGCGGGGGGAATCCGCGGGAACCACATTCACCGGCGGAAGCAGGAGTACCTCTATCTGCTCGCGGGATCCGCCACGCTGACCCTGGAACACGCGCAAACCCGGCAACGGGTGACGTTGGATTTGGCGGCTGGCGACTTGGTGTTGATCGAACCCGGCATTGCCCACGCCATCGCCAGCCCGGTGGCCGGTGAAGCCATCGAGTATTCCCCGCAGGCCTTTGATCCCGCCGATACGGAGCGCTACCCGCTGACCTCGGCTTAGCCGGCGCCCCGCTGCCACCCCGACTGAAGTCGGGGGGCGGGGGGCGGTTTTCGGAAGGGGTAACAGCAGATTCAACGCAGATTATCGCAGATTATTTTCGAAGACCTCTGAAGTCGGAACACTCCCGGCGACCGATCGAAGGGTATTCCGCAGCCTTTTTCCCTCTCCACGAAATCTGCGTGAATCTGCGTTAAATCTGCGGATAAACCTCCCCGCGCTGAACCGGCTCCCGCGCCGCGCTATCCCACGAGGGTCGGCTCTGCTCCCAAGGTTCCGCTGAGGTACTGCAAGTAGTCAGGGCGCTTCACACGCTCCAGCATCACTCGGGCGTGCGAAAGCCGGCGGCGAATGCCCAACCGATCCACCTCGTCGGCGTAACTCGGCTTGGCCACGAATCGCTCGAGATACTGCGCATGGCGTTGCCAGAGACGGGTGTCCACTCGTTGCTTGGCCTTGAGGCGTTCCTGATACCAGGTGCTGGCGAGGAGATTCTCCCGGGTGAACAGTGCCCGGAACGCCGGGTCCTCGGGACCCTTCCCTTCGAATTGACCGTCACGCATCATGTGCAGGAGAGCGCGCAAGGGCGGACACGCCATGGCGATCGAGTCGTCGTCGAAGTACTGCTTGGCCACCCGCTGGTGGGTTGCGACCACGTTGTCGATGGCGTCGGCAAACTCGGCGGCATTCTGTCGCTCCGGTTGCAGCATGTCCGACGTGAGGACCGCATGGGGATGATTGAAAATGCGACCGAAAAACCGGTTGGCGAACAGGTGGGTGATCCGATAGCCGAGCCGGCTCGCCAGAATCTTCCGTCCGTCCACCTCGTAGTCTTCCAATTTCTCGAGCATCCCGTTTTGGATCATCCAGGCGGGATCGCGCTCCTCCGGTCGCATCCGGCACCAGACTTCGGGGACCAGTAGGGAGATATCGTGATCCACCCGATACTTGGGTCCCAGACAGCCGGCACTGGTCAGGAAACACGGATAACCGCTGACGATGTAGCTCACCAAGGCGGCGTTCAGATCGTAGATCGGCGGCAACGCGTTGAACGGGCCCTTGGTCAGCGCTCCCTCACTGCCGGCACCGGTGGTGGACGGCGACTTGCCCGTCATGGACGAAATGAACTCCATGAACAGCTCGGGCAGTTCCATGTAGTGGACCGGTCCGTAGCAGGCGAGCGAACGGATTTTCCCTTCCGCGGGATTGTTGCGCCGTCCGGCGAGCACGGCGGTCACCGGAATGTGGAGCGGTTGCCCGGGCTTCACCGTATTGGCCAACCGCAACGACATTTCGGCCAGGCGCCGCGGCAAGGGATCTGCGAGATCGGGACGCAGCTGGAGATACCGCGGATTCTTGGAGGGCTTGCCATCCACGATTCGGGGAAACGCGGGACAAACGAAGTAGTGCGTATTGGGATCCTTGGAGACGCCCCGGATGAATTCCTGCATCGGGCCGGTGAACTCATGGAACCCGATGGCGTCCTCGGTGATCTCGACCGCCATGGACCGCGCAAGCGGCTCGTAGTTCGAGAAGAAGTTACCCGATAAGACGAAGTCGGACTCGGCCATGTGGTCGTAGCCGCGGATGATCGCGTCATCCGGCCGCTGGAAAAGCCGCGTCTCGCAGTTGTGAACAAACTTGAGCGACGGATGCGGCGGTTGGGCGGGTGCGAGGTCGCCGAGCGCCGGACGAGGAACCACCACACTGGCCGTGATGTCATCCTCGGCCTGGACCTTGGCCGCCGGGTGATAGTCCTTGCGCAGTCCGAAGGTGCGCCAGGCGCCGTCGTCGTCATAGCCCACCCGCAAAAACTGCGTGGCCAACCGCCGGCGGTTGATGCGCAGTTCGTTCGACGGCGCGCCGTTGATGATGTCGACGGAGAAATGTTCCGACCACTGTTCACCCCACGCCGGCTTCCAGAAGCGTTTCACCACGAACACCAGTTCCTTGATGTGCGGCGGAACGGAATTAAGCCAGTGATTGTAGTCGTCGTTGTAGTCCTCGGCACTGGGCGTCAGCAGCTTGATAACGCTCCCGAGCGAACGTTCCGGCGACAGAATGGGCCGGTGATCGGAACCGTTCTTCGCGGGGTTCTTGAAGCGGGTGGAGAAGTCGCGGGTGAGAATTGCCTTCACCGCCTCCAGATCGGAATGGATGTCCGCCACGAAGACCGGGCCATGGATGATCGCGTCGGTGATCGGTTTGGAAATCTCCGACTTGCCGCCGCCGCTGACGGTGCAGGGTTTGTGGCACAGCGTGACATCCGGCCGGGTGCCAATCAGTCGCCAGGCGCGATTACCCAGCGGTTTCTCCAGGTGAATCCGGAAGCCACTGGGCAACACGTAATGATGATGCAGCAGCAACTTGATCGACTGAGTGGTGCCCTGATGCGGCCACGTGATCCGGCGCGTCTCGAGGTCGAACTTGGCGTACTCGGAGACGTAGATGACGGACGAAAACTGGCGATCCACCGCGTAGCCTTCCGGCTTGACGTCCATCTCCACTCCGAACGCCTCGGCCATGGTGGAGAACCGCTGCTGGAAATCGTGGGAATGCAGGGCCGCATCGTACTCCCCAGCCAAATCGTAGCGGGGGAACACCAGGGCTCCACCGGCGTGTTCTTCCTCGGCCAAACCAAATAAATTGGCGGCGAAACTGATCTGGGTTTTGACCTCCTTTTTGCAGTACCCGAAGTAATTGTCGCCGATGATGGTGACGATCACGCCGGAGGCGTCACGGGCGCAGAGTTTGAAGGCGTTACCGTCGTTGTAGAGTTCGGTGGGTTCCTTCCAGCACATGCCGTCCCGACGCTGCCGTTCCGTGGCTTTGTCCCAGGGTGGGAGACCGGCCTCCTGTTTGGTGAGCGAGCCGACCAGATGCGGCGCCAGAATCACGCATCCGGTGTGGCCGGACCAATGTTCCACATCGAGCGCGGCGTCGTTCTCGGGCAGATTCGGATCCCCGGCATTGCCGAAGATGCTTTCCACGAAGTCCAGATTGCTGACCAGGGAACCCGGCACAAAGAAGCGGACTTCCATGCGCTGTTCCGCAATGAAATCGCCCACGCCCGGGCAGATCACCGGGCGGAGGTACAAAGTGACCCAGGTCGCCGCGTGTTCCGACTGCGACGCGGTGAACGGCAGCGACAACATCTCTTCCGGAGCCTGCAGCGCCCGCCGCAGGATCGCGGCATAGGACTCCTTCGGCACCGCCTTTTTGTCGTCAGGAATGGGCAGGCCGCCCTCGGCCACGTGGAAAATGCCCGCAGTGGTTCGCCGATCGGACTTCGGATTGTGCAGGACACCATTCGCGGTCCGGTAACTGCGAAGGAGGTCGCTGACGAATTCATCGCGGTCCGGCGGCAGCGAAGCGACGCGAGCCAGGCCGGGGCGATCGAGCACCAGGGTTTGTCCGGGCAACCGGGGCGGCACCACGGAATCGCCCAGATAGTCGTAGAGGAAGGATTGGATCCGGGCATCGGCCGGGCACAGGTGGGACGCCAGAAGACGATCCTTCTCGCGACTACGGGCGACGAACGAACCAATGATGGCTGCGGCCTCCGAGTTAATGCCAGCCTCGTAGCGAGGCAGGCCCAACTCGGCGAGCTTGAGGTTGAGGTGCCGAATTTCCGCGTTGCTGGAAAGCTGACTGTTCATGGCCGGGGATTGCCGCGCGCGCGGCTGGGGACACCTATCGCGACCTCAGTTCCGGGGCAAGCGAGCGGTTCAGAAATCCTCCCCGCCGAGTGCTTGTGAGAATCGCTTCGCAGTGACATGGGCCGGGAGATTGCACGGCAGCGGAGTCAATTGGATCCCGTTCCTCGCTGGTGAAGTCAGTCTCCTGAATTGGATTCATGGAACCGATTCGAAGACCTCACCCGTAGCCGCCGACGGATGGAGGCGCCATTTCCTTCCCCGGGGGTCGCGGTATGGCCCACGGGTGAAGTTCCTCCGCTTAGTTAGTGCCTCCTGCCGTCGGCGGCTACGGCGGGAATCCGAACGCCAGCTTGAGGGCCGAATACTCCGGGGAGATGGCTCCGCTGCGGGTGCGAATGAGGAGGTCAGGTTCCGTCCAGGTTTGACTTCGAAACCACTCCGGCAGATCGGTCGACCGCATCAGGGCAAAGACACCCACGAGCGGCGGATCCCCTTCCCTAAAGACGATGGGCCGCTTGCGCACCACGGTGAGTCCAGCGGCGAGGGCACCTTCCTCGACCCGCTTCAGCTGCGCCGGTTCGTAGGGAAAGACGCAGGCGAACACCCCGCCTGACGCCAGATGCCGGGCCGCCACGGCGCAGTAATCGGCGACGGTTCCGCGCAGCTCAAAGCGGCAGGCGAGTTTCTGCGGATGCTCGCTCTCCACCCCGGTGCCCGGCGAAAAATAGGGCGGACTGCCGGTGATCAGATCAAAGCGTTCCTCCTCCCGAATCACCCCAGGAGTGCGGAAGTCGCCCAGTCGAATGTCATACCGTTCACTGACCCCGTTGTACGCCGCTGACTTTCGAGCCAGGGCCACACTCATCTCCTGCGCCTCCACCGTGACCATCCGCACCCCGGGCAACCGCCAGGTCACCACCAGTCCCACGGTGCCAATCCCGCTCCCCAGATCCAACGCCGTCGCCGCGCTGGGACACCAGGTGGTGCCATACCACGCCGTGAGCAAATCATCGGTGGAGAACCGGTGTCCGTCCCGCAGCTGATAGATGCGGAAATGCCCGCTTAGGGCGTCGAGGGATTCGCCAGGACCAACGTCATTCGGCTGCCGGGCTCCCGGAGGAATGATCCCCGGCTTGGCCCAACCGCGAAAATGGGAGGCCACGGAGGATTCGCCCGCTGCTGAGGACACATCATCAAGCATTGAGCCCGGACGATGACTGGGTCGACCAGCGAGGAAAAGAACGGACCCTGCAGCGCTGCCGTTGGAACCCGCTGGAGACGCGAAGAAACGCGAAGTCACCGTTCGGAGTCCCGCCTTCAGGCGGCGGAACCGTACGCCCGATCCCACGCTGTTGGAGTCTGGAAACGCCCAGCTAGCCCAGAGCGCTACCGGCTAAGGCCGGGACTCCGATCGCTCAAAGCAAGGCCCTCAGGTCAGAGTCGGACGCCTGGGCGCACACCACGAAGGTCTTGGAACCGGAACTCCAGGTTGCCGTGTTCCAATTCCCGAACTTAGCCAAAGTGGGCTGGGACCCGACACCCTCCGTCGGTGAATCCACCACAAACAGATGAACAAACCCCAGCCGAGGACTAGTGAAACAAATCAAGGTGGTTCGGCGTCCGTCGAACGCCAGCACCTGACAACCGTACGTGGAAAGTGCCGCGAGGGCTGGTGACACGGAAACATCGTGAGCCCCACCGTTCCTCCGCAGAAAGGACCGCAGCTCGGTAAGCGATCCTGACTGCGCTTGGAGCGAGTATCGCCCCTGGGCAATCAACTCGACCATCTGATCGCGAAATGGAAGAGCCCTC
Source organism: Verrucomicrobiota bacterium (assembly GCA_017309115.1). Classification (GTDB taxonomy): domain Bacteria; phylum Verrucomicrobiota; class Verrucomicrobiia; order Limisphaerales; family UBA9464; genus UBA9464. The sequence goes on along the minus strand of JAFLEF010000003.1, from coordinate 220,724 downwards.
GTGTTCGCGACCGGACTGGGAACGTTGACCGGGCCCCGGGCGCCCCGATTGGACACCGCCCAGATTCCCAAAAGGACTGCCCCAGCCGCCGCCATCGCCAGCAGGCGGGGAGCGGAGCGACGCCAGAGGGAGGGCGTCGGTGGACGACCTCGAAGAATGGCTTGTTGCAAGCCAGCCGGCGGCGTCACCGACCGCAAGGCCGAGCGCAATCGACGATCGTAACGGAGCTGGGCCTCCAGCCACTCCGCCAACTCAGGGTCCTTCTCGGCCAGAGCCAAGGCCTCCGCTAGTTCGGACCCGGGCGGCGCGTGCTCGCCCAGACGGTACGTCAGCAGGATTTGTTGGGCATGGTGTCGGTCCATGGTCAGGCAGCTTTCGAAGGAAAGGGAATCAGTCGGGCGGACTGCGAGGGCAAGGTACGGTCCGCCAGGAGTTGTTGTAATCGGGCTTTGCCGCGGCTGAGTCGGGACATCACGGTGCCGAGGGGAATTCCCAGTATTTCCCCGATCTCGGCGTAGGAGTAGTCCTCGAGATAGAACAGGGCCAAGGGCGCCCGGAACACTTCCTCAACTTCGGCCAGTGTCTCGAGGGCCGTTTTACCATCGACCGTCAACTCCGACACGGAACTGATGGCCGGGAGTTCCAGTTCGGTTTCCTCCAGATGCACGTGCGGATACCGGTTCTGACGTTTTCGCCGACCGATAAACTCGCGGTGCAACGTGGTGAACAACCAACTCTTCATCCGCCGCACGTCCCGAATCTCCAGGAATCGGTCGGCCAGCCTCCAGAAGGCTTCCTGGGTGAGATCAGCGGCCTCAGCCTCATCATGGGTGAGGCTGAGGGCAAAGCGGTACACGTCGCCGTAGTGGTTTTCGACCACCCACGAGTAATCGCCTTCGGTTCGGGCCATGGGTCTATGGTACCTTGGCCAAACCGGCTGAGAGGGAGGACGCCATGGTTTACGAGCGCGCCGCCGGGAGTTGGCAGCGGCGACGGTGAACTCGGAATCCGGCCAGAGCCAGGACACCCCCCAGCAGGGCGGCGGGCCCGGTCGCCTCGGGCACCGCAGTGGCATCGAAGCTGATCCGGTATACCGGGGAATCATCGGTCAGCTGGCTGGCGAAGACATATCCCGCCGCGGTGGTGAGACCGTCAAAGCCGGCGAGTTCGGTAAAGTTGAAGGCCACTACGGAATTCTCCGGGGTTCTCAGGGAGTTGTTGCCACCCACCAGAAAGGCGGCGTTGAGCGGGTCGAACGCCTCCGAACCGGCGTTCCAAATCTCGCTCGCGCTTTGAAGAACTTCCGTCAGGACAAAGTTCCCGGCGGAATCGAACAGCGAGTACTCCATGGGATTATCATTACCGATGAAGAAGTCGTTACTCGGAATCACCATGGATGCAAAGGTGAAGTAGGGATTCACCGACGAGTCGATGCGAAACGAGGTGCTTGTGGCGGTCATTCCGGGAAAGAGAGCTCCTCCCACGGAACCAAGAACCGCTCCTGGATCAGCCGCTCCAAACGCTGGAAACCAGTCACTACCACTGCCGCCTTCAGCCACCGAGATGATCGGCGCCGTCGCCACTTGGCCGTCGTTAAAGGCGTCGAAGGTCCCGCCGTGGAATCCGATTCGCAGGGGCGCAAAGCTGATGCTGTTGCCAGGAGCGAGGTTCTCCACCGTGACCTTGACGTCATACTTGGCTGCATGGACCGGGAGCCAAAGTCCACCCGCCATCGCAGCGGCGAGGACACACGGTTGCCGAAACAGCCGACGGCCGAGGCCGGGCTTCTGATCCACCAAAATGTTCTGTCTGTTCATGAGAGTGAGGAGGTGAGGGCGTCGGGGCGGAGCTCGGACCGTCTGGCCCGATTGTTGACTGCCGCCGCGACCGACCATCGGTCTACGCTCATGGGAGGACCTGCCCGGGATTCTATTCCCGGAATTCCGAAACAATGTGGCGAACAACAACTGGATCGGATCGAGGCACTCCTCGAAAGCAGCTGGCCTGGGCGCCGGTCTCACCGGGCTTCACATTGCGGGCCGTCCGTTTATACTCTCCGCCGTGAACACGACGCTGCCACCGCCCGTTGATGAAGCCGCCCGGCAGCGCCGGTTGGAACTAGCGCGTCGGGCCTTCCATGACTTCAAGGCCCAGTGCTTCTGGTCTTGGGTCGATGAACCGGTGATCACGGAGGAGACAATTCCTGCCCTCATCCGCGAACTGAGGCATTATGGCGGGGCCAAGGGCTACCAGGCCGTAGCCGAAATATGCCGCTAGGAGATTTCGAGCGCGAGGTGCTGCGATTGCTGGCTTCAAGGCGCAGCCCGGACAGCTATGTCGCCGGTGCAACCGTTCTGCACCAGCGGCCGGATTCGCCGCGGTCTTCAGAGGACGTGGACATTTTCCACGATGAGGAAACCGCCGTCGCCGTCGCGGCGGAAGCTGACCTCGGCACGTTGCAGGAATCTGGGTACACGGTTGAAGTGGGGAAACCACAACCCGGCTTCGTCCGGGCCTTCATCCGCCGTGGAGCGCAACAAACCAAGGTCGAGTGGGTGTGCGACAGCGCCTTCCGCTTCTTCCCGGTAGAGCCCGATCTGGAGCTCGGCTGGAGGTTGAACTTTTGGGACGCAGCCACGAACAAGCTTTTGGCTTTTGCTGCCCGCATGAAGCTGCGGGACTACCTGGACGTAATGTATCTCCATGAGCGCCACCTGCACGTCGGGGCGCTAGCTTGGGCGGCGGCCGGCAAGGATCCGGGCATGAATGCCGAATGGATCATTGACTGGGGCGGAAGACAGGCGCGGCTGAAGGGGCAGGATGCCAGCCAGCTTCGCTTGAGCGAACCCATTGATTTCCCCGCCCTGCGTCACCGCTGGAATCAAGCGGCCGATGAGGCATTGGCCCTGATTGAACGGCTACCCGTCACCGAACGTGGGTGCCTCTACCTCAATGCCGACGGCAAACCCATTTGCCCCGATCCCGCTGCGCCGGGCTTCGCGCGGCTTACCCGGCACTATGGCCAGGTGAAAGGCGCTTGGCCGCGGATCGTCGAAGAATCGCCAACGCCCGCAGCTACCGCCGGATAACGGTCGGCATACCTAATAGAAACATTATGTCAGACTGTGTACTCTATTATATTCAATTTAATCCATATCCGACGAGCGGCTGCTCGATTGATGGCTCATTTAGTATTTGGGACTTCTCAAGGGATTCTTACCTCGTTAGTGGAAAAGATTATGCGATGATTGGAGCACTCTCTGGTATCAGAATCGGAAAAGACAAGTCGCTTTACTGCAATCGTGAGATACCGGAGAAAATCGCGAGGGCCACCGGGAACTCTCCAGATTTTGGTAACGCTCAAGGATGGTTGTATTTGTCTGAGGTTCAAAAGGCAATAGACCATGTTGGAGCGCGAGGTAAGTTGCACCCGGCCACACTTCGATTATTGAGTACAATCGAGTTATTGGTCAGAGATCTCGGAGACGCCAATGTCAGGCTGATTTTTTTTGTTTTTTGAAAGTTTGGTATCGAATTAGAGCGCGGGGCGTTCGACTGGCCGTCAGGACGGAGGTGCACCAAGAGTTAGGAGCAGCCCACTGGAGCCTTGAGCAATCTCCTGCACGGTTGTGGGTATCAGCCAAGGCGGGATGGTCGGCTGCAGTTTGGACGTAGGGCTACGATCCCACGACTCGGAACGATCGCCAACCGGCACATCCCGTGAAACCAGCACCAAATTCCAACGCCGGATTCAAGACACCGGGCATGATCATCGACCCGCGGTGCAGGCCCCGTCAGAGCATCCCCTCGACTCTTCGCCTTTGAGGTGCCAGCATTGGCATGAGTCAAGAAAAGGAGTCCGTCTTGCGTCTATTGATTGTCCGACAGATCGAGGTCGAGGTGGTTCGGAAGCTCAAGGAGCGGACCGAAGCCCACGGGGTTTCCATGGAGGAGGAGCACCGCCGGATCCTACGCGAAGCCCTCCTTGGCATGCCCGTCAAGCGACCCACCTTCAAGGAAGCGTTGCTGGCCATGCCAGCGGTCGGCGCTGACCGGGACTTCGAGCGGGGTGCGCAGGCGGACCGGCCCGTTGAGTGGTCCTCACCGGCTCCGTCGGCCTGAGGATCAGGGGAGTGGCTATCCGCAGATGAAACACAGATCGGCGCAGATTCTTTTGGGGAGAAAAGAGGCAGGCGGGTCTGCGGCGTTTAGCTGGGTTGCGCCCACCAAAGGAAAACGGCTCCGGATGGACTCCGGAGCCGTGGCGGAAGTGACAGTGGAACAACCGGGAATCGCGCCCGGAACCTGGAACAGCCTTAGGCCGGGCGAGGCGGCTCTTCCTTGCGGGCGGCCTTGACCTCAATGTGCAGGTCGCGCAACTGACGTGCGCTGACCGTCGACGGGGACGAGGTCATGAGATCCACGCCCTTGGCCGTCTTCGGGAAGGCGATGACGTCGCGGATCGACGTCGTGTTGCACAGGATCGCGATCATGCGGTCGAAGCCCAGCGCGATGCCTCCGTGCGGCGGCGCGCCGTACTTGAAGGCTTCGAGCATGTAGCCGAACCGCAGTTGCGTTTCCTCGGGCGTGATGGCCAGAACCTTTTCAAAAATGGTCTTCTGGACGTCGGGCTGGTGAATCCGGATGGAACCGCCGCCCAGTTCCACGCCGTTCACGACGATGTCGTAATGCTGGCCGCGCACCTTCTTGGGATCCGCGGTGAGGAGCGGGATGTCCTCGGCCACCGGCGCGGTGAACGGATGATGGCTGGAGTACCAGCGGTTCATTTCCTTGTCGTAGCTCAGCAGCGGGAAGTCCACGACCCACAGGAAATCAAAACGCTGCGGATCGAGGGTCAGCTTGCCTTGGGTCTTCAAGACCTCGGCGCAATACAACCGGATCTTGCCCAGAATTTCGCAGGCGTTGAGCCATTGGTCGGCGGCGAAGAGAATCAGGTCCCCTTCCTCGATGCCGAGCTTGGCGATCAGTGCTGCCTTCTCGGCTTCGGTGAAGAATTTCACGATGGGCGACTTCCATTCGTTGTTCTCGACCTTGATGAAGGCCAGACCCTTCGCGCCAAAACTCTTGGCGTATTCGGTCATGGTCTCGATCTGTCCCTGGGTGGCACCCGCCAGTCCCTTCGCGTTGAGCGCCTTCACCACGCCGCCATTGGCCACGGCGCCGGCAAAGACCTTGAAGGTCGAGCTGCGGAACTCCTCGGTAAAGTCCACCAACTCCATGCCGAACCGCGTGTCCGGCTTGTCGATGCCCCAGCGGTTGAGCGCCTCGACGAACGGGATGCGCTTGAAGGGCGTCGGCAGATCCATGTTCAGGGCCGTCTTCCACACGCGCTTCAGCAGACCTTCGATCAGGTTGTAGATGTCCTCGCGCTCGATGAACGACATCTCGATGTCCACCTGGGTGAACTCTGGCTGCCGATCGGCGCGCAGGTCCTCATCGCGATAGCAGCGGGCGAGCTGGAAGTACCGTTCCACGCCGCCGACCATCAGGATCTGTTTGAACTGCTGCGGCGACTGCGGCAGGGCGTAGAAGGTTCCGGGATCCCGTCGGTTCGGGACGAGGAACTCGCGGGCACCTTCCGGCGTGGACTTGAACAGCGTGGGCGTCTCGACCTCGAGGAAACCCTGTTCGTCCATGTAGCTGCGGGTGGCGATGGCCACCTTCGACCGCGTTCGCAGATTCCGGATCATCTCGGGTCGGCGCAGGTCGAGGTAGCGATACTGGAGCCGCAGTTCCTCGTTCACCTTGTTGGCGACTTCCGGGTCATCGACCGGGAACGGCAGCACCTCGGCGTGATTGAGCACGGTGAACTGTTTCACCAGAACCTCGACCTGGCCGGTGGCGATCTTGGTGTTTTCGGTACCGTTGGGGCGGGTCCGGACGGTTCCCACCACTTCGATGACCGATTCGGCGTGGAGGTGGGTGGCCGCTTCGAAGACGTCCCGGGGCAGATCCGCCGGATCGAAAACCGTTTGGGTACGTCCCTCGCGATCGCGTAGATCGATGAAGAGGACGCCGCCGAGGTCCCGACGAGAGTGGACCCAGCCGACCAGAGTGACGGTTTGGCCCGCGTGAACGGGCCGGAGTTCGTTGCAATGCTGCGTGCGTTTCATGACAGAAGGGCCGGGAACCAGCGTTCCCGGCCGCAAAGGAAGGCGGATATTGCGAACGGAGCGGCCGTTGGCAAAGGGAAGTTTGAGGAAGCGCCAATTCCCGGAGCCATCCGTCGGTGGGTTCCTCCCGTGGCGCGACGCTCCGCGGAGCCGTTCATCTGTGGACTCCCCAAGGGTCATATCGCCGAGACGCGCACGGCTCAGCGGAAGCTTCGCCCTACCCGACTTACCTGCCCCTTCCCTTTCCGACCTCTCAGCTCTCAGCTCTCAGCTTTCCCGCCCCCGGTGGGGCGACGCTCCGCGGAGCCGTTCGTGTGTGGACTCCTCACGCGTCATATCGCCGGGACGCGAACGGCTCAGCAGAAGCTTCGCCCTACCCTACCCCCCACCGCTTCGCGTCTTCCTTACCCCTTGCCCCTTGCCCCTTACCCATTCCCCCGCCCGAAGTTCGACACACTTCACCGTTGCTCCGGTGGACTTCCGCGATAGCTTGCCCGCCATGCGGTTCACCGCCCAACTCCTCGCCACGCTTCTTGCGCTCGTCGCGCTGGGGCAGGTTCAGGTGTTTGGATGGGTGAAGTCGTATTGGTGCCCCTGCAACCCGTCCGCCCAAGCGGTGCTGACGTCGCAGTGTGAGGCAGCGATCTGTCATCCGCACAGCGACCACGAGGAAGGAGACGCGCCGTCCTCAGAGAAGGGCGCCGACGAAGACCACCGGCATCTTGCCTGGTCCGACAGCAACGCCGCGACGTCCCCAACCTCCGGAACTGACCGGCTGGTAACTCCCGCGTTGGTTTGGGCTTGGGAGATTCATCCGCTGGAGATTCCCGGCGTTCGACCTCGCGAAGAACAGCCACCCCAGGCGCCTCCGGAAAGCCCACCAACTTCCCTGCTCGGGATCCGTTCGACCGTCATCCTCGTTTGAGAGATTCCGCCAACGCCTCCTCCCCGGAGCGCGTTTTCCGGACCTGGTTTCGCCCCCGTTGGGCGATGGCCGTCACTCTCATTTGCGGTGGATGATTATGCGTCAGTTTCTTTTCCTTTGGTTGATTTTGCCCGGCTGGATTGCTCTCGCCGACCCTGGCTTTACGGCGGATTCGGCCGTCGCCCGGGCTCTCTCCCACAATGCGGAGCTCGCGGCCGCGAGGCTCACGGCGCAGGAGGCTCAGGGCCGTCTGGAAAACAGCGGACGCCTGCGCAATCCGGAGTTGGGCACCGAGTTCAAACCCAGCCTCCAGGGTCAGGAAGGCACCTTCCGCGTCGGCTTGGGGCAACGCTTTCCGCTCACCTCCCGACTTCGGCTCGAGAAGGCCGTTTCGCAGCGTGAACTCGCCGCGGCCCGAGCGGAGATTCGCGATGTCGAACGACGCCTGGCCGCACAGACCCGAACGCTGGTCTTGGAACTGGCCGCTCTGGAGGCCCGACGCCAACTGCGCGATCAACAGGGTCAGACCGTCCGGGAATGGCAGGCTCAGGCTGCCCAAACGGCCACTCGGGGGGAAGGACTGGCCCTCGAAGCCGAACAACTCGCCCTGCAACTCGGTGAACTCCGCCTAGCCGAACGCCGCGCTGAGGGAATTCAGGAATCCAAACAGTCGGAACTGCGCCTGCTGCTCGGCTTGGATCCGGCCGCGCCGATCGAGGTTCGCGAAGCTCTCTCCCGTCCTTCCATCACCGAAACCAACGGCGTGGTGGTCGCCCAGCGAGGTGACTTTCAAGCGGCCCAGGAACGGGTGGCGGCCGCGCAACAAACCAGCGCGTTGGTTCGCGCGGAACGATGGCAGGATCTCGGGGTGGGGGTTTTCGGAGAATGGGAGCGGGAGCAGGACGTTCCGGTGGGCATTCCGCGGAACCAATTTGTCGGGTTGGAGCTCTTCCTGCCACTGCCCTTTTGGAACCAGCAGGAGGGACGAATTCGCGAAGCCGATGCCGCCGCCGTCCGGGAATCCCTGCAAACCATGGCCCTGGCCAATCGCATCGAATCGGAGACGGTCCAGGCCTTGCGTCAGATGGCTGCCGCGGCGGACGCCGAACGGGAACTGTTCGAAACCCTGATCCCCGCCGCCCGCTCTTTGGACCAACGTTTGCTAGCCTTACAACGGGAAGGTCAGGATACGTGGTCCCAACGAGTTCGCGCCGGGGAGAAACTCTGGGAACTCGAATCCCTTCGCCTCGATGCTTTACTCGACTATCACCTCGCCCGCACGCGCTGGCTCTCCGCTTCCGGACTGATCCTGCATCCCACCGTTCCATGAATCTGACGTTCTTACTTATCGCCGGGCTGATCAGCAACCTGGGTGTTTCGTTCGCCGCCGGGGCCGACGACGCTGCCGCTGCCGCTCAACGCCGGGCCAACACGGTCATCTTGGATCCGGTCAGCGCGAAGAACCTCGGACTCGAGACCGCCGAGGCCGAGGAGCAGAGCTTTGAAAACACGCTGACCACCCTGGGCCGCGTCGAGGTGTTCCCGGGAAAGCGCGCGGTGGTCACCAGCCGGGTTCCCGGTCGGGTGTTGGAGGTTCCCGCCTATCCGGATCGGGCGGTCAAGAAGGGCGATCCGCTGGTCATCATCGAGAGTCGCCAACCCGGCAGCCCAAGCACCGAAATCACGCTGACTGCCCCGATCGACGGACTGGTCACGGACCTGATTGCCGTGCCGGGAGAGTCCGTGCATCCCGACAAAGCCCTCTTGTCCCTGGTAGATCTCTCGATCGTCCACGCCCTGGCCCAGGTGCCGGAGCATCTGGCGGATCAGATTCTTCCCGGTCAGAAGGTTCGGTTCCGTTCCCCCGGCTGGCCCGGAGAAGTGTGGACCACCAAGGTCGAGCATTTGGGGGCGACCGCCGATCCCACCACGGGAACCCTTGAAGCCGCCTGCCACATCAACAACGAGGGAACCTGGTTGCGTCCGGGCATGCGGGGCGAGTTTGAGTTTGTCACGAGCAGCCGCCCCAACGTGCTGTCGGTTCCCCGCTCCGCCGTGCAACAGGACGGTCTGAGCCGCTTTGTCTTCGTGGCCGATTATGAACTGACCAACGCCTACGTGAAAACGCCGATCGTGACCGGCGCCGAGAACGAGCAATTCGTCGAGGTCGTTCAGGGACTCTTCCCGGGCGATGCCGTGGTCACCAAGGGCGCCTACCCCTTGGCGTTTGCCGGCAAGGGAACCGTGTCGTTGAAGGAAGCCATGGACGCCGCGCATGGCCACGCCCACAACGAGGATGGATCGGAAATGACCGCCGAGGCCGATCACGCGCACGAAGCGGCGACCGCCCACGGACCGGCCGCCACTTCGCCCTGGACCTGGTTCTTCGCTGGAACCACCGGAGTCCTCGCGGTCCTGCTGGTGGCGCAGAGCCTCCGTCGACGCGGTTCGGGAAAGGATTCCGGTCATGCTTGACGCGCTGATCCGGATCTCGCTGCGGCACCGTGCGCTGGTGGTGGCCGGGGCGTTGCTCCTGCTGTTGTTCGGATTTCAATCCGGCCGGCAGCTGCCACTCGAGGTCCTCCCCGACCTCACCAAGCCCACGGTCACCGTGCTGACCGAAACTCCGGGTTTGGCCCCCGAGGAAGTGGAAACCCTGGTGACGCAGCCCATCGAAGCGGCTCTCCAAGGGGCGGCTAACCTGGACCGGTTGCGCTCGAATTCCGATGTGGGCCTGTCGCTCGTCTTCGCCGAATTCAACTGGGGCACGGATCTGTTTCGGGCGCGCCAGCTGATTCAGGAGCGGTTGCAATCTGTCCAAACCACCCTGCCCACCAGCGCCCAGTCCGGACTGGCCCCCATGACGTCGTTGATGGGCGAAATCCTGCTCGTGGGCCTGCGGAGCACCAACGGCGCGCTGGCCCCGATGGATCTGCGAACCTTGGCCGACTGGACCGTGCGGCGCCGGCTGCAGAGCGTTCCCGGCGTTGCGGACGTGCTCACCATCGGGGGTGGGGTGCGCCAAATTCACGTTCAGCCGGATCCACTCCGCCTCGCCGCTCTCGGGGTCACGTTGGACGAATTGGAACGGGCCATTACCGAATCGGCCGACAACGCGACGAGCGGATATCTGCAAGCCGGCCCGAAGGAACTGATGATCCGGTCCCTGTCGCAGACGGCAGACACGAATCAGTTGGGCGAAACGGTCATCAAGTTGGTGGGCGGACGTCCGATTCTGCTCCGCGAGGTCGCGACGTTGGCTCCCGGGATTCGACCCATGCGCGGCGATGCGAGTGTCAACGGCCACCCGGGGGTGATCCTAAGTGTCGACAAGTCGCCGGGGTTCGACACGTTGAAGGTGACCGCGGGCGTCGAACAGGCGCTGGCCGAATTGCGACCGTCCCTGCCCGCCGGCGTCAGCGTCGAAGTGCTGTTCCGTCAGGGTGACTTCATCGAGCACGCTCTGGACAATCTCCAGAAAGCCATTCGCGACGGCGCGCTGATGGTCACGGTGATTCTGCTGCTGTTCCTGCTCAACCTGCGAACCACGTTCATCACGTTGACCGCCATTCCCCTGAGCTTTGCGGCCACGTTGCTGGTCTTTCGGGCGTTCGATCTGAGCGTCAATGCGATGACACTCGGCGGATTGGCGGTGGCCATTGGTCTGGTGGTGGATGACGCGATCGTGGACGTCGAGAACGTGCTCCGTCGGTTGCGCGAGAATGCCAGCTCGGCCCAGCCCCGGCCCACCCTGGACGTGGTGGCCGGGGCGTCGGGCGAAGTTCGGAACAGCATTTTCTACGCGACGCTCCTCATCATTCTAGTGTTCCTGCCGCTGCTGGGACTGCAAGGACTCGAGGGTCGGCTGTTCACGCCGATCGCCGTGGCCACCATGGTCAGCATGGCCGCGTCGTTTGTGGTCTCCCTCACGGTCATTCCGGTTCTGTGTTCGCTGCTGTTGCGTCCCGCGGCCGGACGCGAGCATCCCGACGGCGCCCTGGTGCGCGGAATGAAGTGGGTGGTCCGGAACACCTTTCTGCGCCTGGCTCTCGGCGCTCCCTGGCTGGTGCTCGCTCTGGTGGGCTGTCTGTTGGCCGGAGCCGTCGCGCTCTACCCACAGCTTGGTCGAAACTTCCTGCCAGCCTTCAACGAAGGCAGCGCCACTATATCCCTGGCCGCCGCACCCGGCACCTCCCTCGCCCAGGCCAACGAACTCGGGGACGTCGGAGTTCGCCTGTTGTTGGCCATTCCCGAGGTCAAGAGTGTGGGACGCCGGACAGGTCGGGCGGAACGGGACGATCACGTGATGCCGGTTTCCGTGAATGAGTTCGATGTGGAGTTTCATCCGACGGGACGCCCCCGGTCGGTGGTCTTCGAAGAGATTCGTCGGGAACTCGCCACGATTCCCGGAACGTTCGTCAACGTGGGGCAACCGCTCGGCCATCGGCTTTCCCACATGCTCTCCGGCGTCTCGGCCAAGATCGCGGTGAAAGTGTACGGACCCGACCTCGAGGTCCTGCGCGACCTGGGTCGGCAAATGGAAGCGGTGGCGAAGGAGATTCCCGGATTGACCGATATTTACCTGGAACGTCAGGTGCCGATTCCCCAGGTCCGCATCGAGGTTCGCCGGTCCGCCGCCCAAGCCTACGGCCTGACTCCGGGAGCCATCAACCGGCAGGTCGCCACTCTGGTCGGCGGGAAAACCCTGCAGGAACTGCGCGAACAGAACCGCAGTCTCGATCTGGTCCTGCGGTTGCCCGAGGCCTGGCGCAATTCGCCGGAGCAACTGGGCAATGTGCTTCTCGAGACCCCGGATCAGCGCCGCGTCCCGTTGCGATTGGTGGCGGATCTCCACCTGGCCACCGGCCCCAACGTCATCAATCGCGAGAACAATCAGCGCCGGCTCGCCCTGGGAATCAACACCGCCGCCGGCAACCTCGGCGAGTTGGCCCAGTCCCTGGAGGACCGGATCCGCGAGGAAGTCCGGCTGCCGGAAGGATACTTCCTCTCGTTCGAAGGCGAACATCAGGCCCAACAGGCAGCCGGGCGCCGCATCTGGATGCTCTTTAGCGTCGTACTAGTGGTCGTGCTGCTCCTGCTCACAAGTTACTTCCATTCCGTGTCCCTGGCCCTGCAAGTGCTGTTGAATCTGCCGCTGGCCTTGATTGGCGGGGTCGCCCTGACTTGGTTGGTGGTGGGGAACATCTCCATTGCCACCCTGGTCGGGTTTATCGCCGTTGGTGGCATTGCGGCCCGCAATGGAATCATGATGTTGTCGCACTACCATCACCTGATGAAACACGAGGGCGAAGGCTTCACTGAAGCCATGATCATCCGCGGCACACTGGAACGATTGGTGCCCGTGTTGATGACCGCCCTGAGCGCCGGACTGGCCCTGATTCCCCTGCTCTTCGCCGCGCACGAACCCGGCACGGAAATCCTACATCCCGTCGCCGTGGTCATCGTGGGCGGTCTGGCCAGCAGCACGTTGCTCGACCTCCTGGTAACGCCCGCGGTCTTCTGGCTCTTTGGTCGACCGCCTCTTTCTTTGTCCAATTCCACTGAAGCATCCACACTCCCCGTATGAAACTCTTCATCCTCACCTTCGTTCTCTCCCTCGGCCTAGGCCTGCGCGCTTGGGGTCATGGCGGCGTTCCCCTCGGCCCCAACGGTGGTCGCCTGCTGGAGTTCAGCAAGAACCACAGCGTCCAGGGGGAACTCGTCCTGACCAACGGGGTCTTCCGGCTTACGCTGCTGGATGCCCAGAAGAAGCCAATCGCCCTCAAAGATCAGGTTCTCTCCGTGGCGGGTGGTGATCGCAGCCAACCCACGAAGCCAGTCGTGACCCGGGACGGAAACCAGTTCGTTTTTCCCGCACTCGCCGGGAAGAAGTATCCCCTGGTGTTTCAGTTCCGCGAAACGGCCGACGCCCGTCCGGTGACCGCCCGGATGACCTTCGATGCCAGCACCTGCTCAGGGTGCGATCACGCCGAGTGGTTGTGCCGTTGCGACGACGACCATGATCACGACGAAACGAAACCCGCGGCGAAGTAAGGGCGCTGACCCGGGTTTCACTTGGGCCGGCCAACCCGCCCTCTCAAATCCGACATTGATCGCCCGCTCGGGTTCCCAATTCTCCGGCCGTGCCCGAGTCCATCCCTGAACCCGGATCGCCGGTCCGCGCCTGGTTCGACCGGACCTTCCGGGAACCTTCTCCACCCCAGGCCGCTGCCTGGCCGCTGATTCGCGCCGGGCACTCGGTCCTCATCGTTTCGCCCACCGGTACGGGCAAGACCTTCGCCGCGTTCTTCCAGGTGCTCGATCAGTTGTCGCGGGAACACGCGGCCGGCCAACTGACCGAAGGCATCCACTGCCTGTACCTGTCTCCACTCCGCGCCCTGAGCTACGATCTGGAGAAGAACCTCAACGGACCCCTCCGGGCCATCTACGGTCCGAATCCACCGCTGCGGGTAGGACTGCGCTCCGGAGACACGGATGCGGCCGAACGTCTGCGGCAGTTCGAACATCCGCCACACCTCTTGCTGACCACGCCGGAGAGCCTGGCCGTGCTGCTCAGTCAGCCCAAGTGGTTGCCTCACCTGCGAACCGTGCGCTGGGTCATTGTCGACGAGATCCATTCGCTCGCGGAGAACAAGCGGGGATCCCACCTCAGTCTCAGTCTCGCCCGACTGGATCAATGGGTGACCTCCGGTGCGCCCGCCGGCTCTCGTCGACTTCAACGCATTGGCCTTTCGGCCACGGTGTATCCGTTGGATCAGGTCGCGCAGTTTTTGGTCGGTACCCACGGGCATTGCCAAATCGTGGATGTCTCCACCGCGAAGAAGCTGGATCTCCAGGTGTACACGCCGTTGCAGAAGAGCCCCTACCCGATGGCTGGCTTCAGCAGCGCGCGAATGATTCGGAACTTGGGCCGGCTGATTCAGAAGAACCGAACCACTCTGGTGTTCTCCAACACCCGCAGCGGCGCCGAATCCACGACCTATTGGCTCAAGGAACAATTACCCCAACTGGCGGATCAAATTGAATGCCACCATGCGAGTCTCGATCGGGATGTCCGGCTGCAGACGGAAGACCGGTTGAAGCGCGGGGAATTGCGCTGTGTGGTCTGCTCGACGTCGCTCGAACTCGGCATCGATATCGGCACCATCGATCTGGTGGTGATGCTCTCGACTCCCAAAGGCGTGAGCAAAGCCCTGCAACGAACGGGCCGCGCGGGGCACAGTCTGGGCGAGGTCAGCCGAGGCCTGCTCATGGCCACCAACATCAATGACCTGGTGGAATGCGCCGCCACCGCCTACTTGGCGCGCCGGGGACATTTGGATGCCCTGCGCATTCCCGAGGCGCCCTTGGATGTGCTCGCCCAGCATCTGATGAGCATGGGTTGCCTCGGCGAAACGACCGCCGCCGCGGCCTACGACCTCGTGCGGGAGGCGTGGTCGTATCGGAATCTGGCGCGGGCCGACTTCGATGAAGTTCTGGCGTTCCTGGCGGGCGGGGGGCGTTCCCTGCGTCAGCAATACTCCGAGCTCTTCGGTAAGGTGGTGCTGGATGATGAACACCAGACCTTCGAAGCCCGCGCGGGAAGTGTTCGCCGGGACTTCTTGCAGAACGTGGGAACGATTCCCAACGACGGCGTGGTGCGAATCCTCCTCCGTAATGCCCAGCTCGGAACCGTCGAGGAGTCCTTCATCCGCCGATTGCGCATCGGGGATGTGTTTGCGCTCGGCGGACGGTCGCTGCGGTTGGATCGGGTGGGAACGATGGAAGCGTGGGTGTCCCGAGCCGATGGCGCGGTGCCGACCGTGCCCCGCTGGGGCGCCAACAAGATGCCGCTGTCGAATCGGGTGGGTCAGGAGATTGTCGCCTTCCGCTCGGAACTGCGGCAGCGCCTCGAGGCGCTTTCGGTGGAACAGTCGCCCAGCCTGATTCCCTGGATTGCCCGGCGTCTTGAATGCGAGGAACCCAACGCCGCCGTGATCTTTCGCATTCACGCGGCGCAACGTCAGGTCAGTGAAATTCCCACCGCCGACTTCCTGCTGATCGAAGAGTTCCTCGACACGCCGCCGGAACCGGAGCCTTCACCCGTTCCCGCCCGGCCCCGAAGGAACTCCGGGCCGCGTCAAACCGAACTCCGGCTCGGTCCCCTGCCCGTCGCGCCGGAAACAAAAGCCGCCTCGACACCGCGCGCCCGGCACTACTTCTTCCATTCCCTGATTGGTCGCGCCGCCAACGACGCTCTCAGCCGGGTGGTCGCCCTGCGCTTGTCGCGACTGCGCGGCGGCAATGCGATTGCGTCGGCCGATGACTACGGCTTCGTGCTGACGGTGTCCGATCAGCAGCGCCTCGACACGACGCTGCTCCCAGCGCTCCTGACACCCGCAGGCTTCACCGCGGAACTCGAGACGTCCCTCGACCGGTCGGATCTACTGAAATACCACTTCCGGAATGCGGCTCAGACAGGACTGCTGGTGTATCGAAATTACTTCGGCGAACAGAAGTCGGTCCGAAAGCTTCAGTGGTCGGCGGAAGTGATCTTCAATGTGCTGACCCAATATGAGCCGGATCACATCCTCCTGCGCGAAGCCCGTCGGGACGCGGTGTTCTCCTTCCTCGATGCCGGCGGCGCCCAGCGGTTTCTCGAGGAATTGACCGCCCGGCAGAAGCCGCTTCGCCTACGCCCGGTCGCGCACGTCCCGCCGTTGTCGTTCGGAATGTATGCTACCAAGATTCGCGAGGCGTTGCTGGTGGAGGATCCTCACGAAACCCTGGAACGGCTCTATCACCATTGGTGGACGCAGTTGGGCGGGCCGGAGGAAGTCGAGACCGAGTCGGCGGGCTGACGGGGGAACGAGCCGCTGAATCTGGCGGCTTGGCCCCTTTCCGATTGTCGTGCGTGCAGCCTTTTCGCCATATGTAGTCCGTCTCATGAGTCCCCATAAGATCGTTTGCCTGCTGTTGCTGTTGCTGGGAATCGCCGCCACTGGAACGGCTGCGCCCTTGGGAACAGCCATCACCTACCAGGGTCAGCTCAGCGATGAAGGCGCCCCCGCCGAAGGAAAATACGACCTTCGATTCGGGGTGTTTTCGCAACCGGATACCGGGGATCCGCTGGCCCCGCTGGTGGAGATCCCGGGCGCCGAAGTTGCCGGCGGCACCTTCACGGCGGTTTTGGATTTTGGCGGCGGCCTCTTCAATGGCGACGCGCGCTGGTTGGAGATTTCCGTTCGCCGGGTGGGTTCCACAGAGTTCACGACGTTAAAGCCCCGTCAGCCGCTCACGCCCGCCCCCTACGCCTTGTTTGCCCTAACGCCCGCAGGACCCGCCGGGGCCAAGGGAGATCCCGGGGCCACCGGTCCGGCAGGGCCCACGGGACCCGCAGGCGAAGCCGGACCCGTGGGCCCAGTAGGACCTAAAGGAGATACCGGCGACACCGGACCAGCCGGGGCTCAGGGACCGATCGGCCCCAAGGGAGACACCGGGGATCCCGGGCCCCAAGGCGAGCCCGGAGCGGTTGGCCCGGCCGGCCCGACAGGTGCGACGGGGCCTGAAGGCGCGACGGGACCGATTGGACCGCAAGGCCCCGTTGGACTGACAGGAGCCCCCGGCGACCAGGGTCCGCAGGGCGAACCCGGGCCCAAGGGCGCGACCGGAGATCGAGGTGACGTCGGTCCGAGCGGACCCCAGGGATTGACCGGCCCGGCCGGCCCCGTTGGTCCCGCCGGCCCTCAAGGCCAACCCGGAGACAAGGGTGAGCCTGGCGAAACCGGACCCGCCGGCCCCCAGGGACCGAAGGGAGATCCCGGAGCCCAAGGACCTCAAGGGCCCATCGGCTTGACCGGTCCGGCGGGTCCGACGGGACCTCGGGGTGAAATCGGTGACGTAGGCCCTTCCGGCCCTCCCGGAATTCCCGGCGTCAGCGGTCCGGCCGGGCCGATAGGACCAACCGGGCCTGCGGGTGCGACCGGTGCGACCGGACCCACCGGACCCACTGGTCCCAAGGGACTGAACTGGCGGGGGGCTTGGAGTGAACTGGAGGAGTATCAGCCGGATGACGCCGTGATGTTCGACGGCTCCAGTTGGGTGGCCTTGGACTCAAGTGTGGGTCGAAAACCGGGAGCCGATGGAGAGAAATGGGATTTGCTGGCCCAAAGAGGATCCGATGGGCTCGCCGGCGCCGTTGGAGCCACCGGTCCGACCGGTCCCACGGGTCCTCAGGGTGCGCGCGGTCCGCAGGGAGCGCAGGGAAGCCAGGGCCCCGTTGGCCCCATCGGCCCTCAGGGACCCACGGGCGACACCGGTGCCACCGGTCCCCAGGGCCCGACCGGCCCGCGCGGTCAGACCGGTCCCCAGGGCCTACCCGGCTCCGCCGATGCCTGGGGTCGACTGGGCAACGCCGGCACCACTGACGCCAATTTCATAGGAACCACCGACAACCGACCACTGGCCGTTCGCGTCAACAACCAACCCGCTCTCCTCGTCGAACGCGACGGACGTATTGGCTTCGGCACGACCACCGTGGACAATGGAATCCAGTTCCAGTTTGACCTGCCGGCGCCGGAATACCCGTTCGTCGGTATTCGCTCCCCCAGCCGAGCCACGGCCTACGGACTGGAGTTTCTCAGTCCGGCCCAGGGCTGGCGCGTCGGTCCGAATGCTGGGGGCGGCCAAGTGGAAGGGTTCGAGATCTACAGCGATGACTCCGGAGCCCAGGGCCTACGGGT
This sequence comes from Verrucomicrobiota bacterium, assembly GCA_017309115.1. GTDB lineage: Bacteria > Verrucomicrobiota > Verrucomicrobiia > Limisphaerales > UBA9464 > UBA9464. The sequence goes on along the minus strand of JAFLEF010000003.1, from coordinate 202,923 downwards.
CGAATCCAACGGCCGGGTCTCGATCGCCCAACCCGCTTCAGCGCCGGCCGCATTCACCGCCCTCACGGTCAATGGCTCCATTGGCTTCACCGATCATTCAGCCCCCGCGATGTTCATTTACAACGGGGGAACAGCGAACGACGTCCGGCCATTGATCATGCATTCGCCGGCCTTCCCGGGATATGGCCTGTACTACCGGGACGCGGGCGACCGGTTCGAGTTTAAGTCGAGTTCCTCTGACAGCACCCCTTCCCTGGTGGTTGACTTGGACAGTAACTGGGTGGTGATCGCGGCATCCGAGCCGAAACCCGGATATGAACTTTCGGTCAATGGTCAGATCGTATGCGAAGACCTGCTCATTCAGGATTCCAGTTTGTGGCCGGACTATGTGTTCCAGCCGGATTACGAACTGAAGTCATTGGAGACCGTGGAGAATCACATTCGGGAGAACCGTCACCTCCCGGGCATTCCCAGTGCGGCCGAGGTGGAACGCGACGGCATACGCATGGCCGACATGCAAAAGCGCATGATGACCAAGATCGAGGAACTCACGCTGTACCTGATCGAACAGAACAAACGGCTCGCCGCCCAGGAAGCCCGCTTGGCGGAACTCCAGGCAAAACTCGACGCGCAAAATTCCTCAGCCCCGACCCGACCATGAAGCCGCTGACTTTGATTCTGGCGGCGGCCTCCCTCAGCGCGAGTGGCCTGGTCAGCGGCCAATCCGCTTCGGGCGGTTCCTTTCGCGTCAGCGGCGGAACCATCGGCGGCGGGGGCACGGCGCGGAATGGTTCATTCGGAGTCCTGGGGCGCGCGGAGCCGACCATTGGCGCCACGTCCCAAGCCGGCAACTTCGTGGTGAGCGGCGGACTGCACGGAGTCGTGGCGTCTCCCACAGTCGGCGGTGACGCCCAGTTGGTGATCACCCTCGGCGATCCGGGACAGGTCGTTCTGACGTGGGATCAGCCCGGCTTCCTCCTGGAGACCCGAACCTCCCTGGCAGCAAACGCCCCCTGGCAGTCCGTGGAACCCGCTCCCACCCAGCGAACGATCACCGTCCCGACCTCGGAATCCCTGCGCTTTTACCGACTGCGAAAGCCGTAGCCGAAGCGATCCAGAAGAAGGACCGCGGATCGCGCGGGCACGCATTGATCGATGACTCCTTCCAGGAGCAGGGAATCCTCTGCTTTCTCCCTGATCCGTGGTTATCCGAGCTTTCCGCGGTTAAACATTCTTTTCTGCCTCCCCAAAAATCTGCGTCCATGCGCCTAATCTGCGGTTAAACCTGTCTTGATGAAAACGAAGGCACACAGCGAGCCATCCGGTTGCTTCAATCGCCGGTCGTGGAAGAACTGAACATCCTGGGTGAAGTGCGGCGGCAGCAGCCATTCGACGATGCGGCAAGCCCTTACGTTGACTTCCAGATGGAAGGCATCATGATGCTTTTATGAGAACCACGTTGACGCTTGACCCTGATATCGCGGCCAAAGCGAAGCAGGGCGCGGCCAAGCTGAACAAGTCCTTCAAGGAGGTCATCAACGCCGCGCTGCGGGCAGGACTGGACGAAATACTCGCGCCACCGGCCGCCAAACCTTACCGGACCAAGCCGCGTCCAATGGGCCTGCGACAGGGCTTTTCCTATGACAATATTTCGGAACTCACTGCCGCGGCGGAGGGCGAAGACCATTCATGATCCTCGTGGATGCCAATCTCCTTTTGTACGCCGAGGACAGTCTTTCAGAACACCACGAAGCCGCTCGAACCTGGTGGGACGGCCAGCTCAGTGGTTCCGAGCCCGTGGGATTGTGCTGGCCAGTGCTGAACGCCTTCATCCGCATTGGAACAAACCCACGCCTTCATCAACGTCCGCTGACGCTCAAGGAAGTCATCGAGCGGGTGCAGAGCTGGCTCGACCAGCCCTGCGTGAGGATCCTCCAGCCCACCGACCAGCATTGGAGGATTTTTCAGCAGATGCTCCAGAGCGGGAAAGCGGTGGGCAACTTAGTATCCGACGCCCACCTCGCAGCGCTCGCCGCGGAACACAACGCCGTGCTGTATTCGACCGACGCCGATTTTTCGCGCTTCCGGGGACTAAAGTGGAGAAACCCGCTCGCGGGATGAACTCGTCGTTCCGGAAGTTTCCTGAGGATAGTGGGCGGGGTGCCGGCGGACGGAATTGAGGATGGCGAGGTTAGGGCTCTTCCGGCTCCCAAAAATCTGCGTCCATCTGCAATTCGTTCCTGCGGGGCTTTCAACGAGGAAGCCAATTAACGCCGCTCGCTCCTTCGGACATTCCCAGAACAGCTGAACCGCTCCCCGGCGATCTGCCCGGGCTTTCGAGGCAGCCTGCACTGCGGTAGTCGACCTCAATCTCCGATATGGCCCGAAATCGCCTACTTCGAACGCTTGCACTGGCGGCAGGCAAGCTGCTCTAGGGGAGACTCCGCAAACCATACTGAATCATGAAAAACTATCAGAATCCGACTTGGTGGAATTCCGAGAGCGAATCCTCCTGGGAACGTATCAAAGCCGCGTTTCAGCGTGACTGGGATCAGACAAAGCACGACCTGGGCGCCCAGAAGCCCGATACCGATCAAGGCGTGGGCAACACGGTCCGCCAAGCGGCCGGCAAGGAACCGATTCCTCCTCGTGGCCAGCGGGCCTTTGCCGACGCCGAGACCGCTGTTCGATTCGGCCACGGTGCTCGACGTCATTATGGAAAGAAGTACCCCACGTGGAGTCCCGAACTGGAGGCTCAACTCCGCTCGGATTGGCGGACCTCAGCTCCGGACAGTGCTTGGGATGAGGAGGCGCCTTACATTCGCCGCGGTTGGGATGTGAAGTAAACGTCGCTTCAGGTGGGGAGTTCACTGGGCCGGAACTTCCCCACCTGTTCCGCCTCCGCATGACCAACGTGACATCAGTCTCGGGGCGCATTTTCCTGACCCTGAAAGCTGAACTCTCCGATGTTCCCGACATTGAAGGCGTGACGAAGGTCGTATTTCGGCTCCTTCTGGCGGCGATCCTGGGAGGGGTCCTCGGCTATGACCGGGAAGTTAAGGGTAAGGCCGCCGGTTTCCGTACCCACATGCTCGTCGCCGTGGGAGCTGCCTTCTTCGTGTTGGTTCCCTTGCTGGATGGCATGTCGTCCGAAGGAATTTCGCGGGTCCTGCAAGGCCTGGTAGCAGGGATCGGCTTCCTCGGTGCCGGCGCCATTATCAAGTCGGACACGGAATCCAACGTGCAGGGCCTCACCACCGCGGCGGGACTCTGGTTGACAGCAGCCATCGGCGTGGCGGTGGGCCTCGGCAGGGAGGTCACTGCGCTCCTTTGTACGGGTGTGGCCCTGCTCATTCTGACCGCCATGCCGCGCTTCGAACGTCGGGAATAGGGCCACCAGCGGTCGCTTAAGCCGCGCCCTCTCGCCATCCGGTCACTCGAGTCGCCGATCGCGGAAGAACTGCACGTCCTGTGTGAATTGTGGCGGCAGCAACCACTCGACGACGCGATTGGTCGGCATCACCAACGCCGCCACCGGAGACCAGTCCCGCAGTGTGCGACTGATCTCCACGACGTGGGCTTCACCCGCCGGAGCGACCAACTTCAACCGGATGCCTTCGGGCGTGGGTTCGGGTGGTGCCAAGGTGTAAGCCTCGTTCTCCAGGCGGATGAATCGGTATGCTGATTGGGTGGGGCGGGAGTCTTGAAATTGGGCCATTCCGTACACGCTGGAACCGGCCGACTCTAGGCCTCGGAAGCTGACCAGGTTCGTGGGGGAGGAAAATGTGGGATCCAACGCTCCGTCGGGCAGAATTCTCACCGGTGTCTGCCGCGATCCCGCCAAGACGAAACGTCCGTCGGTCGCCGGTTCCACTTCCAGCAAAGCCGAACGAAGTATCGCCCGAAATTCATGGTCGCGGCGGCCGTTCGGATGCCAGCGAAGCGCCGTGACAGATTGATTGGCCACCAGGAATGAACCGCTTGCGAGAATTGAACCGTCGTCCGACACCGCCAAGTCCCGCAACGGGAGGTCCGCACCGGTCGGTTCGGCAGGCTTAGCCTCGAATTCCGGATCCAACGAGCCATCCAGCCGGTAACGTCGAACCTCGCCCGGCGCAGTCAGGCCCACCAGCACGCGTTGGTCATCGTAAGCCCGCAGCAAAATGCGGTTGTCCACTCGGATTTGAGCGATGTCTAGGTCGATGGACCACGTGGGATCCAACTGCCCGTCGGCTGTCACGCGTCGCAGGGAGGGACTCACATTGACCGGTATCTCCGCAAACCGGCCCGCCACAATCACGGATCCATCTGGCATTCGCTCCAGGGCGAGTACAGTGCCCGGCAGATTGGTGATGGACCGAAGTTCCCCCGCCCGGGAGAGCCACACCAACGGCGACGACGCCACACCATTGACGGAAATCAGGGCCGTCGAACCCACCAGCAGACCGCCATCCCCCAACTCCGCCGCGGACAACACTCCCGGGAACCGAGTGCGATCCAACGCAAAGTGGGTATCCCGGGCACCGGTGGCCGTGATGCGACTCAGACTACCCGCCGGCACTCCATTGAAGCGGTTCCACTGCCCCCCCACGACGAGGGAGCCATCCGACATGGGCACGTTGATGACCACTTGCGGCGTCGTGACGGTCGAAGCCGACCAAAAGCCCTGGCGACCGTAGTTCGCATCCACCGACCCGTCGGGAAGCCAACGGAAGAATCCCGGCCGCCTCAGCGTCTCCCCGGGGGCCAGGACGACCTCGGCGAATCCACCACCTACCAGCAGCGAGCCGTCGGGAAACCTCAGCAAGACTTGAACGATGGTCTCATTGCCGGAAAACCGAGGAGGCGATGCGGTGGTATCGATTTGGCCGTCTGGTTTGAGTCGGACCAATTGTCGTCCCCCCACCCAAACGCCCCCCGCGCCATCACTCACTACGGCACCAATCTCACTCTGCTCCGGGTCGCCCATCCAAAGGTCACCGGGTTCATTGACGTCTCCATCACCAGGAATCCGATAAAGGCGAACATTCCCCGATGCCCGATGGCGCAGGCCAATCCAGTTGCGTTCGTCGGGTGCGGGCCACAGCCCAGTGGCCGGCTCTTTCGGCCACTCTGCGGGCAGCTCGAAACTTTCATCCCAGGTCCCATCCGGCAATAGACGGCCCAGACTTTGCCCCCCGGTTCGTCCAGGCGGAGTGAAAAATCCCACGACCAGCAATCGTCCATCGGACAACTTCCTGATTCCCGTAACAAGACCCGGTCCGCGGAGATTCGAATCAAACGTCGCCACGCGACGTCCCGCGGGATCGAGCTGAACGACCAGCGGTTGTCCGGCTTGCATCTGGCGTCCGAGCAGAACCCCGCCGTCAGCCAATCCAAGCAACACCGTATTGAGCCCCGTCGTCAATCGTTCGGCCGGATAATTGGTGTCTCGCCGTCCCTGGGCATCGAGGGCGAACACCAAGCCCTGACTGAATCCAGCCGGCTGGTAGTTGCCCGTCACCAGCAGGCGCCCCGGATTGATTTCGGTGAGCAACTCCGGAAATCCCGAGTAGCGAAACGTCGGATCCACCACGAATCCGTAGTCCTGACGACCATCCGGCAGGATCTTGATGAGTTGTCCCAAACTGCCAGCGTAGGCTGGCCCGGTGCGGGAGAGCACCACCGAGCCGTCCGCCAGCATCGTCGCGCCCACAACGCTTTCGGGGTTGGAGAACATCCGGGTCGTGCCCGTGTCAAAGGTCGGATCGACCGCTCCTGGGTCGGCACTGGCCCATAACCACGGGACGCAGAACGCCAGCAGGAGGTTTAAGGAACTGAGGGTTTTCATAGAGGGAGCGTTGGCGGTCGGGACAAAGGAAATCCTTCCTGACCAAGTGAGGGGGCAACTGTGTGGTTATCACCAAACAGCTGAATTCCCGTCAAGAGGAATTCCCGGTGCCGACTGCTTAGTGTGATTAGTTCAACAAAGGTTCGCAGGTTCGATGCCACCAAAGCGCCCCTTGCATCTCCTGTGGCGGGAGTCGTAGCGTCGCCGCCCTTGTTTATGAACGTGCTCGTTTGCGATCCGATTTCGCCTCGGGGCATCGCCTATTTCCAGGCGCGGCCCGAGTTCAAAGTCACCGTGCTCTCGAAACGGCTGTCCGAAGCGGAGCTGTTGCCGCTCGTGGCAGACGCGGATGCCCTCGTGGTGCGCTCCGAAACCAAGGTGACCAAGAAGGTGCTGGAGGCGGCTTCCCACTTAAAGGTAGTCGGACGGGCCGGCGTCGGCATCGACAACGTGGACGTCGAAGGGGCCACCCAACGCGGGGTGGTCGTCATGAACACACCGGCCGGCAACACCATCACGACAGCCGAACTCACGTTCTTCATGCTGGGCGCCCTGGCCCGCAAGATTCCCGGCGCCCACGCCACCATGGCCGCCGGCAAATGGGACCGGAAGGCGTTCCAGGGAACGGAACTGTTCGGCAAGACCCTAGGCATCCTCGGCGCCGGACGCATCGGCACCGAAGTGGCCCGCCGGGCACTCGCCTTCGGCATGCGGGTCATCGCATACGATCCCTTCCTCACCGATATCCGCGCTCGCCAACTCGGACTCGAACTCGCCTTGGATCCCGATGTCGTTTACCGCGAGTCCGACTTCATCACGGTCCACATGCCCGTTACCCCGGAAACTCGGGGCATGATCAACTCCGACTCTATCGCCCGCATGAAGCCCGGGGTGCGCATCATCAACTGCGCCCGCGGCGAAATCGTCAACGAAGCCGACCTCGTCGCCGCGTTGCAATCCGGCCGGGTGGCAGGAGCAGCCCTCGATGTATTCTCGGTCGAGCCGCTAACCGCCGATCATCCATTGCGGACCCTCCCTAACGTCATTCTCACGCCCCATCTCGGCGCCAGCACGGAAGAGGCTCAGGAAAAGTGCGGAGTGGAAGTGGCCGAGATCATCACCGCCTTCCTGCTCACCGGCGAAGTGCGCAATGCCGTCAACCTGCCGGGGGTCGACGCCAAGACCTACGAGTTGGTGAAACCGTATCTGAATCTGGGCGAGAAGTTGGGTCGACTGCTGGGTCAGCTCGCCAACGGCCCAGTGGATCGCCTGCACATCACGTTCGGTGGTAAAGCCCAGGACCTGCCCCAAACCGATCCGGTGACCCGGGCCATCCTGCGCGGATTCCTCAGCAACAGCGCCGTCAAGGACATCAACAACATCAATGTCCGCAGCGCCGCCACAGCCCTCGGCATCTGCGTCGAGGAGAAGCGTTCCGAGGAGCACGTCACCTTCAACGAATGGCTGCACGTGCAGGCCTTCAACGGCGATACCAAGGTGATCTCCGCTGGCGGCACCTTCTTTGGTTCCCCCAACAATCCCAGGATCGTTCGTCTCTTCAGTTTGCCGGTGGAAATGCCGACCAACGGGACGTTGCTCCTGATCCGCAATCACGATCGCCCCGGCATCGTCGGCCATCTCGGAACGGTGCTCGGCAAACACGGCGTCAACATCGCGAACATGTCGCTTGCCCGCGATGCCGCCGGCGGCCAGGCGCTGACGGTTCTGCATCTGGACAGTGTGCCACCGCAGGCTGCCTTGGACGAACTGGGGCAGGATCCAGCGATCACCAGCGCCCGCGTGGTCACTTTGTGATTCCGGGCAGAGCCCTGGCGCAGATCGAACGTTGTCAGGTCGGTTGGCGCTGAATTGCACAGTTCCTTCGTGCCCTTCCCAAACGCCGCCTATGACACAGCCCTCGGTCAGCTCCAACGGGGCCGTGGCCTCGGCTTCCTGATCGCCCAGGATCTTCCGCGCTCGAAAGCTCGCCGCCTGCTGACGTCCTGCATCCTGGACGATCCCCGGATGGACATTCAGTGCGAGGAGCGTTCGGAGTCCTATGCGGACCTGGCCCTGAAACTGGACCTAGACCTCGATCCCTTGGTCCAGCGCCTTCGGGAAGTCCGAGGGGATGAAGACCAGGAATATCAGTCAGGCCTCGTTAACGACACCCTCGGAGCCATGGCCGAACGGGGTTCAACCGCAGCGGCGGAAATCCTGCTGGAAGTCGTGCGCCAAGCCCATCGTTGGGACGTTTGCCTCGACGCCCTCGTCAGCACAGGTGACGCCGAACTCTGCGTCCGGTTGGCCCGAATCATCGAGTCGCGGTTTTCCACGCCGGAGTCGCTCCGGTCGGCTCTCGAGTGGCAATATCCCGAGAATCCGGCCTGGAAGCGACTCGCGACCCTGAATGATCGGATCCTGGACGCCCTCCAATTCTGCACCGAAGGCCGTCGCCGGCGAAACGAAGAACGGGACGAACGAATCGTTTGGCTCCGCACCCTCAACCTGCGGGGACTCATTCAGCATGCCTGCACCTCCAATCAGCACATCCCGCGGGAGATCGTTCAGGCCGTAGTCCGCCCGGAGGACACGGCGTATCTCCAGAATGAAGTGAGCCGCTGGGAATCCAATTGGGCCGCCTACACTGCGCTCGCGGCTCTCGAAGCCGTCGCCACGCCTGACCTCTTGGACTGGCTCATCGAAACGATGCTGCGCCACCCCAAGTCCCGCCGCACCAACCACTGGAGATTCATTCAAATCCTCCTGACTCTGCCGGCACCGGTGCTTCTTCCGCTCGCCAACAAGTATTGGACCCACGTCGACCCGCGACTGGACCGCATCTCTTGGCAGATCCTCGCCGAGCACGCGGATCGCTCGGACCTGCCGCGACTCAGCGCCCGGCTTCCCAAACTGTTGGAAGACGAATGCGAAAACCATTACGCCATCTGCGAGATCAGCCGAGCTATCGGACGAAGCCCCGATGTGGGCCCCATCCCCGAGCTCCAATCGGCCTACGAACGGGTCGAGCACTCCTGCTCCCGCTGGTATATCGTTCCCGCCCTGCGTCGCACGGATCCGGACGGTTTCCGGGAAACCTACGCGACCGAATGCCTCTGGGACTGCGAAGCGCGAGTACGGGACGAAGCCGTGGAAGCTGCGTCGCTCACGGCGCCCCGGGCAGCAGACCGCCTAGCCGACCTGGCGGCGGATCCTTTCGAGTCCCCCGAGCTACGCGATCTCGCACGAAAGCGTTTGGGACAAACCACTGCTTAGAACGGCCAATTGATTCCGATCGACGTCATCACGGTGCGTCCCAAATCCATCGTGGCCCGGCGTCCGCCTCCGCCGTACTGAACATCCCCCAGCGACAGGAACTGCGCCGAGAGATACAGGTCGGCATTCGCGATCACTCGAAACAGAATCGTGCCGGACGCATAACCGCCGAAGAGGAAGATTGTCTGGTCGAAGTCGCCCGAGTTGGCGGCGGTGGTCCCATCGTCGAATAGGAAGACTTCGTTGTAGCGGTAGCCGCCATTCAGCAACCCCAGAGCCGGGCCTACTCCGCCCGTCACCGCCCAGCGCCGATGAAATCGCCAGAAGAGCGTCGGCCCCAAGCGAAACGAGTGCAGCGTAACATCCAGTTCTCGGCTGCCCGTCAGTTCGCCGTTAATGATCTCCGGCGCCAAACCGGTGGCGATGTCGGGAATCACCGGCCCCAATCCAGACGGACCGCCCTGATACGGCGCCGTGGGCAAAGCGATGCCTCCCGTCTGAAACGACTGCACGACGCGGAGGAAGGTGGCCGGGAGCGCGGAACTGTCCTCCATGTTCAACGGCAACAACCCATAGCCAAACTCCCAACCCAGTCGCACCCGGCGCCAATCGTAGATTTTCCCGCCATACGCCAACTCGAAGCCAAAGGTGGCCCCCGAATCGACGTCGATGTCGTTCTGCGCGGCAAAGCCCCGCGTGTTCTTGTACACCAACGTTCTCGTGACCGGGTCGTATTGCGAGGCGTTGTCGTAGCCCCAAAACGAGGTCACCCCGCCGGCATTGCCCGTGTTGTCCACCCGGACATATCCGTCGTCGTAGAAATGGTTCACCCCGGGCACTCCGGTGGCGCCGGGATCACCTGAGCCAATCGAAACCAAACCATCCAGGGAGAACTCCGAGTGGATGTTAAAGGCGAGTTGCAGACCGATCCGAAAGTTGCGGGTCCAGTCATCCCGCACGAGAAACGACTGGCCTTCCGCCGGAGCCACCACCAGGCAACCAGCCAGGGCCAATCCCCATGGCCAAAGCCGGGACGGGCGAACCGAGTTAGTGAGTCGGGAAAGCGTCATGAGCGTACGGGCGGCCTCTCGACCCACCCGACTAGCGGCAAGTGAATCGCCCGGGCCGGCTCAAAGTTTCGGGATGAATGACGCAACAAAACCAGATTCATGGCCAGGTGAGTTCAATGACTTGATACATCCGCGAGGCGGCGTTCGTGGGAGACGACGAGGTCAGCGGCGGTCCGGAATCAATCCATTGCAGCCGATTCGCTGGCGCCACCACTACCGGTAAGGCGATTCCCGAAAGCAACTGGACGTCATTGCCGTACAGCACGGCGTATTGCCGCCCGGGAGTCGTGGGAAACTCGATCCATACCGTGCCATCGGACTTGGTCTGGGGATAACCGACCGCCACGTTGGTGCCGTACGGTCGAAGCGGACCTGGCAACGGTACGTCCAAAGCAGACACCGCAGGATTACCCCCTGGAACGCGGGACGGATTGAAGATCATCAACCACAAATCCTCTGCTCCACCAGCGCCCAATGGACTCGATAACGTGACGAAGGGAGTGGTGCCGTTGGTGCCTTGGGCGTTGGCCAAAGTATTGGTCAGTCCGGACACCAGCACCCGCGTCGCCGACACTCCGGTGCCGCCCACATTTCGCACGCGAACGCGCTGCTGCATCAGGCCGGTTTGGGGATTGAATTGTTGGGCCGAAACCAGACTGGCCGTCAGCACTCCTGGACCCGGCGTGGCGACAGTCATGGTTGCCGACGCCTGACGATTACTCCCGGCGGGATTGTCGTACCCCGGTGCGCCCACCGACGCCTGCAAGCGCAGTGCCCCGGACACCTGTGGTTGCACCCGCAACTGCGCCGCCGTTCCTTGATTGGTCGCCAACGCTCCCAGACGAACGACCACTTCACTGCCCCGTTGATTGAAAGGGAAACCGGGATCCACCCCCAATAGGGATAGCCCCGCCGGCAGAGTGTTGGTGAGCCGGACATCAGCGGCTAGGTCGGGACCGGAATTGGTGACGGCCAGCGTGTACGCCACCAAATCTCCCGCCAAGGAACCCACGGGCACCGCCTGAATGCCTACCGTCAGATCCGCCCGGCCCGCGCGGACGGCGGTCACATAATTGGTCGACTGCGTCGGCGTGTTGATGGTCTGCACGAACACGGTCTGCGTGATCTCCCCAAAGCTGGTCGGGCGGAACGTGTACCGCATCGTCGCAACACCGCTGTTGGTCAGGAAATTCAGGAAAAAGATCACCGTATTCGTCTCGCCATTGAAGCTAATCGAATTGGTCGCGAAGCCATTGGCGATTTCCGCTGACCGGAACGTCCCGGCGCCTTGAAGTAACACGGTGACCTGAACGTCATTGACGATCAGGAAAGTGAGATTCGTCACGGCCAGGGTGAAACTCACATCGGAGCGTGCGAACGCCGGATCTGGCACCGCCCCGAAGCGGATCCCAAAACTGTCCGACTGCCCGAGCAAGGTTCCCCCGCCCAGGATCCACATCCAGCAACAAACCACCCACTTGGCCCAGTTCCGCATCAAGGTGCGCTCAGCAGACGGCAAGTGCCTGGAATTTGGAACTCCAGAAATCAGGAACGGAACAGGGGAACGTTCGTAGTGCGGGATTTATCCCGTCCCCCCAGCGCCGACTCACCCGTAGGGGCCGCCTGAAGTCGGGACTACGAACAGGGGGCGGTTCATGGAAAATTGAGCAAAACCAGTGATCCGGATCCGCCTTGCGTCCACCAGCGGACGAACGGCTCCGCAGAGCGTCGCCCTACCGGCCTTTGTCTCTCAACTTTCAACTCTCAACTCTCAACCTCCCCTTCAAAACGTCACCGACAACTGCGCCCCCACCACCAACGCATCCGGGATGGACGGATTCATGACCCATTGCAGATCCGGCTGCACATAAAGAAACGGCGTCACGGCATAGCGGTAGGTCAGTTCCAAAACAACTTCCCGGGCCGGTGCCGGCAAACCCAAATCCCGCTGCTGCTGCTGCCAGGGATCACTCAAGCCGCCCCAGTTGTAACCAAACGCCAGAAAGTCGTCCGATCGCCCCGGAAGGATCCCCTGATACACCAGTCCACCATTGATGAAGAACGGAAATTGACTCACCTCGTCATCCGGCGTGGCCATGACCACCGTGAATGCGGTCAGACCTCGCTGACCTCCCCAGCCCCACAGATTGCGGAATCGGCGCAGATTTTCGTCACTCGAATCCGGTCGAAAAATCATCTGTTGCAGCACCAGGTAGCCGCCCCCGTTGCTGCGTTCGGCGCCAGGCTCATTGAAGACGGTCTGTTCCGCCTCGCTGTACAGTCCGCCCACCGCATAGATCCCGGGAAGTCCCGTGTCGGTCGGCTTCTGGTGAATGGAGTATCCGGCTTGGAGAAACGCTGCCGCTCCGAGATCCGCGTCGAAGGTCCAGTTCAGTCCGTGCGTGTCATTGTCTCCATTCTCGCTGTCCAACAGGTAGCCCCCAGCCTGGACATACCAGGGCTGATCGGTTCCCTGCCACTTGGCAAAGGCGCCCCAGGACGCCGTCGGATACACCGTCTGACCCAGCGCCGGGATGCTGTAGTACGTACCCTTGGGGGAACCGCACGTCCCGTTGTTGACGTAATTGCAGAAGATTGGGAACGCGAGGAACTGGTCGAAGGCACCCTGTCGACCAACCTGCAGTTCCAGCTGACGCTCGAACAAAAACTGGCGCAGCAGAAATTCGTAGAGCCGCAGATTCTCCCCGCCGTAGAGCTGGGCGACGGTGAAGAAATTGCCCACGTGTTCGGCGCTTAGGTTCTCGCCTGTTCGCCAAACCATGGAGGTCACGAACTCGGTATTGGGCAGGGGCAGCATCCGCTCCAGATCCACCTGAAGTTGCAATCCCAGCGACGTAGCGGGAGCGAACCCCTGACTCAGACCACCCACCGGATTGCCCAGCAGATCGGTGGTGAAGTCTCCCACCAAGTGCACCCCATTGGTCCGCATCGCGTCGCCCCAGCCAAACCAATCGTTCAGCAAATGTTCCTGATCCCAGTAGGACGTGCCTTCGATCGCGGTGGCTGGCGGAGGTGCGTCGGCCTGAGCTTCCCGCCGATGCCGCCCTAGGCGCAGAGTGTCGTTGGCCCAGAGCGACGACGTGCAACCAGCGGTCAAAGCAAGCAGAACGAGGCGATTCGACATGGAGAGAGTCCAGCGTTGGATTCAGGGAGCGAGGCGATTAAGCGAATTCTTCGCCCCTTCTGCAACCGGATATCGGCGCCCCTTCCAGTGCGGGTGCCCGGAGATCGCCCTCCGCACCATTGTCGCTCTGCCTTGGGTCCATGCTTGACATGTGTAAACGCCAACCACAATCTGGCCCTGTTCTATGAACCCTACAACATCTTCAGATATCTCTCATCAGCGGGCTGGATTCACCCTCATCGAACTCTTGGTGGTCATTGCGATCATCGCCATTCTGGCTTCGATTCTGTTGCCCTCTTTGGCCACAGCCAAAGGCCGGGCGAACGAGACCGTATGCATCAACAACCTGCATCAAATCGGATTGGGTATGCAGTTGTACATCGACGACCACAAACAGACCTACGTTTCCGCCATTTGGACCGGAAGGTTGCCTGATGGAACCGCCAAAGTTTTTGATATTCGTCGCACGTTGGGCGGCAAGACATACGATCCTTCGAGCAAGCATCTCAGTCAGTTTTACGCGTCCTCCGACGACCGGCCGCTCAATGCCTATGTGAAAAGCCCGAAAGCCTTTCGCTGCCCCAACGATCAGGGTGTCACCGTGCAAAACTGTGACTGTGTCGATCCTCTGAAATCCAACTGGGAGGACATAGGCTGCAGCTATTACTACAATGCGGGTGGATTGACCAAGCTGACCACCCCCGGGACCTTGGAGCCGGAAGCGGATCCGGTCTTCGGCGTGAGTGGCAAACCAGAGTCCTGGGTACCGGATCCATCGCGGTACATCGTCGTCCATGAACCGCCTGCGAGGCCCTGGGGATGTCCGGGACGACCCGTGGCCTGGTATCAGTGGCATCGAAACAAGGGGCACAGTGTCTTTGGGGATCCGACGGTGGCCCCACCGCTATTCTTTTCCCCAATCCTTTTTGCAGATGGTCATTCCAAAATGATCAATTTCTCCAAGTCATTGCAGAACGATCCGAAGCATCCGTATGAGCCCACGTCGGAATGGATTTGGTACAAGCCCGCCGGAATAGGTCAGGGAGTTCGCTAGAATGGCCGTTGACCATGGAATGAGCGGTCTGGATTCTCAAACACAAGCATGGCTCCTGGCTCTGAGGTTAGGATTCGTATCCCCGAGTTGCACCGCCTTCCGACGGCGTTGATTCGCATCCTGGCCGCCGACGGGATCGGTGGGGCAAAGATGGATCAGGTGCTTTCGAGTGAAATCCTTGTCGAATGTGTGGGATGTGGTATCCGGGTGTCCATCGCGGAACTCATGGCCTTGCGTTCCTCACCACCGGATGATTCCAACCCAAAGATTAACCGGCTTCGCCTCGGGTATTGTGCCCGCAACTCCTGTCTTTCGCAGTTTTATGGCATCAGCGTGGGCCGGGATGTGGGATTGGACCCGGAGTTGATGCGGGAACGACTCGCTGCCGAGATCGCCAGTTCAAAGCCGGAACCCGAGGAGCTGACGGATGATGAATCACCAGGAAAGAGCCCGAGTTCTGACCTCATCAAAAGGGGCGCCCTAAGGATCGGAGGTGCTGCCTTGCTGGTGGTCGTCTTCTTTTGGTGGCGCGCTGGGGCCTACATTCCTGGGTTCTCGAAGAAGCCCCAGGTTTTTATGCCTGTGGAGGATGTCCCTGCCCACTCTCCAGCCGAGCCTCACTCGACCGTTCCAGTGCTTCCGCCACCAGCGCCGCCGGGTGGGAATCTGAATGCGCCGGGTCGCTCCAACTGAGCACTCAGGGTCACCCGAAGCGAAGGACGGCAACCAATTGCTCATTGGTTTCCCAGGAACGCTGCAAGGCAATTGCCCTTACTCGCCCAACCAGAGGCGAACCTTCTCCTGATCGGCTGCCACCACCGGGAGTTCGTTGGGAAGGCCCGAAATTTTCCCGAAATCAACGTAGTATTGGCCGCCCTTCTGGATGAAGCGGGCGTCGCCCAACCGAATCCGGCGTTCAGCGCGGATCCCGCGCAGATCCTGATACTGGACCCACTCGTCAGCCGACGGCCGTCGGGCTGGGGCGGCGAGGGGTGTTGGGGAGTTTGAAATTGGCTGTGGCGTTGAAGTCGTCGGCAAGGGGGTCGGAGCTGCCGCCGCGGGTGCTGAAAAAATCTCAACGTTCCGGGTGGGTTCCGGGATGGGTTGCGTTGCTTGGGAAATCGCACCGGACGGAATGACTTGCGCGGGCAACGTACGGGTGGGTGTTGATTCCGCTTCTTGCCGCTGATGGGTCGTAGGGACGTTTCGGCTCCGGACCAGGATGCCCGTTCCCACCAGGGCGACCCAAAGCGTCAAGACCGAGACCAGGAATAGTCCCGCGCGTTGCGCTGGCTTCAAGACGTGCACCGCGGAGGCGGCTAGGGTGACGACGATCAGAGCCAGGACGGATGTTCCTAGGACGGCGCCAAGGAGCGGCCAGAGCAAGTCAGACGCCGAGAGAGTCATAGTCACGGAGTTGGGAGAGTGAAAGAGGGCAAATGCGTGCCGCTCATCGGCTACTACTTCATTCCCCAATGGCTTGAAACGGGTGCCAATCGGAGACGCTTGCGAGGGCCAGCGATTCCATTGTCTCGCCCTGTTGATCGCAAAACTCCAAGCGACCGTCCCGCTCGCGGGCCGTGTGGCCGCGGTACTGGACGACCTCGCCGGACCGCAGAGTCACCTCCCAGCTGATCTCCTGTTCGTGAGTCTCTTCCCGTTTCGGTTGCATGACCTACCTCCAGCAAAGCGGAGACCACACCCAGCGGCAGGGAACTCGTAGATTCGGGCCGGAAGTCATCCAACTGTCGCAAGCGGCGAAGCGCCTAGGTGGCGCTTTGCCGATACTGCCGGGCGAAGTGCGCGGTCCGACCACGTTGTTGGCGCGATAGCGGTGTTCCCGCGAAGGTGGAGCGAGTCTTTGTAATCCAAGTCGTATCCGACGACTGCAATTGCCCCAAATTCTTCACCCTCCGACAGGGTTAGCTTTCCTCCCCTGACCCGGTCAGTTGGGGCAACGCGTGCTCGTTACCGCTCCTGAAGGTCACCAAGGTAAAGGACGGCGACCGACTGCACATCGGTTTCAAGGGAGCGCCACACCAGCTTGCCCCCCGCTTTGAAGCGTGCGTAGAATCCTCCAGTTGGAACGTATCGAACCAAGCCAGCATGCGACGTCTTTCGCCACGCCTTGCCGGCTGTTTCGAAGCAGTTTGCGCCCGTAGCTCAGCTGGATAGAGCATCCGCCTTCTAAGCGGACGGTCGGGAGTTCGAATCTCCCCGGGCGCACCAACTCCCACAGCTCCCGCCCTTGGCCTCGGATAGCGGGGACGGGCCGTCCTGACGGAATGAGTCTGGGCAGTTGAAAACGACTGTGATAGCCAATCTTCGGATGAACCCAATCCGAACCTCGCTCTCCCTTTTTCTACTCGGACTGATCGCGCTTCGTGGTTTTGCCGCGGGACTCGTTTTCGGGGAGTCGTCCCGCGAACCCAGAGTGCCTCAGAGTGGCAGTTGGGCGAACGGGCCGTCAGCGTCCGGTCCCGCGGTGGCGATTGAAGTGGTGGGCAGCAATGTCCTCCTCACTTGGCCTGCCGATGCTGCCTCCTTGGGATTCGCTCTCGAGGGAACCAGTTCTCTAACCAATCTGTTGTGGGATCGAGTCCCCGGGGTGACCACCAATTCCATCCTGTTGAGTCCCGACACCGTCACCCAATTCTACCGGCTTAGCGACGCCACCGTCGCCGGAGCCACGCTGCGCGGCGTGGTGCAGTCCGGCGGTACGTCGGCCGTCACTCCTCTGCCGGGAATTGTCGTCACACTCTACGAGGCCACCGCCGCTGATCCGGTGAAGCTGGACGAGACCACGTCCGACGCCTCCGGATCATTCCTAGTGCGATCTTCCCGGGTTTATTCCGACAGCATTTTCTTTGTCACGGCCAAGCTCTCCGCCCAGGTGGAGCTGGTGGCAATTCTCGGTCCGGTGCTTCCCTCGAAGGTCACCCTCAATGAACTCACCACGGTCGCGGCCTCTTATTCGATGGCGCAGTTCTATCGAACAGGGGTGATCCGGGGAGACGCCTTCCCGCTTCGCTTGGCGGCGGGAATGAATGACAATCTGGTCAATCTGATGACCGGAGGTTCCTCTTCGGTACTGCTCACCTCGCCCAACGCCAACGAAACCCAGTCACTGCAGATCACCCGATCTCTGGCGAATCTGTTGGCCGAATGCGCGGCCAACCCGGCTTCTGCCGCCGCGTTTCTCGACTTGGCTCGAGATCCCCGCCTCCCGACGCCCCGAACAACGCCCCAAGCTCTGGCCCATGTCGCCAGAAATCCGGCCGAGAACTTGTTTCAGATCTATGGCCTCACCACCAACGTCATGCCCTATCTCCCGGCCGTTTCCGAGATTCCCGACGCCTGGACCATTGCGGTGAAGTTCAACGACTCCGGCGACGATCAGAAACTCATCGGCGGGGCGGCGTACCTGGTTTTCGACGAGTCCGGGTACGGCTGGATTACCGACAACGTGGTCCAGGGAACTCCCTACTCTTCCCGGGTCCTGATCGTCCTCCAACCCAATGGAAAGCCGGCCGCCGGGGCGAGCGGAAAGCCAAGGTCACCCATTACCGGGGGTGGGGTGCTGGGCGCAGGATACGGACTGACGATTGATCCGCAGGGATCCGTTTGGGTGGGCAACTTCGGATGGGGGCCCGAAACCAACTGCCTCTACTACCCATCCACCAATTGCAGCGGCAGCATTTCCAGATTCACTCCCGCCGGAGTGCCAATCTCCGGTCCGCTCGGCATTCAAGGCGGACCGGAGCGGGCGCAGGGCATGGCTTCGGACGCGTCCGGAAACATTTGGATCTGCAGCTATGGTGACGACGCCGTCTATGTGTTTTGCAAGGGCGATCCCACGCAGGTGTCCCGATTGCAGGCCTACGCCGGAAGCCAGCCTTTCGGAGCCCAAGTCGCCGCCGATGGATCCGCGTGGATCACCCTGGGCGGCGGCATCAACGGGGATTTCCCGGCGAACATTGGACGGTATCGCTTGGTGGGTGATCAGATCCAGACGCTGTTCCAGATTCCTGTGGGCAAGGCTCTCAAAGGTCTCTCCGTGGACTCCCTTGGCAACGCGTGGCTCGCGTCGCAGGGCGACAGTAAGGTGTATGCCATCTCGCCCGAGGGAACGATCCTCGGAGGTTTCCAGGGTGGCGGCGTGGATGGCCCCTGGGGGGTGACCGTGGATGGCGAGGATCACGTGTGGGTGGCCAACTTTGGTTCCCTCGATGGCAAACCATATTCCGCCCGAATTTCCAAACTCGCCGGGGCCAATTCGGAAACGCGACCCCCCGGCCGCCTGCTGGGGGATCCGATCTCGCCGGACTCCGGCTACACCGTGTTGAGCGCCGGGAGCGAGGTGCTGTTGCACAATGGGACGCCACTGTATGGCAAGAATGCCCCACCCTCCTACGATCCCATGCAACGTCTGACCATGACGGCTATCGACCGCGCTGGGAACCTGTGGGCTCTGAACAATTGGAAGAACAATTTCCTCAATGACGTGATCCGGAATCCCGGAGGCGACGGTGTGGTGGTCTTCGTGGGACTGGCGGCTCCGAAGAAATAGCATGTGACGCTCCGGGGCGCCGCCCGTACCTGGACTCCCCACGTGCCCTTCGCCAAGACGCGAACCGCTCGGACGAGACCTCGTGCGATCCGGCTTCCTCCGCCCTTACCCTTACCCACCCATTCCCGGGTCGTTATGCACGTCATCTTTGTTATCCGCGGTTAATCCGGTTCCGGCAGTTGCATTTCGGCGCGGTTGCAGTTTTCTTCCGCCGCCGGTGACCAACCGCACCGACTCCTTCCCCGTGCCTGACGCATCTTCCGCCACCACGCCTCCCGACTACGTCGAACTCGGATTTCGCCAGATTGATCGCGACCGCCGCTGGCTCACCGAAATCCTGGCCGACGTCCTCACCGAACTCGGTGACGCCGAACTGGCCCGTTGGCTGCCCGGCCGGGGTCCCCTGCCCGACGACGCCACGATCGCCCCGCCGGCCCGCTTGGGACTGGCCTACGCCGTGGCCTTCCAGCTGTTGAATCTGGTGGAAGAGACCGCCGCTGCCGATATGCGCCGACTGCGGGAGGATTCCGAAGGCGCGGAAGCCGAGCGCGGGCTTTGGGCCGATCAACTCGCCGAATGTCGCCGCCAGGGAGCGACCGGTGAAGAGCTCACGGCCACACTCCGCGAGGTCGAAGTGGAGCCGGTGCTCACCGCCCATCCCACCGAAGCCAAACGACTCTCCGTATTGGAACAGCATCGGGCCCTGATGCGATTGCTGGAGCAACGCCGCCGCGGCGAATCAGGTCTGGCTGGCGAACGCGCCCGGGCCGAGTTCCGCGCAGCGCTGGAGCGGTTGTGGCGGACTGGGGAAATCCTCCTCGAGAAACCCTCCGTCGCGGACGAACGGCGCAACGTTTTCAACTATCTCCGGGATGTCTTCCCGCTGGTGCTGCCGGAACTCGATCAACGGTTCCGCGCGGCTTGGTTGGCCGCTGGCTTTTCCCCGGACCTGGTTCGCGATCCCTCCGCCCTGCCCGCCCTGAGATTTGGTTCGTGGGTCGGCGGCGATCGGGATGGGCACCCCGGCGTCACTGCGGCCGTCACGGCCGAAACCCTGCAGCAACTTCGCACCAACGCTCTTTGGGTTTTGCACCGTCAACTCACCGCGCTGGCTGACGAACTGCCGCTTTCAGAACTTATCCAGAGTCCCCCGCCGTCCTTGCTGGCCTTGAAGGACCGGGCGGTAGCAGCCCTCGGAGAGGCCGCCCGGCCCATCCTCTCAGCCCATCCGGGAGAACCCTGGCGCCAAACCACCGCACTGTTGGCAGCTCGACTTCCGGTGGATGTCCGGCCCGGTCAATTGGCCGAAGTTCACGAGGGCGATGGCCGCTACCCCCACGCCGCTGATCTCGCGGCCGATCTCGCCGTTTTGCACCAGTCTCTCGTGGAAGCGGGCGCGGGACGCCTGGCAGATCACGATGTACGGCCGGTGCAACGAGCCCTGGATGTCTTCGGATTTCACCTGGCCCGGCTCGATGTCCGACAGAACTCGGCTTTCCACGATCGAGCGTTAAAGCAACTGCTGCTGGCGTCCGGACTCGACGGTTCCCAATGGGATGAATGGCTCGAGCGGGAACGCCTGCGGTTTCTGGAACAGGAACTCCGTTCGCCCCGACCGTTCCTCCATCCGGTGGCGTCGGCCGGAGCCGAAGCAGACGCGGTGGTGGGAACCTACCGGGTACTCGCCGAACATCTGCGCCACCATGGAGCCGATGGCGTCGGTAGCCTGATCGTGAGTATGACCCGCCAGGTTTCGGACCTTTTGCTGGTGTACGTATTGGCTCGGGAAGCCGGATTACTTCGCCTCTTTCCTGAAGGCCTTGTGTGTCAACTCCCGGTAGTTCCGCTCTTCGAGACCGCCGATGACCTGGAACGTGGCCCGGACATCCTGCGGGCCTTCCTCGAACAACCCGTCACGCGAGCCAGCCTCGCTTTTCATGCCACCCGAGCCGGCCGTCCGGGTCGGCTGCGGCAACAGGTGATGGTGGGTTATTCGGATTCGAACAAGGACGCGGGAATTCTTGCGAGCCAATGGGCCCTGCAACGGGCTCAACTCCGGCTGGCCCGGGTGGGTCAGGAGGCCGGCGTGGAAGTGCAATTCTTCCACGGTCGCGGCGGTACGGTCAGTCGTGGCGCCGGTCCCACCCACCGTTTTCTCGAGGCTCTGCCTGCTGGTTCGCTCTCGGGTGCCATCCGTCTTACGGAGCAAGGTGAAACCATTGCCCAGAAGTACGGCAATCCGGCCACGGCCTTGCACAATCTGGAACTTCTGTTGGCTGGGGTGACCGCAACGACCTGGAGACACCGTCAAACAAAGGTTCCCACCCTGGCCGCGGCGCCCCTGATGGACCGCCTGGCTCAGGCCTCCATGAAGGCCTACCGAAGTCTGCTCGAGACCGACGGTTTTGTGATCTTCCATCGGCAGGCCACGCCCATGGACGTGCTGGAGAACACGCGAATCGGCTCCCGCCCCAGCCGACGCACCGGCCGGGCCAGCCTCGCCGATCTCCGGGCCATTCCCTGGGTGTTCTCCTGGACGCAGGCGCGTTACTACCTCACCGGCTGGTACGGCGTGGGAACCGCGCTGGCGGGGCTGACCGAGGCGGAATTCGCCACGTTGCGCGATCTTCTGAAGACCTGGCCCTTCCTGCACTACGTCATTACCAACGTGGAAACCTCCCACGCGAGTTCCGATCGCGGGGTGATGCGGCAATACGCCGAACTGGTCGAAGATCCCGATCTCCGCGAGCGGGTCTGGAGTGTGGTGTCGGCAGAATGGGAACGAACCCAGGAACAGCTGACCCGCCTTCGCGAAGGTGCACTGGGAGGACGCCGTCCCCGGTTGGCTCGGACCCTGAATCTTCGAACCGAAGCGCTGGCCGTGTTGCACCGTCAGCAACTGGGATTACTGCGACGCTGGCGGGCGAGCCAGGCCGCCGGTGATGACGCGGCCGCTGCGGCGCTGTTGCCCGAACTCCTCCTATCGGTGAATGCCATCGCCAGTGGTCTACGGACGACCGGGTGACGAATCAGCTGCGAGCTGAGAGGCCGGAACGGGAAGGCTTGGTGGGGCGAGGTTCCACCGAGCCGTTCGTGTCGCAGCGAATGACGTGTCACTCGTTCACCCTCGCAAGGCTCCGCGGAGCGTCGCCCCACCGGAAGAGGGGAAGCAGGAAGCAGTGCGAAGCATTTGGAGTGCGGTAGCCAGTCAGCCAGTCGGCCAGTCCCGTCAGCGCCGACTCACCCCACGGGCCGCCAGAAGGCGTTACTACGAACCAGCGCCGGTTCATGGAAAGTCGAGCGAGAAAAGCAGATCTCCCGCGCTTCCCGCTTCTCTTCCTACCTCTCAGCTCTCAGCTCTCAGCTAATTCGACAGTCCCGCTTGCCAGGGAAGACGACTTCCTCCGACGCTGCTGCATGCGTGTTCCCCGGCTCCTTGGAGTGACCTCGCTGCTATTCGCCCTCTGCAAGGCTTCTGCGGATCCGCTCGAACTCACTGCTGACTTCAGCCAGACGTCCGGGGCCATTCGCCCGCTCCACGGAGTCAACAAAGGGCCGCTCGGTCCCGGCGGTCTAATTGATCTGACCGCCCCCTTCCAGGAGTTACGCCTGCCCGGAGTTCGCCTGCACGATTGCCATTGGCCGAATCCGGATGTTGTCGACATCCACGTCGTCTTTCCTCGCTTCGAAGCTGATCCGGAGGATCCGCGATCCTACGACTTCGCGGCGACCGACGCCTACCTCGAAGCCATTCGCAAGACCGGCGCCTCGATCGTCTATCGGTTGGGCGAGAGCATCGAACACACACCAATTCGCCGATATGTCCATCCGCCGAAGGATCCCGCGAAGTGGGCCGCCATCTGCCTCGGAATCATCCGACACTACAACGAAGGCTGGGCGCAGGGCCATCACTGGGGCATTCGCTACTGGGAAATCTGGAACGAACCAGAGAACCGGCCGGCCATGTGGAGCGGCACCGACCAGGACTATTTCCGACTCTACGCCACGACAGCCCGAGCGATTCGCGAACGATATCCCGACTTGAAAATCGGCGGGCCGGCAGTGGGCGCCACTGGCCGCTTCGTGAAAGGTGAGTATCAGCCCACGGACTTCATCGTGCAGTTCTTGGAAACCTGCCAAAGGGAGGGACTGCCCCTCGATTTCTTTTCATGGCACGGCTACACCGCCGATCCGGAGGAGTATTCGGTCCGCGCCCATGGGCTTCGCCGACTGCTCGACCGTCATGGATTCCCGCGTGCGGAAAGTCACCTCAACGAGTGGAACTTTCTACCGGGCAATTCCTGGGAGGCACTGTCTCGGTCCACACCCGCCGAGAAACGTCAGGAGTTCTACGAGACCCAATTCGGAGCCGAAGGCGCGGCGTTCCTCGTGATGACGCTACTCAGCCTGCAGGAGGCACCGGTGGATCACGCGTATTTCTTCCATGGCGAACTCGGCGGCTTCGGTCTGTTCAATGAGTACGGCGTGCCGCAGAAGAGTTTCTTCGCCGTTCGCGCCTTCCGTCATCTGTTGGAAACGTCGGAACGCGTCCCCGTGCAGGGCAACCGACCCGGACGACTGCGCGCGCTGGCCGGCCGGAACGCCACCGGAACCGCTGCGACCGTTTTGATCGCCAACTACAATGAACCGGAGTCTGCGCTATCCCTGAGGTTCCTCCATCTTCCTTGGGCAACTTCCTCGGAATGGGAAGTCTTTCGGGTAGACGCCACCTCCAATCCCAATGCCCCGGAGCGCGGGCGCTTGAAACCAGGCCAGTCGCTGCCCCTCTCCCTGCCCCATCCAGGTGTTCTACTTGTGCGCCTCCGTCCTCAGTCGCAGTAAGGGTTGGCAGCATCTAAATATTGAACCACGGACAGTTCGGTTTGATCGGAGGGGGGCGCGTGCCTTCCTATCGAGGACTGGTGTTTCGCGAGTTGTCGCGAACTGAACGCCTGCCGCTTCGCTTGCCTCTTCACGCGTCTCCCCGGTATCAATTCCGCCGATGACTCCCCGGGACCTGGAGCAAACGCTGCGCGCTCTCTTGCAGCAATCCCGGGACGATGCCTCTCTGCGGCGGGAACTCGAGACCTTGGCGGCTCAAGAGATTTCCTTTTCCGGGTTCACGTGGCTTTACGGCCCCCTGCTCTATCGTCGCAACCGACTCCTGTTTCGCCCCTTCATTCTCTCACACTTCAGTTCGATTCTCCTGCTTCCCAAGTGGCGGGTCGAACGGGTCAGGTGGAAAGGAGACCGCGCCGCCATTCTGGAGTCCTGGCTCACCGAGGTTGATCGGGCCGATGACTTCGAACTGTTCCGCCGGCTCTACGATTGGAAGCTGAACGAACAATTTGGGTCCACCGCCTGGAAGGCCCGGGAACAACAGGTCTTCACCGATTTGCGAACCCAGCTGGAACGTTGCCAGCGCCCCTCCCAACGGCCGGTGGTCCTCCGAAAATTTGATGTCTGGTTTCGGCTCACGGAGGAACAGGCCTGCTGGCTCTACTCCCAGGACCCGGCCTCCCTCGGTCCCTACATACTGCGCCGATTACCCGCAGAACGTTGGGGCCGAGAGAAACGCGGACTGTGGACGCGTCTGCTGGCTTTAGCCGATCAGCAAAAAGATGAGAGCTTTCGCTGGTCCCTCTATCGCCGCCAGGTCGATTTGGATCAATGGCGCCGGGACGCCCTGTCGTTGTGTCGCTCGATCCCGGATCCGATTGAGCTCGGCCGCGAGCTGGATCGCCGGCATCCCGAGGGCTGGGGGTTGGATTTGGGCGAAGTCTTTCTGCAACTGCTCACAGAGCGAGGCCGGGAGGTGTTTCCGTATCTGGCGCCGCGGTTGCGTCAGGTGTGGCGCGGGTGGCTGACTCGGGGTCAATACGGGAAGATGGCCGACTTCGCCGCGCAAAAGGGGTGGTGGGATTTCTGGGCGGCGTTGGTGCGCACCTGCAGTTCCGGAAAGGAATTCAATAGCACGGTTCGCTCGCTGGTGGATTCCCGGGAACTTCCCGAAGCCACGGTCCAGGAACGGCTGCTGGCCCTGGCGGGAGTCTCCCGCGAGTGGAATTGGCCCGGCCTGGGCCTCGCCACAGTGCATCAGTTGGAGGAAGGCGTGGCCCTCGCGCTTTACCAACGGTTCCCGTCGCTCGTACGCGGCCCCTACCGGCTACATGTTCAGGCCAATCTTTGGGGCGAACGCTATCCCAAGCTGTTGGAACACTTCATCGCCGTACGAGACGAGGAGCTGATCGACCACTTGGCCAGCCGGTTGGTGACCCGATCCGGCCGTTGGGGCAACGCGGCGAAACTACTGGAGGAAGCCGATCGTCTGGCCGACTACTATGCCGCTCTGAAGTCGGACGAGGCGGAATTCGGTCGCCGCGCCGCCCGGGTCCTCGGAGCCGTGCCGGCCTATTCGATTTATCAATACGGGCCCCTCATCCGCGAAAACCGACTTGCCCGGCTGTTGTTTGAACGGTCGGCGGCGTTGTACCTGGCGGATCCCCGGAGCCTCGCCGACCTGGTGGAAGCCGCCGAAATTCACGTCATGGCAGTGGCCTACCGCGCGCTGGGATTGCCTGACGAACGGGCCCGTATTCAAGCCGCCTACCATCTGCCGCTGTTGCTCGGAACGCTGTTGCGTCCGCTGCAACGCGAAACGCGCAGTCTTGCCTTCGGTGCCCTCGCCAACGCCGCTGATTCGGTGGACACGGCGCGAATCATACTCGATCGAGCCCGCGACGCCCTGAACCTTCCGGACAAGAAGTATCCCAAGGAGCGTCTGCTCGGTCTGATGGCCCGATTGCTCCATCAGTATCCGGAGCTGCGCGGCCCCCGGGAACAGCCCGTGGTGTTCGAAAGGAAAGCGGCATGATCGTCCCAATCGACTACGCCAGTTCCAGCGCGTTCGAGTCCACCGCCGAGCAAGCTCAACTTGGTTTCGCCACCAACCTGCGCCGACCCGTCCGCTTTCACGGCCGGCTGAAACGGAATATCCCAATGTTCCGCTTCGCCCTGCGCGCTCTGGGCGAAGTAATCTGGTCCAGCGATCTCTGGGGCAGCGACCAGGACCATTTATCCGCCGTTCTGGATCCCGTGATCACGGCGCATCCAGACCGACTGTTCTTCGAAGCGTTTAGTCAGGATCAAAGCGCGTACGCCCTGCTCATCGCGCGCAGGGATCTGTTCGAGACTGAGGGCGAAATCATCACCGGCACGACCAACGTGGATTTCAGCGCCTGGTTGTGGGGAGCGCTCAACGAACTTCGCTCCAGTCGGGACACGTGGTTGCGCGTCGGACCGGAGGGATTCGAGGTCAAGACCACCGGCGCCGGTGGACGTTTCGAACGTAAAGTCGATTTGCCTGATGAATGGGTTCGCGGATTCCTGCAGGTGAGCAGCGGTATGGCGCTCCCGGGAGCGCGCCTCTCGGTGCGCCCAGCAGACCTGCTGGCCGCCCTGCGCTTCCTCCGGTATCAGAAGGCCAAAATCTCCCCGCGCGCCCTGCGCTATGAGTTCATCCCCGGCGCCGACGCCCGGTTGGTTCTGGAACCTTGGGAAGAGGTCTTTCCCCTGCGCGGCACCGACCACGGTTACACCGAGCCTCGCGTCATCCGCACCTGGGGACGACGCCGGCTGAAGTGGATTGAACCGCTCCTGCCCTTTGCCGAGCGGGTGGACATTTACCTGAAAGGCCGCGGGCTCCCCAGCTTCTACGCCGTCCAACTCCCGGACCTGACCTTCCTCTTGGGACTCTCCGGATGGAGCGAACAGAATTGGACCGGCTCCGGCAGCTTCGACCTTCTGGGAGAGACCAGCCCGGCGACCCCCGACATCCTAGCCCAAGTTGGCGACCACCTTCGGCAGCAACTTCACGCCTCTCCTCGCGACTTGGCTCACCGGCTAAATCAGCCCTTGCCGTTGATCAATCAGGTGGCTGCCCAACTCGGCCGTCAGGGAAAGGCCATGTGGGATGTGGAAGCGCGCGAGTACCGCTGGCGGGAGTTGTTCGAACAGCCCGTCGACGAAGCGAAACTGTTTCCGCCCGACGAGCGAATGGAACTGGCGCGACCGCTGCTGACCGCCCTAAAGGACGTCCAGTGCGAGCCTCAGGAGACCCGCAAGACTCGCTCGTTGAAGACTCCGGAAGGCAGCGTCAACCGCGAGGTGATTTTCCGCGACTGGCGGGTTCGCGGAACGGTGGGTGGAGCGACCACGGAGATCGTCGTCGGGGACTCCGGACGAATCATCTTCGGCACGTGCAGCTGCCCCTTTTTCCAGGAGAACCTGATGGGGCGCGGGCCGTGCGAACACATGATTGCGCTTCACCGCGGAACCACCGAACTGCGGCAGGATCTGCCCACGTCGCAACCCGTGTCCGCCCCACCTCCCTCGGCCCGGTCGACCCTCGACAAATCCAATACCGAGGAATCTGAGGAGGAAGATTTTGACGAATCCAATACCGGAGAAGAGCATGAGCGCAGATAAGATCCGGCGGACAGAGATTAGCCATCCATGCCACGGTGTTTCGCCGTGGTGGACCACTGCCCGACATACTTCGCCAGGGTTCCCAACGTTCGCAACGCTGGGAGGCCCTGAGTCCAGAGCCTCGGAAGTAATCCGCCGCCGGGTCTTATCTGCGCTTCTTCCATCGAGCCGATCTGCGGCAGTTCCTCTCCCATGAGTCTCTGGCGTTGGATCAAATCCTGGTTCGGAGCCGCGCCCACCCGCGACATCTCGCGTCTGGACACCACCCGCTCCGCGTCGTCGGCGACCGGGGATGTCGAGGAACGAATCGATATCTCCGGAGGGCCGCTAAAGGAGCATCACCGTCGTCGCGCTCTGCGAGATCCCCGACTCCTGCCAAAGATCAAGTCTCCCGCCCGCCAATTGGGTCTGACCAAGAAGAAGGCGGTGATGTCACAAACGGAAGCGAAGCGCCTGTTTGGCGGCACTCTGCGAACCCGGAATCGTCAACTGCGCGATCTGCTCCCCGACGAAGAGCAGTTGAAACGGTTAAACCTGCCCCTGTGGCGAACCGAGGACGACGTGGCCCAGGCTCTGGGCATTTCGCGGCGGGAACTGTGGTTCTTTTCAATTCACCGGGAACGCGAACGCCGCCCGCATTACGTCACGTTTTCCCTGCCCAAACGGTCCGGCGGCCAGCGACTGATTCAGGCGCCCAAGCGTCGGCTGAAATCGATCCAGCGTCGCTTGGTTTCCTTGCTCGTGTCTCATCTGCCGGTCAGCGAACACGCCCACGCTTTCCGACCCGGACGCAGCATTCGCACCGGGGCTGAGCCCCATGTCGGCCATCGACTGCTGCTAAAGCTCGATCTTCAGGAATTCTTTCCGTCAGTGACATTCGCCCGCGTCCGCGGACTGTTGATTTCCTACGGATACAGTTATCCCGTGGCGACCACCCTGGCGGTGCTCATGACCGAGGCAGAACGGCAACCGGTCGAAGTCGACGGCGAGGTCTTCTTTGTTCCAGTCGGCCCGCGGCATTGTGTTCAGGGCGCTCCCACCAGCCCGGGTCTGTGCAATGCCTTGCTGCTCCGACTTGACCGCCGCCTCGCTGGGCTCGCCCGAAAACGTCAGCTCACGTACACGCGTTACGCCGACGACCTGACCTTCTCGGGAGATCTAGATCGCGCTCAGGCGGAGTCCCTGCGGGCGCTGGCAACTCATCTGATCGCCTCGGAGGGCTTCACAGTGAATTCGAAGAAGACGCGCATTATGGCCTCTGGCGCGCGGCAATCGGTCACTAATGTGGTCGTGAATCAGACGTTGGGCCTCTCCCGAAAAGAACGCCGCCGCTGGCGGGCCAGTGCGCATCAACTCTCCCGCCGACCGGAATCTGAACGCGCCGGACTTCGCGCCCAACTCGAGGGTCGAATCGCCTTCCTCCACATGCTCAATCCCCGGCAGGCTGAAGCGTTGGCTCGTCGTCTGCCTGCCCTGCAATGAGCCAGCGCTGAAGATTGACTTCCCCAAGGATCCCTCCTCCAATCAATTCACGATGAGGATCGGACCCAATCCAGTCGGAACGGTCTCGGCATTAATTGCCTTGGCCGGAATAACCCAAACTATCAGCACTCAGGCCGCGATCGTCGTTTCGTCGGTATCCAATCTGGAGATTCCATTTGGAGAATCGACCACCGTGGATTTCGACGGCAACGGCACTCCGGAGTTCTATTTCTATTACGCCAACACCCAGGTCATCCTCGAATCCTACGATAACTCGGCTGTTTCGATTTACAGCACTGACACGGGGCGGTTGCAGGAGTTTGCCTTGGGTTCACCCATCACCATGGCACAGCCCACCACCGTGTTCACGGGCGCCGAACTGCCATTGGCCGGACCGTTCTATGGCGGTTTCCAATTCCAGATCGACGGCAACACTCATTTGGGATGGTTCCAACTCGAGAATATGGGGGAGCTTTCGGTGGTCCGAATCTTGAACGCTGCTTGGCAAACCCTTCCCGAGACCGGCCTCAACGCCGGCGCCGTTCCTGAGCTACCCGCCACCCCTCTGGTGTTTGGTGCCGCTGCTGGGCTGACATTCTGGTGGCTGCGACGGCCTACTCGGCCGGGACATGGATCTGCTTGAACACGCCCAAGGACAGCGGCTGGTTCACGATTCCCTGCAGAACGAACTGAGCCGCCGCTGGCTCGATCCGGTCCTGACCGATCTGCTTCGGGAGGTGAGTGCCGCCCGCCGAGAGGTCGACGCCGAATTGCGCCATCGTTTCGCCCGGGTTCGGACCCGGGAGGGCTTCGACATGCAGACGTATCCGGTTGGTTGGTGCCGCCACATCCGGGACGGCGTGTGGAACCGCGTCCAAGGCTCACTGCTCATCCAAAGCCTGATCCGCCAAGGCTTGGTGTTTCGCAAGGTCTTCGTTGTGCAACGCCGTCAGTTCTTCCAGAACTCGATTCAGTTGGGAGATCACTTTCTCGACGTGGCCAACGACGCCGTCGACGCCCACAAGCCACCGGTGGTCTGTGAAACGCTCGCGGAAGCGGGTGTGGAGGATCTGGATTCCTGGCCGCAGTTTGCGGAAGTCGCCCAACCTTACGACCGGGTCCGTCTCCTACCCAACCGCTGGTTTCCTTTGGTCTTCCCGGTTATGCCGTTTCTCGCCATCCGGGAGTCCGGCCTAGTCGAAGGACTGTACCAACAGGATCAACTTTTCCTTCTCGATGTCGGCGAACACTTCCGGCGAGCACGGGAATTGTTGTCGCATTCGCTCTGGCTCACCTGCCCGATTCCTGATGGCTTGGATCAGGAATTGGTGAAGCGGTTTACCGGTCCCAGCGCCCAGCCGCTACCGATTGAATTCCGACCGTCCAGCCGGGCGGATCTGCAAATGACCCTCAAAGATTGGGAGGCCGTAACCCAACTGCCACTCGATCGGCTGCGAGCCACACTGCTGACGACCCTGCGTCTGACCGGTGAACTAGCGCAGGCCCTGCGTCGGGCAGGAATTCAGTTCAAGCCCGGGTCTTAGTAGCCGCCGAGGGAACAGGGCGCTGACTTGATCAGAATACTCCACGCTCGGAGTCCCTGGGAACCCGCCAGGAAGCTGAATAGCGCCTGCTGCCGTATTCAGCTCGGCGCCCCACCCAGGACCCTGACGCATAGGATTTACCCCTAGTTCTTTTGCGGTCCCACCCCAATTTCCTGCGCCTGCTGATATCGGATGCTGTCCACAGCTAGGCGCCGACACCACCCCGGTTCCTAGAACCGCCGACCGCTTCTGATGCGAGTCAGAAACGACGGCCCCGCGGCAACGCGGGCGGACCGGCTTCTGGTGACAGCGAGGGACGCTGCACCGGGGCCGGCCCGGGAGGTTTCGCGTCAAGTTTGTAACGGCGTCGAAGCAGAGAGGATCTCCCGCGGAGGGCGCGGAAAAGCAGAAACCCCCGCGTCACTCCTCCACCCGCGTGACACCAAGCTTTGCTTTCCTTCCCGCTTCCCGCTTCCCGCTTTTCCTCTCAACTCTCAGCTCTCAGCCCTCAGCTCTCAGCTAAACCAGGAGTTCGGTCGCGCAACGCCCCGTAGCGCCATCTATTCCCCCACGCGTCACTTAGCCATTCGCCCGTGAAGTCCGAAACGGCTCCGACGGAACCCGCCGCCTGAACCATCGGTCAGTTGACACCTTGGGGCGCTGTCGGAAGGCTTCGCCCGCATCGGATGAACCTTTACCCTTGGCTAGCTCTCCTACTTCTCCTTCCAACCGCCTTCGCCGCGGACGTGGTGGACCGGACCTTTCGTCCCAATGCTCGCCCGATCGTGGGCGGTCCGGATGGTCCCGTGCTGGCCATGGCGCATGGACCAGGCGACACGATCCTGATCGCCGGTGACTTCCTCCGGTTGAATGGAATTCTCCGCGCCAGTCTGGCCCGCTTGAAACAAGACGGATCTCCCGATGAAACCTTCCAGCCGGGCAGTGGTGCTGACGGATTAGTCCGCAGTCTGCTGGTGGAGAACGACGGGGCAGTGCTGCTGGCGGGCGACTTTAGCCGCTGGAACGGCGTTCCGGTGAACGAACCCTTGATCCGACTTCACGCCAATGGGTCGGTGGATCCCGGCTTCGGCGGCGCGGACTCCGGAGTGGAGCGCTTTCAACAGTTGGTGCGTTTGCCCAGCGGCGCGTTCCTCGCGTGGGGTTGGGAGACCAACACCGGTGTGTCCCGAACCTTTCTTCAGAAGCGTCTGTCCTCCGGCGCCGTAGATCCGACCTTCAATCTCACCCTGCCCGACACCACGGTCCTTTATTCGGTGGCAGCCGATGATTCGGGAGCTGTTTGGATCGCGGGCAAGTTTACGGAATTCCAGGGCGTGGCCCGGACCAATCTGGTTCGTCTGACGCCCGCTTTGGAAGTGGACCTTGCCTGGGAATCCCCCAGTGCCGCTGTCGCCACCGAACTGCGGGCAGTGGCCGTGGGCGCCGACGGGCGAGTAGCCATTGGCGGTTCGAAAACCAACCCATTTTCTCTGGGTTATCTCGCGGTGTTGCTGCCGAACGGACAGCCCGATCCCAACTTCGCGACAATCGCCTACCTCGGACCCTGGATCGAACGGATCACGTTCACGGCTACCGGCGGTTTGGCGATGATCACGGGATCCCTCAACGACTGGACGATGCCCGTCTTGTTGTCAGCCACCGGAGTGGAGTCGCGAGTACCGGCCGAAGGGTTGGTAGAAGGCGCGGCCCCGCTCTCAGGCCCGGATGGGCGAATCCTTTGGCCGACGAGCGGAGTGGATCTGGTGGGGGGTACCGTGCGCTCCTGGCTGTGGCGTTCTCTGCCCGATGGATCCTTGGATGACTCCTTCAACCGCGAAGCAACTCTCGACTCCGTCATCCCGTATCCGAGTTCGGCGCTGGCGGTGTTTCAGAACGGAGACGTTGCTACGCGGGGGCGGACCGGGTTGGTGACGAACTCAACAACCGGTGCAACGGGTTTTCTCAACCATCTGGAACGATTGGATGCGTCGGGAGAACGGAAAATCGGATTCGAAGCCCACGACCAAGCGGGCACCGGCATCAATGACCTGAAGACGTTTCCCGACGGTCGGTTGTTGATTGCCGGATCGTTCAGTCGCGTTAACTGGGATCCCGGCTCTCCCATGGTGGCGATTCTGAGGGAGGACGGTTCGCGCGATAATTCCTTCGCCTCTTCGTTGCGAACCTTCCCTGATGCTAACAATTGGTGGATCGTTCAAGCCGAGATCCAACTGGATGGCAAGATCGTGATCGGCGGCCGGTTTTCCCACCCACAACTCATCGGATCTTCCGGGCATTTACTCCACCGCCTCCTCCCCACCGGAGCCGTTGATCCCAACTTCAAGCCACTGACAGCCACATCGGGCAGCGTGGGTCGATTTCTTCCACTGGGATCGGATCAGTTCCTGGTCTGGGGCCAAGTCTCCTCCCAGGGACCGGCTTTGTTCGTTTATTCCGCTCACGGAACCTCCAATGCCGCACCCGTAATCTCGCGGGCAAACGGTCGTCCTACCGTCAGTGCGATGGTCCGCCTGCCCGATGGCGGTATCCTTCTGGGAGGACGGTTCGATCAAGTGGGCGGTCTGCCCCGGGCGGGTCTCGTCCGGTTGCGGCCGGATCTCGCGGTGGATCCCGACTTTGCCCCGGTGCGCCAGATCAATGGGGCCGTTCAATCGGTGGCGCCACTTCAGGACGGGCGAATTCTGGTTGGAGGTTCGTTCACGCAGTGGGACGGAAACCCGGCACGACGATTGATGCTGCTCGACGCTCAAGGACGTCCCGATCCGGCGTGGTCCAGCGGCACGGGACCCGATGATGCCGTCCTCAAGTTGATCGAACTGCCCAACGGTCAGGTGCTGGTCGGGGGTATCTTTGGAAGCTTTGATGGCGGTGGGCCGTCTCGATTGCTGCGGCTAACGATTCCTCCATCGGTGCCAGTTCCCTCCCGGATTCTCCAGCAGCCGCGCTCCCTCATTGTGACGGAACTGGGCAACACCCAAGTCCTGGAAGTGGCGATCCAGGGAACGCCGCCTCTGCAGGTCCGCTGGTTTCGCAACGGCGTGGCTCTGCCCGAGACGAACGGGGTCTTCGAGGCCGGCGTGGCGAAGCTAATTCTATCCCCTTCGGTTTTGGCAGAGCCCGCGACCTATCACTGCGAGGTCAGCAATACCTTCGGTCGGGAGCGAAGTGTCAACGTGCTCGCGGGAGTGGCTTCGGGAACGCTCGATCCGTCGTTCACGACGAATCTGGTGAATCGCGAAATGCGGCTGCGGGTACCTTCGAGCGTTTCCAGACCGGTCACAGGTCTGTTCGGATTCCATGATGCTTCGGGACGGACCCAACGCATCCTCGTCGTCGGCAACTTTACTCAGTACGATCGGGAACTGCTGCCTGGACTGGCGCTGCTTCAACCCGATGGAGCCCGGGACACCACCTGGAATCCTCCGGCCGGGCTCAGTGGGGGCATGGTGGTGGCGGCGGAGTTTTTGCCTGATCGCTCAGTGTACCTGGCCGGCCGATTTACCCGCGCCAACGGAGCGCCTCGGGATGTGGTCTTGCGGTTGAAACCGGATGGTAGTCTCGATGAGTCCTTCGACCCGGGCGACGAACTCACGGTCGCACCTCCTTTAGGATTTCCCCGCCAAAGCCAAGTGGCCAGCCTCGCCGTGGATGCAGATGGCGTATTCCTTGCCAGCGCCCCAGGATCAGGGGGCCCCAATGGATTCGTGCGGCGTCTGGATCAAACCGGTCAGACCGATCTCAATTTCCGCGCCACCAATTCAATCTTCTTCGGCTCCCCGACCGTGTTGGCGC
Source organism: Verrucomicrobiota bacterium (assembly GCA_017309115.1). Taxonomy (GTDB): domain Bacteria; phylum Verrucomicrobiota; class Verrucomicrobiia; order Limisphaerales; family UBA9464; genus UBA9464. Next base: position 168,652 of record JAFLEF010000003.1, on the reverse strand, counting down.
TCGAGACCGATCCCAGCGGCGGGTTGCTGGTCGCGGGAACTCAATTTGGCGTCACTCGGCGTACTCAGTCCGAACCCACCTTTCGCGGCGTGGCCCGATTCCTCTTCGATGGTAGGTTGGATCTCGAGTTCAATGATGCTCCCCGGCGTCCGGATTTCAGTGCGCAAGGAGACATCACGGCCTTGATCCCCCGCGGGCCCACACTGTGGGTGGGCGGGACGTTTGCGGAATTCGATCGCGCTCCCGGGCCGCTGGTCCGCCTGGATTCCACGGGAACCGCCGACACGAACTTCGTGATTCGGTTTAGTGGCACCACGAACTCTTATCCTCGTCGCAGTCTCCGGGGAGCCCAATCCCTGCCCTCGGGCGCGTTCCTCCTGAACTTCGATTCCATTGTGCCGGCCACGGACAGTGTTCAGTCGTTGCTCGAATCCGGGGAGATTTCCGGCGCCAGCGGTGGCGCGGTCGATCGATTGCGGGTATCGGGAGGTCCAGTGCTGGCCTTGAACGAACACTCCTATGTGACTCCCATCACGCTGCGGGAGAACATTCCCGGCGGCGGCTTGGGAGCGTCCTACCAATCATTGGGTCGGTTCAGTTTGAACGTAATCTCCGGTTCTCCCTCGCCCACCAACACGATTCCGCCCCGAATCGCCAGCCCTCTCTCTCCCGTGGACCTGAAAACGCGGCCCGGATTCCGAGAACCCCTGGTGCTCAGTGCCGTGGTTCAGGTCGATGCCGCCGCTCAATATCGCTGGTATCATCGGGAAATCCTCATTCCCGGAGCCACGAATTCATTTTTCATCCTGGCCAGTCCTCGAGCTGAGGACGCCGGCGAGTACCGCCTGGAAGTTGAGAACGCGGCGGGAATCGCCCGAACCTCCGCAGTAGTCACCGTCGTGCCTGCTCCGCCGGACGTTCCCCGGCTCAGTTCGGAATGGGTCGGCGGCGAACGTCCGGTCCGCATCCGCTTTAGTCCCGCGCCCGGCCTGAACGTGCGTTGGGAGTCGTCCACCGATCTGCGGTCCTGGGCACCGGTCACCGATCCCGACGTCTTCCTGTCCGAGTCCGAACTGGCACCCCGGGTCGGATCCGGCCCGGAGTACTTCCGGCTGGTGGAAGCGCCGTGAGCTGGGGACGGGGCAGCCACACATAGCGGGCCGAAATTCTGGCGAAGGATTCTCGCAAGAGTGGCGTATTTCCGGGTGTATGTTGCGTATCTCTCGGCTTCTCCTTGTCCCACTGGTCATGGTCGCCTTTGGACTGGGGTCACTTCCCGCCCAGGTCACTGGTAGATCAAACCCCGCCCCGACCGCGCCGGTGGCCGCGGTCGATCCCACGACGGGCGAATTGTTGGATCCACCCAAGGATGTCGGGCCGCGGCTCGATTTCGTGTTCGATAACCTGCCGCTGGAAGAGGTCATCAAGCGGGTGCAGGCGAGCTATCACCAGGAATCGGGCAAATACCTGAATGTCATGGTACCCCAGCAAATGCGCGACGTGGCCCGGACGAACCTGATCAGCCTCGAGGTCCGGCAGGTAACGGTCGGCGAACTGTTCGACCTGTTCGGTCGGGCGAGCGAGCGGACGGTCGAAATTCCTCAAGTCGGGAACACGTTCAGCCGAATGACCGCTGGGTACAAATTCGAGCCCGTGGGTACCGGCGGAGAAAATCTGACATACCTGCTCAAGGGCGAATATCCGCCGGAAAGACCCAAGCAGAAGGATCCGGTCGCGGTGTATGAGCCCAAAACGGAGGATTCCACTAAGTATGTTCAGTTCTACCAACTCGACTCCTATCTCGATCGGTTCACAGTGGAAGACATCACCACGGCCATCAGAACCGGCGCGGACTTGGCCGGCTATAAGGGCGCGCCCACGATGAAGTACCATGAGGAAACGAAACTCCTCGTCGTTCACGGCACTCAGCCACAGGTCGGCATGGTCCAGCAGGTTCTACAAAGCCTCGCCAACGCGAAGCGTCCAGTGGGACAACCAGCCCCCGTCCAACCAGTCCCCGTTCAAATAGTACCCGCTCAACCAGGAATTCCGTCGGTTCGCATCCCCACGCAGCCGCAGCCCGTCCTTCCCCCGCAGCCGGCCAAACCGTAAGTTCCGCCCGTGACTCCCGGCGCGCTCACCTCCGCGATGCCACCCCTCGCCGCTGACCAGGCAGCGCCGGGTCTCACGGCCGAATCGCCAACGGCCGCGCTCACCCGTCGGCTGGTGGACGGCGACGAAGCGGCCTGGCGCGACTTCCACGCCGCCTACGCACCACGGCTGCGCCGTTACCTCTTCGTCGTGTGCCACGGCCACGAGGACACCGCCGTTGAGGCCCTGCAGCAGACCTTCCTGCGCGCTGTGAAACACCTTCGCATCTGCGCCACCGAGGCCGAGTTGTGGGGTTGGTTGACGTTGCTGGCGCGCAGCGCCGCCGCCGATGCCCGTCGCGGCGAGCGTCGTTACCTCGGCTTTCTCGAACGTTGGTTCCGACACCAGCCCGAGCCCATCGCCGTCCCCCCTACCCCCGAGGATCAACTGGAATCCACGCTCGCCTCGGAGCTCGCCGCCCTGCCGCCGGCCGAACGTGAACTACTGGAACAAAAGTACCTGGCTGGTGGTTCCGTGCGCGAACTCGCCGCCGCCCTCGGCACCACCGAAAAGGCCGTGGAATCGCGCCTGACCCGCGCCCGGCAACGCCTCAAGACCGCCCTCCTTTCCCGTCTCCAAAATGAAGACCGCGCCTGACGAATCGAACCTGCTCGACCACGTGCTGGCCGAATCCGCGCCGGATTCGCTCGGGCCGGTGCTGCGCGCCGTCCGCGCCCGCCGCCGGCGGCGTCAAGCCGCCCCGGTGGTGGCGACCCTACTCGCGGTCGCGCTGAGCTGGCTCGCGTTGAATTCGCCCGGACGCAGCCGGTCGGCGCACGAAACAACAGTCGAGTTGGCCTCCTCTATGCCAACCGCCGCTAAGCCCGCACCCCCGTTCCAGCGGGTGAGTAGCCGCGCTTTGTCCGATTCGGAACGCGTTGGGACGAAGAGCGAGTTCAGCCTCGTGGCCCGCGTCCAGACTAGTCCCGAGCCCGACCTGCGCGCGTCGGACGGGGAACTCTTCGCGCTTGCCGGCGGTCGCGGCGTGGGCCTGTTCCGTCTCCCCGGGCACACGCAATTGCTCATCGCCACGACGCCCTGAATCCCCTCCAAGTCCGAGCTGGCACCCCGGGTCGGATCCGGCCCGGAGTACTTCCGCCTGGTGGAATCGCTGGAAACAGAAGACGAGCGACCTCTCTCGTCCCGGATGGAGACGCGGCGAAACGGATCGCGACTGACCTCTCAGCTCTCAGCTCTCAGCTTCCATTGCGACTACGCCTCGCTGAGATGCAGTCCGGGCGGTAACGCTTCCCCGAAGACCTGGCGCTCCTCGGCGCTTTCTAGTTCGCCGCCGTCCCGGACCAACCGCTGCTGATGCTCGGGGGCCTGGTATCGCGCCAGCCAGCTCAGGACCGCTGTCCGGGCGCGTTCGCTGACATCCCGATAACGGTCGCCGGTGAAGCGGGCCAATTGCACCGCGGCGAAAATCGCTTCGCTGTCGGGTGATTCGACCCGCACCAACCGTTCGAGCCAGCCTTCGATGTGATCGGCGGGAATCAACGTGTTCAACGGACCATACGCCGGAACGCGCGCGCCCAAACGCCCGAACGCCCACCAACCGGACTTCATCAGCGCCGGTTCCACGCGTCGTTCCAAGCGCTCCAGCAGGTGCGTTCCGAACTCGATCTTGACCGGCACCGTCAGCAGTTCCAGCGATCCCAACAGACGCCAGATCTCGGCCGTCTCGTGCGGTCCCCAGTGCAACTTCCGGTTCCCCTTGATTCGAAAGATGCCGGTCAAGGGATCCAGAATCGCCTTCTGATGTCCCGTGCCCAAACCGCCCGCCAGCCGACGCCACAGGATGCACCACTCGGCCCGGCACATTTCGTTGCGCGGAAAGGCGGTCCCGGCTTGGAAGAGCTTCCACGTTTGCTGCACGCGCCAGTCATCGACGGTGTAGCCGTAGCCCGGTCGCAGCGCGAATCCCAGCAGACTCAGCCAGCGGGTTTCGTGGGCGATGTCTTTCTGCCGGCCGGATTCGACCTCCATCAACTGCTCCCACACGGAGCGCAGGAGAGGAAGCGACCAATCGTTCCGCTCCTGTCCCGTGGCGTGTTCCAACCGACGAACCAAACCCGCCGGATCTCCCGTCGGAGCGAACGCCTCCCGAATCAATCGGGCGCAGGTCTCACGGGTGGATTCTTCCACGGCATCGCCTAACCCAGCCGACATTCCCGCGGCCACCCTTACCGCCCGCCGGGAATTACCCCGGACATCGAACTCCAACTTCCAACTGCGGGTTCGTCCGGCTTCCACGCACCGGACATCCAGGGTGCCAATCTCGGTCAAACGGGTCTGCAACTGCACTTCGGCCGACCCTGCTTCAACAGAACGACCCGCGCGAATCACCGTGCTGACCGGCGGCAGGGCGGTCAGTTGCAATGGATCCGCCTCCACCAGATCACCTGGCTGGTCCTGCGTGCGCGTGCTGGACGTGAACAGCGCGAACTCCACGGGCTGACGCAAGCGCAGCACGAAGCGTTGCGGCACTTCCACGGTTTGGCCTTCCTCCAATCCCGCCGGCGCGAGACAGACCGCTCCGGGCGTTCCGCCGCCGCTCCGACCCACCTGGATGTAGTACGCCCGAGCCAGCCCAGAAGCGATGCGCTGACCGCCTTGACGCCGTAACGCCAGTGCATGGGCCGCTCCCCGGGCCACCGCCAGATCCAGACGCTCATTGGGCAGAACGTGAATCGATCCGCCCGACGCCGTCGCTCCGCGCCATGTGTTCAACACTTGGTGCAATCGCTCGCGGAGCAACGCCGATTCAAACACCCCTCCGTTGAACAGTAGGTGGTCGGGAAAAAGAGGAACTCCCGGGCGCGCGGACCGGGCGTGATTGGCCAGAAACGCGGCCAGATGTCGCGTCACCGCCGCATCTGCGGCATATGGCAGGCCGAATTCCTGAAACCCCGAGCGGGCCTGGGTCGGACGTTCCCCGGGACCCACCTCCGGGAAGAACCCGTCCAACATCAGCCGCCGCACGTCCTCCCGGGAAACTTCCGTATGCAGCGCGCCGCCCAGCAGACGTGACCCACCGGCCAGACTAACTCCGAGTTGCTCCGGAGCATCGTTGCCCAGCAGGGTTTCCTTCACCTGCCGACACGACTGCACCAGCAATCCCCAGCGCCGCGGATCCAGCCGTCCTCCCGGAGACAACCGCGCTTCGAGATGATGCGCCAGGGCGAGGTCCATGTTGTCACCGCCCAGAATCAGATGCTCGCCCACCGCCACGCGGTGAAAGCGCACCCCATCTTCGGCCGGTCGGGCTTCGATCAGCGTGAAATCCGAGGTACCTCCGCCCACGTCGCAGATGAGCGTGAGTTGACCGGGCTTGATCTGCTCGAAGGCGCGGCGGCCGCTGGCTTCCATCCAGGCGTAGAACACCGCCTGCGGTTCCTCGAGCAACGTCAGGCGCGGGAGTCCGGCCTTCTCGGCGGCCCGCACGGTGAGTTCCCGGGCCACTTCATCGAAGGAGGCCGGAACCGTCACCGACACTTCCTGTTCCGCCAATGGATGCTCCGGAAACGCCCGGTCCCACGCCATTCGCAGGTGCGCCAGATATCGGGCACTGGCTTCGACCGGCGAGATTCGGGGCACATCCGAAGCCCCGTGCCAGGGCAACAACGGCGCGGTGCGATCCACTCCGGGATGGCACAGCCACGACTTCGCCGAAGAAATCAGGCGACCGGGGGCGAGCGCTCCCTGGCGTTGGGCAAACCAGCCCACCAACGGTGTCTCTCCAGAACTGCCCTGGATCGTCAGCGAACCGGGCGGGAACTCGCCCGCCGCGGGTTCGTAGGCGAAGGACGGAAGAACGGCGCGGGACTCGGTCTCCCCGGGAGCAACAATCTGCGGCACGGGAAAATCCCGGACGCGATGATCGTTGGAACGGCTGTCGATGTAGGCGAGCGCGCAGTTGGTCGTCCCCAGGTCGATCCCCACGAGGAACCGCGCCGGAGCGGTTTCGGCGGTACTGGAGGAGGAGGCGCTCACGGAACGTTCCGATCAACCTTCGTCGCGAACGCTGAATTCCAATTTCCAGCGATCCTCCGAAACCGTGCTCACACACCACAACTCCAACACGCCCAGTTCGGTCAAGCGAACCTGGAAGCGCACCGGCACAAAATCCGTCTCGCCTCCGGCCGCCGCCGGCAACGTCGCCACCAATGGCGAGGTCTCCTGAATTTCGTCTTCGGTGGCGTGCGTCACGATCGTTCCCGGAGCATCGCGCCGGGTGAGCGAACTGAAGAACCGGAATTCCGCCTGTTCGCCGGTGAGCAGTCCGATCGTGTCGCTAGGAATGTCGAGTTCCGTGCCTTCCTCCATGTCCCGCGGCACCACGCACAGATGCCGCAGCGGCCGCACGATTCCGGGAATGGCCAGTCCCGTGGCCTCAATGCCGACGTAGTAAGACCTTGGCGCCCCGCCCCGAATACGAATGCCCTTCTCGAGCTTGGCGCGTCCGTAGTAGGCCGCGCCGCGCGCGACCGCGAGGTCGAAGTCCTGGTTGTGCGGCAGTTCGAGCGATTCCGGGGTCGCTCCGTACCAGCCCGCCACGGCTTCGAGCACCCGACGTCGGAAGAACTCGGACTTGAAGACGCCACCATTGAACAACACCCGGGTAGGACGCACGCCGGACTGTTGATTCAGGAAGTGCGACAAATGCCGCGTCACGGCCGGATCCGACTCGTACGGCAAGCCCAGTTCCTTGAATCCCGACTGTGGACGCCGCACCGGTCGAGCCTGCAACGATCCCGGCGGGAAGAACCCTTCGGTCAGCACGCTCACCACTTCCTCACGCGTCAAGTCGACCGAGATGCTGCCACCGATCAGCCGACGTCCGCGTCCCAGCACAGTCACCGGACACGTGGACGGACCGTCGGGGGCGAGCAACGTCTCCTTGGCCGCCCGGCACGCATGCCACAGGGCCACCGACTGCCAGGCATCCAAGGCCACGCCCTTTTCGGCGAACCGCGCCTGCGCCAGTTGCGCGAGAGCGAGGTCCATGTTGTCGCCTCCCACCAGAATGTGGTTACCAACGGCCACCCGTTGCAGCACCAGTTCACCGTTTTCCTGGGCCACCGAGATCAGAGTGAGATCCGTGGTCCCGCCGCCGACGTCGCAGATGGCGACCACATCGCCTTCGCGCACGAGCTTCCGCCACGATTGCGTTGGATTCGCCAACCACGCGTAGAACGCGGCCTGGGGTTCCTCGAGCAGGATGAAGTTCTCCGGCAATCCCGCCTGCAACGCTGCCTCGCGGGTCAGTTCCCGGGCCACGGCATCGAAGGAGGCGGGAACGGTCAGAACCACCTGCTGCTCCTGGATCGGTGCTTCCGGATGCGATTGCGCCCAGGCGGACAGCAAGTGCTCCAGATACCGGCGGGACGCTTCGACGGGCGAAATCTTGGTGACTTCGGCAGGAGCGTTCCATGGCAGGATGGGCTGGCGACGATCGACCCGACTATGGGTCAGCCAGGATTTCGCACCCGAAACGGTTCGGGTGGGGACCTCCGCTCCCTGGCGTCGCGCCCACTCGCCCACGGCTGCGGACGGGGAACCCCACGGCAACCGAAAGGCGTCTTGGGCCACTTCCTCCGGCGTTCCCAGATACAGGAACGACGGCAGCAATGGACGTCCCTCCACGGTGGCCGGAGCGGTCAACTGAGGTACCGAAAGGACCTCAATGGACGCGCCCTCGACGCCCAGCGGAATGGCGGCGAGAACACTGTTGGTCGTACCCAAATCGATGCCGATGGAAAACGTGGCAGCCATGAACGAGGCAGGAAAATGTCTGAAACGCAGGAAATGCCTAACGGATTTCGATCTCAGCCGGAGCGATCACGCGTTCCGCGGCCGGGGTTCCGGTCCATTCCGGCAGATCGCACCGTTTCGCTTCCCAACCCGGATGCGCCACCGTGCCCTGCCAAGGCGCTGTGCCGGACACTTGGCCCGTCAGCCGAATGCGGCCCGGATCGTACCCCTGCTCCACCTTCAGCGGCGCCCCTTCGGCGGTGGGTACCGCGGGCGCTGGAGCGAACAGCCGTTCCAACACTTGGCGGCATCCTTTGTGCACTTCCCGCACTGCCGCGCCGATCTGGGCATCGGTATAACTCTCGATCGGTTCCTGGAGGAAATCGACCAGCCGACCTTCCCGCTGGAACACGGCCAGCAAGGTCAAGGCCTCACTGCGGCGCGAGGCGGGCTTGACCGGGGCCGTCACAGGAACCGGGGCCGCAGCCGGCGTCGGTCGGGTCGACACCTCTGGTGATTCCGCCCGGGCCACCCGCGCGGCAAACTCGCCGTCACTGAGGACGCGAAAGAAAACTCGAAACGCTTGGAACAATCTCATGACCAGAATTCGGCCTTCGACCGTCGGGTCGAAAGACGAGCGGAGATCATCGTTTGGCTTCTTCCCGGAACAAGTTCATTCCTCAGCGGGGCTGGAAGCCCGGTAAGCGGTAAGGGGTAAGCGGTAAGGTCGCCACGGAGAGCGCGAAGCGTTTGGAGTGCGGTCGCGCAGCGCAGCGGAGCTACCGCTTTTCGTCCCGGCGAGTGACGCGTCGAGTACATCAACCCCCCAACTGCCATCCACGCGCCCCAAAGCGGCAGAGGGCTGCCGCACACCATAGATGTCGGGCTTTGAGAGGCCGGAAATGCCACGGTCACCATAGTCTCCCCCTCCCCCTCTCTCCCCCTCTCTCCCCGTCCCCCCTCCGCGTCCTCCGCGTCCTCCGCGGGAGACCGTTCCCCGTTTGGAGACGGAGTCGCGCCACGTTTCGCCAACACTGACCAGCAAACTCCGGTCAGCAGGGCTGCGCCGGCCAACCGGGGACGGCCCGGCGGTCCATCCCTACCGCTGCCGGTGGGGCGACGCTAGCCCCTCGGACGAATCAACGTCTTCAAAGCGGACGAACCGCTATCCATCCGCTGGAACACCGCGGGCAGTTCGTCCAGCGACGCTTCCGCAGTTACCCATTCGGCAATCGGCAACACACCAGATTCCAGCAGGTCCAAGGCTCGCCGAATGGTCCGCGGGGTGTGATGAAAACTCGCGCGCAGGGTCAGCGACGAATAGTGAATCAGCCCGGTGTCCACGGTGACGGTGGTGTTGGCCGGACATCCGCCAAACCAGTTCACCCGACCTCCTGGCCGGACCAACCGCGTCGCCGCTGCCCACGTCTCCGGTTTACCGACCGCTTCGAACACCGCATCGAACGTTGCGCCCGGTTCCGCGGATCGTACCGCTGTCTCGACGTCGCCCGTTCCCAGATCAATCACCTGGGAAATGCCCATGCGCCGCGCCGCTGTCAGTCGCTCAGCCCCTCGCCCCACCAGCGTGGCCTCCGCCCCGCCCACCTGGGCCAATACCGCGGCCATGACCCCGATCGGCCCGCTCCCGATCACCAGCACGCGATCCCCTGGATTCACCTGCAATTCATCCAATCCTAACACCACACAGGCCAGCGGCTCGGTCAATGCCGCCGTGCGAAAGTCCGTCGTGGGCTTCAAGCGAAGGAGGTTTCGCCGGACGATTCGCTCCGGAATCACCAGGGATTCGCCATAGGCCCCGTTCAGAAACAGCAGATCCGCACACAATTGCTCCTGACCCCGTCGGCAAGCGGGACAACCGCCGCAGGGTGCCGAATTGGCGGCTACCACGCGGTCCCCCACCGACCAATCCGTCACCCCGGGCCCCACCTCGCTGATCCGCCCGGCGAACTCATGACCAAAGCGGCACGGGGGCGTCAGCATTCGGGCGTGGTAACCGCGCCGCCAGACCTTCAAGTCGGTTCCACACGTCAGGGCCGCCTCAATGTTGACCCTAACTTCGCCGGCCTGCAGCGGAACGTCCTCTACCTCCTCAATCCGCAAATCCCGTTGTCCATGGAGCCGTGCGACCTTCACCGGCCCAGACAAACGGACAAGACCCTTGCCGGGCAAGGTGAAGTTCCCGCACGGTTCGCCCCGGCATGGATCTGTTGAAGCAAGCGCTCGATATCGTTCTTCACCTCCAAGACCACCTTTACGAGCTGACCCGGGCTCAAGGGCCATGGATTTACGCCATCCTCTTCCTGATCATCTTCTGCGAGACCGGCCTTGTGGTGACGCCCTTTCTCCCGGGCGATTCACTGCTCTTCGCCGTCGGCGCCTTAGCGGCTGACCCGAAATCGGGGCTCAACGTGTGGGTCGCCGGATCGTTGATGGTCATCGCGGCAATTCTCGGAGACACCGCGAACTATTGGATTGGCCGGGTGGCCGGCCAGCGGCTGTCAGCGAGGTATCCTCGCTTCATCAAGCCGGAGTATCTCGCTCGCACTCACGCCTTCTTCGAGAAATACGGTGGCAAGACCATCATCCTCGCGCGGTTTGTTCCCATCGTTCGAACGTTTGCGCCGTTTGTCGCCGGCATGGGCGCGATGAACTATTCGCGGTTTATGTCGTTCAACGTGATCGGCGCCCTTCTGTGGGTAGGTCTGATCCTGCCGGCAGGCTGGCATTTCGGACAGATGGAGTTCGTGAAGAAGCGATTCGAAGTGATCGTGCTCGGCATTATCTTCATTAGTGTCCTGCCGATGGTCTTCGAGTTCTGGAAAGCCCGCCAGGAAGCCAAGAAAAGCGGCTCAAGCCCGGCGTAACCCAGCTTCCCCGGAGCCGCCGACGGGGAAGTTATCCGCAGATTAACGCCGATTCTCGCAGATTCTCCGGAGGGAAAACCGTTCTCTCCCATCGACCAAGTGATCGCCCTCTACGGCGACTCCTCCGTCTCCAGGTTCCCAAAAATCTGCGTCAATCTGTGTTTAATCTGCGGTTCAACCCTCCCCGCTTGGAGAGCCGCCGACTACGGGAGTTATCCGCAGATTAACGCCGATCCTCGCAGATTCTTCCGGGGGAGAACCGTCGTCTCTCAACGACCGAGCAATCGCCCTCTAAGGCGACTTCTCCGTCTCCAGGTTCCCCAAAAAATCTGCGTCAATCTGTGTTTAATCTGCGGTTCAACCTTCCCGCCTAAGCCTGCGCGATCAACTGACGCAACACATAAGGCAGGATGCCGCCGTGCTGGTAGTAATCGATCTCGATCGGGGTATCGATGCGGCAGGTCACCGGCACTTCTTCGATGGACCCGTCCTGACGCGTGATGCGCAGCACGAGATCCTGCTGCGGTCGCAGCGTGGGATCCAAGCCGAGCACGTCATACGTCTCGGTGCCGTTGAGCTTGAGCGTCTGGGCGGTGGTGCCGTCCTTGAACTGCAGCGGCAGTACGCCCATGCCCACCAAGTTCGACCGATGAATACGCTCGAAGCTTTGGGCGACGACCACTTTCACTCCGAGCAGATTGGTTCCCTTCGCAGCCCAGTCGCGGCTCGAGCCCGTGCCGTATTCCTGACCGGCCAGGACAATCAGCGGCGTGCCCAGCGCTTGATAGGCCATCGACGCGTCGTAGATCGACGTCTTGGACCCATCCGGCCCGAGCGTGTTGCCACCCTCTTCGCCCCCGAGCATCAGATTCTTGATGCGCACATTGGCGAAGGTGCCCCGGGTCATGATGCGATCATTACCCCGACGCGATCCGTAGCTGTTGAAGTCTTCGAACGCGACGTTGTTTTCAAGCAGGTACCGGCCGGCCGGCGACGCCTTTTTGATCGCTCCTGCCGGAGAGATGTGGTCGGTCGTCACGGAATCCCCAAAGATGCCCAGCGCACGGGCTCCGGTGATGCCCTGAATGGTCCCCGGCTGCAGCGAGAAGTTGGCGAAGAATGGCGGCTCCTGAATGTAGGTGGACTGACGATCCCACTCGTACACGTTGCCTACGCTCGCCGGGATCTCGTTCCACTTGGGATTTTGGGCGGCGAAGTCTTTGTACAACTTCCGGAACACTTCCGGCTTGAGCGCCGACGCCATCGCATCGCGGACCTCCTGGAGGGTCGGCCACACGTCGGCCAGGTACACCAACTCGCCGTCCTTACCCTTGCCCAGCGGTTCGCAGGTGAGGTCGATATCCACCCGGCCCGCGAGAGCGAAGGCCACCACCAGCGGCGGCGACATCAGGAAGTTCGACTTGATGTTCTGATGCACCCGCGCCTCGAAGTTGCGGTTGCCGGAGAGCACACTGGCCGTCACCAGATCATTCTTCACCACGGCTTCTTCGATGGCCGGATCCAACGGTCCAGAGTTGCCGATGCACGTGGTGCAGCCGTAACCCACCGTGTTGAAGCGCAGCTTGTTCAGATACGGCTGGAGCCCGGTCTTCTTGAGGTAATCCGTCACCACCCGGGATCCGGGGGCGAGCGACGCCTTTACTGCCGGATTCACCTTCAGACCTTTTTCCACCGCCTTCTTGGCGAGTAGACCGGCCGCGAGCATCACGCTGGGATTGCTGGTGTTGGTGCAGCTCGTGATGGCCGCGATGAGCACCGAACCCGTCCCGATCGCAGCCTTTTTCTTGGCCGCAGTTTCCACCTTCACCGACTTGCCGAAGACCGAGCGGGACTTGGCAAAACCGTTCTCCGTGACCGGCCGCTGAATCGCCTGGAAGAACTCGCGGCGAAGATTACTCAACTCGATGCGGTCCTGAGGTCGCTTCGGTCCCGCCACACTTGGCTTAACGGTGGATAGATCGAGCTCAACGATCTGCGAGTAATCGACCGAACCCGCTTCGGGAATGCCCCAGAGACCCTGGGCGCGATAGTAATTCTCGTACGTCAGGCAGTCGGCTTCGGACCGCCCGGTGGCGCGCAAGTAGTTCACACATTCGGCGTCGATCGGGAAGAAGCCCATCGTGGCCCCATACTCGGGAGCCATGTTGGCGATCGTGGCGCGATCCACCACCGGAAGAGCGGCGGCGCCCGGACCAAAGAATTCCACAAACTTGCCGACCACCTTGGTCTTGCGCAGCAACTGCGTGACGGTCAGGGCAAGGTCCGTCGCGGTAACCCCTTCCTTGAGCGCACCGGTCAGATGCACTCCGACGACATCCGGGGTCAGGAAATACACCGGCTGTCCCAGCATACCCGCCTCGGCTTCAATACCGCCTACGCCCCAGCCCACGATGCCGATGCCATTGATCATCGTGGTGTGGGAATCCGTGCCGACGAGGGTGTCGGGATAGTAAATTGGGCTCTCGCCCGCGGGCGCCGACAGGACGCCTTTGGCAAGGTACTCGAGGTTGACCTGGTGCACGATGCCGATGCCCGGGGGCACCACTTTGAAGGTGTCGAAGGCCTGCATGCCCCACTTCAGGAACTGGTAGCGTTCCCGGTTGCGGGAGAATTCCAGTTCCAGGTTCTTCTGCATGGAGTCCGAACTGCCTGCGAAATCGACCTGGACGGAGTGGTCAACCACCAAGTCCACCGGAACCAGCGGCTCAATGATCTTCGGGTTCTTGCCCAAAAGAGCGACGGCGGACCGCATCGCCGCCAAATCGACCAACAGCGGCACTCCGGTGAAGTCCTGCAGCACGATGCGGGCGACGACGAAGGGAATTTCCGCGGTCCGGGCTTCGGTGGGCTTCCACTGGGCGAGTTCGCGAACATTGGCTTCGCTGACCTTTTTGCCGTCGCAATTGCGCAGGACGGATTCGAGGACGAGCCGGATCGACACTGGCAGTCGGGAGATGGGTCCCACTCCCGCCGTTTCGAGGGCCGGCAGCGAGTAGAAGCGGCCAGAGCGGCCATTTCCGAGGTCAAAGGTTTGAAGTGAATCGAACAGGTTGTGCGGAGCGCTCATGCGTATGGGATGAAACCAACGAAAAACCGGACCCGGACAGTGAGGATCACGGCCGGAAGCGTCAAGAAACGCGGCACCTCGGGGACAGCCTTTCTGGCAATTGCGGGGATTCCGAGTCTCGAACGCTCGTTCAAGTCAGGGGGAGTTCCCTTGAACGATCACCGGTTGCCCAACGTCTGCCTCCAGAATGTCGCGGGGTGCTTGCCCCTGATTCCCCTGTGCGGCAGGCTTCCCGAACGAACGGAATGACGGCCACTTGGCCCAAAGCAGCGTGGTTGCGGCGGTTGCGCTCACCTCTGGTGATCGCACTGCTCCTCTCGCTTGCCCTCCACCTGTACGTGTGGCTGATGTCCGTCTTGATCCAAGCCGCCCTCAAAAATGGCTGGTTGCCCCCCTGGCTGGACCGGGCCGTGCGACCGATTGCCGCCCAGCTGAACCCCACTCCCAACACCCCAACGCCGGCGCCTCCAGCGGAGTCCTGGCAGGAAATCCCGCTGCAATTCGTGGAAGTGGACCCGGCTTCTGTGACGGAGGAAGCGCCGGAAAACACCGCTCTCTTCTCCACGGCCAACACCCGGGCGGCGAATCCGAATCCCACGACGACCGATCAGGCCAAGCCTCGGATCGATGGCAATCGGGATGACACGCTGAAGACGTTCGACACCCTGCGCCCCGTGGAGAAGCCACAACCGGCGACCCCGAAAGACGCAGTTGCGGAAGCCGAGGAGACCGCGGCCGCCACTCCCACCGAACCGGAGGTGGTTCAGCCCCCCGTTCCGCAGGCGCTGCCTCCGCCGGTTCCCCTGGTGAAGACTGAGGTCAAGCCGCTGGATAAGCCCAAGGAACTGACCCTGACGCCGCCGGAACCCGTCCAACCCCAGCCAACTCCCGGAGAAACGCTGTTGGCCAAGGCGAATCCCCAGGCGCGTCCGACGGATCCGGTTAAACCGACCGAGCTCAATCCGCCCAAAGTCCCCACCCAGACCGCTCCCCCGACGGAATCGGCTCCGCAGGCGCAAACTCCTCCGGTCAAACGACGCCCGCCCAAGCGCTTGTCTGAGGTAATGCCCACCAAAGGCGCGATGGTCGGGGAAAAGATGCGGCAGGAGGGCGGCGTCTCGCGGATGGCCTTGGAGTCCTCGCTGGATGTGAAGGCCAGTCCGCTGGGGGACTACCATTACCGGATGGTGTTGGCCGTGCAGCAACGCTGGTACCGGCTCCTTGAGGAACGCCGCTTCGCCATGGAGCGCATCGGCAAGGTGGTCATCACCTTCGATCTGCATTCCGACGGCACCGTCACCAGTCTGGCCACCAAGAATTCCGATGTCGGCGAAACGCTTGCCCTGCTCTGCGAACTTTCGGTCATGCAACCGGCGCCGTTCGGACGCTGGCCACCCGAAATTCGACGAATCATCGGCGGGGATGTGATCCCGGTGACCTTTACGTTCAATTACTACTGAGATGTTTGCCCTATTGGAGAATGGCGGCCCGTTTGTCTGGCTGCTGCTGGTCTTGTCGGTCATTTCCGTCGCGATTGTCCTCGAACGCGGCTGGGCGTTGCGACGGTCCAAAATCATGCCGCCCGGCCTCGTCAACGCTCTCAACACCCTCGACGCCTCGGCGCTCCGCGGGACCTGCGCCGCCTCCCCCTCCCCACTGGGCCGGCTGGTGCTCACGATTCTGGACCATTTGCGCTGGCCCAAGGAGGAAACCACCAGCGCCGTGGAGGTCAAAGCCCGCGGCGAAGTGGCGCAGATGGAACGGGGACTGGTCGTGCTGGAGATCATCGTCGGCATTGCCCCGCTGATTGGTCTAGTCGGCACCATCTACGGCATCATTCCGCTTTTCGTGGACTTCGGGAAAGCGCTCTCCGGGGATTACGCCCTGCTGGCCAAGGGCATTGGCGACGCTTTGAACAAAACCCTGGTCGGACTGCTGGTGGCGATTCCCACCCTGGTGGCTTGGAGCTTTTTCAATAAGAAGGTCGAGGTTCTGGCGGTGGAACTCGAAGGCCAGTGCGATGATCTGATTCGCCGCCATTATCTGGGTGACGGCACCGACGCGCCCGTTTCGGCCTCCAAGCGGTCATGAAGTTCTATCCCCGCCGCCGACGCAATGCCCCGGCGATCATCATCATCTCGCTAATCGACGTCCTGCTCGTGATGCTGGTGTTCCTATTGTTCACCACCACGTTCAAGAACGCGCCGGCGGTGAAGCTGGAACTTCCGGAAAGCAGCGAGGCCACCAAATCCGGAGCCGGCGTGGAGAAGCCGCCCATGATTGTTACCGTGGCCACCACGGAACCCAATTATTTCGTGGGCAACCGGGCTGTGACAGCCGACCGACTCTTGAGCGAGCTGCAGTCGGCCAAAGCCGGGGATCCTCAGGTCCGGTTGGTCATCCGCGCTGACGGAGACGCCGCTTGGCGTTTGGTGATCAAGGTTCTGGACTTCGCCAAGCAATCTCAGATCACCAACGTCAAAGCGTTCACCAAGAACAAAGCGCTCTAAGCCGGAGCGGTCCGGCGACGGACCAGTGAATCCGCCGTTGGACCAAACTGGTCCGATGGTGCATAGGTGAGCCCATAACCGATCATGGGCTTGTATGCGTACCTTCCGCCTTCCCTCCCTCGTTCTCTCCGTTCTGTTGCAATGTCTCCCGTTGGTCCGGGTCGCGACCGCGGATGCCGTGGCCGCCGCTTCTCCCATCGTCGCCTTACTGCGGTGGTTCATTAGTTCTGCCGCCGTAGCAGGATCATTCCATGCCGTCTCCGGCGCCTCGATCACGATCACCAATCCCGCCGGGGGCAAGGTCTCTGCCACCAATGGCGTGGACTCGGCCTTCCGCGTCAGTCTTACCTATACTTCGGGCTCAACAACACTCACCCCAGCAGTTTATGATGCGGTGAATTTGCCGCCGGGGTTCAATCAACCGGCCCGGTCCGGAACCATTTGGCGCATCACGGGCAAGCCCACCCAAGCCGGCGTCTTTTCCAATGTCCGGCTCACGGGCTATCAGAACGCCAATAAACTGGGGAACAAAGCCACGGTGGTCTTGACCATCACCGTGGTGGACGAGGCCCCCACGATCACCGCGCAACCCCAGAGCGTTTCGGTCAACGCCGGGGCACCCGCGGCGTTATCGGTTACCGCGACCGGAGGGTCGCTGACATACCAGTGGCTAAAGGACGATTTGGAAGTGCCCAATGCGACCGGCCCGACCTTGAATTTTGCTGCGGTGACCGTGGCCGACGGCGGCACCTACCGGGTTCGCGTCCAGAACGGAGGCGGTGTCAAAGTGAGCGATGCGGCTATCCTGACCGTGATTCCCGGATCCCTACCACCAACGTTCACCCTCGTGCCGCAGGGAACGAATGTTCACGCTGGGGAAACGGTGATCCTGACTTCCGCCGCCACCGGTGACGGTCCCCTCACCTACGCCTGGGCTCGCAACGGCGCCAACCTCGACGGCCAAACCAGTCCCACTCTAACCCTGGCCGCGATCCAGCCCGAAACGGCCGGTGATTACACGGTTAGCGTGACCGGCAGCGGCGGCACCACCACGAGCCCGGCCGCCACCCTCACAGTGGCCAGTCCGCTGGCCCTCCAAGTCCCAGGCCTCAGCGGCTCGGGCTTGACCCTTCCCTTCAATGGCCTGGCCAAACGCAGGTACGTCTTGGAAGCCCTTACGCCCGCCAACACCTGGAATTCGCTGCAAGAAGTCAACGGCGGAGCCAATGCGCAATTCCTACTCCCCGCCTTGGAAGCCCCGGCCCAATTGTTCCGGGTTCGGACCAAGTAGTCGGCGATGGAAATCGCCGCCGACAGCCCGAACCGAATCACTTCGGTAGCCACCGAGCGGGGACAGTCAAACACCTGAGGCCAGTCAGTAACCGAGTGTAGGCAGGCCGGTCATTTACCGCGGCATGTGTTCTGCTTATGGGAATTCACAGGCTTGTATGCGTACCCTCCGTCTTCCCTCTCTCGTTCTCTCCGTTCTGCTCCAATGCCTCCCGTTGGTTCGGGTCATGACAGCGGACGCCGTGGCTGCCGCTTCTCCCATCGTCGCCTTGCTGCGGTGGTTTGTCAGTTCCGCCGCCGTCGCCGGTTCGTTCCACGCGGTCTCCGGCGCCTCGATCACAATCACCAATCCTTCCGGGGGCAAGGTCAGTGCCACCAACGGAGTGGATTCCGCTTTCCGCATCAGTCTCACCTACACCTCAGGTGGCAAAACCCTTGCCCCGGCGGTTTATGAGGCTGGCAACCTGCCGCCCGGATTCAATCAGCCCACTAAATCCGGGACGATCTGGCGAATTACCGGCAAACCCACCCAGGCCGGGGTCTATTCCAACGTCCGGGTGACGGGCTGGGAGAACGCCAACAAGCAAGGGGATCACTTCGCCACGGTCTTCTTAACCATCACCGTTGTCGACGTCGCGCCCTCCATCACGGCGCATCCTCAAAACGTCACCGTCAATGCCGGTGCGGCGGCGGCGCTGACCGTCACCGCCACCGGTGGGTCGCTAACCTACCAATGGCTCAAGGACGATCTCGAAGTACCCAATGCGACCGGTCCGAGCTTAAACTTTGCCGCCGTAACCGTCGCCGATGGCGGCACCTATCGTGTGCGCGTCCGAAATGGCGGCGGCGTCCAAGTCAGCGATCCCGCGATTCTGACCGTGATTCCCGGATCCCTGCCGCCCACGTTCACCACCGTGCCCCACGGCACGAACGTTCACACCGGCGAAACGGTGATCCTGACTTCAGCTGCCACCGGTAACGGCACCCTCACCTACGCGTGGGCCCGCAACGGGGTTAATCTCGACGGTCAAGCCAGTCCATCCCTCACGCTGGCGGCCGTTCAACCGGACAATGCCGGAGACTATACGGTCAGCGTGACCGGTAGCGGCGGGACCACGACCAGCCCCCCGGCCACCCTCACCGTGGCCAACCCGCTCGCCCTTCAAATCCCCGGAACCAGCGGAGCCGGCTTAGTCCTTCCCTTCAATGGCCTAGCTAGCCGGACCTACATTCTGGAATCCCTGACCCCAGCCAACGCCTGGAACGTCCTCCAGGAGGTCGTTGGCGGAGCCAATGCGCAATTCCTGCTGCCGAGCCTGGACGCCGACGCCCAGTTGTTCCGCGTTCGGACCAAGTAAGGGCGTTTCTTAACGGGCCACCGGACGCCGCATCACCACGTCGTCCGAACTGATCCCGGAGAATTCCCAGCCTTCCTTGGCGAGGTGATTCATCACCCAGTTGAGGTAGTACGACCGGGAATCGGTTCGTTCCGGCTTCGCCAGTTTCTTGAGTTCGGGTCCAAAAAACTCCACTTGGGCGCCGGGCCGGATCACGTGGGTGTTATCGCGACCATCCCAGCGAATGGTCGCATACTCAATGGAGGCAGCGGAAACTCGCTCTTGGGCTGATGAGCGCAGGGCGGCGCCTCCAGCAATGCCCAACACCACAACGCCCACGAGCCCGATCGAACGAAACGATTTCATGCGTGGTCAGCGTGGGTCACAGAAGCTGGGGATGCCAGTCTGGGTTCCGCGCTGTCTTCCAGCACTCGACTACTAACCCGACGTCTCCCCGCACCGCCCCACCGCTCACCACCCGTACTTCAATAGTTCCATTGGGCTTGGAACTCGATGCGGCTGGCTCCCTGCACATCGTCATAGGGAGCCTGACTGGTATTGGTCCGGTCGAAGGTCCAAGTGTATTGGACGCTGAACTCGAGTTCATTCCATGGGGCATACTCGAAACCGAAATCGAGTTCGTTGACGTACTCGTAAGGCGAATTGGTTCCGAACTTGCGACCGCCCTGATAGAAATGCCAGCGGGTGTACGGGAAGATTTTCCGACTCCCCACGGCGATCTGGTAGTTGAATTGCAGATAACCGCCATTCAACCACTCCGAGTTGATCTGGGTGAAGTTTTCATTGAGCTCCGGACCTGTGCCGACATTCCATTCCGCTTCGAACCCAAATGGTTGGGGATACCAGACGGCAGTCGCGGCCACCCGGCGATCCATAACGCCGTCACTATTGAAGCGGGGCGTCACGGGTTTGCCGTTGTAGGTGACGGTCTGGACCGTGGGGACATATCGCCCAAGGTAACCTTGGACTCCGAACTCGACGAACTGGCCGCTATCCAACTTGAACGGATAATCAGCTCGAGCCATCCAGTACGGAAAACCATTGAGGTCAGGTCTATTTGCGCCCTGCCCATTGTAAGCGCCAAACGACAGCACCCCGTAATCTCCGGAACCCTTCAGACCCGACTGCACGAGTTCCTTGAACCGCTTTCGAGCTTCTTCCGGTGCGTACATGGCAAAGGCTCCAATGTCGCGCTCGCCCTCGACCGCTGAGTTGATCGCGTCGGGCCGCTCCATCGGGGAGCGATTCTGGCTGGACTGCATGTTGACCCAACCATACGGAACCTTGGACTGCCCCAGGCGGAACCAAAGTTCCCGTGATTCCATCGGATAAACGTCGGCGTAGAGATCACGCAGCTGCACCCCGGCAGACGAGTTGCCACCGCTGGCAACATTGGCAAAAGCATCCACCTGAGCGTACAACGACAGGTGCGGGGAGACGTCTCCGGCCAAGCGGAACCGAGCTCGGCGGATCGTGAACAGCGCCGTCGGACTCACAGAAGGATCATTCGGCACATTCAAATCGTCCGCTTCCTCGTTCAACAACGCGGTGATCCGCAATTGTGTGTACCCACCAAAATTGAACTTTTGATACCACTTCTCCTTCTCCTTCGGTTCAACCGCCTTGGCGGCACTGGCAACCGCGTTGGTCGAGGTAACCGTCCCGGCGACCACCGGTGATGTGGGTGCCGGGAGTTCGGCTGGTTTTGCCGGGGTGTTGGTGGAGACCGAGGGAGTGGCTGCCACTCCCGCCGGCGCTTCCGGTGAGGTGGCCATGTTCATCAGGAGCTGATACTCCTCCTGACTAATCGAGCCGCGATCCCGAAGGATCTTGAACAACTGAAGCATTGCGGGATCGGTTGCCGCCCAACCCGTCTGAGCCCCCAAGACTACGCTCAGTACGACCGCACCCCAGCGCCCGACGCGGGACAACCCAGCGGAGCGCCGGAAGATCTCCCTCCGATCCTGCTTCGTCACGGCTCCGGCACCGTTTCGATTCCCGTCTGTAACATTTGGGACAGAGCGATCCTTAGTTTCAGTCATCCTGGCGTAAAAGTATTCTCATCACCGTTGCGGAGGTCATCCGGTCTCGGTCATGAAGTGATCGGCAAAAGCCTTACGAATCCGCAAAAAGAAAGCACCCGCCTTCTCCCCGAAGCCGGGTACTTTTCCCCACCCTCTCTGGCGAACTGATGGAGTCAAGGTGTTTCCCTTTTGGGGAGTTACTGCCCCACCCAGACCCGGCCCGGCGCTGAGCTTCGCCACCGGGAATAGCCATTTCCATCGCCCTGCTTGGGCGCGCCGTCATAGGTTTCGGAACCCTGACATGAACGAGGATATTCGCAGCCTCATCGAAAGTCTCCGCCGCGGACAATACGAGGATCCCGCGGAGAAAATCAGCCTCTTGGCCGCCGCGCTACTGGAACACGCGGCCGACCCTGCCCTGCTCGATTCGCTCCTTCTCGCCCCGCAGATCCCGTTGCGACTCTCCGCTCTCGAAGTCTGCCGTCAAAGACCCGACCCCGCTCTGACTTCCAGTCTGCTCCGCCTAGTCGAGGACGACGAGGAACGGGTGCGCGCCAAGCTCGCCGAAGTACTCGGCAAACTCACGGCCGCCGAAGCCGTCCGAAACGCCCTGAAATCCTTGGCCGAGGACACTGACGGCGACATCCGACTGGCCGTTGTGAAAGCCACCTCCGGTCAAGCCGAATTCCTGGACCTCCAACGCGAACTGCTCTTGAACGACCCTTCGTGGAGCGTGCGCCAGTCGTCCGCCTCCGCGTTAGGAGAACAAGCGAAGTCCCGTGGTCTCGGCGCCCTACTCACGGCTTTGGCGCAAGACGATGACAGCGATGTCCAACAGCGCTGCGCCGACCTTCTGGAACGAAGTTTGCAACAGCGTTCCGAGGAAGCGTCGGCCCAACTCCCAACCGACATCGCCCTCCTTTCCAAGGCTGAACGGCAGGCCAAGGCGCTCGGGGGTCGGCGTCCGACGCTCTCGAACTGGCTGGAACAGCGCACCCGGGAACAGGTGAATCCCGCCACCCTGGCCCGCTTCGGAACCGACCTCACAGCCCAGGCTCTCGCCGGTACTCTGCCTCGCGGATTCCGACTGGAGCGGAACGTGACACAATTGGTGGAACACTTCCGGTCCGACCGGATTCGGTCAGCAGCTCTGATCGGCAAGACCGGCTGCGGCAAGAGCTCCCTGGTCAACGAACTCGTGTACGCGCTAGCCCGACCCGAAAACGGGGGGTGGCGGGTATTGCGCATGTCGCCCACGGATTTCATGGCCGGAACGAAGTATGTCGGCGAATGGGAAACGAAACTCCGCGAACTGGTGGAGACGGTCCGGCGGCCACGGAAGATCCTCGTCTACATTCCCAACCTCGCCGATCTCGCCTCCATGGGCCGCTGGTCCAAGTCGGATGCCAATGTCGCTTCGGCGCTCGCTCCCTACCTGGAGGAAGGCAGCCTACTGGTATTGGGCGAAACTACGCCGGAGGAGTTCGAGCGGGGCTTGGGCGGTGAGTCCGCACTCCAGCGTCTCTTCGAGCGGTTCCTGTTGGAAGAGTTCACCCCGGATCAAACCCGCGCCGTTCTGTCGGACATCCGGGAACACACAAAGGCCAATCTCAGCGACGGAGTACTTCAGGAACTGCAGGAGGCCAGCGAGTTCTTTCTCAGCCATCTGACCCGACCCGGCAATGCCGCGATGTTGCTTCGCTCGGTCATCACCACGTTCAAGGACACCAGCCGCGCCCTCACGCGTCGCGACGTGCTGGACGTCCTCTCTCAATCCACGGGGGTTCCCGCCGAACTACTGGATGACGTTGCCCCGCTCGATCTCGCCCAGCTCCAGTCCTTCTTCGAACGCCGGATCATCGGTCAACCGGAAGCCGTCGCCGCGATGGTGGATTTGGTCACCTTGATCAAAGCCGGCCTCACCGATCCGCAGAAGCCGTTTGGCGTATTCCTCTTTGTCGGCCCCACCGGCGTGGGCAAAACGGAACTGGCCCGGGCGTTGGCCGAATTTATCTTCGGCGACTCCGCCCGTTTGTTGCGCTTCGATATGAGTGAATTCGCCAGTCCGGACGGATTCACCCGCCTCATCGGCGGTCGCGGCGAGAACGGCCTGCTCACCGACGCCGTCCGCCAACGACCGTTCTCCGTTGTCTTGCTCGACGAAATCGAAAAGTCACACATCAACGTTTTTGACCTGTGCCTGCAGATTTTTGACGCCGGACGACTGACCGACGGTCGCGGCCGGTTGGTCGATTTCCGGCGCAGCATTGTCATCCTCACCTCCAATATTGGCGCCCAGATTCCCCCGACGCCGCTGGGGTTTGGCCGAACCGAGACCGCTCCGGCCGGTGACAGCGAGCGAACCTTCCGGGAACTCGCCCGCTTCTTCCGTCCCGAATTCCTCAATCGGCTGGATCGAATCGTCCACTTCCAACCACTATCGCTGGAAACCGCCGAACGCATTGCCCGCCGGGAATTGGAACTTGTGTTGCAGCGCAGCGGCATCGCCCGCCGGGGTCTGGCCGTCAGCATCGATCCTGACCTTGTGGCCCTCCTGGTGAAGCAGGGCTACTCCCCGCATTTTGGCGCCCGCCCTCTCAAACGCACCGTGGAGAAGATGGTGCTTCTGCCGCTGGCCCGAGCCATTGCCACCGGAAGCACCCAACCCCGCACCGTGCTGACTTTGAAAGCCGAGGGAAGTCAGGTCGCGGTGCGACTGGCCCATCCCGCGCGAGTTCGGATGGCGGCCCCCACCCCGACACCGACGCCGACGCCCGGACGCGAACGGGTCGCCCGACTTCAGGACCAATATGATAGCCTCGTGGAGGAACCTTGGCCTTCCACTGATCGAAAGTCCGAGCTTCTCGAGCTCACTCGCCAGCCCGGCTTCTATCAGGATCCGCTCCGTCGCGATGCGACGTTCGACGAATTGAACCGCCTGGAGCAGTACCTCTCTCGACGAGCGCGTCTGAAGGACGCTCTGGAGCGACTCGAAGTTCAGGCGGATGCCACGGGAGCCGAGGAACGAGCCTCCTTTGCCGAACGGGCCAGCGAACTAGAATCCGAACTCGAACAACTCCAGTTCATCACTCGGAATCCCACCTCTGCCGGGCTCAGCGACGCCTACGTGGTCATCAGCCAGGTCAAGTCCCAGGGCGCCTTGAAAGCCGTGGAAACATTGATCCAAACCTATTCTGGTCTGGCCCGCCGCCGTCATTTCCAAGCCTCCCTCCTGGCCGAGTATCGCGAAGATCGGCTCGAGGTGGCGGTGCTCCAGATCCTGGGTTTGGGCGGGTTTGCTCTGGTCGCCGGCGAGGCAGGCCTGCATGAGTTCAATCGGCGGACCCGCGAGAAAAACCCGCGTTCGGGTCGGGAACAAACTCATGAAGACACCACCCTGATTCGGGTCGAAGTGTTCCCCCAGATTGGCGAACCGCCGAAAAAGTTCGGCTCCCTGGCCGGACTCAAAGCCAACTCCATCCCCCACGGCACAGGACGTTGGTTGGAAAACGCTGCGTGGCACGTCCAGGGTTTTCATGCCGCCAGCATTCGTTCCCTCAATCTGTGGTTCGCGGGAACCCAGGCCGAAGCCCTGGACGAAGCCGCGCGGCTGCTGCATTCCCAGGTTCAACAGACCCGACCAACGCCCGCGGATGGCGATTCGCTGATCCGCCGGTATGACTTAGGCATTGGTTCGCGGATCAAGGACCTGCGAACGGGCCGAACCACCACTCGTCTGGCCCAGTTTTTTCGCGGACAAATTGCCCTGCCCGCGCCGGAATCCGAGGCGTGAAGGGCAAACCCCGGTTGCGCAGCGATCGAATCCCGACATGCTGACGAGCATGAAGACCGTCGCAATTCTCGGCGCCTCCACGGATCGTTCGAAGTTTGGCAACAAAGCGGTGCGCGCTTTTCAGCACCGCGGCTTCCGGGTGTTCCCCGTAAACCACAAGGAACCCACCGTTGAGGGAATTCCGGCGGTACCCTCCGTGCGCGATTTGCCCGAACGGCCCAATCTGATCAGCGTCTACCTGCCACCCCCGATCTTGCTCAAGACCTTGCCCGAGATCGCCGCCCGCGGCTGCGATGAACTGTGGCTAAACCCTGGAACGGATACGGAGGAAGTCCTCGCTGAAGCCGACCGCCTGGAACTTCCTGTGATCCAAGCGTGCTCCATTGTCAGTCTGGGCCTGTCACCCGAGTCGCTATAGGTCGAGATTTCGCCCTCTACCGTTTGCCGCTCGCCGCCCGCTTCCCCCGTCTCACGGAAGCTCCTCGATCGTGACGTCCTTGAATGATACGAGCGCTTTGCCGCCACCGTGGACCTGGAGACCGATTCGCCCGTTCTGCGGAATTGCCGGGTCAGCTTCGGTGTAGTCCACCGTCGTGACGCCATTAATCTTCAGCACCATGCGCGGGCCGACACAGCGAATCTCGTAGTCGTTCCAGTCATTCTTCTTCACCGGCTTGCCCAGCTCGGAATCGCCCGGTTTGGCCAACACCTTGTTCCGCCGCGATTCGTCATAGAGCGCTCCCCACCACCCATCGCCGATGTCGGCCTGATACCCGATCATCTCGGCGTCATTCGGCACCCGCTGACTGCGGAACTGAATGCCGGAGTTCACGAAACCCTCGGATCCTTCCAACTTGAACTTGGCTCGCAACACGAAGTTGGTGAATGACCGCGTCGTCGCGACAAACTCGTTGCGGGGAACCGTCGTCTGCAAACTGCCTCCCTGAATCGTCCCATTCACGATTCGCCAGGTCTTGTTGGTGTCGCCATCCCATCCCGCGAACGATTTGCCGTCGAACAACGCCACCGGCTGGGCCGCCATCACGCGGACCGCAAGGCACAACAGAATTCCGAGGAGCAACGTGGATTTCATAAAAGGACGATGGTCTGGAACGGAGGCGCCCGTCCAGTCCCCGATGACTACAAAGCCGGCGGAGGCGGGGGCGGCGGTGACGGCCGAAACTCCGGTCGCTTCCCGGGCGGAAGGGTACCCAATAGTGCTTCCGTCTCGGTCGCCGACCTCGCCGGGGAAGACGGACGGAAACCACCCAAACTAAAATTCACCCAAGCCAACCGTAGCCAACGGATCAGCGACGCCGCCAACCACAGCGCCCACAGCAGCATCAGGAAACGGAACCACCAGACAGACACGGAAAAAACCTGGGGCACGGGCAGGGCTTCGGCATTTCGATCCTGATACCAACGCAAAACATCCCGGGTGGAACCGTTGCCCAGAATGAACATCTCGGGACTTCCCAATAGTCCTTCGCCGACGGCGAAAATCAGAATTGCCACCGACACCACGGTCGACATCACCAGCAGGACCTGCCCCGCCAGGTAGCTCTGCGCCGGCAACTGTTGAAACGACGGGTGGCCCCGCCAGGTCACTACGAACAACCAGCCCACCACCACCAAGCCCGCCAGCAGCGGAACCTGGGTAAGTCCAATCACCAGCAACATCCAGGCGCCAACGCTGAGCGGAGACTGCTTGATTCGCGCCAGTCCGATAGCCGCCAACAGGGAGCAAATGAGGATCACCCAGAATCGCACAGCCGGACCTTGCTGAGGTCCACTGGCCCAAAGGACCCAACGATCCGACGGCACGGTGACTATGGTTTCCACGTTGGCACTTTCCACCGGCAACTGAACCGCGCCCGCTCCGGCTCGGAGGCCCAGAGGTGTGTTGACCTTCCATCCGAGCTTGACCGTCTGCGCGCCAGGGCGAACCGGGACAATCACCCGCGGCCCATCCTTCCGCACCGGTAACGCCTCCCCATTGCGCGTCAGGGACGTGATCTCGGCATCGTCGGGTAACGTGACCAGGAAGTCCTCGCCCAAACTGCAGCGGAGTGCGAGGACGAGTTCCGAAACCCGTTGGCGCCGACCCAACTGAACGGAGTGAGTTCCTTTGTCGACGGTTATGGTTGCCCCGCCCAAAGCCACGGGACGACTCAGGGACAGAGTGACGGCCTCGCCTGGCCAGGGTTGCCAGACGGGAACGAGGTCTGATTCGTTGGCTTCAAAAAGCGGGGGAAGTCCAGTCAACGCCACGTTCCACACCGGCGACGCCACCAACTGCCACCGTTCCACCCAGGTGTCATTGGTTCGGGTGGCCAGAATCAGTTGATTACTCACGGTGAGTCCGCTGGTCCATTCGAAGGAAGGTTCCTGCGCGCCTAGACGAACCTCAATACCACCGTCCTGAACCACGGCATTGGCGCTCAAGACATTCTCTCCCGGAAGCAGCGGCACCCTCAGAGCCACGGCGCGTCCTGCCGGCGAAAGTCGGGTGACCTTCGTGCGCACCTGCCAGACCAGACCCAATTCCAACTGACGCTCCACTTGCGCCACGGCTTGGAATTCCTGGCGTTCATAGCTGACCTGACTGGCCGTCGCCTTCTGAACCGGAGCGAAAAAGACCTGTTGTTCGGGAACGCCATTTGGACGAACGCCGCTGACAGTCCAACCCGGGGCTTCGATCGACACCTGATGCGGCTTGAGATGGAACGTCCACTGCCAATCGCCCTCCGCCGCGAGCAACCCCTCCACTTGCACCTGGTGCACTCCCGCCGGCAACACCACCCACAGAAAACCATCCTCACGACGCAACGCAGTTTCCGGTTTGCCGTCCACGAGCACTCGCAACGGCGACCAAGCCGGCAGCCGACCCGGCAAAGGAACGGAGGTCTGCACCGCAGCATGAATCTCCGCCACCATGTTGATCCGACGTTCGCGCAGACTGAGGCGAACTGAGGAAATACTCGCTGCATTCGGAAACGCATCCGACGGCGTCAGCAGACGCTCCCGCAGTTTCGCCAAGGTGGCCGCGTCTGGTATTGCCCCCAAGGCCACTGGCACCTCGGTTTCCGCCGCCTGAACGGGAATAGAAAACAGTGGCAGAAGCATCAGGGCGGCGAGCGCCACGGCTTTGGGCGGGGTTCCTCCCGCAGTTCGCGGGCGGCTCCCGGCCCGAAACAGCAAGGCCGCCAAAGTCAGCAACAACGCCACGCGCAAGAGGGTGAAGATCCGTTCCCAGGTTAGTGAAATCAGGATGGGGCGAACCTGTTGGGAGGCTTGAACCGGCCCGTTCCAGCCAAAGCGAACCGCCCGCCACGACCATTCCGGCACGCCCGGACCAGTCTGAATGCGAGCCTTGGAATCGTAACTCAGATTCGAGAGCGAAGGACCGGAGAGTCCGTAACGACGCGCCAGTTCGGGCCGCATTTGCTTGGCGGCCGAAATGGTGTCGCCAGAGGCCGGGGCATTCTCCGCCAAGGACACCTGGTTCACCGTGTAACGCTGCGGCGAAAACAGCAGACGACCGGCGGAGACAATTTCAAGTTGAGGATAAATCGCCTGCTGAATCTGCCGGGCCACAAACGGCGCCAGTGCCAGAAACAGCAGGAGCATTGCGGTCCAGGAAGTCGCTTGAACCAATCTCCGCGCCCAGCCCTCAGGCACCACCCGCTGGAGCGCGAGGGGAATCAGGAGCAGCAACCAGAGATATCGCGGGGCGCCCGGTTCGTGATACGCCAAGCCGAAGGCCAGAAAAGCCAGCACCGCCACGCGGAATCCCCAGAGACGAAACACGGTCATCGAAAAGATCAGCAGAAGGAACAAATCCAGCAGCGTCCACGCCGTGAGCCAATCTCCTTGGACCCAATCGGCACCGAACAACGCCAGCAGTCGCCAGCCGGGCGGTAAGTTCAGGGACACTTGAAGCGAATCCGCATCCGTCCGCCATCCGGTTGCAGAGTACTCTCGCGCCCGGACCATCCGACCGGTCGCTTCCAGATTCAGATCGCGTTTTCGAATCTCCACCCCCGGCGCCCCGTTCTGCGGATTCTCGGTGATCAACTGGCCCACGCCCTGACTTTGGACCGACCCCAGTTCCTCGCCCTCCGCCACGTCCAGGCGCCAGATCTCCTGACGCGACCCGGTGATGCGATCGCGAAACGTGAGGCCCTTCCCGTCCTCATCCAGCCACCATTCCCGCGCGAGGCTCAGTCCCTCCGGCTTCTGATCCCCCCGGCCGCGCATCCGCTGCTCCAGACGAAACGGCGAGGTGGTGTCCCAGCGGAACACCGGTAGTTCACGCCATTTCTCGGGAAAGGTGGTTTGCGAAACGTCAATGGACGTCGCTCCGCCAATCTCCAGGACCCGGAAATCGGGCCGGGCCCGAAATGCCACCAACTCTTCCGCGACCGCCGGCGTAACGCCCGCCGCGAAGCGATACTCCTTCGGGTCGTCGAATCGAAACGCGTCCAACCGTAGCGTCCATTTGCCCGCGCGAACCTGAACCTTCGCCCGGCCGGATTCGTCCACCGCCACCGGCAGAGGTCCGGAGACGGAAGCGAGTCGCCATCCCTCCGGCAGAATGCCGCCGAGTTCCTCTTCCCGGCTCCGACCCGAGACCGTCAACTCAATCTCCTGCCGAAGCCACAACGGGATTCCGTCCTCCAGCAACGAGTACAGTTTCACCGACAGGAAGTTCTCCTCGGCCGGACCGGTCAGTCCCTCGCGCTTCAACCAGAGCTGACCCTCGGCATCCCAGACCGGATTCGTCACGGGACGTCCTTCCAGGATTAGTGATAAAATCCCAATCGCCGGCGGGATCGCGATCCGTTGCGGGAAGTCGACCCACCGGTAACTGCCGGTCAGGAGGTGCCTTCCTGGCTCGAGTCGAACGGTTGGAATTCCGTCCCGGGGCAAAACCGCCGCCGGAAGGTTGTTGTCCTGAACCTGACTCGGCCAAAGATCTGTCCCCCCGGGCAACGGCACCCACGTCGCGCAGTAGACCATCACCTGCAATTCGAAACTGGCTCCGTTGGTCCCAACGCGAAGGTCGAGTTGGGACGGCCAGAAACACTGATGCGCCTCCGGATTGGAGTAGGGCGTTGGACAAAAACGATTGGCGTCGTCCCAAGTCGCCCACGCTTCCCAGGGCTGCAGAGCCTCGGGAATTCTGGAGGGCGTCGCCGCAACGGCCGCCCATCCCCACAACCAGAGCCACCACAGCCATCGGAGTTGCCGGATCTTCATGAGTATCGCCTGTTGATCCGGTGTTACTCCGAACCGGACTCCGCGAGAATCAAAGAATTGGAAGTCGGAGTGGAATTCGGAAACGCGACGGTAGGGATGGGCCGCTGGACCGTCCCCGCGATTTCGAGCGAAGCGCCGGAACGTAGCCCTGGCCGGTGGGGCGACGCTCCGCGGAGCCGTACGCGCGTGGACTCCCCACATGTCATTCCGCACAAAAGCGTGGTTTGACCCGCGGGACGGGCTCGGATCATTCTCAGCTCATGATCTTCCGAGGGTTTTGGACGGCCGTATTGGGATGCGTGTGGATGTGGAGCGCACTCCAGGCGGCCGACGCGCCCAAGCCACTGCGCGTGCTCCTGATCACCGGCGGCTGTTGCCACAATTACCCGTTCCAGAGCGCGCAACTGACCAATGCCGTCAGCAAACTCGCGCCGGTGACCTGGACCGTGGTCAACGAAGGCGGCAACGGCACCCGGGCCGAGATCCCACTCTACGCCAATCCGAAATGGGCCGAAGGCTACGACGTGGTGGTGCACAACGAATGCTTCGCCGACACCAAGTCGGTGGACTACATCCGCCAGATCACCGCGGCGCATCACGCCGGCGTTCCCGCCGTGGTCATCCACTGCGCCATGCACACGTATCGCGCTGCGGAGGTCGATGACTGGCGCCAATTCCTCGGAGTCACCAGCAAGCGTCACGACCACATGAGCCGCTATCCGGTGAAGAAGGTCCTGCCGCAGCATCCCATACTTCAAGGCATGCCCGAAAACTGGATCACGCCCAAAGACGAGCTCTACATCATCGACAAGGTCTGGCCCACCGCTACTCCGCTGGCGACCTCCGTGAGCGAACTCGATGGGAAGGCGTATCCAGTCGCTTGGATCAATCAGTACGGCAAAGCCCGCGTTTTCGGCACCACCTACGGCCATTCCGACGAGACCTTTGCCGACCCCGTCTTCCTGAATTACGTGGGCCGAGGTCTGCTCTGGGCTTCTGGACGGCTGGACCCCTGACAGATAACCTCCCCGGGTAGGGCGACGTTCCGCGGAGCCGTTCGCTTGTGGACTCCCTACGCGCCCATCGTCGAGACACAATCGGCTCGGTGGAACCTCGCCCTACCTCTTCGCGCTTCCAGCCCATAAATTCAGGTCTTCCCTTGGTGACGGCGCGGCGTTCGTGATAAATCCCTACCGTTCGCCGTGAATCTGCTTTCCCAGCTTCGTCGCGTCGGTGCCGCCCTCGGGTGGGCGCTATTCTTCGCAGCCGGCCTGCACGCCACCCCGGCCAATCGGGCGGCTCTGGAAAAGCATTACGATCGCTTTCTCAAGCCTGCCCTCGCCCGCTGCGCCACCTGTCACCAACCCAGTGATCTCAAGGCCCCGGAATCACTCGAGGAGTTTCCGCACAACGCCTTCGGTCATCGGCTCAAAGTTCTGGGCGACGAACTCCGGGCCGCGGGCCAGGAACGCACCCTGGAACTTAGATTGGCCCGGATCGCCACCGAAGACGCCGACGGCGATGGCGTGTCCAACGAAACGGAACTGCTCCTGGGTCATCAGCCCGGCAATGCCCAGGACCTCCCCACCGCCGACCAACTTCAGACGGCTACGGAACGGCAGACCGAATTCGCCCAGTTCCTCGCCAGTTACCGCTGGAAGCCCTTCGAATCCGTCGTTCGTCCCCGGCTGCCCACACCCGCGATTCCCGGATTCCAGGCCCGCAATCCGATCGACGCGTTCCTCGCTGCGGAGTGGTCCGCCCGTGGCCTGCGACCGCGCCCGGAAGCGTCGCGGGAAGTTCTCTTGCGGCGAGTGTACCAGGATCTGATCGGTCTGAACCCCACGCCCGAGGAACAACGCGCCTTCCTGACCAATGCCGCGCCTGATGCCTATGAACAGGTCGTCGATCGCCTGCTCCAGGATCCCCGCCATGGCGAACGCTGGGCACGGCATTGGATGGATGTCTGGCGCTACAGCGACTGGGCCGGCTGGGCGGACGGCAACCAAATCCGCGATTCCAAACCGCACATCTGGCGCTGGCGCGACTGGATCGTGGAATCCCTCAATACCGATCGTCCGTATGATCGCATGGTCACCGAGATGTTGGCCGCCGATGAACTCGCGCCGGAAGATCCCGACGCCCTGCGCGCCACCGGATTCCTCGTTCGCAACTACAAGATGCTTTCGCGCGAGCAATGGCTGGAGGACACCGTCAAACACACCTCCCAAGCCTTCTTTGGCGTCACCATGGGCTGCGCCAAGTGCCACGACCACATGTTCGATCCCATTTCGCAGCGGGAGTACTTCGAGCTCCGCGCGATCTTCGAACCGCATCAGGTCCGCACCGACCGTCGACCGGGGCAACTCGACACTGCCCGGGATGGCGTGGTCCGTACCTACGATTCCACCAACGCGCCGACCTGGTTTCTGGTCCGGGGCGACGAGCGGCATCCGCTGACCAACGAAGTCATTCCGCCCGGCGTTCCTCGCGTGCTCGGTGGACGGCTCGAGGTGCAGGAAGTCCAACTGCCGTGGTCCGCCGCCCAGCCGGATTTGCGGGACTTCGTTCGCCAGGATGTTTGGACGGCGAGTGACCAGAAGCTTCAGCAGGCGCGGCTCGAATGGGTCAAGGCTTCCACCAATGACACTCTGACGGCGCCCGCTCGCCGGGACGTCGAACTCAGGTTGGACGTCGCGGAGAAACAGCACGCCGCACTGGAAGCCCTGCTGCTGACCGAACCGACGAGTCTCGGCCCGCGCCTCGCCGACCCGATCGCCGCCCAACGGCATGCCACGAATACCGCTCTGCTCCAACTGACCGCCAACGTCGCCGAAGCCCGCTGGCGCCAGCTCCAAGCAGAGTCTGCGCTGGCCCAGGCCACGAATCAGGTGGAGGAAGGCCGCAAGAAACTCACCGAAGCCAATCAGCAGTTGGCCAAAGCGACTGCTGCCCTGGCGGAGCCGCTCCACGCCCGCTTCCAACCCCGCCCTACGGAATCCTTCCCCGCCACGAGCACCGGACGTCGCCTGGCGTTCGCCCGCTGGATCGTTCGACCGGATCATCCGCTTACCGCCCGGGTAGCAGTGAACCACGTTTGGCTCCGACACTTCGGACGCGGCCTAGTGGGTTCCCCAGCCGACTTCGGACGAAACGGACGCCCGCCCACGAACCCCCAACTCCTCGACTGGCTCGCCGCGGAGTTTATGTCGCCCTCGGTTCGTGCGTCGGAAAAACCCTGGTCCTTCCGTCATCTGCATCGCCTGATGGTGACCAGCGCGGCCTACCGGATGTCATCCACGCCCGAAGATGCGAATCTCGCCGCGGATCCGGACAATCGGTTTCTGTGGCGAATGAACTCGCGCCGACTCGAGGCCGAAGCCGTCCGAGACAACGTTCTCTACGCCAGCGGCTCCCTGGATCTGACCCGAGGCGGTCCGGATCTGGATCACGCACAAGCCCTCACCACGCCGCGCCGATCGATTTACTTCCGCCATGCGGCCGAGAAGCAGGCGGAGTTTCTCCAAATCTTCGATGGCGCCGGGGTCACCGAATGCTACGAACGCCACCCAAGCATCATGCCGCAACAAGCGCTGGCCCTGGGCAACAGCGAACTCGTCACCCGGCAGGCCGCCGTACTCGCTGCCCGGTTAACCGCCGAAGCCGGAGACGATGACCAGCGCTGGGTGGAACTGGCATTTGAACGCATTCTCGCCCGGAAGCCGACTCGTCAGGAGCAGCAGCAGTGTCAAGAGTTCCTCAGCCTCCGTTCCGTGAGTTCTGGTTCAACCCCGCCGCGTCAACGCGCCTTAGAAAACCTCGTTCTGGTGCTCTTCAACCATAACGACTTCGTGACCATTCGCTGAGCTGCCGCCCCGATGCAGCAGCGGTTTCCCGGATCGCCGACGTCCTCGCCGTCGATGAATCCGTCCGATCGTTCCTCGCTGAATAGTTTATGGTTGCAAACGTCGACCACCCATAAAACAATTACAGCCGTAACCCGATAGTCTCATGATCACGAATCCCCTCATCCATTGGACCCGCGGAAGAGTCCCCGAGCTTCTTTCTCTCATGTTCGCCGCCTTGGCCACTCTGGTCCCCACCGCCCAGTCTGCCCAAGTTGATGTCAGCTTCACGCCACCCTCAAACTATCAGCAATGGTTCAATTTCCTCAGGTCCTTCGACCGGCGGCTCTACGTCTCCGGGGGGCCGCCTGAGATCCCCTTCAGTCGGCTCAACGACGATGGGAGTCTGGATAGTGCCTGGGAGTTGAAGTCACCCGTGACCCACGCCGTCTCCGAGTTCATTCCCGGTCCTTCCGGGGGATTTCTACTTCGCACGATGGGCGCAGCCTATTGGGAACAGTCCACCGGGACTTTTGCCAAACTTCCGGGGGTCAACATAGGCTTTGGGAATACAGTTTTCCTCCTCCGGGACGGGTCCGTCATTTTGAAGGACTTCGACTTCTTCATTCGCCTGAATCCGGAAGGACGCGAAGACCTCAACTATCGCGCCAACACCCGAATGCAAACTTTGCTGTCGACAAATCCCAACGGCAGTGGCGCGAAATTCTCCAGCGCCACCGCAGATTCAAAAGGCCGACTCATTGTGGTCGGCAACTTCGACACCGTGGGTGGAGTGGAACGACTGGGGTTGGTCAGATTACTCGCTGACGGACGTCCCGATCCAACCTGGAACCCGGGTCCGACCTTGGGCATCTCACCGACGAACTTCAGTGCTGGTCGCCCCTATTCCGTGAGTCTCGGCACAAATGACGAAGTGCTTGTGGGCATCGAGTATCATTCCACGAACGGAGTGGTGGATCGCCGGATGGCTTTTGTGAGCGAACAAGGGATTGTGGGCCGTGTGTTCGCGGACTACTCGGATGTTAATTCCCTCCGATTTGTCCAACCCGACGGGCGAGTCATCGTGGTCGGCAACAGCTTTCGCGAATGGAACGGCGTTCCGGTCGAATGCCTCGTCCGACTCGAGCCCGACGGCACCCTCGACTCGTCGTTTCGGGTCGACTTCGATCCCCCTGGGTCCCAGATCTCGGGTGCTGTTTTGGATGACGAAGGCCGGCTCTACATCTCGGGCGGGTTTCAGTCCATTAACGGAGTCAAGCGGCCCCGGTTGGCGCGGCTTATCGCCTACGTGCCCAAGCCGGCCGCACCCCAAATTGAACTTCAGCACGCAAAGCCTCGGATTGGGACCAATGAGATTCTTTATCTGACCGCACGCGTCACGGGTTCTCCGACTCCCGAACTCCAATGGTATCGCAACGGCCAGCCCCTTCCCGGCGAAACCTACCCGGGCTTGCGTCGGCCCATCACCAACGCCACGGACGTGGGAGAGTTCCGCCTCGTCGCTTCAAATTCGGAGGGGAACCAGGAACTCTCCTTTGGCCAGGTCGACCTAGGAGTCCGCAGTCCCCGACCCGGACTTAGCTGGACTCAGTTCTCCGGACCGTTGGGTGATCTTGGTCAAGTCACCCAAATCCTGCCGCTGCTCGACGGCCGCATCCTGTGCAGTCTGAACGCACCAAAATTGGGAGATACTTATCCCTTAATCGCCTGCTTTACTGCGGACGGACGCCTCGATCTCACCTTCGGATCGAACGGAGTGATCCAGGGGGCCGGGTTGGTGGAACTACTTCAAAGCAGCACGACTGGAACGATCCTCGTGGCGGGCTATTTCGAATCGTGGGCAGGCGCGCCGGCGTCGGGTTTGGTGGAACTATCGACTTCAGGCCAGCGCCTGTCCCGGGCGTTTCCTCGACTCGACCCACCTTCCGTCACCGCGGTACTGGAACTTCCAGATGGCCGCTGGCTCATTGCCGGTCGTTTCTCTCAGGTCAATTCCGCACCCGCGTTTCGTTTGGCTCGGCTTAAGGCCGACCTTTCCTGGGATTCATCCTTCGACGCGTCCTCCATTTTTCTTCCCTACCAAATGGTCAACACCTTGGCCCGTGACCCTCAGGGCCGGGTGCTCGCCGGCGGAGCTGAGTTCAATTCGGAAGGCAGCCTCACCAATCCGATTCCCCTGGGTCTCGTCCGGCTGCTGGAGAACGGCACTGCTGACCCTGCCTTTCAGCGCAGCCAAAACGCGGTGTATTCGATCAGAATCGATCCCGACAGCACCTTGGTTACTGGATTTCCGTTTCGCCGTTCGAGTTCCGATGGCGAGCTCCTGAAAGCGTTTCCCGCCGACTTGAGCTCCTTTAGCTTCGGAACGACCGACCATCGCTCAGCGCGATTGCCGGACGGCCGATGGATCCATCCAATCCGAAGCCGCGCCAATTCGGGGGAAAGGCTGATGCGGTGGCGGCCTGACGGAAGTTTCGACGAACTCTTTGAGGATCGTTTCTCCACGAACCGAACGCCTACCCACATCACGGCCATCGCGGCCTTGCCGGACGGTTCAGCCCTGGTGGGAATCGTGGGTTCCGGCGTCACCTCAATTGAACGACTCCTCCCCGACTCGGCTCAGCAGCTTTCGACATCGTCAGTCATCGGCACCGAATTCCAGGCCGGACTCTTTACCCAGCCCGATCGAAGCTACGTGATTCGTCATCGCGCTTCCCTAAACGGGACGCCGGAGCCCCCCAGTCCAATCCTTCGCGGTGACGGCTACCTCACTCCCTTCTCGGCGCCCCTCCATGCCGCTGAAGGTTACTGGGAGGTCTTGTCCGAACCCCGCGGAGAGTCTGTAGCCGACGAGGGCACGAGGCGCTGACTTAGAACCTCAGGACAGTCTGCAGATAAATGAAGTCGCTGCCCGGGTCCGGACCTGTCTCCGCGACGAATTCGCCCGGGAAGAAATGCGCGTACACCAATTCCAATTCCATCCACCGCCAAACCGGGTAGGCGAGTCGTAGGTCAATTTCCTGTCCCACGAAACTTCCGCTGTTGCCGGTGGGATCAATGCGTAACCCCCGAACCCACGCATCCTTGTCGCTGGCCAGCCAGTTGGCCCGAAAGATCGCCTCTGCCCGGAGGCGTTCGGTCGGCTGAACACTAAATCGTATCGATGGATTGATCGTGTTCTGCCAACTGAAGTATCCGCTGTATCCATAGAAGGCAAAGGTGGCTCCAAACAACGGGTCAAAGCGCTGCTGCGTGTCGTCCGTTGGATCCTGATCGCCCGTGGCATAATTGATCCACAGCGCCAAGCGGGGTTTCCACGGGACCTTCCACGAGTAACCCGTTTCCGCATGAGCCGCCCAGGCGCGTTGGGGCAATCCTCGCGTTTCCCCCACCTGGCCTGCCAAGCTGACGTCATAGTCCCAGTGGTCGTCATCCCACCGGCCAAAGGCGTGCAGTCCGAAGGTATTCAAATACCGCTCCAGAGGGATTCCCTGACGAGCATTCTGATCCAGCAGGAGCCAATAAGGTTCCAATTCAATTCCGGGAGAAGCCGCCCGGTAGTATCCCGTGACGCCATACAGCCACGAGCTGTTATATGACTCGTCAAAATACTCGACACTCCGTTCCACCGGTCGCACCACAAAGGCATCCAATTCCCAAGGCTTCTTGTCTTCACCCCAGCGCACTCGAAATCCGTCGAAGGCGTTGATGACATTTCGAAATCGATTGCGCGCGATCAGGCGCCGGTCGACGGCATCGAACGTCATCCGACCCACCATGGCCGTCAGCGGTTGTCCCGGCGTAACGTCCTCGAAGTGCAGGTCCACGTGCGCCTGCAGCACTTCCCGGTAGTTCTCTTCGTTCGGAACCGAGACGCGGTCGCTCAGCATTCGACGGGAATCCATGAACTCACCGGCCACCCGCAGCGGATCAAGCACGTCGTGGACACCGAGATAAACAAGGGTCTGGGTAAAGAGCGCATCGTCACTCAACAATGCCGGCGTGCGATAATCGTTCTCCCGAATCTCGTAACGAAATCGGCTTTGCACCCCGACATCGAGCCAGTCGACGGACTCGATCGCCGTCCAACCATTGGTGCGCGCCGTCTCACTTAGAAGTCGGGCGTAATCCGGCCGATCCGACACCCGATTGGCACCCACCGCCCGAGTGGTAACCGGCCTGAAGTCAGCCGAATGGACCTTGGCTGTCCCGCAGCCCCATCCCGTCAGTCCAATCGCCAGCCACCCAAGGGCCCACGGAATCGTGGGCTCACGCCGTAACACAGGTGAAATGCTCGTTGGCACTGTCGAAGAACTCAAACGAGGAATCGCCGGAGTGTTATGCATGGACGTCGCCGCTAGGGCCAATAAAGAAAGTGCCTTGGGGAACTAGCGGGGAGTTATGGGCAGGAAAGTAGAATCGGGGACCAGTTGGAGCTCCCCGGCGCCGAAGGTATCGGAAAGCCCAGGACGAAAGACGGGAATGGAGGCCATGTGAGTACTTGTTGCCAATTCGGCGGGGTATCGCCGACGCGGATCGATCCAATCGTCTAAACACGATCGCGTCAATAGAGTTTATAAACATTCGAAAATCAGGCCTTTTGCACAGGATTTACTCCGGAGATACGACGTCTAGAGGAATTGCCCCAAAACCTGATTCTTTTGGTAGAGTTTGCGGCAGAAATCAGGTTGTCCTGAACTCCACCAAACCGAAATGGCTGCTCACTGGTTCCGTTCGGTCGAATTGGCCCCGAATTGGACTGATTTGTTCCCAACGCTCCAAGTGGAACAACTCGGGCTCAGATCGATCGCCCTACGAACATCCGGGTAGAACTCCACGGAGTCCCACGTAGGCGACGGCGGCGCTACGGCACTTCTACGGTCCTATTCGGGTTTCGTTGGCTGAGCTGGATTCGAGGCGGCGGGCGGCAGCTCCGACTGGGACAAGAGAAATTCCCGACGCAATCGCAAGTGTTCGCGCATACGCCCCAGGTCGTACTGCAACTGCTGTACGGCCAGTTCCGGATCCCATTTCAACAGTTGCGCCCGCAAACGCACCTCCGGGGTAAGAATCTTCTCGGTGTAATCAATCACCGGGCCCAGCACGGCCTCGGTGTAAACGGTGTCCAACAACTGTCGAGTGCGCCGCAGGAAGACCTGACGGAACTGGGGGTTTGCCAGCAATGGGCCGGAGAACCATCCCGGGGGACGCCAGGTTCCACCTCGTCCCCGCTCTGGCGGTTCATCCCCGTTCATCCCAAACGTGAGCGCCATGGTGTAGTAGACATTGACGCCCCGGCCTCCCCGCAGCCCCCACGTACTGTCCTGATCCCAAGGGAACATCATCCATTTTCCGGTCCCTTCCTGATCGTGGTAGGCAAAGTAGTTGTTGAAGAAACCATCCCAGTGAGACAGCAGCATGTTGACCGCGAAATACGTGGCGACCTCGTCCACGGCGAAATTCTTCTGAATGAACTGCCACTGCGTGTCGCCGGTAGACTCATCCAGCCCCGTGACTGTTTGAATCAGATCCTCGTGCCCCGACCGGCGGTGGGAATGCTTCTCGTGCTGCCCGACCAAATCGCCTCCGTACCAGATCAACTTGTACATCGTCCCGTCGTCATTGATCTGATTTCGCCGGAGGAATGCTTTATTGGGTTGCTCCACCAACACCGTGTATCCATGGGATCGACCATCCTGCCACACCCGCACGTACTGGCTGCGGGCCGCCGGCATGCCGGATCGGCGATAAACCTCATAGGCCAGCGGTTCCACCAAGGCAGCGGTATCCCCTTCGAAGATCAGGGCGATAGTGGTCATCTCTTGGAGCATTTGATCCCGGTAGAAATGAACCTTGTGGCCCCCCTTGCGCTCGTGGATTTGCACGAAGTCAAAGAGTTCGGTCTTCCGGGTCTTGGGATCGAAATAAACGAAGGCCGAAGTGAACGGCGTTCGCTCGGCCGGAGGGCCTCCAAATGGCCCTCCGCGAAACCCGCCGCGTCGTCCACGTCCCGGGGGATCTCCGAACCCATCCTCCTCGTTAGCCCTGCTGCGCACGGCCCGTTTCGTCGCTGCTTCCCGGGTGTTAATCAGCCAGGCGAAGGGAATGGCCGCAGGTGTGAAGGGTGACGCCACGTACGCAGAAAACGCCGGCCGCGGTTCCGTGTTTGCGGGGAACGATCGCCGGGTGCCTTTCGTGCCGCGAGCTTCCACGCGAAACCGAATCAAGTACTCCTCCTTTTGCCCTGGAATGGTCGCCACATACCGACCCGCTGCTGACTGCTTCATCGGCAGGAGAATTTCCGTCCCCTCAAATCCGGAGCCCGCCAATCGATACCATACGTTCACTTCTTCCACCGCGGCGTCGACCGGCAGCTGCGCCTCCACCTGCACGGGCTGATTCGAAGTTGGTAAGGCCGGGGAGAAGGTGACGGATTGAATCGGCGGGGGGAGGTCAGCTGAATACCCGGCGTTCACCTGCCCAGGAGTGCCCGTCGGCTTGTCGCGCAATTCGGAGAGCGGGGAAGAAATCCAATTGGCCGGATTCTCACTGGAGGCCGTCGGGCAAATCCGCTCCAGAGAACCGGAGTGCCCGTCCGGACCCATCGGCCAGGGCGCCTGGTCGGAATACTTGACGCTGTCAACACGCATCCCGGAGGCATTAACCAGTTCCACCCGCTCCCCACTTCTTTTGAGTTTCGCCGAGAACTCACCCACCACGGGAACTGAGTAGAACTCCCGAAAACGTTCGGTATTCAGACACACCACCACAAAGCCTTTGGGCTCAATTTTGGTGCCGGACGGAAACACAAACTGAATGCCCTTGGAAAAGGACCAACCACTCAGATCCACCGGTTCGCGCCCGACATTGTGCAGTTCGACGAATTGAAGGTCGTCCAGATCCTCCGGTGCGTGATACATGAGTTCGTTGATCACCACCTGGGCAGAAGCCAGGAAGGCCCCCACCGCCAGTCCCATCAGCCCCACGACCAGTCGAGAATTCCGAGTCATGGCGCCAACGAAGATCATGGGCGAATAGGGAAACAAGATCCCCCCACCGTCAAGCCAGTGAGCCCGTCAGAACGAAGTCAGCTCCAGCGGACGGACTTCGGTTTTCACCCAGACGAGATCGTGCCAAAACGCCCCGCCAGCCCGGATCTCTCACTCACAGGCCAACGCCGCCAGCCACAGCCGAAAGAGTGTGAAACATCCGGGCTAGGGCCGGTCAGACACCTGACTCTGCGGGAATCGACACCGCTGGTGGCGCACCAAGGCCCGAAGTCGGAGCCGCCTCCAGAAAGCGAATCACGGTATCGCCATGCCGCAGTTGCTTGCGCTCCTTCCAGAAGACCCCCAGTTCAAGAGTGTCCCGCTTGGTATGCCCCAGAATGAAGAGCCCACCGGGTTCCAACAGGGGCGGCAGATGCGGGTCATCCAGGAGCTTTTGGGCCAGCGACTGCGATCGACGGCCCACGTTCTTCTCGCCGTAGGGTGGATCGGCAATCACCAATTCAAACCGGCGTCCCGCCGCTTCCAGCTGAGGTAATGCCGAGAAAACATCCGTCACGCGCAACTCCACCGCAGCGGCAGGCAGCCCGGTCAGTTCCAGATTGTGCCGATAAAACCGGGCATGCTTGTCCGATTTTTCTACGCTGACCACTGAACGCGCGCCCCGGCTCAGACACTCGTGTCCCAGTGCGCCCGTGCCGGCAAACAGATCCAGAACCCGGACGCCATCGACAAAGCCGCCCAAGGAATTGAAGACCGCCAGCTTCACTTTATCGGGCATCGGACGAACGCCGAGCCCTTCCGGAACCCGGACAATTCGTCCCGCCGCCTGTCCGCCAATGATGCGCATGAGTGTGGGTTTCTGAAGATGAACGTCCGGCGGCTCTCAGCAGGCCACAGTTTCTCCGGGACCGGGCTGATGAACCCGAATTTGCGGCCAGCGTTGCGCGATCTCCTCGGCAAACCAACTCCGGGCCGGACCGTCCCCGTGCCCCAGTACCACCACCCGGGGATCAACCTGACCCACGAACTCCAAGAGATCCTCCCGGTTGGCGTGAGCCGTCAGATCAAACGCCTCGACCCGACAATTTCGGGTCAACTCGCCCCCGAACTGGCTGAACAGGAACTTCTTTCCGGGCGGACACTCCCGCAGTCGTCCGGCTGGGGAATCCGGCGCCGAATAGCCGACGAAGAAAATCGCCTGCCGCGGATCCTCCACCATGCGCAGAGCCAGATCGTGGGCTCCGGTGTTTTCGCTCATCATGCCGGCGGTCATCACAAAGATTTTTCCGCCGGTCAGCTTGGTGTGCTCCAGCTCCTGCGGAGACAGCACCTTCAACTCCACGGCCTCGGTCAGACGTAACCGCGGGTGCGACCGATGCGTGCGATGGGCCTGCAAGTCATAGATCTCCGTGAACACCCGACCCAATCCACCAATGTGGACCGGCCGGGGCTTCCAGCGGCCGGCCTTCATCCACAGGGCTAGTTCCGCGAGCATTTCCTGGGTTCGGCCGAGGGCGAACGAAGGAATCAACACACTGCCCTTGGCCGCCAGCACTTCCTCAATGGCGTCGCCCAACCGCGCCATTTCCGCTTCGCGCGAAAAGTCCGGGGACAAGGACCGTCCGCCCCGGGTGGTCTCCAGGATCAGGATGTCCGCCTTCACCCCGTCGAACCGAGCGGCCCGCAATAGGGTCTGATCGTGAAAACACACGTCACCGCTGTAGAATAGGGTTTGCCGATGCCCCTTCACCCGAATTCCGGCCGATCCCAGAGTGTGGCCGGCGTCGAAAAACTCCAGGGTGGGTGAGGTCGTCCGACGCCCTCGCGGAAACGATACCCAATCCACTTCCTTGCGGTAGGCAATGCCTTGAAACACGGCTGCGTAGTCGTCCACCTCTTCGTGGCTGAACAGTGGATACTCCTTGATCCCCAATTCGGCCCGCTGCCGCAGCATGACGTTCACGGAATTGTGCAGAACGCGTTCGACCAGGAAGTAGCTCAGGTCGGTCATGAACACGTGCGCCGACGGAAAGTGCCGGATGGCGACCGGGAGCGAACCCACGTGGTCGTGGTGGCAATGCGACAGGGCGATGGCGTCCATGGGCGCCTCGCCGGCTTGGGCGTACAGCGGCAGACCCGCCCGGCCTTCCCGCTGGGGATGGGTCCCGGCGTCGAGCAACAGCCGATGCCCGTCGCATTCGACCACCCACGCACTGGCGCCGATGTCGGGATCGGGATTGAGATTGGTAACCTGCACCCCCGGACGTTGGCGGGGGAAGCCCGGCGGACCAATCCTGAAGTTGAACGACGAGCGGTTCGCCGCCTGGGAATCCGCTACCAAACCAGCCGGGATGCTTGCCGGGGACGACTCCGATGGCTACTTAATGCCGATGCGCTGCCGATTCGTCTATCTGCTTCCTCCCTTGCTGGCTCTCTCCTGGGGTTGCAAACCAGAGGAAGAAGTCCGGGTTTACCAAGCTCCCAAGGAGCGCCCGGCCACCGCCACTGCGGCATCGGCAGCCCCCGCCAACACCTCTGTCACTCCCGCCGCCAATGCCCCGGCTCCGCGGCCGCCCTGGATCGTCCCGGACGGCTGGACCGAAAAGGCCTCCACCGGCGGCATGCGAATCGCCAGCTATGCCATAGCCAGCGCCGACGGCCGATCCGTCGACGTCTCGGTAGTCCCTCTGGGTGGACAGTCCGGCAGCATGCTGGACAACGTGAATCGTTGGCGGGACCAGGTAGGCCTAAGTCCCCTCGCCGAAGCCGATCTCGCCGGCAGCCGTCAGGTTGTGAAGATCGGCGAATACG
Source organism: Verrucomicrobiota bacterium (assembly GCA_017309115.1). Taxonomy (GTDB): domain Bacteria; phylum Verrucomicrobiota; class Verrucomicrobiia; order Limisphaerales; family UBA9464; genus UBA9464. Next base: position 124,847 of record JAFLEF010000003.1, on the reverse strand, counting down.
AGGGAGAACTTTATGAGATGGTCAGCGACAAGCCCATGCTGGACAACAAGTACAAGGTCCGGACGTTGGCCGCAGTTCTGCCGCTTCCCGGGACCACCGTGTTCTTCAAGGCGACGGGTGAGGACGCCCTGGTGCGGGACAATGCCGACAAGTTCAAGGCGTGGTTGAAGTCGGTGCAAACCGGTTCCCCGGCGGGCGGGCCCAGTTCCGCTCCCGCTCCTTCGGCCGGCGCTCCGGGAACACCTCCCGACATGCGCGGCCCGGTGGCCCCTCCGCCCAGCACGTCGTTGCCGAAGTGGGAGGTTCCGACGACCTGGAAGTCGGTGCCCGCTTCGACCATGCGGTTGGCGAGCTTCGCCCTAAGCGGGCCGAACAACCAAACGGGTGACCTGTCCGTCGTCGCCCTCGGACCGGCCGCCGGCGGCACCCTCGCCAATGTGAACCGCTGGCGAAATCAATTCGGCCTGGGCCCCATCGACGACGCCACCCTCGCCGAAACCACCACCACCACTGATCTTAGCGGCGGCGAAAAGGCCATCATCGTGGAACTGGCGGGCGAAGGCAGTATGGCCGGTAAACGCATGTTGGCCGCGATTGTGCCGCGGCCGGATCGGACTTGGTTCTATAAGTTGACCGGTGACGATGCCCTGATTTCCGGCGAGAAGGCCAACTTCCTGAAGTTCGTTCAGTCGGTAAAATACCCGTGAAGCTTTACACATTCCGACCGTCTGACCGCCCATCCGCATGAGTGCCGTTGCGACTGATCCCACACCCGCCGCCCGGGGTTCCGCTGCTCCGCCCCCCGCCCCGGCGCGGGCCTGGTGGCGTCCGTTGCTCGATTTTTTCAGTTCTCTGCGGCTCACCGTCGTGCTGCTCGCGCTGAGCATTGTGGTGGTCTTTTTCGGCACTCTGGCCCAGACCGAGGACGGCCTCTATGTCGCCCAGGAAAAATACTTCCAGTCGCTCTTCGCGGTTTGGTCACCGCACACGCCCGGCTGGCAATGGCTCAAGATTCCCCTGCCCGGCGGCTACTTGCTGGGGATCCTGCTGCTGATCAACCTGCTCGCCGCCCACGCCACGCGGTTCAAGTTCACTTGGAAGAAGTCCGGCATCTTCCTCACCCACTTCGGAATCATCCTTCTGCTGATCGGTCAGCTCACGACTGATCTGTTTTCCCGCGAAAGCCGGATGCGCTTCGCCGAGGGCGAGTTCCGCAACTACACCGAAGATTTTCACTCCACCGAACTGGCGGTCTTGACCGACACGACGGATCCGACCCTGGAACAGGCCGTGGTCTTCCCGGAGTCCCGACTGCAATCCGGAGCCGAATTGAAGCACAACAGCCTGCCCTTCACCCTCCGGATCGTGGAGTACTTTCCCAACTCCGATCCCGAGGTGCTGGCCGATCCCGCTTCAGCCACCAATTTCACCGGCATCGGCCGGCGCTTCGCCTTTTCGCCCATCCCAGTCACCCGGGCGATGGACTCCAAGAATGTCCCGTCGTCCGTGGTCGAAGCCGTCGGGCCGGATGGCAAAGTTCTCGGTCGTTGGTTTCTCTCGGCTTGGGCGGGAGATGCCGACATGGCAAATGTGCTTTTTGTGAGTTGGATGCGGTCATTCCAAAAACAGGGCGACGGCTCTCCGTTTGTCCGCGCCCGCCGGCTGGTCGATGACATCACCACGCCGCAGACGGTTGAAATCGGTGGCAAGAGCTACACGTTGGTGCTTCGGCCCGAACGATACTATCAGCCCTTTTCGCTGGATCTGCTGAAGGTCACCCATGAGAAGTATCAGGGCACGGATACTCCGAAGAACTTCCAAAGCCGCGTTCGCATCGACAATCCCGGCACCGGCGAGAAACGCGAAGTGGACATCTACATGAATAATCCGTTGCGCTACGACGGACTGACTTTCTTCCAGCATCAGATGGATTCCTCCCCCATGAACCTCGACGGCCGTCCGGTCACGGTCTTCCAGGTCGTGAGGAATCCGACGTGGCTGACCCCCTATCTCGGCACCCTCGTGGTGGGTGCCGGACTGATGGTTCAATTCTCCATTCACCTCTTCTGCTTTATCCGCAAACGCACCGCCTGATGAAAAAACTCTTCCTGTGGCTTTTGATTCTCGGCGGGCTTTCGTCGTTGCGGGGAACCGCTGCCGGGCCCAATGCCGCCTACGACCTGGAATCGTTCGCCAAGCTGCCCGTCGTCTTTAATGGACGTCATCAGCCCGTCGATTCCCTCGGCCGGAATTCCCTCATTCAGATCCGTCATCGCTACGGTCTCTACGACGCCAAAGAGAAGCGTGAAGTTCCGGCGGCGGAATGGGTCGCCGAAGTCATGATGCGTCCCGAGGTGGCCGATGATCGAAAGGCCTTCCGGCTGGATCATCCGGACCTGATTTCGCTGCTGAAGCTTCCCGGCAAAGACGAATCCCGCGGCGAAGACGGCAAGCACTACTCCTGGAACCAGCTCGCACCGGGCTTCAAGGAAATCGAGGACCAAGCCCGACGCATCCTGTCGGAGAAGAAGGACGCCTCCCAGCGCAATGCGTTTGAGCAGGATCTCCTCAAACTGCGCAACGCCCTTACTCTCTACCTGCGCCTGAAGAACACCGTCCATCCGCAGGACACCACCAATTTCACTGAGGAACTCGCGGCTTTCGAACAGGCGATTCCCGGCGGCGTCGCGGCCGCCCGGGAACAACAAGTCGGCCGTTCGTACAACACTAACGATCTGGAACGTCTGCTGCGCTTCGCCAGCCGCTACGACGTGATCAAGGAGATGGAGCCTCCGTTGATCATTCCTCCCGCGCCCACCAAAACCGCCGAAGACTGGCAACGCTCTGGAGACGTTTTGTTGAACCACCTTCGAGGCGAACCTCTCCCGGAAGCGCTTACTTCCTGGGCGGCTATTAGCACGGCCTTCCGCACCGGCAATCCCACGGAGTTCAACTCCGCCGTGGCGCGCTATCAGCAACAACTGGCGGCCAATCCGGTCGTGGCTCCCGACCGAGCCAAGGCCTCCCGGGAAGTGTTCTTCAATCGAATGGCGCCCTTCTACAACACCATGCCGCTCTACGTTGGCGCCTTCCTGCTGGCCTGCTTCTACTGGTTCAACTTCGCCGAATGGGCCCGCAAGACGGCTTGGTGGATGGTCATGGTGGCCTTCGTGATTCACACCATTGGTCTGATTTTCCGCATGTGGTTGGAAGGACGTCCGCCCGTGACCAATCTCTACTCGTCCGCCATTTTCATCGGCTGGGGTTCCGTGGGCTTGGGTCTGATTTTGGAAAAATTTTGGCGCAATGGCATCGGTCTCGTCGTCGGCAGTTCCCTGGGCTTTGTCACACTGATCATTGCCCACAACCTAGCCTTGGGCGGCGACACCTTGCAGATGCTTCAAGCGGTGCTCGATACCAACTTCTGGCTCGCGACCCACGTCGTCATTGTGACGCTGGGTTACGCCAGCACCTACGTCGCCGGATTTCTAGCCATCATTTACATCGTCCGCGGCGTCTTCACCAAAGGACTCGATGAAGCCACCGGGAAGTCACTCGCCCGAATGGTGTACGGCATCGTTTGCTTCGGAACGCTGTTCAGCTTTGTCGGCACCGTGCTGGGTGGCATCTGGGCCGATCAAAGCTGGGGCCGATTCTGGGGTTGGGATCCCAAGGAAAACGGCGCGCTGATCATCGTGCTCTGGAATGCCCTGATCCTGCACGCGCGCTGGGGCGGATTGGTCCGTGAACGCGGTCTGATGAACCTGGCCATCGTGGGCAACATCGTCACCAGTTGGTCTTGGTTTGGCACCAACATGCTGGGCATCGGACTGCACAGCTACGGCTTCATGAGCGGCGCCTTCCTCTGGCTCGGCGGCTTTATTCTCAGTCAGCTCGCTCTGGTGGCACTGGGCTCCCTGCCCTTCGAGTATTGGCGCAGTCATCAGGCCCGGAAGACGGGCTCCGGCCCGCGCCCTCCGGGTGCCCGGCCCTCACGGACTCCGGAAGCGGTCGCGGCGTAACGCCCGCTTCACTTCGCTTCGGCCGCCAGCCGCTCGTAGATCTCGAGTGCGCGGCGATACTCCTGCAGGAGATCCTCCGGAGCCACGCCCTGACTCCGCGCGATCTCCTCCTTCACCCGCGTCACCAACCACGCGGCCTCCAGTTTTCGCGGACGCAGCGATTCGCCCGGCACTTCCCAATACCACGGAGCGGTGTGCGCGAACCGCATCCGCTCCCCTGGACGACGTTCCACGCAGCGCCAGGCCCACCAACACGTTCCCGCCGGCCGGAACTCCGTCTGGATCTGATTCTGGAATCCACCGCTGGCCGTCGGCTTGTTCTCCGGTTCGAACCGCTGCCGAACCTCGCCGTTGACGATCAACTCCACACTCTCCAGCGGCTGCTGACTAAGAATCGACGCCTCCAAGGCCAGTGAGTTGGTAGCCCCAGGAGAGAACCTCGCCCCGGGCCAAGCACCACCCGCCTTCGCCTGTAGGAATGGTCCAGTGGTCACGAAACTCCGGCCGGCCGCGAGGCCTCGCATCCAATCATCAAAACTAAACGTCCCGTCCAAATGCACATAGACCCGGCTGAATCCCAGCGGTACCGGATGAACCCCGTTGCCACTGCCCGCTGACGGACGCAGTGGGAAGCCGCAGTTCAACAGCGCGTAGTACGTCTGAAATCCATACGACGTCCATTCGCGCTCCGTCTGCGTGCCCGTTCCTACCCCCATCCACTCCGGCGCGGGAACCGCCCAGTTCCGCGCAGCGTACTCCGTGCGCCAGTGATGGTTGTTCGCTAATTCGAACAGGTCCACACCCAGAATCGGAACCATCGCGATCGACCACGGCCAGTTGTGCTTCTCCAAATCCAGCAACGCCCCTTCGGATCGCGCCCGCGTCGAAATCTCAGCCAAGGGAAACACGGTGTTGGTCAACCTCGCCCGATGATTCAGCACCAGGACTGCGCCCAAAGTGTGCGCCGCCGTACCGGTCCGGAAAATTTCGTACTCTGAGTTCCGCGGATGCCACACATGCGTCGCGTCCACCACGACTGGCTGACCGCCAAACGCCGCCGGAAAACTCTGACTGCTCAGCCCCGGAGCCACCGTGGATACCGTCGTCCAGTCCATCATCGGCAGGCTGACGTTTACGTCCTCGGCCAGCATCACCTGGGCAACTTCCTGGGGATTGCGATGATGATGTCCATCGCCGGAGTACCAGCCTTGCCGTGCCATATCGGTCAGGCGCCGCAGCGCGAACCGAAGGCGTGGCAGATCCTCTTTCACCTCGACTTCGTGTGTTTCCGGAAACCATTCCGGTCCACGTTCCGCCGTGATCCGGTATCGGCCGACCGGCAACTCCACCTTGAACGGATGCGGTGACAGCGTGCTATGGGCTTCGACGGCGTTGGTGTTGGCGGAATTCCGCCGCTCGTAGGAAATGGCGGAGCCCAGTGCATGAGCGGACTTGGGGAAAAACCAACGCCCGGTGGGGCCTTCAATGTATAGCCGCGCCGGAATCGGGTCCCCCGACTCGGCCGCGACCACCTCGCCCTCCATCAGGAATTCCGTCCGCCGAGCCTGCCGTTCCTGAATGATGGCCCGCGGATTCTCCGGTCGGCGATCGGTCCCCTCGTAGCGAGCCAGATCCCGCAGAGCCACCACCTTGAATTGATTCGTCGCGAGATAATTGAGGTAGCTCACGAAACGCTCCGGTGGGGTGTTCACCCAGGGATGCTCACCATCAGGAACACCATGAAACTGCAGAATCGCAATTCGACCGTCACGAGCCTGGTCGACGGCGCGTTTGAAGTCTTCCAGGGTCCAATCCGGTCGGGCATCGCCCGCGGACGGAAGCAGCAGCGGATGGTCCCGACCGGGTTCATAGGCAAATCCGCGGCCCCAGTCGTAGGGCTGTTCGGGTGCTCCGCCCCTTCGGGCGAAGCGGAAACCGAGTTCCTCCAGAATGGGCAGCGCCCCGGGCACGATGGCATTGCCGGGATACGAAAAGCTCACCGGCCGGGGAATTCCATACTCGGCACAGCGGTCATTGATCGCTTCCACCTGTTCGCGCAACTGCCCCAAATTCGAGGGTGCAACGCCCAGATGATCCCGGGTGTGATTCCCAATTTCGAAGCCCTCGTCGTGCAGTTGCTTGATCTGCGGCCACGTCAGGTAGTCACGCTTGTTGGTCCGAAAGGTAAAGCCCTCGGTGATGAAGAACGTGGCCCCAAAGCCGAGTTGCTTGAGCAGCGGCCGGACGACGTTGAAGTGGGACCCGGACGAATCGTCGAAGGTTAGGACGACCAACCGATCCGGGATCGGTTCCGTCGCGACCGCCCGACCCAGCAGAGCCCAAAACCACAGCCAACGAATCGCACGGGGAAGCATGACCCAACGCTACTCAGGAACACCCTGGCTCGACAATGCCGGTGGCCGCGACGCCGCGCCTTGTTTGCCAGTGTCCCTCTGCGCGTTAGAAGTCCCCTCACACACGGCTCCGCAGAGCGTCACCCCTACCGGCTTCTCCTGTGGAAAGTTTGGGTCAGATCCGTTTTGCGTCCGCCCGCCTGCCTCCGTTCACGCCTTAAGGCACGCGGCCTGATGACACCAGCGTCCCAACCCCTTCCGCTGCCATTCACTTTCCCCGAAGCAAAACGGCGCCACCACCGTTCCCCTGGGTACTACACGATGAATGTGCTCCGGTTGGAACGGTGAATCCCAAGCCGGTCCCGGCGCTTCGGGAAGCGGTTCGATTCGGGCGGACAGCGCTGGATTGAGGAAAACGGGAAGGGAGATGCGGGGCCGTTCTCTGGGGTTGATCACCCGATGAGGGGCAGCCCGAAGATACCCCCGAGTTAATACTTCGAGAAGTTCCCCGGTGTTAACGGCCAGCACCCCAGGTTCGGGTGGTACCGGCTGCCACACTCCGTCCGGACCCTGAACCTCCAGTCCACCCGTCTCGTCCTGCAGCAGAAGCGTGATCCAACTCCAATCGCAATGTGGAGCGACACCACTGCGCTGTTCAGCGCCGGGTTGCGCGTAGTAACAGATCGCCTTGAGAAGAATGTAAGGCGGTTCCTTGGGTGAGCCGATGAACCTGTCGCAGGACACACCCAGTCGTTCTCCCAGAACTTCCAGCAGGCGAAATCCCAGTTTCTGCACGGCAGCGAGATACTGCAGTACGCCTTCCGCCCACGAAATGCTGGGCCAGGGATTCGCCCCGGCGAGTCGATAGTACTCAGGACGTCCCTCCGACCACGCTCCGTCGGGCCATTCGGTGCCAAAGTGCAACTGCTCCCGCCAGTCGCGGGAATTCTTCATTTGGGAGAATCCCCGAAAGTTTGAGGAATGCCGAATGTTCAGAGCCTCTTTTCGGTGCGACGGACCCGCGAAGAAGCGTTCTGCCTCGCTCAGAACCGTCCTCCACACGAACGAGGGGATCGCGTGATTCTTCAACAGAAAGAATCCGCTTTGCCGACAGGCCAACTCGAGATCACGGGCAAATCGCTGCCGGGCGGCCGCCCCGCCGTCGAGCGCAGCCGCATCAAGGCTCACCAGGGCCATGGTCAGGAACCGCGAAGTGCGGATCAAAAATCTGCCGCCCATCCCAGCGGAAACGTTCCCGCAATTCGTGCTCCTCCCAGGTCAGCGAAGCCTTGAGCACCGTGCGCACCACCTCCGCCTCCGTGGCCTCCCGCTCAATCAACCAACGGCGTCCCCACATGGCCTCCACCTGACCAGTGGTCTCATTGAGCTCTTCCTTCCGAATCCGAAAAGAGAGCTGAGTTCCATTCGCCTCCGGCAGAAAGGCGTATCCGCGAACCGACACTCGCCGGAGAATAGCCTGCAACCGATCAAGCGTCAGTTCGCGGCGGGCCTGACGGACCCACTCGATGGCCTGGGAGGTGGCTTCGGCCACCGTGCCAAACACCGGCACGCCGTGATCCGCGGCCATGGCCCGCAGAAACACCCGGCCGCGATTGAGGTCATCCACTTCTCGCGCCGAAAGCACCGTCCCGTCGAGCGCAATGCCGTGGGGTAGATCCGTGAGGGCCAGCGCCAAGCGGCCCTGCTGACCCAGGCGATAGGCGCACTCCGCGACGGCCGCCACGCCGCGCGTCTGTTCATTAAGCACAAACAGCCAGACCAACGCCTTCGCCTTGGCCTCCATCTCCACGTACTGGTGATCGGGAGTCCAGGCGCCGTCCGGTAGTTGGGGATTGTAGAATTCGACCTCGGCCTCGCGCAGCAGCGGAATGGCAATCTCCGATCGCCACGTCGTCGTTCCGCATGCGCCTCCCAAGAACACTTCCATGGCCCGTTATCGTCTCGAAGTCACGTTTCGTTCCAGCTGTGACACGGATCAGCCCGTTACTTCCTCCGGGTTCGCGAGAACTTCCAACGCCCGCAGACTCGCCGCCGCTCGTCCTTCGACTGAGAGTTTCTGGAAAATGCTCCCGAGATGCTGTTTTACGGTTTTCTCGGCCATTCCCAGAATGACTGCGATGTCCGCGTTGCTCTTGCCCTGAGCCGTCCAAAGCAGGACTTCAGCCTCCCTCAGCGTCAAATTGAGCCGCGTGCGCAAGGGTTCCGGCGAGCTGAAGTCGGGGTGAAACCCGCCGCGGCCCGCCGCCTGAGTGACGAGTTGTTGCACCGACTCAGCCCGGGCCAACCGTGTTTGTACCGCCGCCAACAAATCGTCACGAATCACCGGCTTCGTCAGATAATCGTCGGCGCCGAAATTCATCCCAGCGCGGAAGTCATTTTTTTCTCCTTTGGCCGTGAGAAAGATGAAGGGGATATTCGCTGTGGTCTGCTCGGCCCGCAGCGCCTGCACGACCCCGTAGCCATCCAACTCTGGCATCATTACGTCACAGATCACGAGATCCGGCTTCTCCGCCCGCGCCACGTCAAGGCCCTCTCGGCCATCCGCCGCGGTGAGTACGGTGAATCCCTCCAACTCGAGCAGCAGCGCCAAGTTGCGACGCATGGGCGCCTGATCTTCGATGACAAGAATCCGTTTCATGGACGACGCGACAACCGTGCCCTGCTTCCGTCCGGCTTGTCATCCGACTTAAGTCCAAGTGCAACCTCGTCGCGCCGGAACAACCCTCACGCCGATGTGTGGTGCAGAGATTCAGAAGGTTCGAGACAGCTTCCAGCGCGTGGACCGCCAGGCGCACATCGCCGCGCTCATCTTTTACCGCCGCCTATTCTCCTTGGACCCGTCCCTACGCCGCCTCTTTCAACACGACATCGAAGCGCAGGCGGACAAACTGATGGCCATGCTCCGCCAGGCCATTGACCTACTCGACCATCCCGCTCGGCTTGATCCAATCCTCCGCCAACTGGGCCATCAGCACGCCGGCTACGGTGTCGAACCCACCCACTACGACCTCGTAGGAGAAGCGCTCTTGGGCATGCTCGAAGACGTCTTGGGCGACGCCTTCACCCCCGATGTTCGGACTGCGTGGACCCACCTCTACAGCGTGATGGCCAACACCATGCAACGTGGCGCCGCCAAGTAGGGCGAGGTTCCACCGAGCCGGCCCCATCGGTTATCGACATTTCAACCCCTCAACTTCCCGTCGCCTCCTCTTTCCCGCTTCCCGCAACCACCCGCTCAGCCGTATCCTACAGCGACGCATGAACTGTCCCGGGGTCACACGCCGCACCTTCCTGGCTGATACCGGGATGGGTTTCACCGGACTGGCCCTCGGAGCCCTCTTGTTTCGGGACGGCGTCCGGGCCGACTCCCACCCCGCCTGGCAGCCGCCGACCGGTCAGCCTCACTTCCCGCCCCGAGCCCGCTCCGTTATCTGGATTTTTCTCTGCGGCGGTGTCAGCCACCTCGAGAGCTTCGACGTCAAACCCATCCTCAATCAGTACGCCGGCAAATCGATCGCCGACACCCCTTACGCCGGGGTCCTCGCCACCGAGGGCAAGGACGTCGTGGGCGGCAATCCCGCCCATGGCAACCGCAAGGTCATCATGCCGCTGCAAACTGGCTTTCGAACCTACGGCGAGTGCGGCCTCGTCGTGGGTGACTGGTTCCAAAACATCGGAGAATGCGCCGATGAATTGGCCGTGGTCCGTTCGCTTTGGACGCTCCACAACGACCACGGCGCGCAGTTGACTTGGCAGACCGGCAGACATCCGCGGGAACTGGAACATCCGACCCTGGGCGCCTGGTCCTGCTATGGCCTGGGAACGCTCAATGAGAATCTGCCCGAGTACGTGGTGCTCGGCGCCCCGACCGGCGACTGCTGCGGCGGGACATTCACTTATGGCGCCGCTTACCTCGGGCCAGAACACGGGGGCGTTCGGCTCAACACCAATCCCCAGAATCCCCTGCCCTTTATCCGACCGCCCGAAGGCACCCTCACCCTCGAAGAACAGGCCGCCAACCTCAGCCTCCTCGGCAAACTCAATCGACTCGCCGGCATCGACTATCCCGACGACCAAAACCTGCGAGCCCGCATCAAGGCCTACGAACTGGCCTTCCAAATGCAAACCAGCGTTCCGGAAACGCTGCAACTGGAGCGCGAACCGGAACACATTCGGCGACTCTACGGTCTGGACCAGGATACCACGCGAACCTTTGGGGAACAGTGTCTGGTAGCGCGACGCCTGGTGGAACGCGGGGTCCGCTTCGTGCAGATCTTTCACGGCGGCGGCGGCGGCGGCGCCTGGGACGCGCACAGTGAAATCAAAACGAACCACACGTCCCTCGCCGCGCAGGTGGACCGGCCAGTGGCAGGCCTGCTGAAGGATCTACGTCAGCGCGGATTGTTGGACGACACGTTGGTCGTTTTCGGAACCGAGTTCGGACGGTCCCCGGGCGCGGAAGGTTCAGGCCGGGATCATCATCCCCAGGGCTTCTGCGCCTGGCTCGCCGGCGGCGGAGTGCGCGGCGGTATCCAACACGGTCGGACTGACGAATTAGGATTCCACGCCGTCGAAGATCGCCATTTCGTCACGGATATCCACGCAACCGTCTTGCATCAATTGGGTCTGGATTCCCGCCGCTTGGAAATTCCCGGCCGCAAGCGTCTGGATCTCGACCATGGTCAGGTCATCCGCCCGATTCTCGCCTGATTCCTCGGCGGGCCTATCAGGTTGACTGACTCCGTAGCTCCCTGGCGAAACCTCCTCCGGCGCGAGTTATGGGATCGTCATCGTGCCCAGAGACAGCCAGCCGAGACGGGAGTCGTCCGGGTTCCGGTTGGCAAAACCAACAGGACGGCCACCGGGGAGCGGATTGGAAATGCCGAGGAACAGGCGGATCGGTCCGGCCGGAAACGACGACAGGTTCAAATTTCCGGACTGGGTGTCGGCCGCAGCTGGCATCAGTTCATTGAGCCGAAACGGCAGGGTCACTGCCACCTCCCCACCGGTGGCATCGACCGCCCGCAAGCGAACCGGCCAGTTGGCATAGAACGGGGCTACGCCGCGATTGGTCAGGGTCACGGACACGTCGAGGGTGCGCCCGGACAGAGCTGCGGTCGCCTGCACCACCTGCAACTCATAGCCCAAACTTCGAGCGGCCGCGACGGCTCGAGCCCGTTCCTCCGGAGATTGGGGTTTCGAAGTGCTGGACTCCATGAGCCAGGTGACGTGCGTCTCGGCAACGGAGCGGGCGAAATCCTGACCCTCCTGACAGCCCGCCTCCGTCCATAAACAGGGCCATAGTTCTGGCCGAATCTCGCCCCCGATTGGAGCGGTCCGCCAACGATTCAGAGCCGCCGGACCCGCCGCGCGCAGGGCAGCGAGATAGAACCAATCGTCACTCTTCCGGCCCGTCTCCAAGGTTGCCCAAGCGAAGGAGTCGTCATGGTATCCCATACGCCGCTGACTGTTGGGGGCGTGGTCGTGATGCACCTCGCCTGCTGGATACCGCAGCAGCACGGGCGTCTTCCGAAAGGCCGCTTCATACGCATCCAGCACTTCGGTCTGGACGGTCTTGGAAGCAAACCACTCCGAGTGGGGATAACAGTGCCATTCGCCCCAAGTGCCCAGCAGACCGGCCGTGATGTATCCGATGCGAGCGTCACCGTCGTACCGGGCACCGAAGGCAGCGATGAAGCTCTTGAGCGCGGCCCGCAACCGGGGATCCTCGTAGTCGGGAGTGTGATCGATAGCGTGGGGGAATGGTTGGGTGTTCGTGTTGGTCCACGTCCGAACCTTGACTCCAGCGTCCACCAGAAAGGCCGGCACCCCACTAGGCTTCCGCGGATACTCCATGTAGATGCGGAAAATAGCCTGGCAGCCCCGGGAAGAGACATCGTTCAGAAGACGTTCGAGCGGCGCCCAATTGAAATTGGTGGGCCCGGTCATCAGGGCGGCCAAAGGCAGATAATCAAACTCCAACGAATGGGGAAACTCCCGGCCTTGACCGGCATAAGGGACGAATCCCTTCATTGGATTGTCCGCCGGTCCAGGGGCGTAGGCCGGACGAAAAACAATCGGGGCGGACGCGGTCTCTCCGCGGGCACGACCGAGAAGGAGGGAGGCCATCAGCAGGATTGCGAGATGGCAAAAACGCATGGGGACCACGAATCGCACGGCAAACCGACGCTGCCTCTCCTTCTGTCTGCAGCAAGTTCAATTCTCTCCTTCGGCGCCGAAAACTTCGAAACTCGAATGCTTCGAAGGGGCATGAATAGGAGCCAGTTCGAGAGACCTCGGCGGAATTCCTCCCCTGCCTATTCCTGCTTTCATGTTTTGCAGATTAGTCCCCCCCTCGCGTGAACTGGCGTTGATTCGAGGTTCCAACGGCACCACCTCCCGTATGTCCTGAATCGCCATCGTGACTCTACGGTCGCCTACCGGCGGGAGCGTTGGTGTCCCGCTTTCCGGAACGACTCCCTCGCGGCGCGAGCGGGGGTTGCGAGGCAAAAACGCGAACCTCCTGTTCCGCCTTGGTTTCAATCCCGGGCTTTTGCAGAAATCCCAAATCCCGGAACCAGTCGATGAACCGATCCTGCCACGTGCCGAAGGGGATGCCCTGACGATCCGTCAGTCCGCCCGACATGCGGCTGCCGTCCGGCAACGGATCCCCCGGATGCCGACCACGTCCGTAAAGATGCAATTCCACATTGGGAACGCCCGCCTCCAACATGGCGGTGTAGTAGTCCAACGCCCAGAAGGCGTGCCCGCGATCTCCAGCACTGGGACAGACGATGAACGCTGGCGGGGTGGTTCGGGGAACGGGCGGGGAACCTCCCCAGGAGAACGGTGTCGGGCCCGGGTAGACGATGCCCACGAAGTTGGGTCGGGAGGAAAATTGGCCGAACGGATCATCCGGGGCGCGGTTGGTCCGGTCGAACTCCTCAAAGAAGAGGGCTGCTGGCGAAGATAATTCCGCACCTGCCGAAAACCCCATGACGCCAATCTTTTGGGGATCGAAACCCCATTGGGGAGCATACGCGCGAACGATTCGGATGGCCTGTTGCACATCGTGGACCGCGTCCACCTTGGGCTCGTAGCCATCGCGCCGGAGTCGATTGCGCAGGATAACGCTGTTGATCCCGTAGTTGTAAAAGAACGGCACGAAGTCGGCGCTCTCCGTCCCGACATTCAGTGTGTTGTGCCCTCCCCCGGCCGCTAGGATCACCACCGCCCCGGTGTTGATGCCGCCTTCCACCCGATGCACTTCAATCGACGGATTATGGATGTTAACAATGCTGTTGATTCGGCCCGGAACGGTTTTGGAGAGATTGTATTGTTCCGCTTCGCGAACCCGCTCGGCTTTCAAGAACGGCGACCCTGGCGGATACAACGGGACCACCACGCCGCCGGGCAGTATGGGCTGCGGCACATACGGCGCATCGTTGGTGGCACCCGGAGTCGGCACCCGTTGCGGCGCCGGCAACGGCGGCAGGGTGATGGGCGCAATCGGCTCCTGTCCCAGAACTAAGCCGCAACCCAAGAGCGCTCCCGCGCCCCACAAAACTGCCCGGTGAATTCGCATACTCGTTTCGATTGGGAACTCCCGATTCTGCCCGAATGCGAGCCGCGAGGACAAGCTCACCCCGAACTCAATCGGGCCACCTCCGGAGGAAGGAGCTCGAACTCCGCAGTGTGCCCCGGCACGTTTCCGTCATGACGAATGCATTGGCTTCAGGTCTACGGTTGACCCTGCTGGGATTCCTTTGGTGTCTGATTCCCTGCGGGTCGGCCGCGACTGGCGAGGCCCCCTTCGTGGCCATGCTCCAGGCCACTTGCCGGCTTAGTCGGGACGGTCATTCGGGTACCGGCTTTCTGATCCAACGCGACACGAATGTATTCTTGGTGACAGCGGCCCATGTGTTCGATGAATCCAAGGCCGCGGAAGGCGTGTTGATCGTTCGCGAGAAGCAGTCTTCCGGCGAAGCAGTGCGCAAGGAATTGCCGCTCGTGGTCTTCCAGGACGGTCAGCCCTTGTGGAAACGCCATCCCTCCCAGGATGTCGCCGTCCTTCCCCTGACACTTCCCGCCAACCTGGATGTCGTTCCCTTGCCTGTTGCCCAGATTCTACGGGCGACTCCCGATGGCTCCAGCCCAGCCACTTTGGGCGCCGAAGTTTGGCTCCCGGGATATCCGGCCCAACTGGAGGTCAACGCCGCTGCTTGGCCGGTGCTGCGCCGGGGCACGATTGCGTCCTATCCGCTTTCACCGGTGTCGGCGATTCCCACGTTGGTGGTCAACATCGGCAGCTTTGGCGGCGACAGCGGTGGCCCTCTGTTCACCCTGGTGGACGGAGTTCCGCGGTTGGTCGGCGTGGTATCCGGCATGCATCGCCAGACCGACCGCTCAATCACTCCCTACGAAGAGCGGATCCAGCACACTCCGCTGGGTCTTTCCATCGCCGTCCAAGCGGACCTGGTCCTCACGGTGTTGGATCAGTTGTGACAGTTCGCTCGGAGTTTTGCCCTTCCGGTTTTGTCACCTTCCAACTGATCTGCCGCTTACAGGGTGGATAGGTTCTTGGCCCCGTTCACCGTGCTATTGACCCGCAGGCGCAAGCCGTTCAGTCGGATGAAGCCAGTCGCATCGTCCTGATTGTAGGCCTTGGTTGGATCCGCCTCCATGGTCGCAATGTGCGGATTGTACAAGCTGACTGGGCTCTTTCGTCCCGCCGCGTGGATTCCCCCCTTGTAAAGCTTCACGCGAACCGTTCCCGCCACATTCTTCTGCGACTCTTCGACCAGCGCCTGAAGGGCGAGGCGTTCCGGAGCAAACCAGAACCCGTAGTAGACCAACTCGGCGTACTTCGGAATGAGGGAATCCCGGAGGTGCATTACCTCGCGGTCCATCGTGAGCGACTCGATCTGCCGATGCGCGAAGCTGAGGATGGCCCCACCCGGCGTCTCGTACACACCGCGGCTCTTCATGCCGACGAAGCGATTCTCGACCATATCCACGCGTCCCACGCCATGCTTGCCGCCGAGCTTGTTCAGCGCGCGCATGACTCCCAGCGGATTCAGCTTCTTGCCATTCACCGACACGCAGTTGCCACGTTCGAACTCAAGGGTCACGTACTCCGCCTTGTCCGGCGCATCTTCGGGCAGCACAGACAACGTGGTGAAATAGTCGCGGTTCTTCAGATCGCCCGCGTCGTACCACGGATCTTCCAGAATCCCCGCCTCGTAGGAGATGTGCAGGAGGTTTCGGTCCATGGAATACGGCTTCTTGGCGCTGGCCTGGACCGGAATTCCCTTGGCCTCGCAGTAATCGATCATCTGCTGACGGCCCGGGAACTGTTCGCGGTACCGGGCATCCCGCCATGGGGCGATGATCTGCAACTCCGGCGCGAGCGCGGCGGCGGTCAGCTCAAAGCGGACCTGGTCGTTGCCCTTGCCGGTGGCACCGTGGGCGATGGCATCTGCCTTCTCTTCCCGGGCGATTTCCACCATTCGCTTGGCGATCAGCGGACGCGCAATCGAGGTACCCAGAAAGTACTGGCCTTCATAAATCGCCCCGGCCCGCATCATCGGAAAGATGAAGTCGGAGGCGAATTCCTCCTGCAGGTTGTCGATGTAGATCTTCGACGCGCCAGTCTTGCGGGCCTTTTTCTCCAGCCCCTTGAGTTCATCGTCCTGACCGATGTCGGCACAAAAGGCGATCATCTCGGCATTGCCGTAGGTTTCCTTGATCCAGGAAAGAAGAACCGACGTGTCGAGACCGCCCGAGTAAGCGAGAACAATTTTCATGCGTTGCGAACAGCGGAGTGAGTCAACGCGAGCCCAGCGCACCGGGGAAGGCCAATTTTGAGCAAGGCCCAAAACTCCAGGGCACCTCAATCCTGGGCGTGACAGGTCTCGGGACCAGTGATTTCGTCTCCGCGTGAAAATCAGATTACTCTCCACCCTGACCCTCGGTTCGCTTCTTTTGATTCTCCCGGCGGGGGCCGTTAGTTCGCCTTCCCAGACGAAGGCATCCTCAAAGTACGAGGCCGAAAAAGCCCTCCCCACTGTCCCCGTCACCGCGGAATCTTGGAAACAACAAGCTCTTCAGGATGCCGCCTGGCATCGAGCCCGTCTGCGGGCCGCGTACGAGCGCGCCGGAACCAAGAACCCCAAGTGGAATGAGTCCATGCTGGCCCTGCTGGATCAGGTGGCCAATCTGCGGGGCGGCACCGACCTCGCCGACCCGGAGCAAGTGGAGAAACTGGTGCGGCAGATCCAGAAACTCGGATGTACGGACCCTTTGTTTCAATACTTCGTTCTTCGCTACGGCAATCTGGCGATGAAGCAGGAGGACGTGACACCCGCGTTTCGGGCGGCTTCCCAATCGCTGATGGATTCCGACTACGACGCACTGGAAAAATTCTGGGCGATGTATCGGACCGCCTCGCTGATCAAATCCGAGCTTGGCCCCAAGGGCACCCCGGAGTTCGCCCCCCTGCGCCGCACCGCCGTAGAATTGCTGGCCCAGGCGTTCGCCAATCCCGAGCTACCGGTGGGCGAGGTGGTGAACACCAGCGAAGATCTTCTCATTTTCCTCAAACCCAATCCGCCCGAATACCGGGCCGCTTGGGACCGCCTGACGCCGCTCATGACCAACCATTGGTCCCAGAATCCCCGGGTGCTCCTAACGCTGGGCTGGGGACACGCCGATCGGGCGTGGATGGCCCGCGGCACAGGCTTCGCAGACTCCGTCACCGACGACGGCTGGAAGGCTTTCGCGGCGGAATTGGCTCAGGCGGAGGCGTGCCTCACGAACTCGTGGGCCCGCGGAGCTCTCAATCGAACGGCCAACCAGATGATGCGCGTGGAACTCGGCCAGGGTGAAGGTCGCAAACGGCTGGAGCTCTGGTTCGAAAGGGCCATGGAACTGAACCCCCGGGATTACGACTCCTGCGCCGACAAGCTTTGGTATCTGATGCCTCGGTGGCATGGCGACCATGAGGAAATGTTGGAGTTCGGCCGCAGCTGCCTCACCCATCCTCGATGGAAAGGCCAAGTCCCACTGGCTCTGATGCGCGCCCACGAACTCATTGCTTCAGACTTCCCGAAGGAAAAGCGGCCTGCGTATTGGCGGAAGAAGGAAGTCTGGTCCGATGTCCAAAAGTCCTTCGACCGATTCTTCGAACTGAATCCCAAGAATGTTTCTTGGCGGCACAACTTCGCAAAGTATGCCTGGAGGGCCGGGGACTGGGACGAACTCAACCGGCAAATCCCGCTGCTGGGCGAAATCAATTACTCCTATTTCGGCGGCAAGGAGCAGTTTGATCGCATGCTGTCCGAAGCCAAAGCCCGCGACGGTACCGGACCCAAATAATCCCAGGGGATCGCTCCGAAGGTGGTCGATACGTTCGGCCCGGTTGAGCTTTCGGAGCGGTCCTCAGCCCGGTTGGGAATCCGATCCTTGGGCCCGCTCCGAACCCGCGCGACTGGGCTCAATGTGGATCAACACCTCCCTGACCGTGGGAAACTCGGCCTGAACCGCATCCTTCACGGCATGGGCCACCCGGTGGCTGGCCGCCACCGTCATTTCCGGGTCCACCCGGACGTGCATATCCACCAGCAGTTGCCACCCGCTCCGCCGAATCAGGACTTTCTCCACGTTGTCCACTCCCGGTTGCGATTCCGCCACGCGCTGCACCTCGGCTCGAACCGCCGGATCCGGCACGGCATCCATGAGATCTTCGACGGCCGGCATCAGAATGCGCCAGCCGTTCACTGCAATAATTCCCGCAGCGAACAGGGCCGCCATGTCATCCGCCGACGCCCAGGCGGGGCCTCCAATCCAAGCGATGGTGATTCCGATGCCCGCGGCAAACGAGGTGATGGCATCGCTCCGATGATGCCAGGCATCCCCTTTGACCGCCGGACTATGCGTCTCAGCGGCCTCCCGGGCGACGAATCGAAACAACCCTTCCTTGATCAGGATAACCCCCAGAAGGACCAGCAACGTCCAAGGTGCCGGCGGCTGATGCGGAACAAAGATCTCCCGGACTGAACGCACCGCGATACCGATGGCGGCCAGCACCAGGACCGTCGCAATCAGGGCCGCCGCAATCGACTCTGCCTTGCCGTGTCCGTAGGGATGTTTTTCGTCCGGGGGCAGCGCGGCGATTTTGAGTCCGCGCCAGACGATGAAGGATCCCGCGAGGTCGGAGAAGGACTCGACCGCATCCGCCACCAGTGCTTCGGAGTGTCCCAGGATGCCGCCCACCAGTTTCGCACCGGCCAACACGAGGTTGACCACAGCGCCGAGAATCGTGACGCGAAGCGTCCGTTGAAGTCGTTGGCTCAAGAGGGCTGGGAAACGGTCGCTGATTCGCCGCCGTAAGCGGGCTGAGCAGCGCTGGGTTACAGGTCGTTGTCGATCGGTGCGAACAGCATTCCCGAGCCCCTAAAAAAGAGCCAGTCCCAGTCTCGAAACCACACCAGGAACCAGCAATCCCACGGTCAGTTAGTCGCGCACAACTTCGTTGGGGAGGTCGTTGCGATCGGCGCCATGTTTCGGGAACTGCCGGGCCAATTCATCTCCCGCGCGCCGAATACCAGTCAGGACCGCTTCGTGAAACTTCCCGTCCTTGAGCAGCGCCTCCATTTCGCGGGTCGTCGACTCCCAGAAACTCGCTTCGCAACGGAGGTAAACTCCTTCGTCACCATAAACCGCGAAGCGCTGGGTCGCCGGCGCGAAGTAGAGCAGAACGGCGTTGCGCAGGGCGGTGGACGCCATCCCGAGCCGATAGAACTCGCGCCGGGCGTCCTCCAATGGTTTGACCGAGTGCGAACGGGTGATGAAAACGCGGATTTCCCCCGAGGTGGAGACCTCCGCCAAACGAATCGCCTCAGCGATCTGGGCGTCGTCCAACTGCTGTGTAAATGCCGTGGGTTCCATAGTCGTGTTTCTGGTTACCAGCCACCGCTCGCCCCGCCTCCCCCGGAACGTCCCCCGCCCCCGCGAAATCCTCCGCCGCCTCCAAAACCCCCAAAGCCACTGCTCGATCCCGACCAACCCGAGGTGTTCCAGTTCGGCCAGCTTTGGGAGTAGCGTCGACGCCGTCCGGTTCGGGACAACTCGTCGCCCCGTTGGCGCATCAAGATGAAGGCCCAGGTAAAGATAAAGGCCGCGCCGGCTGGAATCACGAGTCGCTGCACCAGCAGCGCCAAGGCGATGCTATGTCCAACCCCGCCAATGAAGCCGCCGAGCAATCCCTGACTCACCTGGTTCAACGCCGATTCTTGGCGCGCCTGAAACCGCCGAACTCCCGCGCCCAAAACAAATCCGAGCACTCCTCCGACCAACGCTCCCGCTCCACTGGCGCCTTGTTGAGTCCGGGTGAACTGAGTCCGACCCGTCCCCCGATATTCCCCGCGTGTCGCCGCCAAAATCGCCTCCACTCCCGCGCTCACCCCTTGATCGAACTCCCGCTGACGGAATGAAGGAGCGATTTCCTGCTCAATGATTCGGCCCGTCAACGCATCCGGCAACGCTCCTTCCAGTCCATAGCCCACCTCAATCCGCATCTTCCGGTCTTCGGGGAACACCGCCAACAAGACGCCGTTGTCTTTGCCCTTCTGACCAATCTTCCACTCCTCGAAGGCCCGGTTCACGTATTCCTCCAGCGTGGTTCCCGACGGCAGCTTGGGCTCGATCCACACCACCACCTGGGAAGACGACTCCCGTTCGAAGGCGCCGAGACGCTGACTGAGCCGATCCCGGGTCTCGGGCGTCAGGAGGTTCGCCCGATCGTAGACATACTTCTCCGGAGCCGGCGGCAAAGCCGGTTGCGCCGATCCCAGCAACCCGCAGAAGAGGCTCAAACAGCCGATGATCCAAAGGCGTCTCATTTTTGCGGCGAGTTGAAGTTGAACTCCACCTTGGGCGCCTTCTCCGCGCCCGGATCCGCCGCGAAGTAAGGCTTGGGCTGGAAATTGAACAGGCGGGCCAGGATCAAAGTGGGGAACCGCTGAATCCGGGTGTTGTAGCCTCCCACCATTTCATTGAACCGCTGCCGCTCCACGGTGATCCGGTTCTCCGTCCCTTCCAACTGCACCTGCAAATCCCGGAATCCCTGGCTCGCCTTCAGATCCGGATACCGCTCGGCCACCACCAGCAATCGGGACAAGGCCGATCCCAAGGAATCCTGAGCCGCTTGAAACTTCCGGAGGCTTTCCGAGGAATCCGGTGCCTGCCCGGACGGGAGCTTCACCTGACCCACACTTGCCCGGGCCTCAGTCACGGCCTGGAGCGTCGACCGTTCGAAGTTGGCGTTCCCGGAAACGGTGGCCACCAGGTTCGGAATCAGATCCGCCCGCCGCTGATAGACAGTCTCCACCTGCGCCCAGGCCTGGTCGACCCCTTGCCGAGCGGAGATCAACCCGTTGTAGGTGGTGCATCCGCCGATTCCGACTCCGAGGACTCCCACCACAAGAACGAGGAAGAAGACGCCCAAGACTTTTTTCATTGCGCGTCTTTTCTAATCCGGAGCCCGAACTTGTCAGGTTGAAGTTCGGACAAAAATCGGAATGCCTGCATGCCCGGAGATGCACCGGACGCAAGCACCGATGACTCACACCTGCTTGGTGAGTTTCACGCCCAATTGCAGCAGCTTTTCGGCGTCGGCGAGGGTCTTTCCCTCGGCATAAATCCGCAGAATGGGTTCCGTGCCTGAACCGCGAAGCATCAGCCAGGATCCGTCTTCGGCAATAAACTTCACGCCGTCGAAGGACTTCACTTCCTTGAGCGGCGACTTCAGCAGCTTGGCCGGGGGGTTCAACTTGCAGAACTCCATCAGCGAGGTGCGCTTCTCCAAGGGGAAATGGGTGTCGATCCGGGCATACTCGTGGGGACCGAACTCCTTCTCCAGGTCCGCGAGCAACTGCTTCACCGGCTTCTTCTCCGTGGCCAGCAATTCCAAGAGCATCAGCCCGGCCAGAATGCCGTCGCGTTCCGGAATATGCCCCGGGAAACCAATGCCGCCGCTTTCCTCAAAGCCCAGCAACACGCCACCCTGGATCATCTCCGACGCGATGTACTTGAAGCCCACCCCGGTCTCCACCAACTGCAGCCCATAGGCGGCACACATGCGATCCACCATCGTGGTGGTCGTCAGCGCCTTGATCACCCGACCTTTTTGCTGGCGATTCTTCACGTAGTGCCGCAGCAGTAGGCAAATGAGCTGATGTGTGGTCAGCGGACTTCCGTCGCCCATCATGCCGCCCACTCGGTCGGCGTCGCCATCGGTAACCAGGCAGATGTCGTGGGGATTCTTTGCCAACCAGGCGGCGGACTTAACGTAGTTCTTGGCGATTGGCTCCGGATTGATGCCGCCGAAGTTGGGGTTGTGTTCAGCGTTGAGGGTGGTGACGGTGCAGGTGGTTCCCTCGAGGAGTTCTTCAAAGCAACCCGCGCCAACGCCATAGAGCGCCTCATGGGCGAACTTGAGTTTGGATTTCGCGATGAGGTTGAAGTTCACCAGTTTCTTGCAGGCCGCGTAATGGGCGGCCCGCAGGTCCTTCACGACGATCTTCTTGGCCTTCGCCGCCACGTCGAACGCCGTCCACTTGATGGTCCCCTGATCCACCCGTTCCTCGATCGCTTGGCAGATCGAAGGATCTGCCGAGCCTCCGTACCACGCCTTCACTTTGAAGCCATTGAACTCGGGAGGATTGTGGCTGGCCGTGATCATCACCCCACCGGCCGCCTTGGCCGCCTTCACGGCAAACGACACCGCCGGGGTCGGAACCGGCGAATCGCTCAGAATGACCGAGAAACCATTGCCGGCGAGCACCTCGGCCGTGCGCCGGGCGAAGCGGTCCGACAGGAACCGCCGATCGTAGCCTACCACGATCGTGGGCTGGGTTCCGGCGGGTGGATTCTGCTTCCAGTAGTCCGCCGAGGCCTGGGCGACCCGGGAGACATTTTCAAAGGTGAAGTCTTCAGCGATGACGGCTCGCCAGCCGTCGGTTCCGAACTTGATTTTAGCTGCCATAGAAATCGAGGGGCGGATGAAACACAGGAGCTTGGTGCTTGGGAAGGGTTAGCCCGAATGACTAACGGAACATCCGGAAGACCCGGTAGGTCAACCGGATTTACGTCGGGAACTGCGGGCAAAACGATTCGTACCTGGCAAACCAGCGGCGGCGGACCCTGTCTCCCCACCCCCCTCCTGCCGATTACCCCCTCCCATTCCACCGACCGAACGCCAGACTTGGTTTCAGGCTGGCCCAGTGCGACCGTCCGGCCGATGTCGAGCGGGATTTGGGACGCACTCATCATTGGTGGTGGACCCGGCGGAAGCTGCGCGGCCACCCGGCTGGCGCGCGCCGGAAAGCGCGTGTTGGTGCTCGAGCAGGAGCACTTCCCGCGCTTTCACGTCGGCGAATCGCTGCTGCCCTACAACCAGGCCATCTTCGAGGAACTGGGCCTTCTACCCGTCCTGGAGGCGGCCGGCTTCCCCCGCAAACGCGGCGCCCAGTTTCTGCTCGGCAATGGCTCCAAGGGCACCGGATTCGTGTTCCGGAACGGGCAGTTCACCCGCCACACCGAGGCGTTCCAGGTCGAGCGGGCGAAGTTTGATCATCTCCTGCTCCAGCATGCGGCCACCTCCGGCGCCACCGTCCGCGAAGGGGTCCGCGTGGAATCAGTCCAGGCCAGTCCCGACTCCGTCGCGGTCACGATTCGCGAGGAATCCGGCGCCACCCGAACCGAGGTCGCCCGCTTCGTGCTCGATGCCTCCGGTCGGGGCAATGTCACCGGCAATCAGGAAGGCATCCGGGTGCCCAATCCCCAGCTGAAGAAGCTGGCGGTCTTCGGCCACTTCGAAGGGGTCCGACTCGATCCCGGGGAAACCGCCGGCGACACCGTGATTGTCCGGCTCGACAACAAATGGTTCTGGCTGATTCCGCTGTGCACCGGCGGACCGGATCATCCGGCCAAGGTCAGCGTGGGCCTGGTGCTCGACCGGGATGAGTACGCGGCGTTCCGTCAGTCTCCGGAGGAAGTGTTCCAGCAGTTCGTGGCCGGCAGTCCGCCAGTGGCCGAACGCTTGAAGTCCGCCCGCCGGGTGTCGCCGATGCATGTCACCAGCGATTTCAGTTACCGCAACCGCAGTTTCTTCAGCCACCGGGTTGTGCGTGTCGGTGATGCCGCCGGGTTCATCGATCCTATTTTCTCGAGTGGCGTGTTCCTGGCGATGTTCTCGGCCAAGCTGGGGGCCGAAGCCCTGCTCGCCGGACTCGACCGAGGCACCGATGCCGCGCCGGAGTTGACGGCGTATGAGCGGCGCATTCGGGCGGCCATGCAGATCTATTGGGAGATGGTGGAGAACTTCTATACCACGCCTTTCATGGAACTGTTCCTCGAACCCCGGGCCAAATTGGGTCTCGCCGCGGCGGTCAATGCGGTGTTGGCCGGGGAACTCGAGGGCGGATGGCGTCTCCGGTGGCGCATGCGGCTGTTCTTCCTGCTGGTGAAATTGCAAGGCCGGTTCCCGTTGGTTCCCCGGATTACGTTCGCTCCCGCCGCAGCATGAACGGTCCGTCCCGAAGCGGCCCAGACCGATCCGCGTGGCTGCTGACTCTCCTACTCCTGCTCACCGCCGGCTGCGCGAGTTCGCGTTCCCTCCCGCCGGTGGATCTCCAGGCGTCCGGCTGGACGATTCAGGAAACCGCCGCCGCCTGGAAACCCCGGCGCGAAGCTCCGGAATTGTTGGGAGAACTGCTCGTCGCGCACCATGCCGATGGCTCCCGCTTCGTCCAGTTCAGCAAACAAGGTCTGCCCGTCGTCACGGCTCAACTGACCCCCGAGCGCTGGCAAATCACTTCGAGTCTACGGAAGGGCCGCTACGGCGGACGTCGCCCGGCGCCGGGTCAGATCTTGTGGTTCCGGCTCGACTCCCTTCCGCCGAACGCCCTCTGGCCCGCCCCGTGGCAGCTGACCCAGGATCCTTCCGGCTCCTGGAGCCTTCTTCAAACGCGCACCGGCGAACGGCTCGAAGGAGCGGCGAACTGATTCCGCGGCATGAGACGTCGTTCCTGGTGGTGGTTGCTGCTGGTCGTTCCGCTTGGACTCGGTCTGGTCCGGCTGCGGTTTGATGCCGACATCCTCAACCTGCTGCCCGAGCTTCCCGCTGTCCGCGGCCTGAAGGAACATCAGCGTTACTTCCCCAACGCGGGCGAACTCTGGCTGACCGTCCGGGCAACGAACTCCGCTGCCGCCAGTCAGGCCGCCGAAGCCGTGGCAACGACGTTGAACCGGCGCCCCGATTTGGTGCGCCGGGTTCGCTGGCAACCTCCGTGGAAGGAAAACCCGCAGGACGCCGCCGACAACCTCGCCTGGCTCTGGCTGCAACAGCCGCCGGAGGCCGTACGCACCTGGCTGGCCGCCCGGCAACCCGACACCATCGCCGCGGAACTGACCCGCGTTCAGGAGTCCCTGGCCACGGAACTGAATCCCGAGGAACTCCTGCGCACCAGCTACGACCCATTGGGCCTGTCGCGCCTCCCCAGTGGCTCCGGCCTCAATTCTTCTCTGACCGCAGGAACGGGCACGTTTCAAAACGAAGCCGGAACGTTCCGGGTCCTTTGGGTCGAGCCGACCAATCCGCGCATGAACTACCGGGAAGCCTCAGCCTGGCTCGCGGACGTTCAGTCCGTCAGTCGCCAGGGTCTGACCGCGGGGTCCGTCCCCGCCACCCTCGGCTACACCGGTCGTCCGGTCTTCATCGCCGAAATCTCCAGCGGGATGGAACGCGACTTGAGAAACTCGGTGGCCACCACCGTGGTGCTGATTGGTGTGCTGTTTTGGTGGGCGCATCGCAGCTGGAAACCCCTGGGGTGGCTCCTGGTTTCTCTCGGACTCATCCTGGTGGTCACGCTGGCGTTGGGCGGGCTCGCCTTGGGCACCCTCAACGTGGTGAGCGTCGGCTTTGCCGCCGTGTTGCTCGGTCTGGCCGTGGACTACGGGTTGGTCAGCTACCAGGAAGCTGTGGCGATGCCCGGTGCGACTCCCGCGGAAGTTCGGAAACACGTCGCTCGCGGAATCTGGTACTCCGCCATCACCACGGCCGGCACGTTCCTCATGCTCGGTGGCGCCGGTCTGCCGGGACTGGCTCAACTCGGTCAACTCACTGCCCTCGGCCTGCTCGTGGGTGCGGTGGTGATGTTGTACTTCTTCCTACCCCGCGTCTGCCCGGTCACTTCCCCGCTCGCACCACTCGCTCCTCCGGATTCCTCGCAGGCCGCCAACATGAGTTCGCTGCGACCGACCGTGGCCGTGTTGGGCCTGATCCTGCTGGTGGCGTTGTGGGGCGGGTTGCCACCCATGACGACGAGTGACGATCCGCTCCGCCCACGGAACAGTTCCGCCTACGCCGCACTCGACGAAGCCCGCGCCGAACTGGGTCGAACCCGCGAACCCTGGCGCCTCTTGTTCCGCGGATCCAACTCCACTGAGGTCGCCGAACAACTGACCGCTGCGTCGCTCCGACTCGCGGAAGTCCAAAGCCGCGGAACCATTGAGTCCTTCGATCTGCCGCTGGGATTCTGGCCCCGACCGGACTGGGCCGGAACCAACCGCACCCTGCTTCGCCCCTGGTTGAATCAACAGTCGCGCTGGGAGGCGGAAGTGCTTCAAGCGGGATTCACCGGTCCAGCGCTGGATCTGGCGCGGGGCGTCTGGAAGGCTTGGCCCGCCTGGTTCGCCACGGACGTTCCCGACTGGCCCACGAACGAAACGGCGCGCTGGCTGACCGGCCAATTTGCCGCGCGCACGGACTCTGGCGACGTCCTCGCCCTTGGCGCCGTTTGGCCCGGCACCAACGCGCTTCCGTCCACCGAGACCTGGGGGCTGCCCGATTCAGTGAAGATCAGCAGTTGGGACACCTTGGCCGCGCGGCTCGCCGGTCACGTGCAGCAACGGGTGCTGTGGGTGACCACGCTGATCATCGCGGCGCTGGTGTTCTTTCTCTGGATGGCCTTTCGCAACTGGCGCGAAGTGGCCCTGGGCCTGGCGGCGCTCGCGGTCAGCATTGCGCTGCTGCTGGCGGTCATGACATTGACCGGCCGCACTTGGAATCTCCTCAGTCTGGTAGCCTTGCCTCTGTTGTTGGGCTCGTCCGTGGATTCCACGATTCACCTTCAACTGGCCCTACGCCGACATCGGGGCAATCGCGCAGCCGTCTGGCGAACCACCGGACGGGCACTGCTGTTGTGCGCGGGAGCCAACATTGCTGGGTTTGGATCCCTCGCCTGGAGCAGCAATCTCGGTCTGGCCAGCCTCGACCTCGTTTGCGCCACCGGCGTGGCCTGCGTGTTGGTCGTGTGTGTGGGCTTGCTGCCCGCGTGGTGGCAACGGTGGGCGGGAACACCCGCAGCGCCGCCCGCCGCCCCCGCCTCCCCGTCCGCCCTATACGGCGCCACCGCTTGGCGCTGGGGTCAGCGTCTGGGCCGCTGGCTGCCGGAGTCCGTCACAGTCGGCCTCGCCTCCCTGGGTGCGCTGGCCTATCGGCGACTGCGGCCGGAACGCTTTGAAATTGTCGTCGCGAATCTGCAGCCCGTCGTGGGATCCAACCCCGGGAAAGCCGAAAGCGCCGCGCGCGCCAATTTCCAGGAGTTCGCCCACAAGCTGGTGGACCTTTGGCGCTACGAAGCCGGCGTTCCCATGGACCAGCGCATTCATCCGGCGGCCGGTTGGGAACACTTTTCCGCTGCCCTTCAATCCGGTCGCGGCGTGTTGCTGGTCACGCCCCACCTCGGCAACTGGGAGTTCGGCGCTCCCCTGCTCCGCCAGTTCGGTCAGCGTCCCTTGGTCCTGACCGCTCCCGAACCCGGCGATCAGTTCACCGACCTGCGGGCCGCCGCCCGTGCCCGACTGGGCATCGACACGCTCGTCGTCGGCGAAGATCCGTTCGCCTTCGTCGAAGTGATCCGCCGACTTCAGGACGGCGGCGTGGTGGCATTGCTGGTGGATCGCCCCCCCGCAGCAACGGCCGTGGAAGTGACTTTTCTGGGCCGACCGTTCCGCGCCAGCATTGCGGTCGCCGAACTGGCCCGGGCCAGCGGAGCCGTGGTGTTGCCCGTATACCTCGTGCGCGGGACGAACGGATATCGCGCCCATGCCCTGCCGCCGATTGCCTATGACCGACGTCAATTAGGCGATCGCGCGAGCCGAGTGGCGTTCACTGGCGACATCCTGCGTGCGTTCGAGCCGGTCGTCCGGCAGTTTCCCGACCAATGGTTTCATTTCGTCCCCGTTTGGGAATCGAAGACACCCGGCGCGTCCTGAGTCGGGTCCGACGCCTCGGACTCACCCTCGTGGGAATGCTGACTCTGGGTTCCCTGCTCCTGGCACATGCTCAGACGCCGGAGTCCCTGCTCGTTCATTGGCTGAACAAACAGGAAGGACTGGAGTCCTGGTCGGCGGATCTCATCCAAACCCGTCGCCTCCCGTCACTGACCCGTCCCCTGACCGCTCCCGGCAAAGTGTGGTTCACCGCCCCGAATCAATTCCGTTGGGAACTCGGCCAACCCGCGCAGTCTATTGCCGTGCGCGACGGCTCGGAACTCTTGATCCTCTCACCCCGGCTGAAACGCGGAGAACGTTATCCGTTGGGACAACTGGCCCAGGGTCCGATGAAGGAAGCGCTGGCGTTGCTGGACTCCGGGTTTCCCCGCAATGCGGCTGATTTCCAGTCCCGCTTTGAACTGCTGTCGATCAGCAACGCGCCCCCGGCGATCGGCTTCCAAGTCCGCCCGCGAGCCGCCGGCACCCGGGAACTCATGCCGGGACTTCGCCTCTGGGTCGAAACCAACACCTGGCAGTTGCAAGCGACGGAACTGCAATTCGCCGACGGCTCGAGTCTGCGCAACGACTTCACCAACGCCGTCCGCAATCCGACCAATCCCGCCAGCCTCTTCCGACCGACCCTCGACGCGAGCTGGAAAGTCACCGAAATGGCCCCGCCGACCCGCTGATGGGACCAGAACGGTACTGCACCGCGTCCCCTCCTCTCCTACACTTTCCCCCGCTCGGTTTCCTGTTCCCATGGATCTCACGTCACCACTGCGGCAACTGCCCCATGGTCCCGAATTCCGTTTCGTGGATCGCTTGCTCTCCCTGGAGCCGGGCATCAAGGGGACGGCGGAGTTTACGCCCCGCGGTACCGAGGAGTACTTTCGCGGACACTTTCCCGGCGATCCGCTGCTGCCCGGGGTGCTGCTGCTGGAAGCCGCCGCCCAATTAGCCGGAGTCGTGGCCCAGTGCGATCCCCGGCAGGCCCCGCTGGCCGGACTGAAGCTCACAGCCCTTCGCGCGGCGAAGATTCTCGGAACGGCGCGACCCGGGGAAACGGTGACGGTTCACGCTCAGATCAGCGGCCGGATGGGCCATCTGATCCAAGCTCAGGCCACAGTGACCCTGCGTGGCACCTTGCTGGTCCAGTGCGACCTCACTCTCGCCGGAACGGCCTAAGCGGTCGTCCCAAGGGAAGTCGGTTCGGAAGCGGTTTCGACAGAAAACCTTGCCTGATTCCCACAGCGTTACCCAGTGTTCTGGAGCGGACGCACCCGCGGAGCGCCGACCCGGTCACGGCTGGCCGCTCACCCGACCGACACGAACACCATGCCACACGACGTTTCCCTGCTCGCCACAGTCGCCGTCGGGTTCGTTCTGGCATTCGTCTTCGGCTTCATCGCCAACCGGCTCAACCTACCACCGCTCGTCGGTTACCTCCTGGCTGGGGTCGCCGTGGGACCGCATACCCCCGGCTTCGTCGGTGACGCCGCCCTGGCCTCCCAGTTGGCCGAAATCGGGGTGATGCTCCTGATGTTTGGGGTCGGTCTGCATTTCTCCGTCGATGACCTGATGGCGGTTCGTCGCATCGCCGTCCCCGGAGCCATCGGACAGATCGCCCTCGCCACGGTGATTGGCGCGCTCCTGGCCAAGTTCTGGGGCTGGAGTTGGGGCGCGGGCATCGTGCTCGGCCTGAGTCTCTCGGTCGCCAGTACGGTGGTTCTGCTCAAGGCCTTGGAAGAGCGGAACGCGGTGGCGACGCCGAACGGCCGCATCGCCGTCGGATGGCTGATCGTCGAAGACCTCGCCATGGTATTGGCCCTGGTACTACTCCCCGCCCTGGCCTCCGCCCTCGGTGCACCCGCAGCCACCGACGCCGCGCATGCCACCGTGCCAGAGGGAAATCTGCTGCTGTCCCTGGTCGGCACCCTGCTCAAGGTGGGTTGTTTCGTGGCGATCGTTCTGATGTTCGGTCCGAAGGTTCTGCCGATGATTCTGCGTCAGGTCGCCCGCACCGGATCCCGCGAACTCTTCACCCTCTGCGTGCTCGCCCTCGCCCTGGGCATCGCCTTCGGCTCCGCGAAAATGTTTGGCGTCTCCTACGCCCTGGGCGCCTTCTTCGCCGGCGTGGTCCTGAGTGAATCCGATCTGAGCCACAAGACCGCCGCCAACGTTCTGCCGCTGCAGGACGCCTTCGCCGTGTTGTTCTTCGTGTCGGTCGGCATGTTGTTCGATCCCTACATTTTGGTGCGCGAACCGGGCAAGGTGCTGGCCGTGCTGCTTCTGATTCTGATCGGCAAGTCGTTGATCGCACTCGGCATCGTGCTGGCCCTGCGCTTTCCCATCAGCACCGGACTCACCGTCGCGGCGTCCCTGGCGCAGATTGGGGAATTCTCCTTCATCCTGGCCGGACTGGGACTGGAGTACCGACTGTTGCCGCCAGAAGGTCTGAGCCTGGTGCTCGCCGGCGCGATCCTATCCATCACGCTGAATCCCTTGTTTTTTACGGGTGCCGACTGGTTGAACGAACGACTCCAAGCCAGCGTCCGTTGGAAGGCGGCGTTGGAGGATTCCCGTTCCAGCAGTCTGCAACGACTCGAACGCGAACTCGAAGCCGCTCGGCTCAAACTGGAACAGCAGGCCGCCGCCCACAAAGTGTTCAGCCCGGAGGAACTCGCTCAACGGTTCCCGCTCTTCTCCGGGCTCAGCGCCGAACAGCGCGAAACACTGGTGCTCCACTTCCAGTCCCGCGAGGCCCAACCGGGCGAACGAATCATCCGCGTGGGCGATGTCGCCGATGCCGTGTACTTCATCTCTTCCGGCGAAGTCGAAGTCACCGTCAAAGGACGCCGCATCAAGCTCGGCCCGGGCGGGTTCTTCGGCGAAATGGCCCTGCTCTCGGGCCAGACCCGCACCGCCGACGTCACCGCACTGGATTACAGCAAGTTCCTGACGCTCAGTCAGCGCGACTTCCGGGAGTTTCTGCGCAAGTATCCGCAACTTCGCCGTCAGATCGCCGAACTCGCCGCCCAGCGCGGTGAAATGAACCGACAGTTTTCCGAGGAACTGCCCCCGGAGAACCCGGCCTGATGTCGCATTCTCCGATGAGTAACCACTGAAGGCGGGACGCCAACGTCGGATTGATTCGAGTGATCTTCTTGGGGGTGACCGTCAATCCCAGACCCGCGTCTATCTCGTGTCGTGAACCCGGATGATCCATCCACTCGACGACCACTTCGATCACGGTGAGACGTGGTCTGCTGACTTTCTGGGCTTCGGTATTCACGGATGGAGCGTGGTTGACACCCAACGTCGGAGCCTACCAACAAACCGCTAGCTCTGGGCACAGCCTTTCCAAACCGGCAATTCGACGGCCTGATTCGGCATTCTCACAACCTTACGTTGACTCCCTTCTTTTGGAAGGCATCGGCCTCGATAGACGCCATGGTCTTGGGTTGCCACGCATTCTCCTCCTCCTGCACTGAACGCGTGATCAAACGTCCAAAGAGATACGCATCCCCCACGGCTGAACTCTGCCAGAACGAGACATCACGATTTCCGATCTCACGGCAGAAGATGAGATGGGCCAAATCGAAAAACACTCGCGCCCAGAATTTCCGTTCGTCTCGACAAGAAAACTCACGTTCAATAGCGAAATCATAGCCGGGATAGAAAGCATCACTACTTTGTTTCAGGGTCGAAATAAACGATCTCTCCGCGTCCGTCTGCGCTGTCCTCTGCGCAGCCTCCAAACCGAACGCGATCAGCGAATAGAATCTCTGATTCGAAACGTGGAAGAACTGGTCCTGATAGGAGATACAACTGGCCATACGAGCACGCTAAACGTTCCAACTCACTGACCGCCGTCGTAACAGATGTTAGGCGGCGTGGTAAAACTACACGACATATCTCGGTTCTCGCTCCGGGCCCCGCCATCTACAACTGTCGGCTACCTCAGCCAGCACTGCCCAATCCCAACTCTGCCAACCCGGTGACTGTGCCCGAACCAAAATCTCTTCTTGGTCTTTGTAGACGACGCGCATCCAAGCGAACATCTGACCGCAGAGACGACACGCCCAAACTGCGCGAGCGTCGAGGAAGTGCCCGTGGTCACTGCCGACATCCGTAACGACATCGAACAAGCGCTCGGTGTGGCGTATCCGAAACGTCTGAACGCCTCGACCAACTGCACTGCATTGGCACGCGCTTCCCATGATGTGCGAATGACGCCTAATAACGTCGCTGCTTGGTGACGCTTCGGGGACCGTGCCCTGAATGGAGCCGCGGCGCAATCGGAGCGTTCACTGAAGCTGCCTATAGGATCGTCTCGTGAAGCGACCTCTCACCATCTTTTTCCTGTTTTCCTGGGTTCCAGATTCGTCCCCCCTCCGCGGGAGATCCTCGGGTGTTTTTGCGGCGCGTAGGTGGCGGGTGGGTTGCAGAGTGTTTTGAGGCGGCACCCGCCGAGACGAAAAGCGGTAGCTCCACTGCGTTGCGCAACCGCACTCCAAACGCTTCGCGCGAAGCCGACCTGCTCCAAACTTCACAGGCGGAACGCCAGGTCACGCGGGAGGACTGAGTGGCGCCTTCTGCCGTCGGCGGCTACGGGGTTTAGCCGATCGACAACAGTTCCACCTCGAAGATCAGCGTCGCATTCGGCGGGATCGCTCCGGGATACCCGTTCCGGCCATACGCCAATTCCGGCGGGATCGTCATGCGCACCTTGTCGCCGACTTTCATGGTTGCCACGCCCTGATCCCAGCCGGCGATGACCTGACCCAAGCCGACGTTGAAACAAAACGGTTCATTGCGATCCACCGAACTGTCGAACTTCCGACCATCAGTGAAGGTTCCCGTGTAGTGAACGGTCACGGAATCCCCGCGTTTCGGCGTCGGCCCATGGCCCACGGTCAGTTGTTCAATCTTCAAACCAGACTCAGGCATGCGGAATCCTCCTCCGGAAACGGCCGTCGGGTCAATCCGCCGACACGCTTCTTCTTCACTCTGTCAGGTGCAAACCTCCCGGGATTAGTTCCGCAGCAACGCCGGAAGCGACTTCAAATCCAGTTTCGCCGCCTGTTCGCGAATTCGCGGGAGATACTCCGTCTGCAACTGACGCCCCTGACCCAGCAGTGAATCAAATAGGTTGCGGAGCTCGACGGAACTGAACTTCCGGCCGCCGGCATAATACTGCCGAGCCATTTGTCCCAAGGCATATGTGGTGGCAAACGACATCCCGGAACTCGCCACCTGCCCGCCGAGGCTGCGACCTAAGCCCCCGGCGACCTTGCCGAAAAACCCTCGGGCCAAGCGCTCCACAAACCCCTCCACGACCTGGGAGGTCAGCCCCACGCCGGCGGTCGCCAGGAGATCCTTCACGTGACCGGAATCCAGTTCGTAGCCATAGGTCTGGCCAATCCGATACACCAGCCGCATTTGGACGGGAATAATGGCCATGGTGGCCAGCGTGCTGGGCAGGAGTTCCAACGCTCCGGCCAGAATGGCATTGGTCAGAATGGTTTTGTCGAGTTCGGCGGCAGAAGACCCTTGGACCGTGGTGGAGGTCACGTCGAACACCGGTGGGGGCACGGATTGAACCGGGGTGAGACGGGCGGGGATCGCGTGGGCCTCGGCCAACACATGGGTCTGGGAGTCCACACTGCCGCTGACCGCCTCCTCCAGGCCCAGGGCCGTTCGCAACTCGGCCAAAAACCGACGTTCCGGGGCGGAATGTTCCTTGTCCGCTTCACAAACCGAGGACGCCATTTCGTAGGCAATCTGGCTCGTCTCTGGGCCGCGGAGCTGGCGGGCCAACTCCTCGACGGTCCGGGCCCGAACTGCGGCATCCGGGCTGGGCAACGCCACGCCCTGCTGCTCGAAGCGCCGGGCGAGCTGTTGAATGGATTCACGTTCCGACAGCGAGGCTTCGCCATCGGCGTACGCCGCGTGCAACGCAAGACTCAAGAGCGCCTGTTGTTGGGAGAGTTCCATGGGGCGGACGATAATTCGCCTGCCGCACCGTGCGACCGAAATTTATGGCCCCCTGAAGCGGGTTGAGGGTTGAGTTGAGAGAGGGAACCGCCCCGGTGGAGCGAGGCTCCGCCGAGCCGTAAGCGTAACTGCGAAATGACGTGTGGGGACTCCACTAACGAACGGCTCCGCGAAGCGTCGCCCTACCGGTTTTGGACCAACCAGACAAATTCAGTCTGGTTCCGTTTGCCAATCAGGCAGGCATGCGGTCACCTTAGGCCACGTTTATGGGAGCGGTTCCGATCCAATTTGCAGCCAAGCCGAAAACCAATGGGTTTCTTCCGATGTCCCGGGAGGAAATGGAGGCCCGGGGCTGGTCCGAACTGGACGTGCTGATCATTACCGGCGACGCCTACGTGGATCATCCGTCCTTTGGCGCCGCGATGATTGGCCGGGTGTTGGAAGGCATGGGGTTGCGGGTGGGAATCATCGCCCAGCCGGACTGGACCAAGATTGAATCCATTCAGGTCATGGGCACTCCGCGACTCTTCGTCGGGGTTACCGCGGGAAATCTGGATTCCATGCTGTCGAACTACACGGCAGCGCGACACAAGCGGAAGGAGGACGTCTACAGCGCCGGTGGGGTGCCCGGAAAACGCCCCAATCACGCGGCCGTGGTGTACTCCCAAATGGCGCGCCGGGCATTTCCGGGAGTTCCGGTGGTGTTGGGCGGCATGGAAGCCTCCATGCGTCGAGTGGCCCACTACGACTACTGGGAAGATAAACTCAAGCCGTCGATCCTCTCGCTCGCCAAGGCGGATGTGCTGGTTTACGGCATGGGCGAACGGGCCGTTCGGGAAATCGTGGATCGCCTGAAGGCCGGCAATCGCGACTTGCACGGAATCCGCGGCACCGCCGTGTTCCTGGGCAGCAAGGCCACCGCGGCCGCCGACTTCAGCGACTGCATCATCCTGCCTTCCTGGGAGGATCTTCAGGCCGACAAGACCCACCTGATGCGTCTGACCAAGGTGGTTGAAGCCCAGCAAACGCCCTACAGCGGCAAACGGCTGGTCCAGATGCACGGCAACCGGGCAGTGCTCCAGGAACCCCCGGCCTTTCCGGTGGATGGCCCGGAACTCGACGCGCTCTACGAACTGCCCTTCATGCGGTTGGCCCATCCCAGCTATACCGAACCCGTCCCCGGCTTCGCCACGATCAAGGATTCGATCATCGTTTCCCGGGGCTGTCCCGGGGGCTGCACCTTCTGTGGCCTGGGTTTCCATCAAGGGAAGTTCTTGTCGAGCCGCAGCGTGGATTCCGTCCTGAAGGAAATTCGCAAACTCGCCGAGTCCGACACCTTTCGGGGCACGATCTCGGATCTGGGCGGCCCCACCGCCAACCTCTACGGCGCCAAGAACGGTCACGCCGAAGAATGCCAGAAATGCCATCGGCCGAGCTGCCTCTGGCCCAGCATTTGTCCGGTGCTCAAGATCGACGAAAAGGCAGGCATCGACCTGCTCAAGGGCGCCCGAACCCAACCCGGGGTCAAACACGTCTTTGTGCAATCGGGAATCCGCATGGATGTCGCCCTGCGCACCCCGGAGTACATGAAGGAGCTGGTCCAGAACCACGTTTCCGGACACATGAAGGTGGCTCCCGAACACATGCATCCCGACGTCCTGCGCCGCATGCGTAAGCCCGCCGGAGACTTCCCAGCCTTCATGGAGAAGTTTTTCGAGCTCAGCGAAGACGCCGGCAAGGAGCAGTATCTGGTGCCCTACTTCATTTCCAGTTTCCCGGGTTGCACCGAGAAGGAAATGGGCGCCGTGGAAACGTTCCTGAAGGAAGAGCGCTGGAACCTCCAGCAGGTGCAGGACTTCATTCCGTTGCCGATGACCGGGTCCGCCGCCATGTACG
This sequence comes from Verrucomicrobiota bacterium, assembly GCA_017309115.1. Taxonomy (GTDB): domain Bacteria; phylum Verrucomicrobiota; class Verrucomicrobiia; order Limisphaerales; family UBA9464; genus UBA9464. The sequence goes on along the minus strand of JAFLEF010000003.1, from coordinate 89,218 downwards.
TGACCGGACTGGACATCAACACCGGCCAACCGATTCCGGTGGTTCGGAACGCCGGCGATCGCGAACGCCAGAAACGCATGCTGCGGCCCAATCCGGCCAACGAGACGCGAGTCTGCGGTGGGCGCGGCAATCGAACCCTGCCGATGAATCCAGAGGCGCAGCTCGATACGGTGGATTGATGATTTCGTCCGCGGACTTCGTCTGACCGGGTCAACCAATTCCGAAAGCTTGTCCCAGTCCCACCACCACGGCACCGTCCGGTCGATCCCCTTGTTACGCATGGCTCCCCTTCGCTTCCTCGCCGCCTCGGTCCTCGCGCTTGGCACGGCTTTGGTTTCCCTGGCCGCCGTTCCTCCCCCCACCGCCGAAGCCATCGCCAAACTGCCCCCCGCCGCCACCCGACCGGTGGACTTCGCCCGCGACATTCAGCCCATTCTCGAAACCAGCTGTGTGAAATGCCACGGCCGGGGAAAAGCGAAGGGCGACTGGAGTATCGATACCCGGGCCGATTTCCTGAAGCCCGGTGAGTCCGGACTGGCCACACTCGTGGGCGACAGTGCCCACAGCCGGATGATCCATTTGGTGGCCGGAACCGATCCCGACGACGTCATGCCCCAAAAAGGCACGAAATTGACGCCCGAGCAGGTCAGTCTGCTCCGCGCTTGGGTGGACCAGGGTTTGAAATGGCCCGCAGAAATCACTTTCGCCAAACCGCCCACCCGCAACCTGAAGCCCCGCCAACCGCAACTCCCGGCCACCGGCCCCGCGAATCCGCTCGATCAGTTGCTCCAAGCCTACTTCGAAGGTCATCAGATTCAGCCCGCGCCGCTGGTCAATGACCGGATGTTCGCTCGCCGGGTTTATCTCGACACGATTGGTCTGTTGCCGACGCCCGAGGAACTCGACGCCTTCGCCGCCGACCGCTCGCCGGATAAACGTCAGCAGCTCGTCCGAAAACTTCTGCACGACAACTCCCGGTACGCCCAGCACTGGCTGACGTTCTGGAATGATCTGTTGCGAAATGATTACCGCGGCACCGGCTACATCGATGGCGGGCGCAAGCAGATCAGCACCTGGCTCTACGCCGCGCTGCGCGACAACAAGCCGTACGACCAGTTCGTCCGGGAATTGGTCAACCCCACCGAGGCCAGCGAAGGATTCTCCAAGGGCATCGTGTGGCGCGGTGAGGTCAATGCCTCCATGACCCCACCCATGCAAGCCGCTCAAAACATCGGGCAGGTCTTCATGGGGGTGAACTTGAAATGCGCTTCCTGCCACGATTCGTTCATTGATGACTGGCAACTCAGCGACGCCTACGGACTCGCCGGCATCTACGCCGAGGAAAAACTTCAGATGGTTCAATGCGACAAACCCACCGGTCGCTACGCCTCCTTGAAGTTCCTCTTTCCGGAACTCGGTGCGGTCGATCCCCAGGCGCCCCGAGCCAAGCGCCTCGAGCAGCTCGCGCAAATCATCACCCAACCGGAGAACGGCCGCCTGTCCCGAACCGTGGTGAACCGCCTCTGGGCCCGACTGCTCGGACGCGGCTTGGTGGAGCCGCTGGACGTCATGCAAAACGAGGCGTGGAGTCCGGATCTGCTCGATTGGCTGGCCGAGGACCTGGTGGCACACCGCTGGGACCTGAAGCGAACTCTGGAACTGATCCTCACTTCCCAGGCGTACCAATTGCCAGCGGTCAGCCTGCCGGAAAAGCCCGAGGACAAGTACGTCTTCACCGGCCCGGGAATTCGCCGGCTGAGCGCGGAACAATTCCGGGACGCTCTGGGTTCGCTCACCGGGGTCTGGCAGGACAAACCTGAAGGCGGCCTGGACGCCTTGTTGGTGGAACGCGGACCCGCGCTCGCGTTGGCGGCGGATCCGTTCTGGATCTGGGGTGATCCCCACGGCGCCACAGGTGTTCCCCCGGGGACCAACTGGTTCCGCAAGACCCTGATTCTCGACGGCCCGCTGCAGGAGGCCACGGTCTTCGTCCAGGTGGACAACTCCGCCCGAATGTTCGTAAACGGCGAACGCGCTCGGGGAGCGGACTCGGCCGATTGGAGCCAACCCGGGGTGTACGACATTCGCAAACTGCTGCGGCCCGGCACCAACGTAATCGCCCTCGAAGCGGTCAACGGCGGTGACGGACCCAATCCCGCCGGTGTTCTGGTGTACGCCAAGCTGCGGGAAAAGACCGACTCCGGCGAACGAGTCCTCGACTTCGCTTCAGACGCTTCCTGGCGGGTGAGTCGCAGCCCAGTCGAAGGTTGGCGCGGCGCTACCACCGCTGGCGATTGGACCCCGGCTCAGGTTCTCGGCGCGACGGACCTCGCGCCTTGGAACGTCGGACCGGCCCTGGCTCAAGCAGTGGCTGGAAAGCCGGTTTACGGACAGGTCCGCGCCTCCCTGACCTCGGCCGATCCCCTGGCTCTGGCACTCGGCCGCCCCAACCGCGAACAGGTCACCACGGTCCGCCAAACCACCCCCACCACCATCCAGGCGTTGGAACTGACCAACGGCGAAACCCTGGCGAAGCTGTTGCGGCGCGGAGCCGAACAGTTGCTCGCCTCCCAGGTCGACGGACGCGCCTTGGCCGAACGGGTGTTTTCGCAAGCGCTTTCCCGTCCTCCCACGCCCCAGGAACTGGCCCTAGCCGTCGAATTGGTCGGCACCCAACCGCGCCGGGAGGGCGTGGAGGATCTGCTCTGGAGCGTCGCCATGCTGCCGGAGTTTCAACTCACCTTTTGAATAACCGCGGAACTCATCGATCTTTATGAACATGCGAGACTTCACCCGTCGGGAGTTCGTCCAGTCGCTCAGCGCCGCCACGCTCGGCGCCTTGGCCGCCGGTTATCCGCGACAACTGGTCGGCGCGGAACCGATCCCGAAACTCGAAGCCACGGCCGACACCGTCATCGTGCTGTGGATGGGCGGCGGAATGGCCGCTACCGAGACCTTCGATCCGAAGCGCTACACGGCCTTTGAGAAGGGCATGGATCCCAATCGGGTTCTCTCCACCTTCCCTTCGATCCCCACCGCCGTGGATGGCATCCGCTTCAGTGAAGGTCTGGAGAAGACCGCGAAGGTGATGGACCGGGGCACGCTGATTCGCAGCTACACCGCCGCTGACCTCGGGTTCATCCTGCACTCCCGTCATCAATACCACTGGCACACCGGCTACACCCCGCCGCAAACCGTCGCCTGCCCCCACATCGGCGCCGTGGTCGCGCGCACGCTCGGTCCCAAGAACCCGGCCGTGCCGGCGTTCATCAACATTGGCCAGCGCCTGGATGTCGGCGAAGGCGAGGAACTGAAGGCGTTCACGACGGCCGGCTTCCTCGGTAGCGAATACGGACCGTTCAACGTCGCCTTTCCCGATGCCGCCAAGGACGTGGTCACGCCGCCGGGAGGCATGAGCCCGTCGCGTTTTGCCAATCGTGACAAGTTTTACCGGGAACTCGTCGCGGCTTCGCCCGTAGGCCAACTGGGTAGCGGATATCAAAAGGAATCGCTGCTGCGGTCCCTCGACAACGCCAATCGCCTGCTCAGTTCGCCCGCCGCCAAAGCATTCGATCTGACGCTTGAAAGTCCGGAGACCGTCGCCAAGTACGCTCCCGGCGGCTGGGATTTTTCCAAGCGACTTGGGGGAGATTTCAGCCGCGAAGGAAGCTACGAAAAGGCCAACCTCCAGCGCTTCGGTCTGGGCTGTCTGCTGGCCCGACGCCTCGCGGAAGCCGGTGCGCGCTACATTGAGGTCACCACAGAGTACATCCCGTTCCTCAACTGGGACACTCACGAGCACGGCCACGAAAAGCTCACGAACATGAAGCTGGCCATCGATGGCGCCATTTCCCAATTGGTGCTGGATCTGGAGGAGCGCGGCATGCTCGACCGAACGCTCATCGTCTTGGCCAGCGAGTTCAGCCGAGACATGATGCAGGAAGGCAAGCCGGACAAACCGATCAAGGATCAGGTACCCGTGCCCGACAAGATCGAGTCCCTCACGCATTACGGCATGCATCGCCACTTCACCGACGCCGGATGCGTGCTGCTGTTCGGTGGCGGCATGAAGAAGGGGCATCTGCACGGAGTCACTGCCGACGAACGTCCCTGCAAAACGCTGAAGGATCGGGTCGTCATCGAAGATCTGCACGCCACGATCTACCGCGCGCTGGGGATCTCGCCACAACTGTCGTACGAAATTGAAAAGCGGCCGTTCTACATCACCCGCGATGGTGTCGGTCAGCCGATTCCGAGTCTCTTTGCCAAGCCGGTCTGAGGCTTGGGAACCTGCGGGCCTTGTCGGTAAGTCCCCCGCCACTTGCCCGGGCCTCTTCCGACCGCCAACCTTTCGGTCATGCGTCTGATTTTGCTGGGCTGGCTGATGTTGGTTTCAGCCACCGCCCAACCTGCCCTCACTGGACGCCGTTTTCCCGAGCCGCCACCCCTGCCCCGCGAGCTGCGCGGTCTGTGGATTGCCTCGGTGGGCAACATCGACTGGCCTTCGCGTCCCGGGCTTCCCGTGACCCAGCAACAGGCGGAACTGCGCTCCTTACTCGACCTCGCCGCCCGGCTCAACCTCAACACCGTCATCCTTCAGGTCCGGCCCAGTGGTGATGCCCTGTATGCCTCCTCGCTGGAACCATGGAGCGAGTACCTCACCGGCCGGATGGGGCAGGCGCCCGTGCCGCTCTACGATCCCCTGAAGTTTGCTTGCGATGAAGCCCACGCCCGCGGCCTGGAATTGCACGCCTGGTTCAATCCCTTTCGCGCCCGCCACAGCAAAGTGGTTTCCCCCATTGCCCCCAATCACGTCGTCCGCCGCAAACCGGAATGGGTCCTGCCGTACGGACAATTCCAGTGGATGGATCCCGGCCATCCCGAGGCGCGTGACCACGTCATGCAGGTCGCCCTCGATCTCGTTCGGCGTTACGACCTCGATGGCCTCCACTTTGACGACTATTTCTATCCGTACCCAGTCCGCCGGCCCGATGGCCTCTTTATCCCTTTCCCCGATCACCTCAGTTACACCCGGTATCGCAACAACGGCGGCCGTCTTGAGCGCGCCGACTGGCGCCGAGACAACGTCAACCGCTTCGTCGAAGCGCTGTATCCCGCCGTGCATCGCATCAAACCTTGGGTGAAGGTCGGCATCAGCCCGTTCGGAATCTGGCGCCCCAATTATCCACCAGGAATCCGCGGTCTCGATCAGTTCGCCGAACTCCACGCGGATCCCAAGCTCTGGCTCAACTCCGGTTGGTGCGACTATCTGGCACCCCAGCTCTACTGGCCGCTGAACCAACCGCAGCAGAGTTTCACGGCCCTGCTGAACTGGTGGGAGTCTCAGAACACCAAAAAGCGGCTGCTCGTTCCCGGCCTGAATAGCGCCAAGATCGGCGACGATCGGCAGTCTGGAGATATCTTGAATCAAGTGCGCCTGACCCGTCGCGACGGAGCCGAAGGGGTCCTGTTTTGGAATGCCAGCAGTCTGGTCAACAATCTCGGCGGACTGGCGAACAGTCTCCAACGCGACCTCTTCGCCAAGCCCGCCCTGATTCCCGCCACACCCTGGCTGGGGACGAATGCTCCAGCCGCGGCCACCCTCACGGGGAGCTTCTCCCTCAGCAGCAATCTGCTCACCTTGAGTTGGGAACGGGAGACGAATGCCGTCACGCGGATTCAGGTGCTGCGGCTCCGGTACGGATTCCAGTGGGACGACCAGTTTCTGAACCCATCGGTCCAAAAGTTCTATTTCGACCGAAGGCGTCGGCAGGCTATTCCCGACGAAGCGCGCTTGATTGGCATTGGCCAAACCGGCCTGGCTGGTGACGCTGCCGTCTGGCGCAAACCGTGATGAACTCCCTAGCTCAACTCCCGTTCCTGGATTCAGGTCCGCGGCCTGCCGTCGCCGCATGAAGCCCCTGCCCGAACGGGTCCTGCTGCTGCTGCTCGCCGCCGTTCAGTTCACCCACATCATGGATTTCATGATCCTGATGCCCCTGGGACCGCAGCTGATGCGGGAACTCTCGATCGGACCCTATGAGTTCAGTCGTCTCGTCTCGGCCTACACCCTTTCTGCCGGAATCGTGGGACTCTTGGTCGCCCCCTTCATTGATCGCTTCGACCGACGCACCCTGCTGCTGACGACCTATGCCGGGTTCATTGTGGGAACGGTCGCCTGCGCCTTGGCGCATCAAGCCAGCACGCTCCTGGTGGCTCGCGCCATTTGCGGAGCCTTCGGCGGCGTCTCTGGAGCCGTGATTCTCACCATCGTCAGCGACTTGGTCCCCGCGGTCCGCCGCGCCGCCGCGATGGGCATCATCATGACGGCGTTCTCGGTGGCCGCAGCCCTGGGGGTTCCGTTCGGGCTCTACCTCGCCCAGCAGATCAATTGGGAAGCGCCGTTCTGGCTATTGGCCGGACTCTCCCTGGGCGCCTGGAGCATCCTGTGGTTCAAGTTGCCGGCGGTCCGAGCACATCTGACCCCGGGCGCTGGCGGATTCCGACTCTTCCTGCCGCTCCTGCGCAACGCCAACGCCGGTTGGGGCCTGCTTTTCATGGGTGCCTTGGTGTTCAGTCATTTCACCATCATCCCACTACTCTCCCCGTATTTGGTCCACAATGTCGGCGTTCCCGAGAAGCACCTGTTCCTGGTTTACCTCGTGGGAGGAGTGCTGACCGTCTTCACTCTGCCGTACGTGGGGCGTCTCGCCGATCGCCACGGTCGCTGGCGGATCCTCGCGGTGTTGGTCTTTGTTGCGTGTGGCGTGACTCTGATGCTGACAAATGCGGGCCGGCTGCCGCTGGTCTTGACCTTGGTGCTGGGCGGAATGTTTTTCGTCTTTGCCAGCGGACGTTTTGTTCCCGCGCAGGCGATTCTCTCGCTCGCCGTCCCGGCCGCCCAACGTGGGGCCTTCATGAGCCTGACCGCGTGTACCCGCGATTTTGCCTCCGGTCTGGTGTCCGATCTCGGCGGTCGGATCGTGACCCAATCGGCCGAAGGAGCCCCGTTGCAGAACTACCACTACCTCGGCTGGATCGCGATTGGCTTCAGTCTGCTCAGCCTCGCCTTTGCCGCCCGCGTCCGCCGGGTGGACTGATGGGGAAAGCTGAGAGCTGAGAGGTCGGAACGATGCAGAATTCCAGGATTTTTCTCTCAACTCTCAACTTTCAGCTCTCAACTGTTCGGGCAACGAGCATGCAACCACCTGACGCGGGCCATCGTGTGCCACTGTATGGACTGACCCGTAGCGAGCTGACGGAATTGTTCCAACGCTGGGGATTGGCTCAAGCCCACGCCGGGCGTTTGTGGAATTACCTTTATCTGGAACTCGCCCCCACCTTCGACGCGATGCCAGAACTGCCCGACCGCGTCCGAGCTCGCCTCGCCGCCGAAACGGAACTGCTCCCGCTCCCCGTCGCCCAAGCCACCGACTCTTCGGATGGATTCACCCGCAAGTATCTGCTGACCCTGGCCGACCAGAAACAGATCGAGACCGTCCTCATGCGCTTCACCGGCCGGGTCACTGCCTGTCTGTCGAGTCAGGTCGGTTGCGCCATGGGATGCGTCTTCTGCGCCACCGGGCAAATGGGTTACACCCGTCACCTGACTCCCGCCGAAGTGGTCGCCCAAGCCGTCCATGTAGCCCGCGCGCTGCGTTCGTCCGCCTCTTCCCAGAGCCAAGGCGTTCCGTCGGCCGGGACTCGTTTGCGCAACGTGGTGCTCATGGGCATGGGCGAACCCCTGCACAACTACGACGCGGTCCTGCACGCGGTCGATATTCTCCGCGATCCCGGCGGATTGGCCCTGGCCGGAGATCGCATCACCTTGAGCACGGTCGGCGTCGTCCCAGGCATTCTCCGACTCGCCGCCGAAAGACGTTCGGTGAACCTGGCGGTTTCCCTGCATGCCGCCACCCAACCCGAGCGAATGGCCCTGGTGCCGGTCGCTCGAACCTGGCCGCTCGATCAATTGATGGCCGCTTGCCGGACGTACAGCGAGCAAACCGGGCGGCGGATCTTTTACGAATGGACTCTCATTGAAGGTCAGAACGACTCGCCCGAACAGGCGCGGACGGTGGGTCGACTCCTGCGGGGAATGGCGGCCCAGGTGAATCTCATTCCACTCAATCCCACCGGTGGTTTCGCCGGCATTCCCACGCGCCCCGAGGCCGCCCGGATCTTCCAACGGATCCTGTTCGAAGAATTCGAACTGCCGAGCACGATCCGCCAGCGCCGAGGCATCGACATCGCCGCCGGTTGTGGGCAACTAGCGACTGCTGACAAATCAGTTGAGAGTTGAAGGTTGAGAGTTGAGAGAGAAATGCCGGTAGGGCGACGCGCCGCGGATCCGTGACCGTGTGGACTCCCGACGCTTCCTTTCGCCGAGACACGAACGGCTCGGACAAATCCTCGCCCTACCGGCGTTCCGACCTCTCAGCTCTCAGCTCTCAGCTCGTTTGTACTCCGCCCACAAATTCGTACGCACCCGTAGTAATTCGGTTGCCTCCGCCGCTCTCACGGCAAAGCTTACCAGCCGTGATGGCTGCTGTTCGAAAGTGGGTCGTGTTGACCCTTCTGCTGACTCTTCCCGGTTTAGCCCGGTCCGCCGACTGGCCGATGTTCCGCGGCAACCCGCGCCTGACCGGTGTTGCCGAAGGTTCCCTTCCCGACAAACCCGCGCTGCTCTGGACCTTCAAATCTGGCGCCGCGGTCAAGTCGTCCGCCGCCGTGGTGGGTGACCGAGTGTTCATCGGCTCCACTGATTCCAATCTCTACTGCCTCAGCCTCACCAACGGAAAACCACTCTGGTCCTTCAAATCCGACGGGCCCATCGAATCCTCGCCGCTCGTGCTCGATGGCCGGGTGTTCTTCGGCACCGCCAACACCAACGTTTACGGACTCGACGCCGCCACCGGCAAACAACTCTGGAGCTTCGGTCTGGAAGACAAAATTCTTTCCAGTCCGAACTGGGTGACGGGCACCAATGGCGCCAAACAAATCCTTGTCGGCGGCTACGACTTCAAGCTCTACAGCTTCGACGCAATCACCGGCAAAACCAACTGGACCTTCGAAACCGCCAACTACATCAACGGCACCCCTGCCGTCGGCGACGGCGTTACGGCCTTCGGCGGATGCGATGCCATCGTCCACGTGGTCGACGTGCTCAAGGGCGAGAAGGTTAAAGAGATCGAAGCCGGCGCGTACATCGCCGCGTCCGGAGCGCTGGTGGATCAGACCCTCTACGTCGGTCATTACGAGAACGCCCTGATCGCCGTGGACCTCAAGGAAGGGAAGATCACCTGGACCTACAAGGATCGCGCCTTTCCTTACTTCTCGTCCCCCGCCGTAACGGCCGACCGCATCGTCGTAGGCGGTCGCGACAAACGGCTTCATTGCCTCAACCGCGCCACTGGGGCAGGAATCTGGACCTTTGCCACCCGCGGAAAAGTGGACAGCTCGCCTGTGGTGGTCGGCGACAAAGTGGTCGTAGGATCCGACGATGGCCGTCTGTATGCGGTCGGTCTGACCGATGGCAAGGAACTCTGGAACTATGACATGGGCCAACCCGTCCAAAGTTCTCCGGTGGTGGTGGGTGGCCGACTGATCGTCGGAGCCGATGACGGTGTCGTGTACTGCTTCGGCGCCAAACCCTGAATTCCCCCTTTTTCCATGAGCTCGATCACCATCGCCCCTCCCCCCAAGACCGCCGGTCCTCCAATCCAAAAGGAAACCACCGCCGGCAATTACTTCGTCGCGAACTACCCGCCGTTTGCCTATTGGAAGCCCGAGTTCATTCCCGAGTTCACCGACGCGCTGAATCGTCCTCCCGTCGCCACTCCCACGGGAGTCGCCCCGCTCGGTCTGTACACCCACATCCCGTTTTGCCGAAAGCGCTGCCACTTTTGCTATTTCCGGGTCTACACCGACAAGAATGCCGACGACATCAAGGGCTACCTCGACGCCCTTTTGCGCGAACTCTCCGTGTACGCCGCCAAGCCGATCATCGGCGGACGCAAGCCGAAGTTCGTCTACTTCGGCGGTGGAACTCCCAGTTACCTGTCACCGGATCAGCTGAAGTTTCTGACCGACGGCATGAAGCGCCTCCTGCCCTGGGACGAAGCCGAGGAAGTCACCTTCGAAGGCGAACCCGGCACGCTCACTGACCACAAACTTCGCGCGATTCGAGATTTGGGCGTCACCCGTCTCAGCCTGGGCATCGAGCACTTCGATGACCACATCCTGGAAGTCAACGGACGCGCCCATCGCTCCAAGGAAGTGCAACGCGCCTACGCCTATGCCCGGGAAATCGGCTTCCCGCAGATCAACATCGACTTGATCGCCGGCATGGTGGAGGAGACCGAGGAGAAGTGGCAGGAAGCGGTCGCCAAGGCCGTCGCCCTGCGGCCGGACTCCGTGACGATTTATCAGATGGAGGTGCCCTACAACACCGGCATCTACCAACAGATGAAGGCTGAGGGTAAACTGGTAGCACCCGTAGCCGACTGGGAAACCAAACGTCGCTGGGTCAACTACGCGTACGGCGAGTTCGAAAAGATCGGGTACACCGTTACCAGCGGCACCACGGTGGTGCGCGATCCAGCTCAGGTGAAGTTCGTCTATCGCGACGGTCTGTTTTCCGGAGCCGATATTCTTTCGATCGGTGTGGCCAGCTTCGGTCATCTCAACGGGGTGCATTATCAGAATCACCATGACTTCCAGCCGTACGTCGATGCCGTACTCGCGGATCGACTGCCGGTACATCGGGCCTTCACACCGTCTGCCGAGGAACGCTACATCCGGGAATTCATGCTTCAGCTGAAGCTGGGCAGTGTCAGCGCCGCGAAGTTCACGCAGAAGTTTGGCTGTTCGCCCTGGGATCAATTTGCCCAACCCTTGGCCACGCTGCGGGATCAGGGATTCCTGACCCACGACGGGGATCGCATCGGGATTACCCGGGACGGACTGCTGCAGGTGGATCGGCTCCTTCACGAGTTCTTCAAACCGGAACATAAATCGGGGCGTTACGCGTGATGAACTTTCCTGGATGGCCCACCTCGCCGGCGCGCGGGTATAACGCGGGCCGTCGGGATTGGATTCTCGGTCTGCTGGTCGGATGCCTCTGCCTGCCTTGGTCCTTGCTGGCGGACTTCTACGTGGCACCCGACGGATCTGACGATTTTCCAGGCTCAGCCAACCGCCCCTTTGCCACGGTCGAGCGAGCCCAAGCCGCCGTCCGCAGACTGAAAGTCAACGGAGCGCTGCCCCGAGGTGGACTGACGGTCTGGCTATACGAAGGGGATTATCCGCGCACCACGGCGCTTGAATTTACCGAAGCGGATTCCGGCACCAGCCTTTCCCCGATCAAGTGGCGGGCGGAAGAAGGGGCGCGAGTCCGCTGGCTGGGAGGGCGTCGCCTCACCGGATTTGTCCCGGTTACCAACGCCGCCATTCTCGCGCGTTTGCCCGAGTCCGCCCGGACCAATGTGCTGGAGCTCGACCTGCGTGCCCTGGGCCTAACCAACTTCGGCGCCCTGCAATCCCGGGGCTTTTCCCGGCCCACCACACCCGCGCACTCGGAACTGTTCTTCAATGGCCGGCCCATGACGCTCGCTCGCTGGCCCAACGAAGGTTCCTTCGAGAAGATCGCGGGATTCCCGGCCGACTCCGGCAAGGGCGACGATCACGGGGGCAAAATCGGCGAGCTTCCCGGCGGCTTCCTCTATACCGGCGACCGACCGCGCACGTGGCAGAATCCCACCAATGTCTGGGTTCACGGCTACTGGGCGTGGGATTGGGCCAATTCCTACGAACGCATCGCCGATCTGGATTTGGAAAAACGACGGATCCTCACCGCACCGCCGCACGGTCTCTACGGATTCCGCACCGGCCAGCGGTTTTACTTTCTCAATGTTCTCGAGGAACTCGACCAACCCGGGGAATGGTACCTCGAGACAGCGACCGGGGTGCTCTACTTCTGGCCGCCCGGGCCGGCCCAGAATGCCGAGATTCTGCTATCCCTCCTCGATCAACCGCTGATCCGTCTGCAGGACGTTTCACATCTGACCTTGCGCGGATTCATCCTGGAAGGCAGCCGGGGCAACGGCGTAGAGATACGGGGCGGCACCAGCAATCGACTCGCGGGTATCACCCTCCGCAATCTGGGCAACAACGGCCTGACGATCGAGGGTGGTCGCGGACACTCAGTGGTCAGTTGCAACCTCTTCGACACCGGCGACGGCGGCGTAACGCTGTCGGGGGGCAACCGGCAAACGCTCGAACCCTCGGGACACGTGGTGGAGAACTGCCACTTCCAACGCCAGGGACGTTGGTCAAAGTGTTACGTGCCGGCGGTCTTGCTCAGCGGCGTGGGACATCAGGTTCGCCACAATCTTATTCAGGATCATCCGCACTGCGCGATTCTGTTCAACGGCAACGATCACCTGATCGAGTACAACGAGATTCACCACGTCGCTCTCGAGACCGGCGATGTCGGCGCCATCTACAGTGGCCGGGACTATTCCTTCCGCGGAAACCGGGTTCGCTTCAATTACCTCCACGAGACGGGCGGCGTCGGCATGGGTTCGATGGGCGTGTACCTCGATGACTGCGTCAGCGGCGTCGAAGTGTCTGGCAACCTCTTCTACAAAGTGCACTGGGCGGTGTTCATCGGCGGCGGTCGGGATCATCGGGTAGAGAACAACCTGTTCGTCGACTGTGATCCCGCGGTGCGAGTGGACGGACGCGGTCTCGACAAATCGCCCGTCTGGCGGGACATGGTGAACATTTTCATGCGCCAGCAACTGGCTGCCGTGCCCGCCCCGCTGTACCGGGAACGCTATCCGGCATTGAAGTCACTGGACCGGTGGTATGCCCAAACCGGCGAAGCCTTCCAAGGGGTGCCGCCGGAGGGCAACATGGTGAAGCGCAACCTTTGCTACGGTCCCTGGCTCGATACAGCGTGGAATGCGCGCCCGGAGGATCTGCAATTGGAGAACAACGTGGTCGTGAATCCGGCCGGTGAGAATGCTCCCCGCCCCTCCCAATTCACGGTGCCGGCCGGGATCGCACCACCCGGATTCGAACCCATTCCCCGCGACCGAATCGGTTTGCAAAAGGACGCCGATCGTCCGCGTCTGCCCTTGAACCGATGAAGCGTCGCGCCTTTCTCCACACCTCGGCCCTCGCCGTGAGCAGCGCGCTGCTTGGCGCAAACGCAGCTGAAGCGCCGGACCAGGTGATGACCGTGACTGGACTGATTCCCGCTGCCGATCTGGGTCGCACGCTCGTGCATGAGCATGTCGCAGTGGACTTCATCGGTGCGGCCCGAACTTCGCCAGACCGGTACGATTCCCAACTGGCTTTCGATCTGGCCCGACCCCACTTCGAACGACTCCAGCGCGAGGGAGTGAAGACCTTGGTGGAATGCACGCCCCGGTTCATCGGACGGAACCCGGATTTGCTCCGGCGACTTTCCCGTGAAACCAGGCTTCAGGTGCTCGCCAACACGGGCTGGTACGCGGCGGTAAACCACCGCTTTCTTCCTCCTGAGGCGCTAACGGAATCCGTGGATCAGATCGCTGATCGCTGGAAACGCGAGTGGTTGGATGGTCTCGACGGCACCGGGATCCGACCGGGATTCCTCAAGCTCGGAACCGGCAATGGGGCACTTCCCTCGGTCGATGCCAAGCTGGTGCGGGCCGCGGCCCGGGTTCACCGCTTCTCGGGCCTGACAATAGCCATTCACACCGGCGACGGCGCCGCCGCCCTGGACGAACTGAAGCTCCTCCGGGAGGAAGGAGTTCGCCCTGACGCCTTGATCTGGGTTCATGCCCAAAACGATCCCGGCCCTATTCAGATTGAGGCGGCCCGACTGGGCGCGTGGATCAGTCTGGATGGCTACTCGCTCTCCGGACCGAACGTGCTTCGCTATCCGGCGATGATCGTCGCGCATCGGGAGGCTGGCACCCTGAACCGCGTACTCCTGTCGCACGACGACGGCTGGGCCGTGGACGGAGATGCCCCGAGCGGCAACAAGCTCACCCTCTTTGGCAACGGCAACCCGACTCCCTTTTCGTCCTTGTTCAGCCAGTTAATCCCGGACTTGCGCACCCGGGGCTTCACCGAAGCTGACCTTCAGCAACTGCTGGTCGTGAACCCACGATCCGCCCTGACCCTGCGCCCGCGTCTCCTTTCATGAGCCAGTCCGCCCTCCAGTTCATTCGTCCGCTGGATGAGTTCTATGCCCGACAGAACCGTCTCCTGCCCACGTTCACCATTCTGGCACCCGACGAAGTTCCCGAGCCAGACCACAGCCTCCTGGTCCATGAGCGGGACATGACCCGGACTCTGGAGAATTTCCATGCCGGTCGGATTCATTTGCGGGTGCTGTCGCGTTACCACACGGCCGATGCCTACTGGCGGGAATCCGTTCTCGAACTCGACGAGACCGAACGCAGCGTAGAGTTTGGAGCGATCAAGATCTACCTGACGCGTTTCCCGGAACCCTGGCGTCAGCAGATCCTCGAAGAGCGCCGACCGCTCGGCGGCATTCTGAACGAGAGTGGCATTACCTACACCAGCAGTCCCACCGCCTACCTGCGATTTGCCGCCGACGACTTCATCCAACGCTCCCTGAAGCTCGTAAAGTCCCAACCCCTCTACGGTCGCCAGAACACCCTGCGCAACGCCGAAGGCGCCGTCCTCGCCGAGATCGTAGAGATTCTTCCTCCATCCCAGTCCCCTTCTTAACGTGGCCCAGACCCCAAACCGGGGTTCCTAACGTTCCCGCCTTCCCGCGCCCTCCAATCCCACCCGGGCGAGGAATGCGAGGCCAACGCCGCCAGACGGACCTGCATCCAGCCACAGCAGAAAGAGTGTGAAATATCCGGGCTAGTGACTCGCCGCCGCGACCGTAACGCTCAGATTCCTTTTGACCGTCGTCATGACACGAAAAACCCCGGCCGAGTCAAAGTACGCTTGTGGCCCAGAGTCCAGACGTCGCGTGCCTGCATCGTACATTAAACGGACTGTGAACTTCCCTTCGGGTCGTATGTGCAGGCGACTCTCACCTCCTGGCGAGATACTGGCGATACGCTCGGAGAAGCCTGAGCCTGAGGCGACGACGTTGCTGAGTGTTAGCGGTGACTCATTCTGGATGGTGAGGAGGATTGGAGAACGCGAACAGCCGGCGGCCAATGCCGCCGCCACGAGGAGCAGAATATTCAGGCGCATAAGCATCACCAGAGATCAGAGCGCCATCGCGGCGTTCGGTGCATGTGCCGGGTTCGGCTGAAACCTCCGTGCATTTTGGATCATCAAGGAAAGGACATGCAGACGATTTTCCATTCCCCATCCTGTTGCCCAAGCATGGCCAGCAGGGAAAACTGCATATGCTTTTCGGAAACCCACTTCTGTATCCGCGCTCGCTGAACCTCATAATCCTTGGGAACCGTGACTCCCGCATCCGTGAACACCTTGGGATCGATCGCTCTCCGAAAGTCTTCAAGCTGCTTTTCCGTAAGAGCACGCGAAATCGTGAATGACGCAATCGCTGCCGTCGGGTTCGAATCTGAGAACTCCGCTTTCAGAGCGGACACGCGAAATCCTGCCATATCCTTGTTTCCTTCGGGTGGAAGGATTTGTTCGTCCGCGGCCGTATCCAAATACCCTATGCGAGCGCTTTTATTTCCGCCTTTGGTCACCGTGTCCATTGCTACAAACTGCTTTGCCAGGACTTTACGCATCGCGGGTGTGTCTCGCTCAGAGATTGCGGCGAAGTAGTCACCAATGACCTTTTCTATTTCTTTGCTCGCGTCTGTCGTCTGTGCGGAACCTGGGAATACCAATAGAAGAAGGACGACGGTGAATGCACGTAATGGTGATGTCTTCATGCTTTTCCTTACCGACAGCGTGAATCGCGTTGGCTCACGCATTCTTTCGCCGAACGCCCGAACTCAGCCGCATTCCATAAAATAGAATAGTCTACGGTGCCGCCGAGGCCACCGGAGCCGCCGGCGGTGGGAATTGCCAGCGAGGCGCTTCGGTGTCGCGGTCCCAAATGCGGATCACGCCGTCCTCCCCGCCCGCCACGATCCAGCGGCCATCAGCGGAAATCGCGAGGGAATACGCCAGGTCGCCCAGACCCGTCAGTACTCGAACCCGGTCACCGTTTTCATTCACCACCCGCAGCTCCCGCGGATGCCCGGTGGCCACCCACTGATCGTCCTTCAAAAACGCGACGCCGGTCACTTCCCGCTCAAAGCCGCCCGCCTGCTTTCGCTTCTCGCCAGTGGACGTGTCCCAGAACTTCACGGTCAGATCCGCTCCGGCACTCGCCAACGTCGTGGAATCATTCTTCCACCCCACGGCCAGCACGTGTCCGGTGTGACCCTCCAGCGCTCGCAACGCCTGGGCAGCCTGAAGATCCACCACGCGGGCGAACCGATCCGCTCCGCCCGACGCCAGCAACCGGCTGTCCGGGGAAAAGGACACCGCAAGCACGGTGTCGCTGTGCAAATTCGTAATCGTTCCCAACCACGCTCCGGAGCTGGGATCCCACCACGACACGTCGCCACTGCGCGACGGTTCCCCGGAACCACTGGCCAGCCAACGCCCATCCGGCGAGTAGCCCAATGCTCCAACGCGATCCACCAACGGACCCGGCTTCGCTTCGCCCCCCAACACGCCCTGAAGTGTCCACGTCGGGAGTAACGACCGTTCGAAGACCTGATCGCCGCAGCGAATTCGCACAGACTGACCTTCGCCCCAGCCCCAGTCATCCACCGGCCCCGGCGCCTCCCAAGTCTCCAAGGCTTCACCGGTGAGACCCGACGCAATCGTCAACCGATCGGACGCCGCTTGAACCACCCACCAGCGGCCGTCTGGAGAAAGTCCCCAGCTCAACGGGAACGGCGCCGCGTCCAACTCCTTTTGTCGCTCCGTGCGCTCCCGTTCCACGGAAGCCAACCGATTGCTGGCGCCGGAGCGGAGCTCTTGCCATCGGCTGGACTCCACCCGACTCAACTCCACCGCCAGATCGGTCAGACGAAGTTCCTCGTCACTCACCGCCAATTTGCGCTGAGCCGTCTCGAGTTCGCCCTTGGCGGCGTCCATCGCTTTGCGAGCTGCTTCCACCCGGGCCGTGCGCGCCTTCTTGTCCTCCTCCTTGGCGTCCGCCGGCAACTGCGTCAGCGCCAACTCTGCCGCCTGAAGTTCCTCCGTCGCCTTGTTCTGGGCTTTGTACCGTCCGCTCACCGCATCGAGCGCCGCCAACCGCGCTTCCCGGCCCCGGCCTAGTCGTTCGCTCTGATTCTTCTGTTCCTTCTCGGCGGCTTCGACTCGCCGCTGTGTGACCGCCAATCCACTCCGGGCGGACTCCAGGTTCAATTCCGCGAGGCGAACCGCCTGCACCTGCCGCGAATCGCCCTTCAGCGGGGCGATGACCGCTCCGTTGGACGACACCAACTCCAACTGACCCGGCGCATTCGAACGGACCAGGCGGCTGCCATCGGCCGTGGCAGAAGAACCGCGCGTGGCCGCCGAGACCAACGAACCCGAACTCCGTTGGAAGGCGGGCTGAATTCGCTGCCAGAGCCGAATTTCGCGAAATCCTCCTGCGGCCAATTGCTGACCATCCGCTCGGAACGCCAGGGAACCCACCACATCGCGCTGAGCACTGCCGCCGCCGGGCGAGATCAGCTCGGCAACCGGTTGCGCGGTGGGCCGATGATAAATCCAGAGCCGATTGCCCCGACCCGCGGCCACGAACTGGCCATCCGCGCTCAGAGCGACGGCGTAACTAGCGCGCAACTCGGGCGCCGACGGCAACCAGCGAACCTGCTCCACCGAACCGTCCCCCGCCTTGGCGCCTTCCTCAATCCAACGCGCCAGCAGACCCAACTGTTCCGGCGTGAAGTCCACGGCGTTCACCTTGCTGTCCCGGGGTGGCATGCGCGGCTTCTCGGCATGCGTGGACAACTTCATTAACAGGGATCCTGCCGCATCCCCAACAAGGATGGCCGGGCCGGTTTCGCCGCCCTTGAGCATGTCGGCCGGAGTCTCCAGCAGCAGATCCGCCTTGGTCGTGGTCTTGTTGTGACAGGGCAGACAGTTCGCCTGCAGCAACGGCAGAATCTCGGAACGGAAGTCCACTGGCGTCGTCCGCTGCGGACGCACCACCGGAATGACGTCCGCGGCCCGGACCATCAGCCCCAACCACAGCAAACCGACAAACAGGAACGCGGGCTTCATTTCGGAGGAGTTTTGGCGGGTTCGGCCGGAGCGGGCAGCACGTTCACGGTGAAGGGAACCGACACCAACGGCAGATTGACGTCCCGAGGTTTGGCCCGTTCCTCGGCCGCTTTGCGTCGCTCTTCGGCAGCCTTCTTGCGTTTCTCCAGCGCTTCCTTTTCGCCCGTGCTGGCGGCGGCCAGGGCTTGCTCCGCCGCTTTGAGTTCGGCCTCAGCTTCGGTCAGGGCCTCAGGATTGTTCCGATACTTCCCGGCAATGGTGCCCTGCAACCAAACGGTGTGCTCGCCCGGGGGCAGCTTGAGTTCGGTGACTTCAAACTCCAGGATGGCGTTGGTCGCCTTCTCCGGCACCGTGGCCGGTTTGGCTTTGTCCCACTCCGGACGCCCCGCGGGTTTCAGCGCGATCGCCGCCGGGAAGTCGCCCCGACGAACCACGTCCACGGGTACCGTCCACTTGCCCGTCGCCGGTACCTCCAAGCGATTGGTAGCGGTCCGCACGGTCACGGGCGCCGATTCCACGCGACTCACCGCGAGACGTCCCTCGCGCACCGGACGCGCCGCCACGGCCCGCTCGTTCCAATCGGGAATCAACCACGAGACCGTCGCCCAGGTGACTGGTCGCGGTGAGGCAGTGAGACCCCGACCCAGCATCGTCCACGCGACTCCTTCCGCTGGCACCGCGGCGTCCTCGCTCGCCGTCACCGGCACGAAGGCCACGTTCTGACCGGCGGGAATTCGCATCGCGGGCACCGTTACCCCGGCGGGCAGATTCGTCGCGGCCAGTTCGATCTCGCCGCCAAAGCCATCCCGACGAAACGCGACGACGCGAATCAGTTGGGTCTCTCCCCGGCGCAGGAACAGCGGCTGGGTCTGCGCCGACCGGTCGTTGTCATTCAGCCGCGGCGGTTGCAGGGGCAGCGCCACCAAACTCACGTCCGGCGTCTCCCGACGCAGTGTCAGCCGATACGGCCAACGAACACTGGCCAACCCCAGGTTGAACGCGTCCTGAACTCGAATCCGGTAGATGCCATCCTGCGGCGCTTCCAAGCGGGCGGCGGCATCCCGAGTGACGGTGTTGAAGTCGGATCCGCCCAGGTTGGTGTCGAGATCGCCCAACTCCAACACATCAGCGAACTGCGTTTCCCCCTTTTCTCCCGGGGTTGAGCGGACCCGTTCCACCACGGCCCGCGGATCTGCCACAAATCCCAGGCGTTCGCTGGACAACTCCAGCCACCATACCTCGCCTTTTTTGGCCGCGAAGGTCACGCCGCTGAGCTCACCCGGCGCCGGAAAGAACCCGCAGAACTCCACCGGTGGCCCCACCTCCGTTAATCCGTTGGTCACACTCGCCACCACCGGCAGCGGACTCAGGGAAAACAGAACCGGATTGGAGATCCCGTTGGTCGGTGTCCAGCGCCACACCCAGGATTCCGCAGCCACGGAGGTTCCTACCGGCCGACGAAACCCTTCCGTCGCCACTGGGCGGGCGTCCGGAGTCGGCGGCACAATCTCCACCTGCACTTCCTCGAGCGGCCGCCGATCCACCCCTAGTCGGGCACTGAGACGGCTTCCCGGAAGGTTCCGACCCCACAGAGTCACCCGATTGGTTTCACCGTCCCGCAGCACGAGCGGCACAGCGAAGTCCACGTGCGGTCCAGAGGTGACCGTCAACCGATACACGAAGTCCTCCCCGCCCCGATACGTGTTGTCCCGCACTCCGACAAACCAAGTTCCGTTGGTCCCGGGCACAAACTCCAAAAATCCGTGGCGCGACTCGGCCAACGGTCGGCCTCCCAACTCCCGCCATTCCAGAACCGGTTCGAGTCGGGAATCGAGTTCCCGCGATTCCACCCGGGCAACGTACCGTTTCCCGGCCTCGAGCGAAACGCGGTACCAAGCGCTGGCATTCGCCGCCATTCGTCCATTCACCACCGTCTCCACGGGGAGTTCCTGCGCGACTTTCGGCAGGGTGTTCGTAGCCACGGATAGAAGTTCCGGCCCCGGGTTCACGACAAACGCCCGGGGATTCGAGACTCCGAAACGCCCCGCCCAACGCACGTCGATCAGACCCGGCGGGACATCCGGCGGAACCATCACCAGGAAGGCAGCCGAGTTGGTCGGAGTCACCTTCGCCGTAACCCGGGCGTCGGAGAACAGGAGCGCCTGGGGTTCCTCCAGGTCCGTGCCGGTCACCGTCACCATCGTCTCAACGCCGCGCGTCGCACCCGCCGGATACACCGTGCTCAAGCGAGCCACGGGCAGGATCTGCGCCCACGCGGCAGTCACCAAAAGCCACCCGCTCAGACAGCCCGTCCACACGCGGCCGCCCAGGGGCGAGCGGCGACGAATGGGCGAAGAGAAGCGGGACATGGGATGATCCTAGAAAACGACCGGCGCAGAGGGGAAGCCCGCCGACACATCTTTCCGCCACCACCAGACATCATTCTCCGCCTCGCGAACCTCCACTCCCAGCTCGGCCGCAAACTCGTTCACTGCCCGATGCACCGTCGCCAGCGCCCGATAATCGTGTCCACACAGCAATCCACCCGGTTTCAAACGTTCCCAACTGTGCCGCAGATCCCGCCCCACCTGTTCGTACGCGTGATCACCATCAATGAAGACCACGTCCAGGGGTTCCAAACGAGGCACCGCCCGATCGCTCGGCTCGCGAATCAGAACAAAGCGCGAATCTTCGCCCAGGGCTCGCTGCACTTCGGCCCGAAGTCCCTCCAACACCGACGGCGCAATCGGCCCATGCCAGTCGAGGTAACCCACATACGGATCAATCCCGTACCACCGCCGAATCTGTCCGCACCACCGCAGCACGAACCGACTGGTGGCGCCCCGCCAAAGACCAATCTCGGCGCCCACCAAATCGTCACCCAAGTCCGCCAACAACCGAGGCAAGGCCTGTCCACTCAAAGGTTCTTCCGGCCCCGGGTCGCCTTCCCCTTCACCCATGTTGGGATCGGCAAAATCCTCCGGACCGTACGGCAAGCCGAGTTTCCGGGCGTGGGCAGCGTATTCCGCCGGACCTTCGGAGTCATGCCACAGCCGATGCGGATGCGCGGTCATCCGACAGTTGCCCATGAACTGCCAGGGCGCGTAGCCCGCCCGTTCCGGAGGTCCAGGATGATCTCGCTGCCAGCGTTGCCAGGACTCCGAACCCGTCCGGCTGAAAAACATCGCCCAACGGTGCAGATAATTCTCCACAAACACGTGCCGCCGATCAGCCCGGCACTGGGCCACCGCCGCCGCAAAGTCACTTGCCGCCCAGCGGTTCACCCGAAACGCCACACACTCCGACCGAAACCCAAAGGCGTAGGAGATCGTGTAGTTTGAAAACGTGTCCGCCTCGGTCTGGTCTGCCAAGGCACCCAGACTCGGACGCCAATCCGCCCGCCAGATCCAGCGCCGGGAGAGCTTGAGCAGGAGTTCGACGCCCCGTTCACCCGCCCAGTCCAGTCCGGCCGGATACACACACAGATCGCCCAGGTGAAACGGCTGCCGTTCTGAAGTGGACACGAAGTCGGCTCCGTACTCGGCCGCCAGCGCGGCGAGCGCCGTTCCCTGTCGACTGCCGTCATCATGAATCAACACCGGCACTTCGGGGTACAATCGCCGAGCCGTCTCGAGCTGCAGATGGAGATACGGAACTGCGGCAAACGTCCCAATCACCAAGCCGAAGCGAGTGTCGCTCATGACCGCACTTCGGTGGCAATCCGGTTCAGTGGTTGAACAGGAATTCCTTGGTGTTCATTAAGGCCCAGAGGGTGTCCTCGTAGGCTTCGCGACGGGCTTTCAAGCGCGCCGCTTCCGTCTCCGCAGCATCCTTGCCCGCAGGGGCCGCCTGGGTCTTCTTCGCCAAATACTCCTGCGCCAGTTTCAACTCTTGCGGTTGCGGCTCACGGGCGAGCGCCAAGCGATACAATTCCCGGAGCTTCTCGTCGTCGGGTCGCGTCGAGTCCTTCGCCAGCGCCGCGGCGCGCCCGGAGTCGGACGCCAATCGATCCTGAATGTCCTTGGCGTTGAGCAAATGCAGGCTTTGGCTTAGCGATGCATCCGCGCTGCGCTCGCATTCGCACGCGCTGTTGCTGTCCGGACGGCCAAAGACGGTCAGGAAATAGTTCCCCGCATTGAAGCTGTTGTCGGGCAACGCCACCGCCCGCGTCCCCGCGGGCAGCCCGTCAAACTTCGATTCGGCACCCACCATCAGGTTAACCGAATCGAACAACGACTCCGCGCCCAATCGCCGCGGATAGTACCGGGCAAAGTGATGGCGATCCCGGGCGTTGTGTTCGTTTGGAAAGGCACTCAGCTGGTACACCGACGAACGGGTCAGGGTCCGCACCAATCCCTTGAGATCGTACCCGCTCTTCACGAAGTCAGCCGCCAACGCGTTGAGTAATTCGGGATTCGTCGCGGGATTCGTGTCGCGCAGATCGTCCTCAGGCTCCACCAAGCCGCGATTGAAGAAGTGTTTCCAGTAGCGGTTGACCAGGGCGCGCGCGAAGAACTTGTTGTCCGGGCTGGTCATCCACGCGGCCAACGCCTGGCGCGGATCTTCATCCGCTGAGAGCCGGTCGATGGGATCGCCCAAGCCGGCCGGTTTCACGGGTTGGCCAGTCTTCTTGTTGGTTGCCTGCGGCATGCCGCGCCGATGCACCACCGCGTCTTCGCCCGGCTGGCTGCCACCCTTGTAAGCCACCTGCGAGAAGAAGGCCCCGAAACTCCAATAGTCCGCCTGACTCCAGCGCTCGTAAGGATGGTGATGGCACTGGGCGCACTGCAGCCGCTGACCCAAGAAGAGCTGGGCGCTGTCCTCCAACTGACCTTGGAGTGACTTGACCTGCCGATACCACGCCACCGGCGGATTCTCGTTCAGATCCCCCGTCGCCGTGAGAATCGACCGGACGAACTGATCGTACGGGACGTTCTGAGCCATCTGGTCTTCGATCCAATCGTGAAACGCGTAGGTGCCCCGGGCGTGGCGGGGTTCCGTCCGCTTGTTCCGTAAGAGCGCACTCCACTTCGCTGCAAAATTCTCCGCGTAGTCTGGACTCCCCAGTAACCGTTCAATCACGACGTCGCGGGCCTTCCACGCCGGCTGAGGCGCGCGAGCCGATAGAGAGTCGCCTGGATCCGGCTGACCTTCCCGCCGTTCCTGCTGCACCGCGGCTTCGAAGGCTGAAACTTCCTCCACCGTCGGCAAACGGCCGGCCACGTCCAACGTCACTCGACGTAGAAAGGTAAGGTCATCGGACACGTCACTGGGCGGCAATCCGACCTGCTTCAACTGCCGGAACACCAGTTCGTCCACGAACGTCCGGGCGGGCGGCAATTGATTCACGGCCAATCCGAGCGGCACCGTCGCGCGGAACACCGCGACTTTGGCCTGATACCGCACCATGACGGCGACTTCCCCGGATTGATTGAACACCTTCACGCGCCCCACGGCATCCGTGGCGGCCATGTCCTTGTCGTTCGGCTCAAAGAGAGCCCCGCGAGTGACGTCCTCGGTCGAACCGTCGGAGTAATGGGCAGTGACGACCAACTGTTGCTCGCTGTTGAGCGCCATGACGCGTTCGGTCGGGAAGACTTCCACCCGGGTTACCGTGGGAGCGTCGGCGCGACCCACCGGCATACCCTGGGTAATCCAACGGATCAGCAGCCGGTAATCATCGGAATCCGGATCCAAGCGTTTGCCGCCCCCATGCGGCAACTGCGCCGCACCCTTGGTCAGCAAGAGACTTCGTTCCGGAGCGGCCGGGAATAGCCGACGCCCGCGCGCTTCCTTGACCAAGTGGTCGTAGTCCTCGGCCGGCTCGAACCCGAGCAACGACAGCCGAAATCCGTTTTGACCGGCCGCCTTCCCGTGACACCCGCCGCCGTTGCAGCCGTTCTTGGTGAAGATGGGAACGATCTGATTGGCGAAATGAATCGGCGCGGGCTGGGCCGCATTGGTCACCGTCACCGGAAACACCGCTGTTCGACCCTGTTCATCTCGCGCCACGATCTTGGCCGTCCCGTCCGCTACCGGACTCACCCGACCCGTGCGATCCACAGTCACGACGCCGGTCGGCTCTGAGGACCACGTTACCGTCCGGGTGACATCCTTCTGACCGTCCGCCGTGACCAACAATTGCTGTCGGGCATCTTGGGAACCCAACACCAGCCGATCCGCACCAGCCCGGTATTGAATCGCCAACGATTCCTCCGCAGTGAGAACCGCCGGGCCTAACAGCGTGACTCCGGCGAGCCAGGCTCCGAGAACACTGCGAAACAGGGAGAAGCGCGCCATAAGTTCAGCCGACGAGTTCTTTCAAAGGTTGGCAGCCTTCCGGAACCAGGAAGTTCGGACGACCGGTCAGATCCGGAATCGTCACCTGATTCACATCAATGCCCAGCCGCTGATACAGCGTCGCAAAGATTTCCCCGAACATCACCGGCCGTTCGCTGGGTTCGCCACCCCACCGATCCGTAGCGCCAATCACTTGTCCCACCTTCATTCCGCCGCCCGCCAAAAGCGCGCAGTTGGCCCGAGGCCAGTGGTCGCGACCGGCGTCCTTGTTGATCGTGGGGGACCGGCCGAACTCGCTCCAGACGATCACGCTCACGTCCTTGTCCAGACCGCGGTCGTGCAAATCCGTGATCAAGGCGCTCAGGGCCTGATCCAGCATCGGCAGATCATTGCGGGCGTTGACGAAGTTGTTGCCGTGATAGTCCCAAAACCCATAGGCCACCGTCACGAACCGCGCCCCAGCCTCAACCAATCGCCGGGCCACCAGGAATTGTTCGTTCAGCATCGGCGCGGCGTCCCCGTGCACCTTGGGATCGCCTTGACCGTACCGTTCGCGCACTTTGGCGTCCTCCTGCTGCAAATCCAGCGCGCGGAGCAGTTCACTCGAGGTCAGCATGCCAAACGCCTGCTGATTGAATGCGTCCAACCCCTCCATCAAGCCGCTCGAATCCACTTCCCGCCGGAACTGGTCGAAGGCTTTCAGGAGCGTCCGGCGGTCCCCGAGCCGATCCGAAGTGATGCCGTTCAGTACCATGTCCGATTTGGCGTCGGCCGCCGGCCGGAAGGCATCGTGGGCCACCCCAGCGTAACCGGCATTGCCGGCATTGTAGGGCCTATGCTGCATCCGGGGCTCGAGACCCACGAAGGCGGGTACTGCGGTATTGGCCGGCCCCAACAGCCGGGAAACGCAAGCGCCCATGGTCGGCCATCCGCCGGGAGGCTGATTTCCTTTGCGCCGACCCGTCTGGCACATGAAGTCGGAGTGATCATCAATGCCGTCCGCCAGCGAGCGAACGAGGGCAAAGCGATCCGCCACCCTGGCCAACCGCGGCAACAATTCACAAATCTCCATTCCCGGCACCACCGTCGGGATCGGCTTAAATTCCCCGCGGATTTCCGAGGGCGCATCCGGCTTCAGATCAAACGTGTCCTGGTGCGGGGGCCCACCCGGCAGGTAGATCATGATCACCGATTTCTGCGAGGATTTGAGGCCGGCTTTCGACTCCGCCTGGAGCAACTGGGGTAGGGCCAATCCGCCCAGTCCCAAGGAACCGATCCGCAGGAAATTGCGGCGCGACACGCCGTCACAGAAACGGCGGGAAGTTCCGGGGAGAGCGATCACGGGGAATTGTTAACGAACACCCGACGCACAGGACAAGGCCCGGCTTCGAATTCATTGCAAAAAGTGGCGGAAGTACCGGAGAGCTGAGAGTTGTCGAATTTTCTCTCCCCGCTTGCCGCTTACCGCTCCGCCTTCCGTTCCCGGCAACCGGCACACCTGTGGCTCCGATATCTTGACTCGACTCCTGTGCCACCTCAATTTGTCACACGTGAAGACGGCCAGCGTTCGCGAACTAAAACGCGAGACGACGACCGTGCTGGGATGGGTCGAGGCCGGAGAACGCGTTGAGATTCAGAAGCGCGGCAAGCCTGTGGCCATCCTTAGTCGGCCCGAACCCAAGGCTGCGACCGCCAAACGCCCAGACTTCCTGGCCCGTCTCAAGTCAATATACGGCGACCAGCAGTTGACGGTTACGGCCACGGAACTTTTGGCCGAAGATCGTGGGGATCGGTGAACGCCTACGCCGACACGGGCTTCCTCTGCTCTTTGCATGCGCCGGACGCCCATTCTGCGCGCGTGGTCGCCTAGCTGAAGCGCCAGCGGCATCCTTTACCCTTCACGGGGCTGCATCGGCTAGAGTTTCGGAACGCGCTTCGATTGCGCGTCTTTCGGAAAGAGATCACCTCGGAACAGTGCGAACTTTCCATTCAAGCCATGCTTTCGGATCTGGCCAGTGACATTTTTGCACACGCCGAGCCCGCCTGGCTCGAAGTCTTGCTGGAAGCGGAACGGCTGAGCGCCGGTAATTCCGAATTCCTCGGCACCCGCAGCCTCGACATCCTTCATGTCGCCTCGGCGCTGGTTCTAGGAGCCGAGCAATTCATCACCTTTGACCTGCGCCAGAGTTCCCTGGCGTCAGCAGCGGGTTTGCGCCTGGCGTTGATTTGATTGGAACCACGAATTGATCGAATGGCCACGAATAGCAGGGATCCGTTCTTCCGTCGGCGAGGCCTTCCTCATTCGTGTTTCTGCCGCACCCTTCGTGGCTCTCCCAGATTTCGTCGCCGACTACCCCTGGACGCTTCCTTCCCCTAGGCTACGCCGGTGTCCGAGATTCAGCTCAACGATGCGTTCTTCCAGAAGTCGGCGGGGTGGGAGGCCGTCCAACATGCCCGCGCCCTGCTCGGCGCTGGAAAAGTCCTGTCCTCCAACTGGACGCCGCCCGTGCTCAAGGGCGTCGTCCAGGCCGGGGAAATCAGCTACCGCGCCGGACTCGTCATCGAAGGCATCGCCGATATCGAGAATCTCTGCACCTGTCGACCCTCCCGCGAAGACGGCATCATTTGCGCCCATTCCGTCGCGGTCGGGCTGCATCATCTCAAACGGCTGGCCGATGAAGCCGCCGCCCGAAAACCCGGAGCCAAACCCACTCCCTCCTCTTCCCCAGGCTCGCCCCAACCTCCGACACCCCGCGTCACCACCCGGGATCCCGTCCGACTTTCCCGTCGAGCCGGCGGGGAACGCCTGACCGTTCACGTCATCTTTCCGCCCAACCTCCCGGACTCCGCCACCCGGGGCAAAGTCATGCTCGTCTTCGAAGGCGTGACCTCCCGCGGACGATCCCCACTCAACGCCTGGGTGAAGGCCGGCCCGTTCGACTTGGACGAAGCCGACACCCGCCTGCTTGACGCCGCTGAACACCTCGCCGGCGGCGACACGCCCGGAATGTGTCAGCTCACCACGGCCGATTTCCTGCAACTTCTGCCCGCCCTCGCCGGACATCCCCGGCTCACGGTCGGACGTCAGCAGTCCCTTTCCGTTTCGCTGCAACCCGCTCCCCTGCCCCTCCAGGCTCAACTCGGAGACAACGGCGAAATCCTGCTCCGATTGAAACCCGGCAGCCGCCCACCCACGCTGCTGGGAACCGACGCCGCCACGTGGTTGTGGACCGGAGCCACCTTGCAACCTGTGGGACTCGCACCAGCCTTCCGAGGCGTGGTCCAAGGACCTCAACGATTGTCGCGCGCCCAGGTGCCCCAGTTCCTGTTGCAGGATTGGCCCAAGCTCGACCCAGCCACGATTGAGGCGAACTTCCGAATCGAAGACTTCGAATTCGCGCCGGCGCCCCCGCAGTTCCTGCTTAATCTCGCCGGCGGACTCGCTCAACTGACCGGTCAGCTGCAATGCGCCTATGGCCCACGAATCATGACCGTAGGCGTCACAGCTGCCGGAGAATCCGCGTGGCTGCCGGACCCGGTTCAGGTCCGCCGATATTCCACCCGCGATCTGGCGGCGGAACACCGGGCGTTCCAGCGAATACGGAATGCCGGGTTCACTGGTCCCAATGCTCAGGGGCAATGGCAACTCCTCGGGCAGGAACGTGTCGTAACCTTCTTCGCCCGGGACTACTCGCGTCTGGAAAAGGAATGGACGGTCACGCTGGAGGAGCGGCTCGAACGTAGCACGCGGCTGAATCTGGAACGGATTACTCCTGAGTTTCGCGTGGCGTCCAGCGGGGAGCAGTGGTTCGACCTGGAAGTGAGCTACCGCTCCGCCACGGGCGAACGCTTCTCCGCCAGCGACATTCAGCAACTCCTGCGCGGCGGCGGCAGTCGCAAGTTGAAAAATGGGAAGTTCGCGGTCTTCGACACGGAGGCGGTGGCCGAGTTTCAGGAGGTGCTTCAGGACTGTGCGCCCACCCAGCGTCCGGGTGAATCGGGCGTGAGCTACCGGATGAACGCCCAGCAGGCCGGATTCCTCGACAGCACCTTGCGGGATCAGGGATTCACCCTTCAGGCCCCGCCCGCCTGGCAGGATCGCGCGCTCCGTCAGCGCGGGGAACTCAAACTGGAATGCCCTCCACTCGGTCCGCTGGAGTCCGTGCTCCGACCGTATCAAAAACACGGGGTCGCGTGGTTGGCCTTCCTTCGAGCCAACGCCTTTGGCGGCATCCTCGCCGACGAAATGGGTCTGGGGAAAACTCTGCAAGTGCTCACGCACCTCGCAGTGACGGTCCAAGGCACCACCCGCCCCACGCTGGTCGTGTGCCCCACGAGCCTGGTCTTCAACTGGGCAGCCGAGGCCGCCCGTTGGACCCCGCAGTTGCGCACGCTGACCCTCGATGGCCCCGACCGCCACCGCCGCTTTGAGCAGATTCCCCAGAGTCATCTAGTGATCACCAGCTACGCGTTGGTTCGCCGGGATGCCGACCGCTACCGCTCGCTCGAGTTCGACACCGTCATTTTGGACGAAGCCCAGCACATCAAGAATCGGCAGACCCAAAACGCCCAGGCAGTGAAGGCGATTCGTTCGGAACATCGGTTGGTGATGACGGGAACCCCGCTGGAGAACTCGGTGCTCGACCTATGGAGCATCTACGACTTTCTGATGCCCGGGTATCTCGGGACCGCCGCGGACTTCCGAGAACGTTACGAATTACCCATCGCCAAAGAGAAGGATGCCGGCGCCATGTCGCGACTGGCCAAGCGCGTGCGCCCGTTCCTGCTGCGCCGATTGAAGCGGGAAGTGGTTAAGGATCTGCCGGCCAAACTGGAGCAAGTCTCGTTTTGCGACCTCAACGAGGACCAGGCGACGCTGTATCAGCAGGTCCTCGCGCACACTCGCAAGGAGGTCACCGAAGCGGTGGGCGAAGCGGGACTGGCCAAGAGCCGAATGCTCATCCTCACCGCGCTGCTCCGCTTGCGGCAGATCTGTTGTGACCTGCGGTTACTGGGGTCGCCCACACCCACGGGGGAAGCCGACGCATCACCCCCGCCCACCCCGCAACCCGGCGGCAAACTCCAACTCTTCTCGGAATTGCTCGACGAAATTGTGGACGGCGGACACCGGGTGCTCGTGTTCAGTCAGTTCACCTCCATGTTGCACCTGCTCCGGGAGGAACTGGAGCAACGGGAACTCAGCTACTGTTATCTCGACGGCAGCACCACCAACCGAGGCGCCGTCGTGGAACGGTTCCAGAAGGACCCCACGGTTCCGGCGTTTCTGATCTCGCTCAAAGCCGGTGGCGTGGGCCTCAACCTCACCGGCGCCGATACCGTCATCCACTTTGATCCCTGGTGGAATCCCGCCGTGGAAGATCAGGCCACCGATCGTGCGCATCGGATTGGTCAGACCCGAGTCGTGACGAGTTACAAACTCATCGCCCGCGGCACGGTGGAAGAAAAAATCCTGAACCTGCAGCGCAAGAAGCGGGAACTTATCTCGGCCACACTGACCGATGAGGAAGCGCTCGCCGGAAAACTCAGCTGGGAGGACATCCAGGAACTGTTGTCGTGAACCGGTTCCAAACGGATTCCCATTCGGCGTGAAGGGGCACCCATTGTGGGGAGCCGCCCCTCTGCCGGATCGAGGCAAGTGGAACCGCAGATTGGACGTGGATTAACGCAGATTTCCTTTTTTGGTTTTGGACGATTCGGAGTCGACGGGACGTGCCCGATGATCGGTTGCGAAGCAGAAACGGACGCACTTTCTGCCGGAAAGAATCTGCGTTAAATCTGCGATTAATCTGCGGTTCACCTCCGTTGCACTCCGCTGCACTCCGCTGGAGCGAGGACATCGGTCTGAATCGTGCCGGATCAGGCCTTCCGACGGCGGAGCCAGGCTCCTCCCGCCAGTGACGCCATCAGCAACGAAGCCACACTGGTTCCCGCTTCGGGGACGGGATTTTGATTCACGCCCACCCGAATCCGGTAGGAGCCATCATTGTCGTCGTACGCCCCAGGAGCTCCCAGGAAGCCAAACCCATCCGGCACCCCCAGAAACAGCCGGGTCGCGCCCGTTGGAGCAATGAATTCCTGGAGAATGTTCGCCGAGTTTTCGCCATCGCCGATGAAGAAGATCTGCCCCAATCCAGGCGACAGCGAGGTGAAGTCCCGACTCGCCGCCGATTGGAAATCCAGAGCCACGGGAGCCGGTGCGGCATCGGGAATCGTGTTGTCGAGGAACACCCCCACGAGGGCGCCCTGGGTTCCGAGGTAAGCGCTAATGCCCCCCAGGGACAGGATCGAACTGGTCGGCGCATTGCCTTCGGGTCCGTACAAGGGCGCCCCGAATCCGTTGAAGAAGCTCACCCCGCCTACCGCGGGATCGAATACCTTCACTACATCGCCGCCGGTCACGGAAATCACCGGAGGAGCCGTTTCGGCCAACCGTTCCGGAGTTCCGAAGTCATGCCGATCGATCGGCCAACCGGGAACATCCGTGCCGGTATAAGCAGGAATCACCAAGTCGGTCCGGCCGGCCAGCCAAATGGCGTCCGTACCGCGAATGGAGATATCATAACTCGCCCCCAAGACCGATCCGCTGAGGGTGGCGGCGACAACTAACGACGAGAGTGCAGCAATGGTTTTCATAGGTGGGAACAGGAACGTTAAATCCGTTCCGCTTCCTACTGTCAATTTCTAGACTCTCCACTTCGCCACTTCGCTATTCCGCGGGCAGTCCAGACCACCACGTCGCTCCCAACACCTCCAGTCCCTTGTAGCGGGCGATGTCCGGCGGCATCGTTTCCATCTGACGTCGGAACGCCGCGGCAATCCCCGGGTCCCGCAGAACCTCCGCAAGGGGATGAACCGTCAGCCAGATCAGAAATGCGACTCCTTCGGAACCGGGAAGCGTGCGAAATGCCTGATGCTCCACCCGCAGCCAGGTGTTGGCCACGGTGGACTCCGAGTTTAGGCGCGGACGATTCGCTGCGGGATGAAGGTTCCGCTCGGGAACTGCCGCCAGTCCCCAGTTCTCGCGAACCAGGGTCTGTCCCGGCGGGAGTCGATGCAGGAAGGTGCGAATCCGGGCTCCCAGGTCGGCATTCAGGGTCGGCACCGGCGCGTGAATCGTTTCAATCGTGTGGCCCAACTTCTCGGACGGATCCCACCAGGAAGGGTCGCAGACGCACGCGCCCACCAGGCGGAACTCACCTGCTGTCCGCCGCAGCAGGACAAAATCCGGCTCCCAGGCGCCGGCCAACTCCGCGGCCACCATCGCGCCCGAGGTTGGCTGATCCCGTTCCGGAAAGATCGTCAGCAACTCGGCCAACACAGCATCGGCCGGAGGACTCCACGGCAGATGCCAGTGGGAATCTTTCTGGACACGACTCCGGCGTTCGTCCAACTCCGGATGAGACGGGTCGGCCCACCGAAACCAGTGTCCCTCGGCCGGACGAATACCGAACTCAAACCGGTAGCGATCCCCTCGAAACAGGCGGGGGAAATCCGGGACGGGGGACCAACGCGGAGTTGCCACCGGGTTAGCGTGATCGAGTCGATGGACCAGGGAAAGCCCGCCGAAGACAGTGTTTGACCGCTGGCTGGACAAGCTGCCGGACCTTCTCCTATCTCTTGTCCGAACTAGCGATC
Organism: Verrucomicrobiota bacterium; assembly: GCA_017309115.1. GTDB lineage: Bacteria > Verrucomicrobiota > Verrucomicrobiia > Limisphaerales > UBA9464 > UBA9464. The sequence continues at coordinate 57,010 of JAFLEF010000003.1, read as the reverse complement.
CACCCGGCTCGCTCCACTCCAAGACCCTATGAATTGTCCCAAATGCAGCGCGGAACTGAATCCCGGTTACCTCTCCGCCAGTGGCACATCCATTTATTGGTTTTTTGATGCGCTCCCTGGTTGGAAGAAATTCATCGGCGACGGTCAGAATGTCGCCCGACGCAACGGCAAGGTCCCGGGAGCCTCGTGCGTGGAATGCGGCCTCGTTGTGCTGGAGGGACTCAAGCTGAAGTTGCCGAAGCCCCCGGCCAAGTAGCCCGAGCCCGACACACGTCGTCACCATCGGGCGAGCCCATCTCGCCCGGTCGCCGCACCTGTTCAGTGTCACCTGCCCGAACTGATGACACATTGAAGTCGACCCAGCAGAGTGCTCTCCAGGTTCCAGCCTTCCCGGCACCCAAAACTATGTCCGATTCCCGAAGCGCCGATCGTGATGCCCTATGGCCCCGTCCCACCTCCCGCTTCAAATTGATTCTGCCGGGAGACGATCTTCCAGCCATCTTCGAAGACGCTTCCGGATTGGAAAGCGAGACCCAGATCATTACCAAGCGGCCGGCATCCCCGGAAACCGAGGCCGGCAAGATCCACATGCCCGGCCTGGGGAAGGTCGGCAGCATCATCCTCAGCGGAGGCACGGTTTCGGCGGAATCCGCAGTCTGGAAATGGCTTGATCAGAGCCAAGCGAAATCCACCCGTCGCAGCACCCTCACAATTGAACTGGTAGACAACTCCGACCGCGCGGCAACACGATGGATCCTGAGCAACGCCTGGCCCACCCAAGTCTCGATCTACGGAGTGGAATCCGAGGGCAACGAGGTCGCCGTCGAATCCGTGGAAATCGCCTACGAGACGCTGGAGATTCAGGCACCGTGACGCCCGCCGGAGAGGACGGTAAGCGACACGCGGTAAGCGCTACCGTGGGCGCCGGGGGAAATTCCGTTGCTTTTCGAAAATGATTCAAGCAACAGGTAACGTCAGCATCAGCTTCCCCGTCCGTGCCTGCCCGCCTTACCAGGGTCTGTCGGTTGCTCGAAACCATCGTTTTGGGCGTATTGCTCTGGCTGGGATCCACTCCCGCAAAGGCTCAGGACTTCTCTCTAATCGGAGTGACGTTGGACGCGCAAGGTCGCACCCAAGTCCGCTACCTTGCCCAGCCCCAGTTTTACTACGTCCTTGAACGGGGCCCATCCCTGAATGCCATTACGGTGCCGGTGGACGTGGCCTTAGGGGCGCCAACGCCGGGAGAACTGAGGGATCCCTCCGGAGCCGCGGGTGCTCCGGCTTCGTTCTATCGCGTCCGAGCCTGGGCCCGGTCGGATCCTCGGGATCAGGATCAGGACGGGATGGACGATCTGTTCGAATTGGAGCGCTCCAGCTTTCTTGATCCCTTGAACCCAGCCGACGCCGCCGTCGATTTTGATGGGGATGGCCGGAGCAATCTCGAGGAATACCGCGGCGGCAGCGATCCTGCACTCGCTGATGGACTCACCCGACTGACCTTGTCGCCGGCCGACGGCGAATTCGGAGTGTCCGTTCAGCGAGAGGTCATTGCCCAATTCTCAGCACCTCTAGCCCCGGGAACCACCCTGACCCCCCTTCAATTCAAAGCTGAATTCGGAGGCCGGAGTTTTCTGACTCGGGTGGAAGTCGCTCCCGACCGACGTCTCGCTTGGTTGTTCTTTCTCGAACCGCTGCCCGCAGCCGCCCGCATCAGAGTCACTCTGGACGCCAACCAACTCCAGGATGAACAAGGTCGGCGGGTGGATGCCGACGGGGATGGATTGCCCGGCGGCCAGGCCGTTGTGGAATATGAGACGGCCTCGGCCACGATGGTTCCTCGGACCGCCGTGATCGGCCGGGTCTTCGCCTCGGAAGTGCTCGGGACCGGTTCAGTTAACCGTCCCCTGCCCGGGGTCACCATCACGGTGGACGGTCAGGAGCAAACGCTGCGGGCGGTGACGGATTCCGCGGGTTACTTTGAACTGAATCCGGCGCCGGCCGGGGAGTTCTTTGTCCATGTGGACGGCCGAACCTCACCAGAAAGCACCTGGCCCGGGGGCGCGTACTATCCGTTCGTGGGGAAAAAGTGGTCGGCGCGAGCCGGTCAAACCAACAACCTGGCCAATGAAACTGGCGAAATTTTCCTCCCGCTGATTCCAGCTGATGCCCTGCAGGAGGTCAGCGCCATCCAGGAAACCGTCATCACGTTTCCGCCCTCGGTCTTGCAACAAAATCCCTCTCTGGCAGGCGTGGCGCTAACGGTTCCACCCAACGCCCTGTTCAATGACGCCGGAGTCCGGGGCGGTCGGGTGGGCTTGGCACCCGTCCCTCCCGATCGACTTCCCGAACCGCTGCCGCAGGGACTGCGCTTCCCCTTGGTGATCACGGTGCAGACCGATGGCCCACAGAACTTCGATCAACCCGTGCCGGTTCGCTTTCCCAATCTGCCTGATCCGCTCACGGGAGAAGTGCTCGCCCCAGGCAGTTCGACCGGCCTGTGGAGCTTCAACCACGACACCGGTCGGTGGGAGCTTCAGGGCCCGGCCACGGTGAGCGCGGATGGACGGTTCGTGGACAGCGACGCGGGAGTGGGAATTCGACAACCGGGCTGGCATGGGGTCTTTCAGGCGGTGTTCGCCACGCGGACCCGGGCGGGCCGTCGGCCACCACCGCTGCCCTGGCCAAGCATTGCCGCGTTGTTGGACGGCGACTATGCCGCCAAGGCGGGTAGTGCGGCCGCTCCCTTGGCGTTGCAGATCTCCTGCATCGCCTCCAACTCCTGCCTGGCTCAAGCCACCTGGGGAGCGGGTTTTGTACAGCGCACCTTCAGCGACACCGCCCTGAACACCGTCAATGGCGTGGAGCGATTGCCTTCCCTGCCATTCCCCGGAACCGAAACACTGTGCAATCATTTGCCGGGGTGGTTGCCGATAGTGGGTTCGGCTCTGACCGTCAAAGAGGTCTGTTCCGTTCTCAACGGCTTCGGTCATCATTTCCTTTACGATCTCCTCCCCAGCTTCGCCAAGTACTGCACCCTGTTGAACCCCTCGCAGCACGACAACTTTTTCACCAATGCCGTCGTGCCCTGTTTCAACAACACCGTGGCCGCAGGACAGATGGCCCCCTGGGCCGGAGCCGCCGCTCAACAAGTCGTGCCGCCCTCGGCTGGAGCCCTGCGCGATGTCATGACGGCGCTGTGTCCGCTGCTGAAGTTTGTGGGCATTGCCGGCAACCGACCTCGACCCGCCGCCGAACTTCCCTTTCCCGAATTGCCTCCGGCGCTCACCCGGGAACAATTGTTCAGCGAGGACATCGCCGCCATTTCCCAATTACGCGTTGATACGGGTGAACGCTTCTTCCTAAACGTCGGTGACACCCTGCAGTTACGGGTGTTTCGCACCGTGGGCGGCGTCGAACAGGAGATTACCGCGGAAACCCAAGGCACCTTCTACCTCGCCGCGGTGAGCGACGAAACAGTCTCGGTGTCTGCGGACGGATGGCTCGAAGTCCATGGCACCCTTTCGCCGGTCACGACGCTGACTCCACTGGTGTATGTCGTGGTGCAAAACGGCAACGAATTCGGCATCGCCCAGTTTGCCATCCGGGACACCGATCAGGATGGCGACCGCATCGTGGACTCGATGGAAGTGCGGTTCGGTCTCGATCCCCTCGTTTGGAATGGGCCCGAATCGGATCTGGACGGCGATAGGTTGCCTGACTTCATGGAAGTGCTGCTAGGAACGAAACCTCGGCTGGCGGATACCGACGGCGACGGTCTGGCGGATGGGGTGGAGGTGGCTGCTGATTTGGATCCGCTTTCCCCCTCTGCCGACGCTCTCCTGCGGGAAGGCGGTCAGCATTACTTCGCCGTGGAGAATCTGGCGAATGGCGCCGTGATCCGCGGAATCGCCGGCGAAGGTGGCCTGATTCCCGACGGCTTGATCTTGGCCCCGGAAACTCGTTACCGGATCTGGTTCCTGCAAGCGGCCAGCGGCGAACTGGGCTGGAGTGAATTCACCACGCCTCGAAGTGGCCGCACGGTGAACGTGCCACCCGTGGCCCTGCTTCCAGATTCGACGCCGGATCTCGACGGCGACGGCTTGGGCTCCGGTGCTGAATTCGTTCTCGGATCCAGTGCGACTCAACCCGATAGCGACGGCGACGGTATCCCGGACGGCGCGGAACTACTTCAAGGCACCAATCCACTGGATGGTTTGCTCGTCCAACCTGGAATCATCGCCAGTGTCGCCACGGGCGGCACGGCTGCGGATGTCGCGGCGGAAAACGACCGGGCCGTCGTCGCCCTCGAAGATGAAGGAGTGGCTGTCGTCTCCATTTTCTCCGGTCAGAATCCCGTGGTCACCAGCCGGATCGATACCACCCGTGCGCTCCGTGTGGCTCTGGCGGGCGATCAGGTGGCGGTTGCCGACGGTCCCGGCGGCCTAGTCGTCCTCGAACTCGCCTCCGACGCTTCCGCTTCCCTTCGATATCGGCTGTCTCTAGAAAGTTCAGTTCAGTGCGTCGCAGCGGCGGGTGGACTGGCTGTGGCGGGAACTGTTCGCGGAGACGTCTTCGCCGTGGATCTGTCGTCGGGACTCATCCTGAGCCGTCTCGACGTGGGAAACACCGTGAAGGATCTCTGGATTCAGGGCGATTTGGTCTATGCGTTAACCGACACCACGGTAGAGGTGCTTGACCTGTTCGCCGGAACTCTCAGCCAAGTCGGCTCAGTTCAATCGCCCACTTATAGCCAGGGTCACCAGCGGCTTTTTGTGGGCGGCGGTCTGCTCTACGCGGTTCAGGGCAAGGGCGTGAATACCTTCGACCTGGCCCAACCCACCGCGCCCCGACTGCTTCAGTCCGACAACACGACGCAATTCGGCTGGAAACAACTGGTCGCCACTGGAGCCAATCTGGGCCTGGCCACCGTGGGCCCGAATTCGACTTTCGATGGTCGGCACGAACTCTCCCTGTACGACCTGTCGGTTCCGACGGCAAATCCCCAGTTCATTACCCAAATCGAAACCCCCGGAGTGGCACGGGCCGTCACCCTGTACAACGGCTTGGCCTATGTCGCCGATGGATCGGCTGGACTGCAGGTTATCAATTACCTGTCCTTCGACCGACTGGGAGTTGCGCCAACCATCACCTTGAATCTGGGCTCGGCGGCCGGACGTGCCGAAGAAGGTCAGTACCTGCGGGTAACGGCGGTAGCCGCGGATGATGTTCAAATTCGTCAGGTCCAGTTCTACCTGGACGGCGTCCGGGTCATCACTGACGGCAACTTTCCCTTTGAGGCCCGCCTGCTGACGCCGCTCCGCAGTTCCGGACAAACCACCGTCAAGCTGCGCGCCCTAGCGATCGACACCGGTGGCAACGAAACCTGGAGTGATGAGGAGGTCCTCACCTTGGTACCCGACGCCACCCCGCCGCGGGTGCTCCGCACCTTGCCGTTCTCCGGCGCCCTGTTGGGAGCTGTCGATTCCGCCGCCCTCTTCCTAAGCGAGCCGCTGGATCCGCTGACCGTATCCCCCGCGAACCTAACCCTGACCAACAGTGGAGCCGATGAACTCTTGGGGACCGGTGACGACGAAGTGATCCCGCTGAACCTCGAGAGTCGCGAAACGCTGAATGCTGTGTTCCTGTCCTTCGCAAAGCTTTCTCCAGGACGATATCGGCTCACTGCGGGGACCGGACTGCGCGATCGCTCTGGCAACCCCCTGGCCACTCCCTCAACCAGTGACTTCCGGGTCTTCAGTTTCGTAGACCAAGATCAGGATGGCGTTCCGGATGAACTCGAGCCGTCGTTGGGATTGGATCCGACCCGAGCCGACAGCGACGGAGACGGACTGAACGACGGCATGGAGGATCCGGATCGGGACGATTTGGTGACCGCCTGGGAAGTTTTGAGCGAGACGGACCCCACCCGCCCCGACACGGACGGGGACGGAGTACGCGACGGGGCGGAGGATCCCGATGGCGATGGGCTGACCCACACACAGGAGTCGTTGGCGGGAACCCATCCGCTCGAGCCCGACACGGATCGGGATGGCTGGAATGACGAAACCGAAGTGTCCGGTAACAGCGATCCACTGAATCCCGCGTCTCGTCCGCGACTAATGATCCGCGGCACCCCGTCGGTGGCGGCTCTTCGCACCGGACTGGACGCGGGCACTCTGATTACGACGGGCGTATTTCTGGGGACACCTTCGATATCGGTCGGGCGTCCCGGATTTGACTCCGGCTCGGCCCTCAACTCCGGAACCTACTTCGGACGTCCTCCCACTACGGTGAATCGCCTGGGCTGGGATCCCGAGGAACGCAGTCGGCCAGGCGCCATCATCGGACGTCCCCCGGTCTCGGTGGGCCGTACTGGATTCCCGTCTCCAACGGAAGTCGCGCCTTGGAACACCCATTTGGCTCGTCCGCCCGTTGAAGTGATTACCCCTTGAATCTTTCCCCGCCTTCACACCTCCAGCCATGAACACTCCGCAACTCAAGTTTCTCCTGACGCTGCTGACCCTGGGTCTGGTGGCCCCGCAGCTCCTTGCTCAAACGTTCAACTCCGGCAGCACCGGCAGCTACGGGCCCATCAATGTGACCACTACGGACGTGACCCTGGACGTGCCGCCCGATGGCGTTTTTCACTGCACCACCATTAACGTCAGCGCAAACCGCACGCTTCGATTCAAAGCCAATGCCCTGAACACTCCGGTATACCTGCTGGCCACGGGCGAGGTTACGGTTGCCGGCCGCATTGATTTGGATGGCGAACGAGCGAATTCAGTCTCCGGCGGACTTCCCGGTCCGGGCGGATTCGCCGGAGGCAATCCGGCCTCGGTGGGTTCTCCTCCTGGGGACGGCCGCGGTCCCGGGGCCGGTCGCGCCGGAACGCGAACCACGACCGCCGAAGGAGCCGGAGGTGGGGCCTTTTCCACCCGCGTGACCTCCGGCAACAGCCTTCGCGCCGGCAACCCCTACGGCAGCGCATTGTTGCTGCCTCTAATTGGCGGTTCGGGAGGTGGTGGCACGGAGGGTACTCCGGGAGTCGGCGGAGGTGGCGGAGGAGGCGCACTCCTGATCGCCTCAAACCTACGCATCACGGTGACCGGAACGCTCCAGGCGGAAGGGGCCTCCTACCTCAGTGGAGCCTTCAACTCGGGGAGCGGTGGCGCCATTCGGTTGGTCGCTCCGGTCGTCAGTGGGAATGGAGCCATCTATGTCCGAGGCGGAGAAGGCAATGTCACCGGCGGCGCTGGAAGAATTCGTATCGACACCCTCGACCGCTCTCAACTCAGCTTCAATCTGGTTCCTGAAGCCGTGGCTTCCCTCGGTTCCATGATGGTGGTCTTTCCCACCCCGATGCCTCGACTCGACGTCATTGAGGCCGCCGGCACGACCATTACCGACGGCTCCGGGCCAGTCCTCGTGACCCTTCCCTTTGGCGCTCCAGCGGCCCAGACCATCAAGATTCGTGCCCGGGACTTCGGCCAAACGGTGCCAATCCGCATCAACCTCACGCCCGACCATGGAGCCTCCAAGGTTTATGATGCCGAGATTCCCAATGGCACCTCCAACCCGGCCGAAGTGACGGTGAATGTGGAATTCCCTCTCAACGCCCAAACAGCCGTCGAAGTTTGGACGCGTTGAATTTCAGGCGTGCGTCGGCAGCGGAACAGTGCTTAAACAACCACGATCCCTCGATTGGTAGTACTGACTATCGAACCTTCATGCCTTGTTCCTATGAGACGCCTGTTCTACGTGGATCGCGAAATGTGCGGCGGTGACGATCTGCCCACGGAGTTCGAACTCGATGACTTCTGTGAGGTCCTCCAAGGCAAGTTGGACTCCATTGAAATCGTGCCGGTCTCCGATCCCGGGGACTTGGCTCTCAACCGGGATCCCAAACTCGTTCCGCAGTCCGTGTTCTTCGAAGCCTTGGGAGAGTACTTGCATCGCTAGGCGGCATCAGGCGTGACACTCCCCGCGTAGCACGCTACGCCAACCGCATGCGCGCGGTGGTGCAGCGGGTTTCAGAGGCGTCCGTCCTGGTTGAGGGCGAAGTAGTGGGCCAAATCGGCTCCGGACTTTTGGTCTTTTTGGGCATCGCCCCAACCGACACACCGGAAGATCGGGGGTGGCTCGCCGCGAAATTGGTGAATCTGCGCGTCTTTGATGATGACGCCGGGGTGATGAACCGGTCGGTTCGAGACGTCGTTGGGGAAATCCTTTTGGTCAGCCAATTCACGCTTCTGGCGAGCACTCGCAAGGGAACGCGGCCTTCGTGGTCCGGTGCGGCCCGACCGGAATTCGCCCAACCCGAGTTCGAAGCGTTTCATCGGGAGTTGCAAACCGCCTTAGGGCGTCCCATTCCCACCGGGATTTTCGGAGCCACCATGGAAATCCGACTGGTGAATCAAGGCCCAGTCACCGTGATCGTCGATTCTTATCTAAAGGAGTGAAGTTTTCGGGCGAGTCGGAATTGGGGCCCGTGGGGGCAAGCGGCGAACCGCGGGCGGTGACTCTCCGTCGCCGGCACCCCCGCCCCTTTCCCGGAAAAGCTGGGCGAATTGGCGCTGACTTGCGGGAAGCCCTAGTCCCCCGAGTCCCCCGTCGGCACCCGATTTTCAAACAACGGGAGGCGCACGGTGAAGGTCGATCCCCGGCCCTCCTCCGAAACAAAGTCGATCCGGCCGCGGTGCAACTCCACACACCGCTTCACAATCAGCAACCCCAATCCCGTCCCCGGCGTCTGCCCCACGTTTGTGGCCCGATGAAAGGCTTCAAACAGTCGGGCCTGATCCGCCTGAGGAATTCCCAGGCCTTGGTCTGCCACCGTGAAGACCGCCTCATCGCGGGCGCGCCGTACCACCACCTCCACTTGACCACCCGCTGGGGAGTACTTAACCGCATTGGACACCAGATTGGACAGGATGTGGCGAAGCAAGGATTCGTCCCCGCTGGCGCCAGCCAAATCCGTGGCTTCGGCACGGACGCGAATCTCGCACCGGCGATTGGTGGCGGACTGGGTTTCATCTCCGATTCGCGCCACCAACTCCGGCAAGTCCAAGGGCAGGCTGCGGAATCCCGCGCGTCCGGATTCCACCCGTCCCAACAGTAGGACCTGCTCCATTAGTCCGGACATGCGCAGTGTGGATTGGTAAATATCCTCCAGCAGTTCGGCCAGCTTAGCGGGAGGCAGCCGGTTCAAATAGTTCCGCAGCAGTTCCACCGCGCTCATGGTGATGCCGAGCGGCGTCCGAAACTCGTGTGAAACCATGGAGACGAATCGTCCCTTCAATTCGTTGACCTCCCGTTCGACGGCGAGTTCCCGCTCTCGCCGGGAAGCCCGGTCTTCGGCCTGGGAGAATTCCTCGATCAGCTGTCGATGCCGACTCAGGGATAGGAGGAGAATTGCCGCGACGACCACAATGGTCAGCGGAATGATCCCCGCAATCCATCGGGGAAAGCCCGGCGGAGCCAAGGGTGTTGGCAGGGCCAGGGCGGAAATCGGCAGATCGGGCAGATCCCAATCCAAGCCCAAAGCGGTCAATTCCTGCCGCAAAACCTCGGGTTTCCAAATGTCCAACGTGTTCTCCCGGGTCGCCCCCACCAGTCGTCGACCGTCAGCCGTCCAACGCAGTCCATTTAAGGGTGACCCGGATGGCGACTGAAGCACAGCGAGCACCCGGCCGGTGGCAGTCTCCAACAACTGGGCGCTCTGGGAGGATCCCGCATAGGCCACAAGATCTCCCCGTGGGGAAAAAGCAGCCACGCCGGCATAGCTGGGGGTCCGCAGATCGCTCGGCACCGTCCACACCCGTTTCCAATCAGCGGTCCGAAACAGCCGGCACCCTTCCCCGTTGGCCAAGAGCAGCCAACGTCCGTCCGGGCTGAATTGCACCCCACCCGATCCGTCATCCAAGGCCACCACGGGCTGCCCGGTGGCCGTGTCGAAGGCGTAGGTTCCCAGCGAACCATCCGCCCCGCAAACCAGCCACTTGCCATCCGGACTCAGCGTGATCGATCCCGTTCCCCAAACGCTGCCGGACCGGGATTCCATGCTGCTGTGCATGACCTTGTCCAAGGCCACAATCGCCGACTGTCGTCCGGAATGTTCCACCCAAATGGCGCCAGTCAGTGGATGCGCATAGGCGCGGGTCCGGCCCTCGGCGGACGAAATCACTTGGTACAATTTCCGGTCGGGAACACCGGGCAGCGGACGCGGTTCACCCAGGCGAAACGAGATGCGATCGGAGTTGGTGATCACCCTAAAATCGCGTTCCTCCAACCGACCGCTGCGCGTCAGGAACAACTTCGCTTCGTGCGGATGGAACGAAAGGGAATCCACGCCGCCAGACAGCACGACTTCCGGGCCACCGGGATGGGTCAGATTCCACACCAGCAGGTCGCCGCCATTGGCACGGGTCACCGCCCAGGACCCATCCGGGCTCACGTCAAAAGCGGTTCCGTCCGCCTGACCCGGCGTTCCCAACTTGGACCGGTAGGCGGGACTCTCCACATATCGGCGAACCTCCAACTGTTCCTTCGACACGGTCCATCCGGTGCGCTCCTCCGTCCCCCAGCGAACCATCCGCCGATCGGTTGTCACACCCAGGAGCCGGCCGTTGCGCAAATCCCACAACCGGGTGGTGCCGTCGAACGAGCAGGTGGCAAGACGCTCTCCCGACGGATCAAACATCACGTCGAAAAGGCTGTCCCGGTGACCAGCGAGCCTTCGCATTTGCCGGCTCTCCAGATCCCAGACTTCAGCCTCGAGACTGTTTCCCACCACCGCCAACTGCCGACCATCTTGACTCCACGCCAGCCGGCGAGCCCCAGTGGGACAGGGAAACTCATCGCGGACCTTTAGCGATGCCCAGTCGAACACCGACACCTTGCCGTCGGAGTAAGCAGCGAACTGCGTGGCACCGGGACGTACCGCCGCGTGGTGAAAGGAACTAATCTGAGGGAAGTGCGCGACGGTCCGGCCCGTCTCGGAGTCCATGACCTCGAAACCGTCTGGAGTGAACACCGGCGCCACGACAAATCGGCCGTCGCTGCTAAACAACGCCCGGCTCGCTGGTCGGCGCAATTTGTCGGCATCCCGCACGAACCGCACTCGGCCTGTCACCACTTCCCAAACCGCGAAAGCCCCGCGGCTGTACCGAACCGACAGAAGGGATCCGTCCGGGCTAAACTCCAGCAACAAGGGCCGCCCTTGCTCTGGGGGAATCGGCCCCTGGGAGAGACTTAGCCGCCGGGTTTCCAAGCCGTCCGACAACCGCCGAACGATTACGTCCCCGTTGGTCAATCCCAGGGCGCAGTGAATCAGGGCTGGATCGAACTCATAAACCCGGGCCTCCGCGTCCAACGGGAGTGACATTTCCAACTGGAACTCCGGTAAGGCCAGTCCGGCTACGGCCTCCTGGCGCAACTCCGAGGTCGGGGCAATCGCCGCGGCCCGTCGCACCGCATTTAAACTCCCCTGACGACGCTCCAGCGACTCACCCGCCCGAGTGGCCCGGGCCTCCGCCAGCAGCGAACGCCACAGTTCCCGCCGCGACGCTGTTTCCGCCTGCTCCGCCCGCTGCTGTTCCCGCAGGGCCACAGACTGCATCTGCGTCGCGCGAAACCCCTGCCACCACGCCGCCCCCGCCAAAATCAGGACGGTGGCCAGGACCACACCCACCGCGGTATTCGCGCGCAGCAGATTGCGCCGAAGTAGTTCGCGGCGGGCCGCCAAGTTGCCCGCGCCGGACGCCGACGGCGGCGGTTCTGGCTCGGGGACAGGGGACGTTTCGGACATCGGCCTCTGGTTAAACTAACCCCGACCGGACGCCTAACTGAAACTGACCGCTTTCCGCCGGAGTTCCTCGAGGAATGGGTTCCTCACGTTCCGGTCAGAAAGCGAATCAAGCGGGTGTTGACCTCTTCGGGACGGTGCAGCGTAACCCCATGCGCGGCGCCCGGCATGATTTCAAAGACCGAGTTGGGAATTCGGCGAGAAAGCTCTTCGCCATAGGACGGACAAGCGATGCGATCCTGGGCGGCGCTCAGGATCCAGGTGGGAATGCCTGCCAGTTCCCCCAACCGAGCGCTCAGATCATGCCGGCTCATGGCCCGAAGCTGTTTCATGAGGACGGGCGGTGAATCAGCCAAATCACGTCCGATCCAGTCGGCCACCTGGGCAGCCCGTTGATCCAAATCCACGCCCATCAAGGCTTCGGGGGGATACAGGAGTTCCAGGAATGCCCGGCGGCGATTCCGGCGCGATCCGACCCTGGTCCGCCAGGTCATCCAGAGCACCCACGGCGTCACCCGGGCAGCCTGACGTCCCCGGGCAAAGGTGCACATCAGTGAAAGGCTCCGGACACGTTGAGGCGCCTGCAGGGCCAGTTCCTGAGCAATCAATCCGCCCAAGGAGTGCCCCACAACGTGGGCCCGGTCCCAGCCCACTTCCGCGAGCAACTGCAAGGCGTCCCGCGCCATGGTCTCCACGCGGATGGGTCCGTGACAGGGGACGCTCCGACCGAGGCCCCGATTGTCGCAGATCAGGGTCGCGAAGCGATGCTGCAGCGTTTCCACCTGGGGACGCCAACCGTTGCCCGCGACACCCACGCCTTGGAGGAACAGAACGGGTTCCCCCTGTCCGGCCAACTCGTAATACAACGGCACGTCCCCCAGGTCACAAAACGCCATAACCGGCAGCCTGGGCCCCAGTCACGCCCGGAGCAATGCACCCAAGGGAGAACTCGAGGGAACACCCAACGACTTCCGCTGACCACCTTCAGGCCTTGCGAACGAAACACGCCTTCAAGCCGATGGAGATGCCTTCCATCTTGCAGGAAATCTCGTGATCGCCTTCCACCAGGCGAATGGGTTTGGACTTGGTGCCGCCCTTGAGCACCTGAGACGAACCTTTCAGCGGAAGATCCTTGATTAGGATCACCTGATCGCCATCGGCCAGGACCGTCCCGTGGGCGTCCTTCACCACCCGTGCCTTTTCGGGTTCCGCCGCCTTCGCCCACTCATGGCCACAGGTCACACATTCCCAGCGCTCGGAATGCTCCAGTACCTCGGTCGTTTCGCACATCGGACAGGCCGGTTGACTCATAAAGTCGAAAGCCTAGTCCGAAAGTGGTCACCGCCACAATGTCGCATCCCGGGGACATTTCCCCGCCTACTGCGAACGGGACCTTTCGATCAACTCCAGATCGGCCTTCGCCCGGGCATCCCCGGCATCGGCCCGTCGCAACAACTCCTGAGTCAACGCCTGCGCGGTTTCCTCTACGGTTTGCAGCTGTTCCGGAGACAAACCCGGAATCTGCTTGGCCGTCTGCAACGCCACCACCCCCTGCCCAAGGTCATTGGTTTTCACCGCGGCGATGGCCAGTTCGATCGCCGGCACTGTCGCCGGATTGGCAAATGTCTGCTCGAGGGACTTGACACCTTCCTCCGGATTCTGGGCTCGACCGCAGCCCGAAATGACCGCCGCCAGCACCCACAGCATCAGGCCCACATGAATTCGTCTTCCCGTCACGTCAGCGGCCATTTTTGGAGTTAGGGAAGCACCACAAAGGGTTGCGCTGAGGATCGGCCAGCAAATCGTAGTACTTCTTCCATTTCAGATACTCGAAATGGCCACCCATCAAGCCGACAATGGCTCCCGTATTGTGGCGCTTGGAAAAACCTTCGGACGGACTGGAGGAACCATCGTTGAAGTAACCGGGGTCTTTCTCGTCGGTTTCCCAAAACAGCATGTCCGTGGGCTGAAACGAACTGGTCTTGAAGGTGCGTCCGATCGCGCCGACCGACCACTCGAAGCTGTCCGGTGCGGAAATGACCACACCGCTCATCAAATAGCTGGTGAACTTGATGGTGCTCTGCCGCCACGCCGCCGTGTTGGTTCGATGAACGGGACACTGATACATCTTCCAACTCTGCAGGGTGGGATAGAACAGGCCCTTTGTCGGTCCCGGGAAGTTGGTGCCCTTGGCCAGCGCTTCCCCGGGCTTGTACAACCAACCGGCGGGCAGGGACGCATTAGCCGCCCCCGATGCCCCCCCGCAATTGGGTGGTGCGATGCGGTCGCTGTTGTCATTGGCGTACATCGTGTGCGCCAGCAGCAGTTGCTTGAAATTGTTGATGCACGCCGTGCGCTGGGCTTTCTCCTTCGCCTTGGACAGCGCCGGCAGGAGCATCCCCGCCAAAATGGCGATGATCGCAATGACCACCAGGAGTTCGATCAAGGTGAAGCCATGGTTCCGGCCTGAAAAAACGCACCGCGTGTTCATAGGGACCTTTGCTGAACTGCCCCTGGAAGTGAACCAAAGCCCCGGGACTGGCAAGCATTAGCTCACAACATTCCCGTAACGAACACCGCCCACGGATTAACTCGGTCCGGCAACGGGAGTCGGCGACGGCGATCCAGGAATCGGGTGCGCCAGCACAGATTCGGTCTGGCGATGGCGGAATTCTTCGTAGGCGTGCCGAAACCGGGGGTTCTTGTTGCCCAATATGGCGGTCGCCAACAGGGCGGCATTGATGGCTCCCGCCTTACCGATCGCCAGCGTGCCCACGGGAATTCCTCCGGGCATTTGCACGATGCTCAAGAGGGAATCCATTCCGTTGAGCGCCTTCGATTGAACGGGCACTCCCAGCACCGGCAGACAGGTCTGACTGGCACACATGCCGGGCAAATGGGCGGCTCCACCGGCGCCAGCGATGATCACTTCCAAACCGCGGTCCACCGCCGTCCGGGCATACTCAAACAACAAGTCCGGCGTCCGGTGAGCACTGACCACTCGCGTTTCAAAGGGAACTCCCAGCGAGGTCAATTGCTGGGCGGCATGTTGCATCGTGTCCCAATCGGATTGGGACCCCATGATGATACCCACAAGCGGCGGATTCATTGCTGGTTGGAACCCTCCCGCTGAACACGTCCGGGACAAAGCAAAAACTCAAGCTAGGGGACCGCCATCCCGGTCCGCGAACGGCCACACATCTACCTGATGTTCCCGCTGGTCATCCACCAACTCCAGCCAGTCCTGCCCGCGTTCCCCGGGAGTTCCATCCAGACTAAAGCGAGGTCCGCCGGGTTCCGGAGTGCCTGTTTGAAACGCAAACACATATTCGGTCGTCCCGAAGCGGTAGCGAATACGCACCCCGGACCAACTTGCAGGAACTCGCGGGGTAAATCGAATACGGGATCCTTCCCGTTGCAGCCCCAGGAAGGTTTCTACCAGCAACCGATACATCCACCCCGCCGAACCGGTGTACCACGTCCACCCTCCCCGACCCGTATGAGGTTCAACTCCGTACACATCCGCCGCCAAAACATAAGGTTCCACCCGATAGCGCTCAATCGCCTCCGGTGAGCCTCCGTGACGAATGGGATCAATGAGATCGAACAGTTCCCAGGAGAGCGATTTCTCGCCCGCCATCGCAAAGGCCATGACGGTCCATACTGCCGCATGCGTGTATTGGCCACCGTTCTCCCGGACTCCCGGCACATAGCCTTTGATGTAACCGGGATCGAGTGTGCCCTCGGAAAAGGGTGGATCGAACAACTGAATGAGTCCGCCGTCTCGATGCACCAGTCGATGCGCCACCGAAGCGAGGGCCGTTTTTTGGCGGCCCGGTTCCGCCAATCCAGAAAGTACGGCCCACGCTTGAGGCAACGCATCAATCTGACACTCCACATTGCGGGAGGAACCCAGCGGTTCTCCGT
This sequence comes from Verrucomicrobiota bacterium, assembly GCA_017309115.1. Lineage (GTDB taxonomy): Bacteria > Verrucomicrobiota > Verrucomicrobiia > Limisphaerales > UBA9464 > UBA9464. Next base: position 41,277 of record JAFLEF010000003.1, on the reverse strand, counting down.
CATCGAAATAGGCTCGTCGATACCACCGACCGTCCCAACCATACTGTTCCGTAGCCTGGCGCAATCGGGTCGCCTGTTCCCGACAGGTCACCGCCCAAGTCCCGTCCCCTTCCCTTTCGGCAAGCACCGCAAATCGAATCAGGATGTCGTACAGAAAGAATGCGAGCCAGACGCTCTCACCCTTCCCCTCGTGCCCCACCCGGTTCATGCCGTCATTCCAGTCACCACAGCCCATCAACGGCAATCCATGCGCCCCAAACCGCAGCCCCAAGCGGAGCGCTCGCCCACAGTGGTCGTAAATCGAAGCGACCTCCGTTGACGTATTGGGCTGGTCGTAGAAGGCCTCCTCCTCGTCTCGCAGCGGCCTCCCTTCCAAATACGGAACCGACTCGGCCAGAAGGGAATGGTCGCCGGTGATCTCCACGTAACGGATGACCGCCAACGGCAGCCAGAGGAAGTCATCCGAGAACCGGGTTCGGACGCCCCGCAGGGTCGGGGGATGCCACCAGTGTTGCACGTCGCCCTCGCGAAACTGTCGGCTGGCCGCCCGCAGGATCTGCTCCCGCAATAGATCCGGACGGGCATGTACCAAAGCCATGGCGTCTTGAAGCTGATCTCGAAATCCAAACGCGCCCCCGGACTGATAGAAACCGCTGCGCGCCCACAGCCGGGACGACAGAACCTGGTAGGGCAGCCAGCCATTGACCAACAAGTTGACGGATCGATGCGGCGTCTCGACTTGGACTGCCCCCAGCACCTGCTGCCACTGGTGATGCACGCGCGCGAGAGCTGACCTAGCACCAGCCACCGACCGCGCTTTAGCGAAGGCAGTCCGCAGCCGTTGAGGATCGGACGACGACCCCAGACAAAAGACCAACTCGGTCTCCTCGCCTGGCCCCAGCTGGACAGCCATCTGCAACGCGGCGCACGAATCCAGCGCTGCGCCAAAGCGATTGGAGAGACCGACGCGGTGGAGGGCGGCCGGGTCCGACAAGTCGCCATTTCTGCCGATGAACTCGTTTCGATCACCGGTAAACGAAGCGACGGTTCCGGAGCCTCCCACAACCGCGCAGCGATCGCCCAGGTCGCTGTGATAGGCATTGCGGATCCATAGCAGGCCAGTGGCCTCCTCGTAGTCCGTCACGTGATGCATTACCTGGCTCGCCCGGTGTTCACCCAACACCCATTCCCAATAGGCCCACGCGGTCAGGCTCCGGCTGCGGCGAGAAGTGTTCCGCAACTTCAACCGAACGAACTTCACCGGATCCTCGACATCCACATACACCCACACCTCCGAAGTCAGCCCTTCTTCACTATGTTCATACACGGTATAGCCGAATCCATGTCGAGTCAGATACGGAGTTTCCCCCCGAGCCGGTTGAGGTGTCGGGGACCAGAACCGGCCGGTCTCCTCGTCCCGGAGGTACAGCGCCTCCCCACTACGATCGCAGACCGGATCATTGCCCCAAGGCGTCAGCCGATACTCGTGGCAGTTCTCTGCCCAGGTGTAGGTCGAACCGCTTTCCGAGCAGATTGTTCCGAAGTCCGGGTTGGCAATGACATTCACCCAGGGAGCCGGCGTTTCCTGCCCCGGCGGAAGGTGGATGACGTACTCGTCTCCTTTCGGGGAAAAACCGCCGTAGCCGTTTTCAAATTGAAGCACCGGTCCAACCGTCGGTTCGGGCTCCGTCTGGGGACCGCGGCGGCGAGAGGGTTCGTGCACTGCTGGCATAACCGGCGTACGCACCCGCCTTCGGCCCTGTTCGGTGAGCGACCCCAAATCATCGCGCAGCACAATTCGCGCGGCGCTCTGCAACAGGGCGAACTCCTCCGGGCGAATCTGTTCCCGGCGGCGAACAAACACGCCGCCCGGTCGATCCAATTCCTTGGCACCGATTCCCGAAGCCACCAAGCCCATGATTTGGTCGTGGACGTTTTGTCGGTAGGTCGATTCGTCTTCATTGACCAACACCAGGTCCGCCAACAGCCCCTTCAATCTCCAAAAGGCATGCATCTGGAGAACCTCCCGTAACAAAACCATCTGTCCGACCTGACTGGCCCGCAGCAGCACAATCGGAAGGTCACCGGAAATCCCCAGGCTCCAAAGGCCGCGCTGACTGCGCTGATTCTGCTGAATGAGGGCCGCCGAAGCCCGCCACCGCGCCTGGGAATAGAGTACGGCTCCGGCCAACGATCCGAATAGATGCGCCTGCGTCTCGGTGATGTTGAGATGGCGAAGCGTGACCATTCCGTGAGTCCAGGCGAGGTCGAAGACCCGATCCGAAAGGCTCGGGTCCTGATACTTTTCGACCAGCGCACGGACGCCTTCTTCCGTCGCCCCACAACCCATGACCAGAGTCACCCTGGCCTCACCATGGGCCGGAACCTCCACCACGCGCCGAATGGAAAGAATAGGATCGAGGACCGCGCCTTCCGTCCCTGAAAGCGAGCGGACCCGGCCGTTCAACGCCTCAGGACTCCGGGTCGAACGGTTTCGTCCCAGAAACTTCAACCGATCGGTCTCAAAAGAGGCGGGCGTTCCGCTCGCTCCATTCAAGAGCAGCATCTGAAAAGCCCAGGGAGGCTGCTCCGTCGCCACCCGACGTCGGCGGGTCCCCAGGATTGCCTGCTGCGCTCGAAGGATCCGGGTCTCAACAAATAATTTTCCAAACGCTGGATGTGCCGCGTCCGCCGCAGCCGAGGCCAGGACCACCTCCGAATAGGTGGTTACTTCAATGAATCGAGTCCTCCCGGTGTGGTTGGTCAAAGTCACTCGACGAACCTCTACGTCATCCTCAGGCGAAACGCTGACCTCCGTGTACTGCTCGAGATCATTCCGCCGATCGCGAAACTCGGCTCGACCTTGACTGAAGATGGCCTCGTAAGCGGCCGTTCGCTGAAGCGTCGGCTGATCGGCAACCGACCATAGTTGGCTCTCTCCCCGCTCGCGCAGGTAGATAAAGGTACCCTCCGCATCCCTCGTAGTATCTTCACGCCACCGCGTGAGCATAAAATCATTCCACCGACTGTAGCCCGCCCCGGCACTCGTCACCATGACGTGGTATCGGCCATTCGAAAGCAGGTGAACCTCAGGAGTGGGTCCCCGCGGATCTTTGAAGACCTGGAACCCCGCCTCCGGTGTGAGCACTGCTTCCGCTACTGTCCCCGGCGCGGCAAGTTCATCTGGCAGGTGATAGGTGGATTCCCTCGGCATCCGCTCCTGCAGGAGCAACTCAACTGATTTGAACTCCGGGCTCGCCAGAAAACGTCGGGCCATCGGGCGGTCGAGCACAACTCCCGCCAGGCCCAGTAGAGTCATACCTTGGTGATGGGCCATATAGGAACGGACAATGGCCACTGGTTTTCCCGGAGGCCGGCGCGCTGGGGTGAAATCCAGAGCCTCGTAGAATCCAAAGCGTCCAAGCGCACCTCGATCCCGCAATCGGTGAAGGTTACGCACCGCCGCGACGGGTTCGAACAGGACAGCCATTGCCGAGGCGTAGGGGGCAATCACCTGATCGTCTCCCAAGCCACGTTGGAAGCCCAACCCAGGGACTCCAAAGGCTCGGTATTGATAGTTGGCCTGGGCATCAGTCAGGTGGTAACCCGACTCGGAAACTCCCCACGGAAGGCCCAATTCGCGACCATACTCCATCTGGCGCCGAATGGCTCCGCGACAGGAGGCATCCAAGAGCGTCTGATCGTAACTCGGCGTGATCAACGCCGGCATGAGGTACTCGAACATGGAGCCACTCCAGGAGATCAGCACCGGACGGCCGCCCACTGACGTCAGTTGGCGCCCGAGAGCGAACCAATGCTCCTTGGGAACCTGGCCCAGCGCGATTCCCACCAAACTCGTGAGGCGCGCCTCCGACGCGAGCAAATCGTAGCAGCTCGAATCGAGTTTATGGTGGGCCACATTGTAACCGATTGAGAACAATTCCCGGGTTCGGTCGAATAGCAGGGAAAAATCCATTCGGGCCAAGCCGTCGCAGCAGGTCATCAGTTTCTCCGCCCGGGCTTGTTCGTTTGAGTGTTGGCGGACGGCATTCTCCCAATCTCGCGCTAGGGCGTTTCCCAGTTCCCGTTCCGGAGAAGACGCAGACTCCGTCGAATTCAGATAGGCACGCAGCAGAGCCTCTGTTGCCGGTACGTTCCACTCTGCCGCTGAATTGAGCGCTCGCCAGAGTTTCTGAAGTAACTCGTTTGGGTGCGCCTCGACTTCGGCGCGACGTTCCAACCAGGGGCACCGACGTTGCCAGTCCTGCCAATGATCCCGGCATTGCCGTTCCAACTCAGATCGCCAAAACGCGTACTCCGACGTCACCTCTTCTGTCGACGGTTCCAAGGCCAAGGTCCCCATGATGGCCTGCAGACGATCCATCCGCTCCGAGACCAATAGTGGAGGACTCTGTAACAGCGTTTCGAGCGACGTCAGCCAGGCGCGGCGATTCTTGGATCGGGGGGACCCCAGCGATTCCCGGAGCACGGCTAGAGTATCCAGCAAACCCGAGAACACCGGTGTATCCAGGGGATTGGAGTCACGCACTTCCTTCACTCCACTTCGCAGCACCAACAGCATCGCCGCCAGGTTGCCATTGTCGACCGTGGACAGATAGGACGGCGCCATCGCTTGGAGCGTCCGCGTGTCATACCAATTGAAGAAGTGCCCTTCGTGCCGCGGCAACTCCTGGAGTGTTCTCAGGCAATCTTCAATACGATCAAGGAATCGTCCGGTCGAGAGATAGCCAAGGTCCCAGGCCGTCAAGCCGCTGAGCAGTCCCATACCAATATTGGTTGGGGAAGTTCGGGTGGCTACAATCGGCTGAGGATACTCCTGGAAATTGTCTGGCGGCAGACCGTGTTCCTCTTGGTTCATCCACGTGTCGAAATACGCCCACGTCTGGCGGGCGATGCGCCGAAGGAATTGAATCTGTTCGCGATTCAAGGGCGTTCGCTGCTCACTGATGGGTTGGCTGATGCGCCACCCAATCCAAGGCGCAGCGAACCAACCGACCAAGAACGGAACTGACACCCAGGCTCCGGCAGGTTGGAAGGCCAGGACGGCAAGTCCGGTCGCTATAGCCGCGCTGGGAGCCGACATCATGGTCCGCGCATACGCCGCCAATTCGGTTGGTTCACGTCCTTCGATTTCCCCTGAAGTCTGCCATTCCAACAGGTGTCGCCGTGTAAAGGCGAGCCGCGCCAGTGTTCGAAGCGTGGCGTCCAGACACACCCAAGCATCGTAGGGCAGAAAAATCACCGTCAGGAGGCCCTGGCAGATCTGTTCCAAAAAAGTCCGTCCCGTTTGGTAAATTTGGGCGCGCCACGGAACATCGTCGGGCTTGGTGACTATGGACGTCAGGCTGGCGAGCAAACCGGGTAGTAGGACCACCACCAACAACCCGAGCGTCCACGCCAGGGACGCGGCCAAGCTCGGCAGAAACCAACCGGCCACCAACAAACTCAAGAGGGCCACCGGCACCAGGCTCCGACGAAGGTTGTCGAAAATCTTCCAGCGGGAGAGTGCATTGATTGGGTTGGCGACTTGGCGCACATCCGATCCGGGAACCCTCGGCAACAACCAGGTTGCAATCTGCCAGTCTCCGCGAATCCAGCGGTGGCGGCGGCGGGTATCCGCAGTATACCGAGCCGGAAATCCCTCGAACAACACCACATCACTGACCAACCCTGACCGGGCATAGCTGCCCTCAATCAGATCGTGGCTCAGAATTCGATTCTCGGGAAACCTCTCCTCCAGGGCGCGCTCGAAAGCGTCGACGTCGTATATACCCTTCCCAATAAAAGAGCCCTCATGGAAGAGATCCTGGTAAACGTCCGAAACGGATCGGGTATAGGGATCGAGTCCCGGTTCCCCGGCAAATAGGCGGGCAAATAGCGAGCGACTCGCGCTGGGCAAACTCACCGCCACCCGTGGTTGCAGGATTCCGTAACCCTCCGTGACCCGTCCCCGGCTGGAATCATAGTGAGGGCGATTGAGTGGATGCGCCATGGAACCCGCAAGTTGCCGGGCCGCATCCCGCGGAAGCTGCGTATCAGCGTCGAGAGTGATGACGTATCGAATCGACGGCAGCCGGGACAAGTCGCCCACCAGGACTTGCACGTCCTCTTCAGCAACTCCGCGGAGGCAGCGATTCAGTTGCCGGAGCTTTCCCCGCTTACGTTCGTATCCCATCCAGATGCGTTCCTGGGCATTCCAGCGCCGTTCACGATGGAACAAATAGAACCTCGGAACCGCCCCCACCTGGTAGCGAGCGTTCAGTCCAGCCAGTCCTTGCCGGGCCTGTTCCACCTTCCCGGCGTCCCCCGGCAATTGTGCCTGCGAGGCATCCGGCAGATCGGTCAGGAGTGCCAAAAACACATTTGGATCGCGGTTTCCCAGATGGTGGATCTCCAGATTGTTGATCAGCCCTTCGATCGTCGCGGGATCGGTCAGGAGACAAGGCACTGCAATCAAGCAGCGATGGCTATCGGGGATTCCCTCGCCGAAATCTAACCGAGGCAACACGTCCGGTCGGATCGCTCGTGTGGCCCACCAATTGACCAAAGCCACGCCCAACTGACTTCCCACCAGCAACAGACACCCGGCGATCCAGATTCCCGGGAGCATCTCCGGAGAGCCACGGCTCCATTGGATGACACCGGCTCCCCAGACCATCAGCGTGATGAGACCAACACCGCCTAGGTATCCCAGCAGGGCATGATTGCGGAAGTGCCGTTCCAATCGGTCCGCGAAGGGTGGCCGATAGGCCACGGCCTCCTCCAGAGCGGTTCGACCACCGTCCATGAGGAAAAAGCCAACGTGACCGTCGCGGTTGCTTGGATTTCTGCCCGCTTGATCAGACAAACGAACCGCCTGCCGAGCCACTTCCAGTTCGTCACAGTCACTATGACGGGCCATCCGTTCGACCGCGTGCCGATAGTGATCGCGAGTGCCGAAGTCCATCAGCGGATAGGTGCCGGCCGGATCCTTCCGCAACTCCTGCTCGACCACACTGTGTGCTTCCACGAATTCACGCCAATCCAGGGACTGAAGCAGGCGAAGGCTTGTGATGCTGTTTCCGACGGACACCTGTTCAGCGGCCTGGCGTTGCGTTTCCGAATGGATCAATTGCTCAATCCGCGTTCCTTCGCCCTTCAGCCAAACCTCCACCCAACCGGATACGGGTGCCAACGCGGGAAGGCGCCCTTGGGTTCGCCTCCAAAACTCAACCATAAACGCCGGGCTGGGACGACCGGCGGCCTCCACCATTCGGGCCACCGCCACGATTAGGCGGGAAGAATCCCGCTCGGCGACTTCCAGCATTTGATCCGCCCATCGCCCGGCCTCCAGTTGTTCGAGCCGTGCGCGCGAAACCTCGGTGGCGACCCGCCGAAGATTCTCAATCAAGGCGAGTCGCAACATGATGGGTATCGCCCAGAGCTCACCGAGTTTGAGCGAGGCGTGTTCCTGGTAAGCTTGGATAAATCGGTTGAGATGCTCGCCGTCAACCCGGCCATCGACGTGTCCAACAAGCTGACGCGCCAACTCGTAAACGCGGGGAAAGTTGGCGCACGGACCGTCGGCCAGATGGGGAAGTTCGCGGCTAAAACCGCGGGGAAGATGCCGTCGAGCCAGGCGGATCTGTTCCTTGATCACATAATAGTTGTCCAGCAGCCACTCCGCGGCCGGTGCACGTTGGCTACTGCCAGTGTCGTTTAGGAGTTCCTGATGATGTTGACTGAGGACTCGCTCGTTTTCGTCCAGACGTGGCAGCAACCGGTCCGGCCCCTTACGAGGACCAAGACGATGTTGGGAAACCAAGGTGCGGGCGAGATGGACCAAGGCGTCAACCCCCATGAGCCCACCCACGTCAGCGTCTCCGGGAAGGTGATTGATGGGGTTTCCAAACCGGGAAGAGCTCCCGTTTTCAGCAGGCCGATCCCCTTCCCCGATTCGAGACCAAGATTCCGATGAGTTACCATCCTCCGGCAGACTGAGGCTCTGCCGGCGGAACTCGAGATATCCAAGAATCTGGGCCAACTTCATAAATTCTTCACCTCGTCCCGGCCATCCGCTGGAAGTGTTGAATCCCATTGTCTGCCGGAGTCGTGCCAACCATTCGCCAACGGATTTCTGTGCACTGAATCCTCACTGACATGCAGATCGCCTGAGTCCACGAAACCTCCGGTGCACAATGCCTCAGGCGCATTCGGAGCGATATGCGGAGAACCAGTGGCGCCGCTTCGTCCACCACTGTCGAAAGGCCAAAGACCCGTCTGGCACCACCACTGCTCTACTCGAATCAGCCGTGGAGGCTGCCTATGACAACGAATTCCTATTGGGTCGAAACTCAGGATCTTCCTTCCTTCGAATCCGTTTCCGGAAACCTCAGTGCCGATGTCGCGGTGGTGGGCGCCGGGATTACCGGGATCACGGCCGCCATGCTGCTCAAGCGTGCGGGATTGAAAGTGGTACTGCTGGAACGAGACCGCTGCGGCGGAGTCGACACCAGCTTTACGAGCGGACATCTCACGCAAGTCACCGATCTACGGCTCAGCCCGTTGGTTTACCGTTTCGGACGCGAAGTGGCCCAATCCGTCTGGGAGGCAGGCGGTGCGGCCCTGGATGTCATGAACTCCAATCACGCGGCCGCGGCCGAAGCGGCGGGCTTTCGATGGGTGCCCGCATTTCTCTTTCACTCCCCGGAACAAGGGTTGATTGCGACTGAAGATCTTCGAGAGGACGCCGAAGCCGCCCGGGCTATGGATATCTCCGTTCTTTGGCGCGACTCGGCACCTCCGTTTGGTGGACCGGCCCTGCAGTTTCCCCACCAAGGTCTCTTTCATCCCCGTCGCTACCTCAATGGACTGCTCGCCTCCCTGCCCGGCGACGGATGCGAGGTGTTTGAACACAGCGAAGTCACCCAATGGGACCCTTCCTCCGAAACGTTATCCGCCGGAGGGCATTCCATCCGCGTTCCTTGGGTGGTGTTGGCCACTCAGACCCCGCAAATCGGTAGCACGCCGCTACCTCAGGCCGCGATTTTGGAGAGCAAATTGGCCCGGTATTCCACTTATGTGATTTCTGGCGAAGTCGGACACGACGTAATTCCCGAAGGTCTCTACTGGGATACAGCGGAGCCCTATCATTACCTTCGGGTCGAACGTGGTCCCAAAGCCAATCGCCTCATCTTGGGCGGTGAGGACCACAAGACCGGTCAAAAGTCTGATCCGTCTGAAGCCTATCGATGTCTAAGCCGATTGTTTCACACGTGGTTTCCTACGGGTGAACTTCACCACCGTTGGTCCGGACAGGTCGTGGAAACCAACGATGGTCTCCCCTATATCGGACTGCTCGCAGAACGCCTCTTTGTCGCCACCGGCTTCAGTGGCAACGGACTGACCTTTGGGACCTTGGCGGGCCTAATGGCCGTTGATCAGATTCTCGGCGTCAATAATCCTTGGATCGATCTGTTCAGTCCAAACCGGATTCATTGGAAAGGCGGGACCTGGAGTTTTGTCCGGGAAAACAAGGATTACCCATTCTATCTGATTCGCGATCGCCTTACCCCAGCCCCTTCCGATTCAGTCACTGAACTACCTCGCGGCGAAGGTCGCCTGATCTCGGTGGAAGGACACAAGGTTGCCGCGTACCGGAGCTTGGATGGAGAGATCACTTTATGCTCTCCCGTTTGCCCACACTTGAAATGCATCGTGCGATGGAACCCCACGGAACAAACGTGGGATTGTCCCTGTCACGGCTCCCGTTTTCAGGCGACGGGCGAGGTAATGTCGGGTCCGGCGCAAGCACCGCTACAGCGGTTGGCTCTGGAGTCAACAGGTGCCGCCAACCGTTAGTTGCCCCGGCCCATCACTTCTGAGGAGACGGATGACGTCATCAGAACGCACGCACTCGCAGCTTGAGAGACGGTAGTGCAGAATAGCGGTTGGACGTGGGCCGCCCTCATCACGTTCCTTGCCAATTCGAACTGCGCACAATGGAGGTGAATCTACGCGTTGATGGGTGTGCCAGTTCGGCGTTTGCAATCATGCCCAAGGCCCGATGAGGCATGTTTCCTGCATGAGGTTGGTGCGTCTGAGGAACTGCCCCCGACCCCGAACCCGTGCCGCGAAACAACCCGCCGCCAATCCCTCCTCACTCATGCCCTTCTCCTGCACCATCTCCTGCCCGGCCTGTCGCCAATCCATGCAAGTATGGATCACCGGAGTGGTGAATTGTCCTCGTTGCGGAAGTCTGTTTGAAGTCGGGGTGTATTCCCCACCCACGGAACCTCTCCAACCCGAAATCCCGACTTCGAGTGACTTCTTCATCTCAGGGGGCGTGGTCGAATCCGACCGCCGCGTGTTTCACCTAGAAGATTTGGTTGGCACGACGGTATCTCGAAAGAACCCGTCCGGCCGGGCCAGCATCACCATCCTATTGGGCGTTCTCGCCGTGATTGCCGCCTGGAACGGTCAAACACTTCTGGCTCTGGGTCTGATGCTGTTGGCGATCCGTTTCGGCCGTTGGTGGTGGGAGGGTCGAAACCACTATGTCGTTAGCTGGATTACCCGCCAAGGCCGGGAAGGTCAACATCGGGTCTACAGCCAGTCAGAAGCCACCTCTCTGCTCGAACGGATCCGTCAAGAGATAGAGACACATTCCCGCACCAGCGCTTCGGAAACGAGAACTCCCATGCCCACAGCGCGAGCTTCCGGGCCCATGGTCGGATCAGTCTCCTAACCCAGGCTTTCACTGGAGGAAGAGTGCCCTCAATTGGACTGTCCCGCAGCAGCCCGCTCGGGGTCTAGCGCGGTCCAGACCTTCGCCGAACTGTAGTCCGGGCGCCCCGCGCCACCCGAGTTAATCCGGTCCCTCTGCCCGGCTCCCGCGAGGTCATTCCCACCTTTCCTTCTCGTGCACGGTGCACCTGACGGCCTTTCGGCCTATGCAGACTGCACCTGAGTTTCCCCCACCAAGAACGCTCAAACCGAGTCGAACTCGTTGCGAGAGAGCGGCCTGGCAGGAACGCGATAATCCGGCCCCGATTCTGCAGTCCTCCCTTATTCCGATTCGCCGTCCGCCAGCCCAGACGGTGAGTCCAGAATTCAAAAGTTATTATTTCCAAACTTACTCCTATGAAACCATATCTCACAGTATTGGCCCCGGCTGTTATCGTCGCCTCGTTGTGGACACCCCTTCTGGCCGATGATTCGACACGCGCGCCCAAAAATCCTTCCAGTGACCACTACCGCAGCGAGCGGACGTCGTCCACGCCCATGTTCGCCAAGGGTACCGAGATCGTCGGCTTGGAGGTTCGCAATAATCAGGACGAGAAACTTGGCAAGGTACAGGACGTCGTTATTGACGTCGCTTCTAGCCGGGTGGTGGGCTTGGTGGTCTCCATCGGCGGCGTCCTCGGGGTGGGCGGAAGTGAGGCCACCGTCCCGATGGCGGCCTTCCGCTATGATGCCGATCGCAAGGCCCTCGTCACGGATCTCAGCGCCGACACCCTGAAAGGATCGCCGCCGTTCCAGACCAGCGGGTGGAAGTCGGCCAAAGAACCGGGCGAGGTCTCGGAGCTCTATCGCTATTACAAGGTTCCCGCACCGCACGGATGGGACCGTTCTCCCGCTTCGGAGTATGGCAATCCAAACCGAAGCGAGGCGACGGCCAATCGGGGCTCGGACGAACTCACTCCGGTGGACCAGGGCAACAATGACGCCGATCTGGAACGAACGGCGGCGATCCGCAAGGCCGTCATGGGACACCAAACCCTCTCCTTCACCGGCAAGAATGTGAAGATCATCACGATCAATGGCCGTGTCACCCTGAGGGGCTCCGTTCCCTCGGAGAGCGAACGGGAGCAGATCGTGAAGCTCGCCGAGTCCGTCGCCCCCGGCCAAGTCACCGACCAACTCCAGGTCGATCCCAAATCCACGCAACCCTGAAGGCTGCCCTTTCACCATAACATTTAACCGATATCACCATGTCCAAAACATCAGTTTTCTGTCTCGCCACCTCCCATTCCCAAGCCGATGCGATTGTTAGTCGTCTCCAGGCTGCGGGCTTCCCGAACAATGACATATCCGCGTTGATGCCCGATCAAGGCACGACACGTGACTTCGCCCATCAAAAGTCCACCAAGAGTCCGGAAGGAGCGGCGACGGGTGCCGGCACAGGAGGCGTCTTGGGTGGAACCCTCGGCCTGTTGGCGGGAATCGGCGCGCTGGCCATTCCTGGAGTGGGTCCCCTGATTGCTGCGGGCCCCATTTTGGCAGCCCTGAGCGGAGCCGCGGTAGGCGCGGCCGTTGGCGGAATCGCTGGCGCCCTGGTCGGGTTGGGAATCCCTGAGTACGAGGCAAAACGCTATGAGGGGAAGATCCGCGAAGGAAACATCCTGATTTCCGTACACACCGAAACCTCGGATGAGGTGCGCCGGGTGAAACAGATCTTCGAAGAGTCGGGGGCTCAGGACATCGCCTCCTCTGGGGAAGCTTCTGTTCCCGATCCGGATCGTGCGCCAGACCGCCCACAAATGGTGAGTCCCGGCACCCGATGATCCCACGATCAACACTCCTTCTTCTACTGAAATGAAAACACTCCAGGATCTGCTGCTCGAGGAATTGGCGGACATTTATGACGCTGAACATCGATTGACCAAGGCACTGCCAAAGCTTGCGTTGGCGGCCTCAAATCCGGAACTCAAGATTGCGTTCGAAGACCACCTGATTGAAACCCGGGGGCATATTGAACGCCTCGAACAGGTCTTCGCCGCGTTCTCAGCCGAACCGAAGACCAAGAAGTGCGAAGCCATTGTGGGGCTCCTCAAAGAGGCAGATGGAATAGCGACGGATAACGTTGGTGAACCCACTCTTGACGCTGCGCTGATTTCAGCCGCGCAAAAGGTGGAGCACTATGAAATCGCCTCGTACGGCTGCCTGGTCGAATGGGCGCAACTGCTCGAAAACGAGGCCGCCGCTGAGCTTCTCGCGCAAAACCTCGGTGAAGAGAAAGGCGCCGACGAAAGCCTGACCTTGCTGGCTCGGACTTCGAGTAATCCAGTGGCGCAGCTTGCCGACTAACGCTTGCCCACTGGTCCCCAAAAGGGCCGGGGAGGTTTCCACCTGCCCGGCCCTTGTCTTTTTCGTCTCCGCCAGACTTGAACGTCGATCGGCCTCCCCTCCCAAGGGTCAGACTCGCCTCAGAGTAATCTCACCTCCGCCAGAATCATCATCATTCCCGGTCTCGGAATCGCTCCACCGCCACGCGCATGAGGAGCGGACGCCCGCCTGTTGCAACATCGTTTCCAGGCTGTATCGCCAAGCCGCGATGATGGTTCCCGGTTGGCGATCCATCGGCGTTCGTTGCAGGGAAACCACGAGAGTTCGTTCCGGCTGCTTCAAAGCCTCCAGCAACCTCCGGCAATGAACCTCCAGACGTTCCGTATCCGAGACTCCGGGACCCCGGCAGAATCCCACAAACCAGTCCTGGGTTTCCCGAGGCATGCCTGCGAGACGAGCGGCGAGATCCAAAAGGCGCGCCCAGGACGGCAGTAACTCATCTTCAAAGTAAGCAGTGGCGGCGGGGGCCATGGCAGGAAAACGACGGACAGCTCCAATTCATCCGGGGTTGAGCCACACTGCCCGTGCCCCGAACCGAGGGATCTTCACGTCGGTTTGAAGGCCATGCAACATTGCTTGTGAAATTCGAGCACCCCACAGTCCACTGCTCATGAAACCAATCTGGCTGTTCCTCGGAATTCTCGTCGCAGGCCTGTTCAGCGGCTGCGCTCCCTTCAACAAGGATGTCCCCGAAACCTCCGCTCCGCCCGCCACCAGCGCCCCTCCGAGCACGACGGCCCCCGGGGTAACCCGCCGTCCGAGCTAAGCCTACATTCGCCGACAATCAGTCAATGAAGCCGTCGTATTCCAGGGTCATCGCCCGCCTGGCGGAACCCGGTTCCTGTCCTTGCTCCACGTTCCGGTCTGGTCCATGGTTCGCCCAACTCAGACGGAACCAACCGCCTAAACACTCAAACACTAGGATTGCCCGGGTACCGGGGATCCGCGTGGAAGGTTTATTGTGCCGGAGGAGGTTTATGACTTGGCGGTAGTAGGCTCGGCGTTTGGGGGATCGCTGACGGCAGCGATCGCACGAAGGCTGGGTCTGACCGTGGTTCTGATCGAACGTAATCATCATCCCCGCTTCGCCATTGGGGAATCGTCGACACCGCTGACCAATCTGCTGCTCGAGGAACTGACCAGCCAATACAACCTCCCGAGCATTCGGGCGCTGTCCAAGTGGGGCTCTTGGCAACGGGCTCATCCGGAAGTGGCAGCGGGATTGAAGCGGGGCTTCAGCTTTTATCACCACAGCTTTTCCCAGCCCTGGAAAAGTCGCCCGGAACGCACCAACGAGTTGTTGGTGGCAGCCAGTCCCAACGACGAGGTGGCCGACACACATTGGTATCGTCCCGACTTTGATGCGTTCCTGGTACGGGAGGCCACCCTGCTGGGAGTCGATTACTTCGACGACACGGAACTCGACGGGTTTACTGAATTGGCCGAGGGCGTCGAACTGACGGGGCGCCGCCACGGCGAATCGGTTCGATTCCGGGCTCGGTTCCTGATCGATGCCAGTGGCAGCCGAGGATTCATCTGGAAAACCCTCCAATTGGAAGAGGGCGAGTTTGAGTCCTTCCCAGACACTGAAGCGTTGTTCACCCATTTCGAAGGCGTGGCCCGTTGGGAGTCAATCCTGGCGGAGAACGCGTCCGCCCAGGGACAACGAAACACTCTGGGCAACGGCACCCCCACTCCGTTTCCGCCCGACGACGCCGCGTTGCATCATGTGTTTCCGGGCGGCTGGATGTGGGTGCTTCGGTTCAACAACGGCATTACTAGCGCCGGAATTTCGGTCACCCGGGAACTCGGCCGGGCGCTGCGTCTGGAACAGGGCGCGGCGGCGTGGAGCCGAATGTTGAAGTATCTCCCCAGCGTCGCCCGCCAGTTTCGTGAGGCCCAGCCCACGCAAGACTTCACTCATCTGCCGCGACTCACGTTTCGCAGTCCACGCCTGGTGGGTCGCTCGTGGGCCATGCTGCCTTCGGCGGGAGGTTTCCTGGACCCCCTCCTCTCAACGGGATTCCCACTCACACTTCTTGGTATCCAGCGGCTCGCGCGCCTTTTGTCGCCGGACCGCGTGCCCAGCGCTGATTCTTTGGAATCGTACGCCTCGGCCACCCAGGCCGATTTTCTGGTAGCCGCTGACCTCGTGGGTGCGCTGCATCACAATCTGGGGCGTCCGGCCATCTTTCAGGGCCTCACGATGTTGTACTTTGCCGCCGCGACCTTCTCCGAAACCGCTCTACGCCTGGGACGCGACCGTCGGTCCCCAGGGTTTCTCCTTCGCGGCCGACCCGACTTTCGCCAGGCGATTGAGGAACTGTGCTGGCAATCTCGACGGGCAACACTGTCGGAAGTGGAGTTCACACGCGCTGTCGCTCGAGCCATCGAACCGGTCAACGTGGCCGGATTGATCAACTCCCGCCGCCGCAACTGGTATCCCGTCGACCTCACCGATCTCTACTCCGCACGCGACAAACTGGGAGTGGATGATCACGAAATCTCCGAAATGCTCGACCGCGCTGGAATCACGGTTCCAGTGAGGGATGCTTCTCCGGTGGGCCTGCCTCGGGGCTGATGCCTTCCCGGGCCGCCTGACCGCCTATCGGGGAGGCGCCGGAGTTGTGGCCGGAACTTCCCGCGTCGAGCGCGGGGCAGTCGACGCCGGATCGTGAGGCGGACGATTGGTGTCCTTGGAAACCCGGCGCTCCCGATCGTCACTCCGCCGGGACCGTTCCTTGATGAGCTGATCAAACCGCTCCTGCTGGGTCGGGGACAACTCGGAGCGAATGCGCGTTCGCAGACCCTCAAATTCGGTCCTGACCTGGGGCGCGACGGGCTCCCAAAGCCGGCGAAACCGTTCCTGCGCCTCTTGCACATACCCTTCGATCCGATTGCGTTGATCCGGCGTCAGATCGATTTCCTTTTGGACACGGCGAAGGAACTCCAACCGAGCTCCCATCGGCGACAGGGCCAATTCCCGGCGGGTTCGCTCGGCCCGGGCCTTTTCTGACTGGGCTCGAGCCTTCGACCGGAGACCCGCCACGGAAACGCCCGCCGCCATTCCCGCCAGAAAAATCACTAAGGCGGCTATGATGAGTTGGTACGATTTCACCGGTCCCACAATTCCACCACGGGATCAGCCGAAGCAACCACCGCCACCTCGAGTTGCTCCTCAGGGGTTCGCTCACCGGAGGCGTCCGGAACCACGGCATTGGCGCCCACCAACACGACCGCAACGGCCACGCTCGACAAGGCTGCCCGCCACAAGCCTACGGTCCACAACGATAGTCGATCCGGCGGACGCAGGTCCCGAACCCGGGCCATCACCCGCTGTTCAAACGCGTAGGGAACCCGATCCGACGGCTTCTGTCGGCGAGCGCTCTCCAGCAGCGAATTGAGAACCGGATCCAGATTCATAACAACCAACCTGTCAGCTACGACGCCCGCCAGCCTACGAAGGTTACAGGTACTTTTCCACCTCCATTCGGGACAGGATCTTTTTCATCTCCAAGCGAGCCCGGAATGCCCGCACTTTGACCAATGGCACCGACCATCCGGTCAGTTCAGCAATCTCCTTGATCGAACGGTCCTCCAGTTCCAACAGCGTGATCACCAGACGATGCGCCGGCGACATCTGAGCCAACACCTTGGCAATCAGTGACTGCGCCGCGGACGTGTCCGCCTCCCCGGAAGCTGGCGCCGCCTGTCGTTCCAACCAGGACTCTTCATCGGCGTTGAGCTCACTGACCGCGTGCTCCCGATTCCGCTGGTGGCTCCGGAGGAAGTCGTAGCACGTCCGGACGGCGAGGCGCATCAGCCAGTGTTCAAAGGGAGCCTCACCGCGCCAACTGTCCAATTTGGTAAACGCCTTGAGGAAAATCTCCTGAACGATGTCTTCAACCTCCCGTTCCTGACGGGCGTAACGACGAACGGTGGCGAATAGTCGAGGCTGATACCGGCGGACCAGCACCTCAAATTGCGAGGTGTCCCCCGCCCGGATGGCGGCGATCACTTCGGAATCAGGGACCTCAGCGGACACGCCGGAGGACGTTGCCAAGGTTTCCGCCGCCATAAAAGGCCTGGGAGTACGAAAGATGCCAACCTCGTCAATTGCTGGTGAGCGTTCCCCGGTCATCCCGCCTGGTCTCGCACAACAGCTCCAGGTCACCGCCGCCCCCCACCCGCCCTTTTGCCAGGACCCGAACAGCTCGGCCCGCCTCATTACGGCTCGCCATTGAGTGCGTACCGCCGCCCTCTGGTTGGCGTCCTGCTTCCCCGTTGTCCTCGCGGGGAGCTCTGCTAGCCTCCGATCATGAGCGATGCGTTGGTGGGAGCTTTGACCGTTTTGCTGGCGACCAATCCCCCAGCGGCGCTCACCAACCTCGTTCTCGAACGTACTGGATTGGCGGCTTTGACGGTCAACACCAACGACCCGGTCGCCCAGGAGCTTCAGGCAATCATGGAGGCCGACGATGAGGCCCAGGCCGATATCGATCGGTGGATTGACGAAGCCGATCGACCCAATGATCCCGCTGCCACCCTCGCCGGAGTGACTCTGCGCGGCCGCATCCAACAACGCATTGAACCGGTCAAGCTGCGCTATCAGCGTTTCGTGGAGGCCCATCCCACCAACGCGGCGGCTTACCTGGCTTTTGGCAGTTTCTTAAACGCCATGGGCGAAGAAGGCGAAGCTGTTGAGAAATGGGAAAAGGCCCGCAAGCTCGATCCGACCAACCCGGCTGCCTTCAACAATCTCGCCAACACCTACGCGCACATCGGGCCAGTCGAGAAGTCCTTTCCCCTTTACGAAGAAGCCATTCGGCTCAATCCCCACGAGCCGGTCTATTTGCATAATTTTGGGACCCTTGTGTTCCTGTTTCGCCGGGATGCCACCAATTACTTCAAGTGTGATGAACAAGCAGTATTTGAACGCGCCTTTGGGCTTTATCAGAAGGCCATTGCTCTCGATCCCCGGAACTTCCAACTCGCGGCCGATGTCGCCCAAACCTACTACGGCTGGAATCTGCCCAAATCGACCAATGGAATCGCGAATCCCGAGGCAGAGCTGGCGCTGGCCAACACCGCACTAATGGCTTGGACCAATGCCCTGAGCCTCGCCCCCACCGAATCAGATCGCGAGGGGGTGTATCTGCACTTCGCCCGCTGGAATATCCGCCTCGGACGATGGGAGGAGGCAAAACTTAACCTTTCCGTCGTGACCAACGAAGTTCATCTCCCGGTGCGTAACCGACTGGATCGGACCTTGCTGGAACGACAGGCCGCCGCCTCCAAGGCGGACTGACCCGCAGGACACGCGCCTCCGGATTTGACCCCGGGAGACTTCCCACGCCCAATGGGGCGGAGCCACCCCATGAAGCGCCCGAGTCTGTTGATCATTGCCGACAGTGAGAATGATGCGGACATGCGCTACGCGGTGGGGATGGCCGTGCCAGAACGGTTCATTTTCCTAAACACCGAGGGCCGTACCATCGCCCTGCTCCCCGATGCCGAACTGGCCCGAGGCAAGGCCCAATCCCAGGTCAATCGAGTGGCGGCGTTATCCCGCTATCTGCGGCGCGCCGAATTGGACGGCATCAAGTGCCCGTCCCTGGCCCACGCCGCGGCGCGCCTGTGCGAAGAGTACAAGGTTCGCAAACTTACGGTCCCCTATTTGTTTCCCGTGGGACTCGCCCGCCAACTTCGTAAGCTGGGTCTGCGCATTAAGGTCCGTGACGGGAATTTTTTTCCGGAACGTCAGTACAAATCCCCCGCCGAGGTGAAAATGATCACGGCGGCTTTGGGCATGGCAGAAGTGGGAATGTCCGAGGGAATCCACGCCCTCAAACGCGCCAAGATCGGTTCCGACCGCAAGCTCCAGCTGCACGGCGTTCCCCTCACCTCGGAGAAACTTCGAGCGATCATCGAAACGGCCGTAATGCAGGCTGGAGGAACCGCGCTGCACACCATCGTCGCTGGGGGGGTGCAGGGCTGTGACCCGCACGAACTCGGGCATGGTCCCTTGTTTGCCCATTCCCCGGTCGTAATCGGGATTCGTCCCCGCTCAACCCGCACCGGCTATCATGGCCGGCTTTCCCGAACCTTGGTCCGGGGCCGGGCGTCGGATGCGGTGCGACGACAATTCCTCACCGTACTCAAGGCCCAGGCCATCGCCTTCACCATGCTGCGGGAGGGGACCCAGGCCAACGAAGTCCACGCCGGCGTGGAACGGTACTTCCGCTCCGAAGGCTACCGCACACATCGGCAACAGGGGCGTCCCATCGGATTCTTTCACGCGACCGGGCACGGAATCGGCCTCGAAGCCAATGAAGGTCCCCGCGCCCAACGTGGGTCCACCACCACCCTGCGCGCTGGCCACGTCGTTTCGCTTCAGCCCGGGCTGTACTATCCCGAAGTGGGGGGAGTCCGCCTCGAAGATGTGGCGCTGATCACCGGCGGCGAACCACAAAACCTGACCCAATTTGAAAAGGTTCTCGAAGTCTGAGAGCCCCTTTTCAACGACCAAGGCGGCTGCTCCCGGAGGAACAGCCGCCTTTTGAACGCCACTGGGCTTAGGCCTGAACTTCCGCCGGCACGCCCACCGGAGTGACCGACCCAGCAGAGAGCGCCGGCCGCTGTCCCTTGTGCCACCAGTACACCAACGTGCTGGCGATGTAGATGGAGGAGTAGGTTCCGGTGATGATGCCCGCGAGGAACGTGAAGGCGAAGTTGTTGATGGTGCGCCCGCCGAAGAGATAGAGCGCCAGGGTGGCCAAGAAGACCGTCCCGGAGGTGATGATCGTTCGGCTGAGGGTTTGGTTCAGGGCTCGGTTGATGATCTCCGAAAAGGAACCGGGAATGCCCAACTTCAGATCTTCGCGAATACGATCGAAGATAACGATCGTGTCGTTGATTGAGAACCCGATGATCGTCAGCAACGCCGCCACGAAGGTCGCATCAAACTGACGAGCTTCGATCCAGCCTCCGGTAAATGCCGAACCCAAACCGGTCAGGGAAAAGATTGCGACGGTCATGAGGACGTCGTGAACCACGGCGATTACCGCGCCCACCGCGAAGCTGAACTCATACCGGAAGGCGACATAAACCAGAATTCCGAAGAGCGAGAGTAGCGATGCCAAGATGGCCGATTTTTGGATTTCCTGCCCGACCACCGGACCCACCTGGTCGAATTGAATGCGTTCAAACTTGGCCTCAGGAAACGCAGTCTTCAGCTGCTGTTCGACCTTCAGACCCGTATCCCGCGGGGACACGATACGAAGGACCTCATTCTGGCCGGCCTGACCGGCGACATCCCGCGGGTAATCGACCTCGGCATCGTTCACTCCAACCTTGGCCATTTCCGCCCGGACCTTCGAAATCTCAATCTTCTGTGCAAAACTCAGCGTCAGGGTGTCACCACCCGCGAAATCCACACCGAGCAGTTTTTCTCCGCGACCGAAGATGCCGTACAGCAGCCCGGCCAGAATCAAAGTCCAGGAGAGTATGAAGGCCGGCTTCGCGTACTGCATGAAGTTCCACTTCGTGGCACCCACGAATTGCAGCATCTTGAACCCGTTCTTGAGCAGGGACGTCTTGGCCACCAGGAAGTCAAAGATCAGGCGGGTCACCATCAGCGAAGTGAACATCGAAACGCACAGACCCACGGTCAGGGCGACACCGAATCCCTTGATCGGCCCCGTTCCCAACATGATCAGGAGGAGCGACGAAATCAGGGTGGTGAGGTTGGAGTCTAAGATCGTTCCAAATGCCTTGCCGTAGCCGGCGTTCAACGAACTCCGCACCGACTTGCCCAAGGCCTGCTCCTCGCGAATACGCTCGAAGATCAGCACGTTGGCATCCACCGCCATACCCACTGTCAGTACGATACCCGCAATGCCCGGAAGCGTGAACGTCACGTCCAGCGAGGCCATCACCGCCAGCAGGATCAGAATGTTCAGCAGCAGGGCGATGTTCGCGACTACTCCCGCCAATAGGTAGTACACCAGCATGAAGGTCGCGACGAGGGCCACCGCCAGAATGCACGCCCGAATACCGCTCTGAATCTGTTCCGCTCCCAGACGGGCACTCACACCACGTTCCTCCATGATCTGCAACGGCGCTTCGAGGGGATTCTCCAAACCGGTCGCCAATTCGAAGGCTTCCTTTTCGGTGAACTGACCAGTGATCTGACCGGCGCCGCCTAGAATCGGGCCATTGATCGTCGGCGCCGAGATCACCACGCCGTCGAGCACGATGGCCAAGCGTTGACCGACGTTGTCCCGGGTGATGTCGCCAAAGGCCTTGGCGCCTTCGGAGTTCAGCGTGAAATCGATTTCCGGCTGTCCCGTCACCGGGTTGCGCGCCACCCGGGCGCTGTTAATCGAGCGTCCGGTGAGCGGTTCCGCCTGCCGCCGCACCAGAATCGGAACGATCGCCTCCTGACCATTCCGGCCCCGATATTTCATCGGCAGCTTCATATATCCCGGCGGAACCAGGTTGTTTTGCAGGTGAACATCGCTTTCCGGATCCACCATGCGGAACTCGAGGAAGGCCGCCTTCTTGAGCTGTTCGCGGGCTGATTCCTTGGTGGACTCATCCACGCCCGGCAACTGCACCAGAATACTGCGGTCGCCGACGGGCTGAAGAATGGGTTCCGCCACGCCGAAGGCATCGACGCGTTTTCGCAGCACTTCGACGGCTTGTTCGGCCAAAAACGCGTTCCCGGATCCGGAAGAGGTTCCGTTGGTGGCGCGTCGGCTCAAATCCATCTCCAGCAGGAAGGACGTTCCACCGCTGAGATCCAAGCCGAGCTTGAACTTGCCAGCAGCCTCCCGCTGGACCCGGTTTAGGATCGCCCGCGTCGGGTTAAGCTCTGCGCCCGCCAAAAAATTGGTTGGGAAGTAGCCGCGAATGTCGTTCGTCCCGATGGCTTCCAACAGGTTCTTGTAGGCGCCCCGATCCGGGTATTGCTTCTCCAACGCCTGGGCCTGGGCCACAATGGCATTGAGGTTGGTGCTGCCGGTGGTGGCCAACCGGTCGAACTCCAGGATCAGGTTCTTAGGACCCGGTGGCAGGATCTCCGAGAAGGACCAGACGATGACGAAGGCAACGAACAGCGCCTTCCAAAGGTGGGAACGATTCATGGAACGGACAATCTACAGAAGATCAGGCGGCGCGCTCGAGGATCTGGCTGATGCTACCCTTTTGAAACTCGAGCTTGGTGTCGGCCGAGCGAACGGTGACCGCATCCTCACGAACACTGGTGACCACTCCGATGATTCCGGAGCTCGTCACGACCTTGTCGCCTGACTTGAGGCTTTTGAGCAAATCGGACTGTTCACGCGCCTTCTTCTGTTGGGGCCGAATCAACAGCACCCAGAAGATGACGAGCATGAAGACAATCATGCCCACTTGCATCAGCATGGCCCGTTTAGCGTCTTCAGGAGACGAGTTCGGAGCCGGGGGAGCGAGTGCCAGCAGGGAATGAATAGCCGAAATACCCATGTTTTTGGACAAATGAGGGTGAAGCCTAGAAACGGAGACCGCTTTGGCAAGAACTCGCTGCGGAGAAAAGTAGTTGGACCCAGGGGAACTCAACCGTAGAGCGGTCCAAAATCAGCCCGGATGTCCGGGCCAACCCACCGACCGAAATCACCGACCGCTCCAGGATTCGGCAACTCAGTCCGGGTGCCATTCCTCCCGGTCAACGTTCGGGAAAGTCGAACTCCACCTTTCCTTTTTCGCCCAGCCGCAACTGCGCCTGGAAGGCTTTTCCCGACTTGCTGACGAATTGCTTCAGCAGATCGGTCTTTCCGGTCGCGAGAAGTTTGGTGGCCTGCTCTGCATCAATGGGTTGTTGCAGGATGGCCTGACCAAACTTGAAGGTGCAACGCTTGGTTTCCCGCTGACTGTTCTCGCAAATGTAATTCTCTCCACCCCGAAACACCCGGCCACCACATTTCGGACACACTCCCAGGGGCGTCTGGCCGGTGAAGTCGAGTTTGACCTCGGGAGCCGACGACTTGGCCGAGCCCTTTTTTCGTGCCTCGCGTGGGGCGAACTCAAAGCCCACCTTGCCCTCCTTCAGCACCAGGAACGCCTCAAACTTCCGTCCGGTCTTTTTCGACACGAAGCCCTTGAGCAACTCGGTTTTGCCACTGCTCAACAGCTTTCCGGCCTGAATTCGGTCCACTGCTTGTTGAAGAATGACCGCGCCGGTCTTGAAGTCGCAGGTTCGACTCGGACCCACGGCCTTCTCGCACACGTAGTTCATCCCGTTTTCAAACACCCGGGACTGGCACTTGGGACACGCTCCCACCGGTTCCTTGCCCGTGAAATCCGGAGCCGCCTCCCCTTCCCCATTGGCCGACTCGTCCTTGCCAAAATCAAACTCCGCCCGGAACTCCGCGTTGAGCTTGATGACCGCCGCGAAGGGAAACCCCTTCTGACTCCGGAAGCCCTGCAGCGGACCCACCTGTCGGTCCTGAATCAGACGCTCGACTTCCTTCGGCTCGAACATCCGGCCCGACAGAATCTTGCGAACCGCGAAATCACAGTTCTGGCATTTGAAGTCGCGATATTTCTCCTGCACGTGGCCACCGCACTTTGGACACGGCACCTGGAGGTCTCCGAAGTCGCCCGGAATGGTGTCTTTGTCGTACTGCTTGGCCTTGGCCACGATCTCCGCGGTGAAATTGCGGATCTCGTTCATAAACGTGGTCCGCTCCAGCTGACCCCGCTCCATCTTCTTCAGCTGGAACTCCCAGTCGCCGGTCATTTCCGGTTTGGTGAGCTCGTTGATGCCCAAGCCGCTCAACAGATGCATCAACATGAACGCCTTGGCCGTCGCCACGAGTTCGCGACCCTCCCGGTGAAGATACCCTTCCGTGAGCAGTCCTTCGATAATGGCGGCCCGGGTGGCCGGAGTTCCCAGCCCCCGTTCGCTCATCGCTTCCCGCAACTCCTCGTCATCCACCAACTTACCCGCACCTTCCATGGCGCTGAGGAGGGTGGCTTCCGTGAACCGGGCCGGGGGCTTGGTCTGATTCGCCTTCACCTCCACCAAGATCGTGTCGACTCGCTCGTTCTGGTCTACCGGAGCCAGCGTCGGCGATTCGTCGGAATCCGCCTCCTTGCCGTAAACCTCCAGCCAGCCAGGCTTCATCAGCACCTTTCCCACGCTCTTGAACGGCTCGCCTTCGACCCGGGTAATGCGAACCGTTTCGAGGAATTCCGCCGGCGGATAGAACACCGCCAGGAACCGCTTGGTCACGAGATCGAACAGCTTTTGCTCGGGCTCCGAAAGCGAACGCGGAATTTGGCCCGTGGGAATGATGGCAAAGTGGTCACTGACCTTGGCGTTATTGAAGATCCGCTTGTTCGGCCGCACCCATCCTTCGTTGATGATCTTTTGGGCAAACGGCCCGTAGCCGGTCTGACTCAGGGAATCCAAGGTCTGCCTCACGGTGCCCAGATAATCCTCCGGCAGATGTCGGGAATCCGTTCGGGGATAGGTCAGGACCTTGTGCTTCTCGTACAGGGACTGGGCGATGGCCAGGGTGTTCTTGGCACTAAACCCAAATCGGGAGTTGGCCTCTCGCTGGAGGGTCGTCAGGTCGTACAATAGCGGGGAAAGCTGCGTGGACGGCTTGGTTTCCTCAGTCACCACTCCGGGTTTGCCTTCGCACTTGGCGCGAATGGCCTCCGCCCGGGCGGAATCCCACAACCGCTCGGGCTTCAGTTCCCCGTCGGCATCCTTGCCCTCGGGTTTCCGGAACTGCTCATCAAACCACCGACCCGAATACGTTCCCCGAGTGGCGGCGAACGATCCGATCACCTCCCAGTAGTCCCGGGAAACAAACTTCCGAATCCGGTCCTCCCGTTCCACCACGATGGCCAAAGTCGGGGTTTGCACCCGACCCACGGTGGTCAGGTAGAAACCACCCGCCCGGTTGTTGAAGGCGGTCATGGCCCGAGTGCCGTTGATGCCCACCAGCCAGTCGGCTTCACTCCGACACTTGGAAGCATCGGCCAGCGGACGCATCTGGGCATCGGACCGCAGCTGGCTGAATCCCTGGCGGATGGCCGCCGGCGTCATGGACTGAAGCCACAACCGTTGAATGGGCTGCTTGGCGCCGGTGTAGGTAACAATGTTGCGGAAGATCAGTTCGCCTTCCCGTCCGGCGTCGCAGGCATTGACCACCGAATCGATATCCTTGCGCTTGAGCAATCGGGCCAGCGTTTTCAGGCGGCTCTCATTGCGCTCGATGGGGGCGAGCCCGAATTGGGGCGGCATGTGCGGCAACTGTCCGAAGGTCCAGCGTCCCCGCTTCACCTCGAACTCTTCCGGCACGCTGAGTTCGAGCAAGTGACCTACCGCCGAGGAGATCACGTACTGCTCGTTTTCGAAAAATTCACCGGATTTGTCCTTACCCGACACCCCCAAGGCTTTGGCGATGTCAGCGGCGACGGACGGCTTCTCGGCGATAATGAGGGATTTGCCCATTGGGTCTGAAGATGCGGACGTGTAGCTACTGGAAACGCGTCGGGGCAAGTCTTTGTTCAAACGAGTCGCTCCCTAAATTTTGTGATTTAGTGCTTGGAGCGACGCGAAATCGCGCGGTTTTCAAGCTGCGAGCTTGCCGGAATTCCCGCGGTTTGCCACCAACCGGGCGGTATGAGTGCCGACCCGCAACCCATCAACCCTGCTACTGCCGCCGATACGCCCAAACGGCACACCTTCGTCCTCTTGGCACTCTTCCTCGGTCTGGCGATGTGGTTCCTCTGGCTCCACGCTCGGCATTACGACGGCGATGCCATCAAGAACGCCGTCTGGAACCGGTCGGGCCCGGGTATCGCGTCGGTCAATCACCCGTACCCCGGAGTTTGGTTTTGGGTGTGGTGGAAAGTGGGCGAATCGTTTGTCGCCACCGATTTCGATTCCCGGATGGCCTGGATCGAAGCGCTAAACGCCTTGCTGGGTGCGGGTGCCGCCGCCTTGGCCGCCAGTTCCTTGATTGCCTTCGGGGTCCGCCTGCCCATCGCCGTCGGGAGCGCCTTGCTCATGTCGCTCACCCACGCCTGGTTCTATCACAGTACCCAGTCGACCGAACCCATCATGGCCCAGTTTTGGATGATGCTTTCGGTCCGCTTCCTGGCCGCCATCCCGAAACACGGAGTCAGCGCGGTGATCGGGAGCGCCGCGGCGTGGGCCATCGCGGTCGGAGCCTACCAGAGTTACATACTCGGGGGATTGGGCTTGTTCTGGATCATCTGTCGCGAGCGGAAACACATTCTGCCCTGGCTAATCACCGCCGCCATCATCGGAACCTCCCTCTACGTGATCGCGGCCATCGGATCCGGCGCCCGCGATGTCCGGGGCGTGATTGGCTACATCACCCACAAGCCGGATGGCGAGTACTGGGGCTTCATCCGACCCTCGGCGCTGCTGCAACTGCCCTTTGGATTGGCTAACGCCCTCACCCCTCCCTGGCCCGTCACTCGGGATTGGCCAGGATTGCGGATGGGCTGGGCAGGCCTAAGCGGATTCGAAAAGGGAGTGACGGCTTTGATCGTGGGTTTAACCATGCTGGTCGCGGCCGCCGTGGCCGTGCTCCGCGTTCCGGGTCCCGCTGGACGGGTCAAGACGGGACTGGTGGTGGTCTTCCTCTGCGGGATGTTCGCTCCGTTCTACCTGCTGCCCTACTACAACAAACTGTGGCTACTGCCGCTGGGCGCTTTCGGGCTGGCCGCCGGACTCACGGCCAACGCCTATCGCCGCGGCGGACTGATTCTCGGAATTCTCTTCGTCCTGGTCGTCGGTCGAAACTTCCAGCAGACCTACTTCCAGCGAAATCGACTCGATAACCCCATCAACCGCGGTGCGATTGCCCTCGAGTCCACCATCGGCCCGAAGGATCTGCTGATCAGTGACGGCTGGGACGCCTCCAACGTCTATAACGTGCGCAACCCAGGCCGGCCCAATTTCCGCCTGATCTACATGAAGGTCTCGTTGGAGAATCTGAACGAACGCATGGCCGAAGCCCGGAAGAACGGCGGCAAGGTGTACATCTTCGGCCTTCTGGAAAAGACCCCGGAACAATTCGAACTCTCCGATGTCGCCAAACGCGGCAAACGGGCTTGGTACCCCCTCATTCAGAGCTTCAAGCCCAAGGGCAAGCTCGTCTGGGAGGGGAAGGACAAGGGCGTGATCGGAGATCTCTACGAAATCTCGGAAAACTAGCGGAGCGCCAAACGATGGTAGGGCAAGGTTTTCCTTTCGCTTTCCCCCTACCCCTTACCTGCCGGTTTAACCCATCAAGCCGTCGGTTTCGGCGTGGGCGGAGTGCGATTCGACGTCTTCAGACCCAGCACGCTCAGATGAAAGCTGGCGAAGATGGTCTGAATTCCCAGCAGGCTGAGTGTCGCCCCCGGGATCAGCCGCCGCAGGTTGTCACTATAGTCCAATGGACCAAACCCCGCCCGGCGCCACACCAACACCGCCCAAATCAACGTCGCCAACCCCATCAGACCCAGCAAAACGCCAATGATGCATCCCTTTTCCAGATTCCACATCCGGAAGAGGCGGGAAAACTCGGGGTCATCCGGCAGCAAGCCCTCCCCAATCGCAAACACCTTCGCGTAGAACGCCTGCGC
The DNA here is from genome assembly GCA_017309115.1 of Verrucomicrobiota bacterium. GTDB lineage: Bacteria > Verrucomicrobiota > Verrucomicrobiia > Limisphaerales > UBA9464 > UBA9464. The sequence continues at coordinate 13,491 of JAFLEF010000003.1, read as the reverse complement.
CACCAATTGAAAGCCCACCAGCATGGTCATGGCTGACACCAGCATGGTACCCACCTCCACCGTCGTTCCACCCATCTGCAACGGTCCAGGGATGGTCAACCCCACGCCGAGCAGACCCAACAAAAAGAGCGAAATGCCCGGGACAAAGAACAACCACCGGGGCGAATAGATCAGCATGAACCGCAAATGCCGCCAGCCATCCCGCCAAGGTTTCAGATGCGGGGGACGACTGCGCCCATCCTTGTACAAGGTGATTGGAACTTCCGCGACCTTCAGCTTCTTGATGGTGGCCGCCATTACCATTTCCGAAGCGAACTCCATGCCCGTGGTCTTCAGATCCATCTTCCGGTAGCCCTCGGCCGAAAAGCCGCGCATGCCGCAGTGAAAGTCGTGAATCGGCGTCCGGAAGAACAGGCGCCCCAGAAACGAAAGGGATGGATTTCCAATCCAGCGGTTCTTCCAGGGCATCGCCCCGGGAGCAATCGTGCCACCCCCGATGGGCAACCGGCAGCCCATCACCAGATCGTAACCTTCCCTCAGCTTTTGGACGAAGCCGCTGATGTTGGAAAAGTCATAGCTGTCGTCCGAGTCTCCCATGAGGATGTATTTCCCCTTGGCCGCCTGGATACCACCGCGCAAGGCGTTCCCGTAGCCCTTGGCCGTTACCCGCTCCACCCGGGCGCCCATCCGCTCGGCAATTTCAATTGAACCATCGGTTGATCCATTATCGGCAATCAGCACCTCGCCGACGACCCCAGCTTGGGCAAAGCCCCGCTGCGCCTTCTCGATGCAACGGGCGAGAGTTTCTGCCTCATTGAGGCAGGGCATGACTATGGTTAGTTCAATAGGAGCACTCATGGAAGGTCGTTAGGCCGGGGCACCTTGTGGTATTCCCCGAACGCTTTCAACCATCCGACGCGCCGAAAACCCTGATTCCGAGGCCCGCAGATCCGCTCAAACGTTGAACTTGAACAGCAAAACGTCGCCGTCCTTCACCACGTATTCCTTGCCTTCCATCCGGTAGAGCCCCTTCTCCCGGGCTACCGCCACGGACCCGCAGTTCACCAAATCTTCGTACGCAACGGTCTCGGCCTTGATGAATCCTCGCTCGAAATCGCTGTGAATCACCCCGGCCGCCATCGGAGCCGTGTCGCCAGCGTGAATCGTCCAAGCGCGAACTTCCTTTTCCCCGGCCGTAAAGTAGGTCCGCAGCCCCAGCAACGCGTAAGTCGCCCGGATTAGGCCCCCGACTCCCGACTCCTTAACCCCTAGTTCGGCGAGGAAGGCCAACGCCTCCTCCGGGCTCAGGTCCACCAAATCACTCTCGATTTGCGCCGAAATCACCACGGCCTGACACGCGAGGTGGCTTTTGACGTATTCACGCACCTTGAGGACGTACGGATTCTGGTCCGCCGTGGCGAGGTCGCCTTCCTTGACGTTGCAGGCAAAAATCGTGGGCTTGTCAGTCATCAGCCAGAAGAGTCGGGAAATCGCCTTCTCCTCCGGGGTCAGTTCCACCGTCAGCGCCGGCTTCCCAGTGTCCAAATGCGGCTGCAACTTCTGCAACACCGCCTGCTCCGCCACCGCCACCTTGTCCCCGCGCTTGGCATCCTTGGCCACGCGTTCCAGGCGCTTGTTCACGGCTTCCAGATCGGCCAGAACGAGTTCGGTGGTGATGGTTTCAATGTCGCGCACCGGATCGACCGAACCGGCCACGTGGTGAATGTCGGCGTCCTCAAAACAGCGCACGACCTGGACGATCGCATCCACCTCCCGAATGTGGCTGAGGAACTTATTGCCCAACCCTTCCCCCGCACTGGCGCCCTTCACCAAACCGGCAATGTCCACGAATTCGATGGCCGCCGGGATGACGACGTTGGTTTTGGCGATCTTCTGGAGAACCCCCAGGCGATCGTCCGGAACCGTCACCACGCCGACGTTGGGGTCGATGGTGCAGAAGGGATAGTTGGCCGCCTGCGCCTTGCGGGTGCGGGTGACGGCGTTGAAGAGGGTGGACTTGCCGACGTTGGGCAGTCCGACGATGCCAGCTTTGAGCATAACGGGGGGCGGAGCATGGCGACCGGCAAGGTCGGCGCAAGCGGTAAGCTACGGGGACCACTTTATCGCGGCGCCGATTCGAACCGAATAATGGTCTCGCCCGGCTTGGCCATGCCGCGTTCGCGAGCGGCTCGTTCGACGGCGCGCGGATCGGTCTTCAACGCGTTGACCGTGGATTGCAGATACCGCAATTCAGCCTGCAACGTGGCTAACTCGGCACGATTCCGTTCCAATCGCTCCCGTAAATCTCGGTTCTGCTGAATCAGCGGCAGATAACTCAGCCCGGCACCCGCCAACAACGCGAGTACGATCAAGCCCATCAGGAGCCGATTGGCCAACCCCCATAGTCCTTCCCCGGATTCATTGACTCGCAGAATCGCGCTCATTTGTACTGATGCCGGACGCTCTGCAGCTTGGAATCCGGCCCGAAGGTGAGCAGCAAATACACCGCGGGCGTCGAGCTCACCGCGGGCGTGCCAAATCCGGGACCCCAGGGACCCCAGCCGCCAAAAGCCAATCCCGGTGTGGAATACACCCGACTGGTATACTGCAGCCACTGCGCCACCCGACCGCCGTTGTCCAGCGTCGCCACATGATTCGGCGGCCCCAGCTCGATCAACACCTCATCGTAAGTGATGATCCCGATCTGCGACTTGAGATCCGGCATCTTCTGGGAGGCGCAGCCCGCCAATAGGATCCCAACCAGCAGGAGCAGGCAGGACAATTCCCGGATCCAAGAGCGGTTAGCGATCATGTCGAAGGGTAGCCAGAGCGCCCGGGAATCTGCAATCCCCTGAGCCGCCGCAGAACCGGTTAACGCGATTTGAGAATGTATCCCCGGGCCGCCAGCCACAACACCGCCATCAACCCGACAAAGGGAATCAGGGACAAGAGATCAGCGTTCGCCCCGCCAAAGAACGGGTTCATTTTGGCTGACCAGTCCGTGATGACTCGATCAGTTCGTTCCAAGCCCGCCGCCATCAAGGCGATCACAATTCCCGCAATCGCCCCGCCCGCGATGTAACCTGACGCCATCAGAACTCCCGGGGATTTGTCACCTTCGGCCGCAATTTCCTCCGGATTTTTCCCGGCGTTAACCAACCGTGGGCGATCCGCCCGATCAACCGCCCAGCGAATCGCGCCGCCAGCGAACACTCCCATTGACACCGAAACCGGCAGATAAACCCCCACGGCAAAGGCCAGCGAACTGATTCCCGCCAATTCCAACACCACCGCGATCAACGCGCCCAAAATCACCAGTTCCCACGGGAGTTTACGGTCCAGAATGCCCTTGATGATGTAGCTCACCAACACGGCCTTGGGAGCGTCAAACTTGCGTACCGTACTGCCGTCGGCCCGCTCCGGATGCGTCCCGTTGATGCCAGGATCCACCAACCACACGGCCTGGCCCGCTTCGTTCACGAGGAATTTCTGGGAACCGCCCCCGACCGGATCCGGCTGATGCCACACCCGGTACACCGTCCGATCATGCTGAGCCTGGGACCCGCCGACCTGTTCCTTGGGCAGATTCGCCAACTGGTTCGCCGGAACCTGCAATCCCGGCGCCACGGACTGGGCATCCACGTAGGTGGTCGCGGACTGATTCAAGCTCAGCAGAATCGGCCCCAACACCACCGCCGAAGCAAAGGCCCCGATGAGAATGGCGATCTGTTGCCGCTTGGGAGTGCCTCCCACCAGGAAGCCGGTCTTCAGATCCTGGGACGTGGTTCCGCCGTTCGAGCAGGCAATGCAGACAATCGCGCCGACCGACAGCGCGGTCACGTAGTAGCCCTTACCCGTCCAACCCACCGCCAGAAAGGCCAGGCAGGTGAACAGCAGTGTGGCGATGGTCATGCCGGAAACCGGATTGGAGGACGAACCAATCTCGCCGGTCAGTCGCGACGACACGGTCACGAACAGAAAGCCCAGAATCACAATCAGCAACGCTCCCAGCAGATTCATGTGCAACGGCGGCGCCAACGTGATGGCCGCCAGCAACACCACGATTCCGATCAGCACGAACCGCAGCGACAGATCCTGTTCCGTCCGTCCGCGCAGTTCGCTCGCCGCCGCTCCACGGACTGCCGCGAGATCCGAAAAACTGTGTTTGATCCCGTGCCAGATGGTCGGCAGGGACCGCATGAGACTGATCATGCCGCCTGCGGCCACGGCGCCCGCCCCGAGGTAGAGGATGTAGTCGCTCCGAATGTCGTTGGGAGACATCTCACTGATGAGCTTGGTCCCGGGTGGCAGCACTTCAGCGAGGTTCTGACCGAAGAATTTGATCATCGGAATCAGCACCAGATAGCTCAGCACGCCGCCGGCGGCCATGATCCCGGCGATGCGCGGACCAATGATGTAGCCCACGCCCACCATTTCCGGGGAAATCTCGGCGGAAATGGACCCGCCCTTGAGCGGGGCGCCGAAGACCTTTTCCGGAACGTCCTTCCACAACTTGAACGCCACGTTCGCGGTCTTGTAGATCAGTCCGAGGGCGAATCCGACGAAGATGGTTTTTCCGCTGATGGTGGCGCCCTGACCTTCCAACCGATGCGTCGGATCAGCTTCCTGCCGCGACTCGACACTCGCGCCGGCCTTCAGCACCTCGGCGCAGGCCGTGCCTTCGGGATACTTGAGCTCGCCGTGTTGCTGCACGATCAACGCTCGGCGGAGCGGAATCATCATCAGAATGCCCAGCAAACCGCCCAGCACCGCCACCAGCAGGACCCGGCTGACTTCCAGATCGAAGCCGAGGATAAGAATCGCCGGCATGGTCACCCCGACCCCGAAGGCAATCGACTCCCCGGCCGACCCGGCGGTCTGGGCGATGTTGTGTTCCAGGATCGTCGCGTCCTTACCTCCTAAACGCGCCCAAACCTTGAAGAGCGCGATGGAGATCACGGCCACCGGAATGCTCGCGCTGACCGTCAAACCCACCTTTAGCGTGAGGAAGAGCGAAGACGCCCCGAAAATGATTCCGAGCAGCGTACCGACGATCAAGGAGCGCACCGTGAACTCCGGCAGGGTTGACCCGGCGGGAATGAACGGACGATACGCAGGCTTCTCAAGATTCGGCATACGACGGGCTCACGTTGAAGAACTGCGGCCAACCCGGCAAGCGACCGCCGCAGGATTCTCGGGAGCGGGGGGCGGGGAAGTTGAGACAAGGTGTTCGCCGGGCGAACCTATCGAGTGCGGTAGCCATGAGCCATGCTACCGCTTTCCCATTTTCCAACACGCGCGAGGACCGATGACACGGAACCGTGACCCCGGGAGCGCTGGCGTCTCGCCGGCGAGATTGTGAAAAGGGGTGAGCGTGCAAAACACGCCGGCGAGACGCCAGCGCTCCCAGCTTACCGCCCTCGGTGGGGCGACGCTCCGCGGAGCCGTTCGTCCGTGGACTCCTCACGCATCACTCGCCGAGACGCGTACGGCTCGGCGGAGCCTCGCCCTACCGCTTACCGCTTACCGCTTACCGCTTACCGTTTTCGCCTCCCAGCTCTCCGCTTCTTTCCAAATTGACGCCAGCCAGCCACGGAAGGGAGGTTTGCCCACTCATGAGTTCACTTGCGAATCAAGTTGCCGTGGTCACCGGCGCCGGCCGGGGAATCGGCCGAGCAATTGCCCTTCAGTTCGCCGCCGCCGGCGCCGATGTGGTCTGCGTGTCCCGAACCGCCGAAAACTCCGCCAAGGTCGCCGAGGAAGTGCGCGCGACCGGACGCCGCGCCTGGGCTCACGCCGTCGACGTTGCCGATCCCGTCGCCGTCTCGGCCGCCGCGGAACAAATCCTCGCCGAAGCCGGCAAGGTGGACATCCTGGTCAACAACGCCGGAGTCACCCGCGACGGACTGCTGATGCGCATGTCCGACGCCGACTGGGATACCGTCCTCAACACAAATCTGCGGGGCGCGTTCCTGGTCACCAAGGCCTTCTCCCGAGCCTTCCTCAAGCAGCGCTCCGGCCGAATCATCAACATCGCGAGCGTCATCGGCCTGATCGGCAATGCCGGGCAATGCAATTACGCCGCCAGCAAGGCGGGTCTGATTGGCCTCACGAAATCCGTGGCGAAAGAATTCGGCTCCCGCGGCATCACCTGCAACGCCATCGCTCCCGGGTTCATCGAAACCGACATGACCGCCGTCCTGGACGACAAACTGAAGGAAGGTCTGCTGAAGCAAATTCCGCTGGGAACATTGGGACAATCCGATGATATCGCAGCCGCGGCGCTCTATCTGGCAGGCCCAGGGGCTCGCTACGTGACGGGTCAAGTTTTGACCGTCGACGGGGGCATGGTGATGTGACGAACCAATATTTTGCGGGAACAAGGCTTGACGCACCCCCAGCCCACGCCTAGACAGGCCGCGCAAATTAACACGCCCTATGGCCGCCGAAAAATCCATCGAGCAACGCATCAAGGACATCATTGTCGATCAACTCAGCGTCAACGCCGACCAAGTGACGCCGGAGGCCAAGTTCATTGAGGACTTGGGCGCCGACTCACTCGATACAGTCGAGCTGGTGATGGCACTTGAGGAGGAGTTCGGCATGGAAATACCCGACGAAGAGGCCGAAAAGCTTCAAACCGTCGGCGACGTAATCAAGTACGTCGAAGATCTCCAGAAGTAACAGCGGACGCGCGTCCGACGCGAAGGCAGCCGGTTCACCGGCTGCCTTTTCGTTTCACAGGGAACTTTTCTCTGTCGTCGTCCTCCGTTTCGCCGCTTAAACTGCCCTCCTGAATCATGAGTTCCTGGTCTGATCGCCGCGTCGTCGTCACCGGCATTGGCTGCGTTTCCAGTCTCGGAAATGACGCCGATACCCTGTGGAAGAACATCGTCGCCGGAGCCTGCGGCATTGATCGCATCACGGCCTTCGATGTCTCGGCGTACGACTGCAGAATTGCGGCGGAGGTCAAAGACTTCGATCCCACGCCCGCGTTTCCCAATCCCAAGGAAATCCGCCGGACCGACCGCTTCTCCCACTTTGGCGTCTACGCTGGCTGGGGTGCGCTGAAGGATTCCGGTCTCGACCTCGAAAAGGTCAACCGCGATGAGGTCGGCGTCTTCATGGGCTCAGGCATCGGCGGCCTCAAGACCACCGAGGATCAGCACGTGGTGCTGCTCAACAAGGGGCCGTCCCGGGTCAGCCCGTTCATGATCCCGATGCTGATCCTGAACATGGCCTCGGGCTTGTTCTCGCTCTACTACCGGCTGCGGGGTCCCAATTTCTCAACTTGTTCCGCCTGCGCCACGGCCACCCATGCCCTGGGTGAAGCCTGGGCCACCATCAAGCGCGGCGATGCCTCGGTGATGTTTGCCGGCGGCAGTGAGGCGACCATCGTTCCCCTCGGCATCAGCGGGTTCGCTGCCATGCGTGCGATGAGCACCCGCAACGACGATCCGAAGAAGTCCTGCCGGCCGTTTGATAAGGACCGGGATGGATTCGTCATGGGTGAGGGCGCCGCCGTGGTGGTGCTGGAGGAACTCGAGCACGCCAAGAAGCGCGGGGCCCGTATTTATTGCGAATTGGTGGGCTACGGAAACACCGCCGACGCCAACCACATGACGGCTCCCGATCCGGAAGGCGAAGGCGCCGCCCGGGCGATGCGCATGGCCCTGCGCCACGCGCAACTGCGTCCGGACCAGGTCGACTACATCAACTGCCACGCCACCAGTACGCCGGTGGGTGACCTGTGCGAGATCCGGATGATCAAGCACGTCTTCGGTGACCACGCCTACAAGCTGGCCGCCAGCGGCACCAAGAGCATGACTGGACACATGCTGGGCGCTGCCGGAGCGATTGAAATGGCCATTTGCTGCAAGGCCATGGAAGCCCAAGTCGCCCCGCCGACCATCAATCTCGACAACCCGGATCCCGAAGCGGATCTGAATCTCGTGGCGAACACCCCGCAGGAACGCCGGATTGATGTGTTCACCAACAACTCCTTCGGATTCGGCGGCCACAACGCCATCGTCATCGGCCGCCGCTTCCAAGGCTGAAGGGTAAGCGGTAAGCGGTAAGCGCGGAGCAGCTGAGAGCTGAGAGGTCAGCAGGGAAAACGGTGGGGCGACGCTCCGCGGAGCCGTTCGTGTGTGGACTCCCCACGCGTCATTCGCCGAGACGCGCCCGGCTCGGCAGAGCCTCGCCCTACCCCGCTTCCCGCATCGCGCTTACCGTTTTCGCCTCTCAGCTCTCAGCTCTCAACTTTCCCGCCCCCCGGTGGGGCGACGCTCCGCGGAGCCGTTCGTTTGTGGACTCCCCACGCGTTATTCGCCGAGACGCGCACGGCTCGGCGGAGCCTCGCCCTACCAAGGCGAGTTGAGTGTTGAAAGTTGAGAGGAGAGAAAACTGGTGAACCGGATCTGCATTGTGTCCACAAACCCATCGGCATTTCTAACGTGCTGGAATTCAGGTCTTTTCTCTCAACTCTCAACTTTCAACTTTCAACTCTCAACTGGTTTGTGGGTAGTTGAGAGAGAAATCCGGGAATCCAGCACGCTTACCTGCCCCTTCCCCTTCCGACCTCTCAGCTCTCAGCTCTCAGCTCTCAACTTTCCCGCCCCCCCGGTGGGGCGACGCTCCGCGGAGCCGTTCGTTTGTGGACTCCCCACGCGTCATTCGCCGAGACGCGCCCGGCTCGGCGAAGCCTCGCCCTACCGCTTACCGCTTACCGCTTACCGCTTACCGCTTACCTCTCAGCTCTCAGCTCTCAGCTCTCAGCTTCCCCAAGAAAAACGCCGCTGGAATTCCTTCCAGCGGCGTTTGTTCGTTCCGTCAGACCGAGCAGCCTCAGCGCTCCGACGTGCGGAACAGCAACCAACGGATGTCCTGACGGTCCTGAGCGGTATTGAGGTTGGGACTGTCGAAGCCCTGCCCATCAATCGCCTTGATCCTCACTCGGGCGGTTTTGCCGACCCACTTGTGGATCTCCGAATGGCCATCGACGAAGGAGAAGCCAGCCGCCCCGTTGTGGTACGAAGCCGGCAAGTCGCCCCAATTCGAAGGCACCTGCGAAATGACGTCCGTCGCCGGATTGTAGCTGCCCGGGTTGTTGAGGTAGTAGCCGTCATTGATGGAATCAGGATGCTCATCCAGCATCACGAACGTTTCGGCGGGACGCGGCACCGCTGACTCCTTGAGGAACTGGCGGAACGGCACATAACGATTACGTCCTTGCGTCTCGGTAGCGCCCGTCTGTGCCGGATCGCTGTACGGCCCAAAGCAGGCGTTCATCGCGAGACTGCGGGTCCGGGCCGGGAATCGGGCGGCGCGCTGACGGGCGGAGAGGTAGCGGTCGGCCGGACAGAGGTAGGCGGCGGTGGATCCCCCGACGTACGGGGCAAAGGGACCTTTGGTGAGGTAGGTTCGGTTGGTGATGTCCTCAGTCGTCGCCCAGCTCATCACGTTGTTGACCCAGTTCCGGTACCCCCGAATGGGATCGGTGCGTCCCAAGGCAATGGTGGCCGCGGTGGTGTCCGTGCCGAAGTTATTGACGACATTCTCGTTGTTGTCCCCGGCGTACTGCTTCCACGCCAGCATCAACTGCCGGGTGTTGTTCATGCACCCGATGCCCTGGGCCTTAGTTTTGGCCTTGGCCAGAGCTGGCAACAGCATACCAGCGAGAATCGCGATGATGGCGATGACGACAAGCAACTCAATGAGCGTGAATCCACGTCTCGAATTGCTCCGAATGGAGGGGCAGTGAGCTTTCATGGGAGAGTCCGTCAAGTGTATGGCTTCAGTGAAACAGTGAACCCATCATTAGTTTCTGGCAAGTAAGGAGTGGCCAACTTTTGCTGAACCGGGGAGAAGGTCCGGAGCCTCAGCTCCCAGCTTTCCCGCCCCTTGGTGGGGCGACGCTCCGCGGAGCCGATCGCGTGTGGACTCCCCAAGCGTCATTCGCCGGGACGCCAACGGCTCCGCAGAGCGTCGCCCTACCCCGCTTCCTTACCGCTTGCCGCTTACCGCTTCCCCATTCCGACCTCTCAGCTCTCAGCTCTCAGCTTCCCCCCTGAATCCAGGCTGCGGACTTTCGCCCGGGGACGTTCCGGTGTTCCCTCTCGGAAAATCATGGCGAAGGAGTTCATCCGCGTGGTCGGGGCGCGGCAGCACAATCTGAAGAATCTGACGGTGGAGATTCCCCGGGATCGCTTGGTGGTCATCACCGGCCCCAGTGGATCGGGTAAGTCGTCCCTGGCCTTCGACACCCTTTTCGCGGAAGGACAACGCAAATACGTCGAATCGCTCTCCATTTACGCCCGGCAGTTCCTGGATCAGCTGGAAAAGCCTGAAGTGGAACACATCGAAGGCTTGTCCCCCGCCATTGCCATCGAACAGCGCAGCAGCGCCGCCAACCCGCGCTCGACGATCGCGACCACCACCGAGATCTACGATTATCTGCGGCTGCTGTTCGCCAACGTCGGTCAACCCCATGATCCGGAAACCGGCGCGCCGATGACGCGGCGAACCACCACCGAGATTGCCGATACCCTGCTCGCCCTGCCCACCCAGTCGCGCCTCATGCTGCTGGCCCCAATGGTGGAGGATCAGAAGGGGGAATTCCGCGACGTGCTGGAACGGCTGGCCCGCGAAGGCTTCGTCCGGGCCCGAGTGGATGGTCAGATGATCGAACTGATCGCCAACAAGCCCGTCCGGCTCGATCCCCAGGCCAAACACACCATTGAAGTCATCGTCGACCGGCTGGTCATGGCCGAGGGGGTTCGTCCGCGCCTCGTGGACTCCCTGGAAACCGCGCTGAAGTGGGGCGAAGGCCGCCTGGTCTGCCTGCATCAGCCGCCCACCGTGACGCCGGCCAAACCCCGCTCCCGGGACACTTCCGGCGCCGAATCCCGACCGGCGGCGACCGAGTCGTGGATAGAAACCCGCCATTCCACCCAGCTCTATTCCCCGACCACCGGCAAAACCTACGAACCACCCACCGCCCAGCACTTCTCCTTCAACTCGCCTCGGGGTGCCTGCCCGGTCTGTCACGGACTTGGCCAAAAGCGGGTCTTTGATGCCGCCCTGATCGTGCCGGATGAAACCCGTTCCCTGGAGGACGGCGCGGTTCATCCCTACCGGCGCCTCGGTGGCAAACGGATGGTCTCCTACTACAAAGGCCTACTGAAGGGCGTGGCCGGACATTATCAGGTGCCACTCGACCGACCCTGGAAGGATCTGCCCGCCGACTTCCGCCAGCGGCTGTTGCACGGAACCGGCTCCGATGAGGTCGAGTTCTGGTTCATGCACGCCGGGGCGCCGCGCAAGACCAAGAAAGTCTTCGAAGGCGTGTTGCCGAATCTGGAACGGCTTTACGCCGAAAGCGAAAGCGAGTTCACGCGCAATCGGCTCAAGGCCTACATGACGCTGGCTCCGTGCGACGCCTGCGGCGGCAAGCGGCTGCGGCCCGAATTGCTCGCGGTCACCCTGCCCGCTGGACCAGAATTTTTGCCCGCGACTTCCCCCGCAATCTCCATTCCCGGCATCAACATCGCCGCCTTCTGCGCGCTCTCCATCGCCCAAGCCGATGACCTCTTGGGCGGACTGCCACTCACCGACCTGCAGCGGAAAATCGCCGCCGACTTGGTCAGCGAAATCCGGAAGCGCCTGCAATTCCTGCGGCATGTGGGTCTCGACTACCTGACCCTCGATCGCGAGTCCGGCACGTTGTCCGGCGGCGAAGCCCAGCGTATCCGGCTCGCGACCCAGATCGGCGCCGGGCTGATGGGCGTGCTCTACATTCTCGACGAACCCAGTATCGGACTGCACCAGCGCGACAACGAGCGGTTGCTTCAGACCCTCCGACACTTGCGCGATCTCGGAAACTCCGTGCTCGTCGTGGAACACGACGAAGACACCATGCTCGCCGCGGACCATTTGCTGGACCTGGGCCCGGGCGCCGGCATTCACGGCGGGGAGATTGTCGCCCAAGGAACCCCCGCCGAAGTCGCCGCCGTGCCTCACAGCCTCACCGGACGATATCTGCGCGGCGACTTGCGCATTGAAGTTCCCCGGCAACGCGTCGCTCCCCAGGAGGAAAAGGGTTGGCTGGAGATCCTGGGATGCCGGGAGAACAACCTGCGCAACATTGATGTTCGCATTCCGTTGGGAACGCTCACCTGCCTTACCGGCGTCAGTGGCAGCGGCAAGTCTACCGTGGTGGATGACATCCTGCGCCGGGCGCTGTTCCGGCAGTGGTACGGCTCCAAGGAACGTCCCGGAGCGCATCGGGAAATCCTCGGCGTGGAACTCCTCGAAAAATGCGTGGTCATCGATCAAGCCCCGATTGGCCGGACGCCCCGGAGCAATCCCGCGACCTACACCGGCATGTTCAACGAGATCCGGGAACTGTTTGCCCAACTCCCCTCCTCCCGGGTTCGCGGCTACGACGCCGGGCGGTTCAGCTTCAATGTCCGCGGCGGCCGCTGCGAGAAGTGCGAAGGCGACGGCGCACTCCAGATTGAGATGCACTTCCTGCCGCCAGTGTACGTCACGTGCGACGTCTGCAACGGCAAGCGCTACAATCGGGAAACCCTCGAAATGACCTTCAAGGGCCTGAACATCGCCGATGTTCTCAACCTTACCGTGGATGAGGCGGTCACGTTCTTCCGGGCCGTTCCGAAACTTCATGATCCCTGCCTCACCCTGGCCGAGGTGGGCCTGGGCTATCTGAAGCTGGGTCAGCCGGCCACCACGCTCAGCGGCGGCGAAGCGCAACGGCTCAAATTGGCCGCCGAACTCTCACGCAAGCACACCGGCCGAACGCTCTATCTGCTCGACGAACCCACCACTGGTCTCCACTTCCACGACATCGCCAAGCTGCTGGAAGTGCTCAACAGGCTGCGCGCGGCCGGCAACACGCTGGTGGTCATCGAACACAACCTCGACGTCATCAAGACCGCCGACTGGGTAATTGATCTGGGCCCGGAAGGCGGTTCGGGCGGCGGACGAATCGTGGCCGAAGGTCCTCCCGAAGTGGTGGCCTATACGCCCGGCAGCCACACCGGCCGGTTCCTCCAGCGACTTTTGAAGGCCCAGCGACGGAAGCCCTGAGCCGAAGCGTATGGAGTGCGGCAGCCTGTGCTGCCGATCTCCCATGGGGGCGCGTCAGTGACGGGTGGAAGTTCAGCAATAATCGACGCGTCACGCGACGGGACGAAAAGCGGTAGAGGGCTACCGCAGTCCAAACGCTCCGCGAAACCGTTTTTTCTCTCAGCTCTCAGCTAATGAACGCGAATGAACGTCGATCGGGAAAAGGGAGAGCGTTTGGCGGTATGGGCAAGGCCGAATCCCTGTGTCATGCGACGGTGTCAGCGGCGGCGTGAAAGTGGTGTGAAAGTGGCGGTTTGAAAATCCGGTGAGTGGAGGAGGCGGTTTGGGGGATTCAGGTGGGATTTCAGGGTGTGGTATCGCGGTCCTTCATGCGGAAGCTGG
>JAFLEF010000029.1 GCA_017309115.1 Verrucomicrobiota bacterium | reverse complement strand
AGTCCCAGACTCCTCTCTCAGGACTTCACCCCCAGAGTGAGCACCCAGAATCGCATTCAACGGCGCCATGCCTCATCGCACCAATCACTTCCCAAAAAATCCACCTTCTTCAACTGCCGTTTCCAGGATAAACATGTCGAGGAGAAGCCGGCTCGAAGTACGGCCCAGAGTGCACCGAGCGGCCCGGCGGCCGATCCCCACCGGATCTACCGGATCAGCTGAAGTTGCGGTGACGGGTGCAGCGGCAGGGGATTGGCCGCGAATCCACCGGCTTCCACTCGCCCCCGCCAGTCAGAGATTAATTCCAGAACGCGAACGACTTCCAGCCGTTCATGCGGGTTCGGATACTGCCGCAGATTTGCCTCGGCCAAGTTGAACAGCGCCACTGCCGGTTTGAGCCGGTTCTTCTGCAAATGGACGAACGCTCCGGCCAGCTGAATCAGCCCTTTGAAAAACGCATAGTTGGGACCGGACTTGCCCTGTGCCAGCCAGAGTTCCTCCAACACATCATGCGCCTCGTAGAACAACTGCCGATTAAAGCACTCGAAGAAGCCAAGGTAGTGGGCATCCAGTTCCTGTCCCTGCTGGGCCTCAATCAACGCGGCGATCTTTGCGGACTTCTTGCTCACCGCGGCAGGCTCCTCGAGGACACCCACGCTGACCAACCGAATCTGCGTCAGGGCCGGCTAGGAGACGCCGAACGTCGGGGAACGCCCCAGAACTCTCCCAATTCACTCCACCACTCCGCGGGCTGGTGAATGGCATCCTCATGACCCGCCTGAGGCCTGATCCAAACGCGTTTGGTTCCGGGGTAACCATCAAAAAGGGCTTGCCCCAAGCGAGCCGGGATCACTTCGTCCTCCTCGGCCAAAACCACCGCGACGGGTCCGGCGTATTTCGCCAACCACTCGTCTGCTGGATACGGATCCCGCAGCACCCAGCGAACCGGCAGCCACGGGTAATGCACTGCCGCCACTTCGACCAACCGGTTATAGGGCACCAACAACAAAACACCGGCGATTCGATCTCCCGCTTTTCCGGCCAGGAATGTCGTCGGACCGGTGCCGAGCGACTCGCCAATCAGGTAGAGTGGCTTTCGATCACCGAGCAGGGCCAGTGCCTCTTCGGCCGCCGCCAACAACGAGACCTGGGACGGTGCCCCGGGTCGATCTCCATAGCCGGGATATTCCAAAACATAGACATCCAACGGCAGGGCCTCCTGCAATGGATCCGCCAAATATTCCCGTCCCACACTCGTGCCGGCGTTGCCATGCATCACGAGCACCGCGCCCGTTGCCGGCCCCGGAGTGTACGGACGCTTCCAGCCAATGCGCAGCCCGGCCGCATTGGTCCAGGGGAGCATCCGGCGCTGTTGGGCAAATCCCGCCAACTCAGCCGCAGTCGCCTTGCCCGGCAGATAGATCAACGATCGCTGGAACACCGCCAGTAAGAGCACCAAGCCCAGATACGCCAACACCACCAGCCCCACTATCCGCAGCAGAATAAGCGAGACGGCGGTCACAGGTGAAATCCCCGAACGTCGCCAAATCAGCCCACCGTGGCTGGTACTGGCGCCTTCTGGGCTGCTTCCTTGAGGCGACGGAGCGCTTCGATGGCCGCGGCACTCTCCGCCAGCTTCTTGCTCCGTCCCAAGCCACGACCGAGTTCGGTGGTCCCGTGATACACCGCACACTCAAACTGCCGAACATGATCCGGTCCGGTCACCGAAATCTGCTCGTAATGCGGCGGCTCCGGCGATTTCGCCTGCAGGAATTCCTGCAACTCACCCTTGGGATTGATGAGATTGGGCAGCTCGACCAACTCCCCGAATTCGTCCCGAAACAAGCGGAGAATCACTCCGGCAGTGGTCTCGTAGCCGGCGTCCAGAAACAGCGCACCAATGACCGCTTCGAAGGCATCGGCCAAGGTGGATGCCCGGGTCCGCCCGCCCGTGGTCTCCTCGCCCCGACTTAGAATCAGATGTTCGCCCAGCTGCAACCGACGTCCCTGTCCTGCCAGCGAAGTCCGGTTGACCATTTGCGCCCGGGCCTGAGTCAACGGGCCTTCGCCAAAAACGGGGAACTTTTGGTACAGTTCCCCGGTGATCACCAACTGCAGGACGGCGTCACCCAGAAACTCCAGGCGCTGATTGTGCTGTTGGAGCGGCCCGACACCCGCCTCGTGGGCGAGCGACGGATGCGTGAGCGCGAGGATCAGCAGGCTCCGATCGCGAAACTGATAGCCCAGCGCCTGTTCCAGGGGAACGGTGTTGACGGTAGCTGGAACCACGGTTAATCGGCGCCCGCGAGGGTCGGCACGACACTCGGAGCATTAAAGGGTTCTTCGACGCAGACCGGTTCTACGATGCCGTGGGCGAGCAAATCGGCCACCTGCCGCTGCACTGCTTCCAGTTGGTCCAATTGCAAGTCCGGATCCGCGATCGTGAAAAGGTCGCCCGTCCGGGGTTGCTCGTACACGAAGACCCGGCGGCCATTCTCCCGGGACTGTGCCTTTACTTTCAGAATGCGTTTTCGTTCCAGCATGACCGCCAGGATGTAACAGACCGCCAAGTACTGTTCTTCCTGACGTTCCATGAGCTTCCGCAGCAGGGATTCCGCGTCGTCCTTGCGAATCGCTTCGGGCGGAGCCGGCGGCGGCGCTTCGTATTCGCCCCGCCAATGGGAAATCAGGTTGGGTCGGGCCAGGATCTCCGGTCCGTGCGTGGACCAGGCTTCCACGCTCAGATCCATCCGTTCAAAGCCCTGCCGGGGGACACTCAACAACACGGTGTGGCAGGGCTCGTGATCAAGAAATGCCCGGCCGGTGATCAGGCAAACGGCACTGCGGGACTGGATGTTCCACTCGTTCATTCAAAACACGCGCCGAGGCGCAAAAGGACGAAGCGAGTATTCGGGGGGCGGCCGGGACTGCAAACTCGATTTGCGACGGAAAGGGGAACTTCCGCTTTGAATCCGGGATGGAGGGTCAACTTTGAGGAACTTTGGGGCAGACGCCCCGACCCGCGTCTTGACGGATCCCACCCACCTTCGAAAATGAGCGGTGCCAATGGCTGACCAACGTGAACCAAAACTGAGCCGACGGGAGGCGCGGGATCTCGACATCGAGATCGACTTTCTCGAGGGGCTGGTGCGGCGCGACCCGGGTTATGTCGAAGCCTTGGAACTGCTCGGCGACCACTACACCCTCCGGGGTCGGCCGCAGGATAGCCTGACGGTCGATGAACGGCTGCGGTCGCTCCGTCCCGAAGATCCCCACGTGCGCTTCAATCTGGCGTGCAGCCTCTCCCTGAGCGGCGAGATCGAACGCGCCTGCCGGGAACTCGAAACCGCTCTGGATCTGGGCTTTCGCGATTTCCGCTCGCTCCAACGGGACCCCGATCTGGCCAACGCCCGGAAACATCCCGACTTCAAGAAAGTCCGGGCCAAAATCCGGGCGCTCAAGACTGCTTCCTGATCAGCGTTCGCCGACGGTCGAGACCGTTGTGGTGGCTCCAGAAGCAGCTTCGGACATCACAGCAAAGCCTTCCTGCACCACTTCCATTCGGCCTGAAAAGCGGTCGAACAACTTCCGACCCGCCGCAAAACTGTCCAGGCGGGTGTTCACCCAAGCCCCTCCCGGGAGAGGTCGGCGCTCAATCAGGAACCCCAGCCGATTCAATTCCGCCAGGAATCCTCCCACGCTGATCTTTTTGGTGAGCTGCGCATCGATGCGCGCCACCTCGTACACCTCGGCATCCACCCAAATTCGGCCCCCCAGGTTTCCAATGACCCGATCGGCAATCTTGCCCGAGTCGGCTTCGGGCAACGGTGTGAATGCCAGCACGTGGGTCCACCGGCCGTCGACCCAGTCATTGGACAGCCACTGATACTGAAAGCGGCGAATCATCTTCTCATCCAATTCCAACTGACCGCGCCGTCCGCCGCGTTGGGCATACTTCGACTGATTTTCGCCCTCCCGCTTCCGTTCCCGATCTAACTCACGCTCCGGCAACGCCTGGTCATTGACCTTTACCAAGGTCGCCTCCTGCACGGATCCCCTACCTACCACGACATGCTCTTTAGTCCTTCGTTTCTCAACCTTGCCTCGGGAATCCAAATCCTCGATGACCGTGACTCTCCGCCAAGTGTGCTGAAGTCCGTTGGTGTCACTGAGCCCTTCCTGAGCTCGGGCCACCATGCGTTCAATGAGCTGATTGACGTCAGGACTCCCGGAGTCGGCGCCTCGAACCAAACCCGTTCCCAGAATGGCCCAGACCCACAGCACCCAAACGAGAGACGATGCCCGTCGGTTCATACTCCCCAGCGCTATCGCCAATCGGGTCCGGCGTCAAACCTCCGCCGCCGATTCTCGGAAGTCGGTGACGTCACTTCACCGAATTGTCACGCGGCGGCGGCAACAGCAGCTGTTGCAACACCTGGGCTTGATGGGCGCCGTTGTCGGGTCGGATCCAATAACTCCAAAGCGACTGGGCCAACACCACGATCTCACCCCGACCCTTCTCCCGCGACACCGCCAGGAAACCGCATTGGGGATTGTCCGATGTGGTCGCCAGGAGCCGGCCCTGGCTTGGATCGGTCACCGCGATGCACGTGGGTCTCCAAAACTCCAACGAGCCCACCCCCGCTGTGAGGGGATCCGGTAATACCCGATTGGCGGTCAGGCCCATGCCCGCGTCCCGAGATCCCAGACTCAATCCAAAGGGTTGTAGCACCCGGTTCGCCGACGCGGTGGTTCCCACAAAAAAGGCATCGGCACTAAGCACCAGTCGTCCGCCGCGGCGAACGAACTCCTGAACCCGGCGTCGCCCGGCCTCGTCCAGGTTCACCAACGCGTCGGTGCCCAACAACAACACCTGCCACTCGTCGAGCCGCCGCGGCAGGTTCTCCAAGTAGTCCACCCGAACTCCATTCTCAGCCAGCCACGTGCTGATGTTCCCCAACGGTTCAAAATCCCGGCCATTCTCCGTGGCGAACCGATCGAAGGGTGAGCTGGTGATCAGAACCGACCCACGAGCAGGACGGTCCACCACGCGTAGGTGGACCGGGATCTCCAAGGTTTTCGGTTCGTATCCATCGGCCTGCAACGTCACCTTGATCGAACCCGCGTTGGTTCCGGGCCGGGTGGCCGACGCGGTCAGCCAAACACTCGCAAAGGCGCCATGATACGAGTGGTTCATCCATTCCTGACGCCTGATCTGGAGAAAATCCGGGGCGTCCACCGTGCACCGCCATTGCCGTCGAACCGCCAAGGTGCGCCGGAAATTCAGCCATTGCTCCACCCGACCTTTCACGAGTTTCGGCAATTGAGCCGTCCAAGGCGGGTCCGGAGGGGTCTTCTGATCGCTGAAGATTCCCAAGCTGAGTTCGAAGGTGCTGCCCACCTGCGCTGTTCCGAGGGGGAAGGAATCCGGTTGCGGGGTCCACGTGACGGTCCGAACCGCGGTGGGCGGAGGTTCCGGACGGAACAGAAACCAAATCCCCCCACCGACCGTTAGCAGCGCGACCGCGACCACCCAATTTCGTGTTCGTCTCTTAATCGGGACATCTTAAGTCAACGCCACCGACTCGTCAGCGGGGAACCAAGCGTCTCCGCCCAAGGTCGGATCCCCAACGCGTTTCCTACTTCGAGCGGTGCCTGCTTGCCGTCACTTTCCAGTGGCTGGACGGTGGTTTCCCGGCATGGTCCGCCACCACGGACCCGGCGTGTGGTGCCGACTCCACGTTCATGCCCCCTTCCTCCACCCTTCCTGGCTCCGAGCCGAGTGCCTCCTCGTCAGGATTTGAACAAGCGTTGGCGGCCGAAGAACGGCTCCATGAGGCCCAGGCTGAAGAGGCCACCTGCAAGATCATGGGCGTCGTCATCGTCGCCTGTTACCTGCTCGCCCTGATTTTTCGGCCGTCCCACGAACCGCAGATGTTTCGGATCTTCACCCTGCTCACCGGGGTGTCCGTGGGCGTTCTTGCGTTGATCTACTGGGTGGTTCGCCGAGGAGGTTACTTCCCCTTGCTGACCTATCTGAATGTCTCCCTCCAGATCAGTCTCATCTCGGCGGTGTTTGTGGTGGATGCCCAGTTGATCGGACCGGTCTTTGCGATGTCGTCCCTCGGGCCGGTCCTCTATCCACTCATCATTGCTCTCACCGCTCTTCGCACCCGGCCCTGGTTGTGCGTGTTCGCTGGGATGATGTCTTCCCTGCAGTTTCTCCTGATCTACACCAGCCTGCGGTTGGGTCCAGGGGGCGAACTGCTGGCCCAGAGCATGAGCCTCGGCTGGGGGGTGACCCTGATGAAGATCGCCGTTCTGATTGGGGTTGGTGTCGGCGCCGGCTTGGCGGCGCATCGGTTTGCCCGGAAGACCCAGCGCAATGTGGCCACCGCCCTCCGAATGACCGCGATGCAGAAGGTCTTTGGCCGCTACGTCTCCCCTTCCATCGCCGAAGCCGCGCTCCAGCCGAACTCCCTCTCCTCCCGGCGCACGAAAGCCGTGGTTCTGTTCGGCGACCTGCGCAACTTCACGAGCTTCTGCGCCTCTCGCGAGGCCGAGGAAGTGGTGGCCATGCTGAACCAGTACTTTGAGGTAGCCTGCCGCGTGATCGAAGCCGAAGGAGGGATCGTCAATAAATTCATCGGTGACGGTTTTTTGGCCTTTTTCGGTGTGATGTCGTCTCCGGCGGATGCGGAGGCGTCCGCGGTTCGGGCCGCGCTCCGTCTGAATCGGGAAGTGACGCCCGTCCTGAAATCCTTCGGCTTGCGAGCCGGCTTCGCCATCAGTTCCGGACTGGTCGTTGCCGGCGAGATTGGCTCGGTCGAACGCTGCGAGTTTTCACTGATCGGCGAAGCCGTGAATCGGGCCGCACGCTTGGAAGGACTCAATTCCGGCCTTGGTTCCACTTGCCTGATCACCGAAGAAATCGCGGCCAGCCTGGGCCCCGAAATCCCGATTCGGGAACAGGGCGCCCGACAAATCAAAGGGCTGGCCGAGCCCATCCGGGTCTTCGAGGTGCTGGTCGATGCCACCGCCGCCAACCCGACTCCCACGACCCCGCGCTGAGGTCCCGTTCCCGCCCAGCGGCGCGGAGTCTCACCGAGTTCGTCTCATCCAACCCCACCACGCCAGAACTCCCGCCACAAACGGCAACACCTCCGCCGGCTCCGGCACCGCGCTGATCACCCGCAATTCGTCAAAACTCGCCGGACTCCGGGAATACAGAGCGATCTGGTCGAACGCTGGGGCCAAGCCCGCATAGGTGGCCTGCGGCGTTCCGGGATTCAGGTAGTCGAATGTGGCCAGATTCGGATTGAGATACAGCGACGTGGACTGGTTCACGTAGTCGATACGGGTCACCACCAAGCTCAAGGTCGACAGACTGGTGGCCGACGACGAGGAACCGTTGGAGGCCGGATTCAACGTGGTGTCCAAAATCGAAAACACCCCGCCAAACGTCCCACCGTTGCCGCCAATTCCGCCGGTTAAGGCCCCTTCCTTAAACAGTCGCAGATTGGGAGTTCCGCCTCCGCTGGACGATCCAAACTGGGCGAGGAACTGGATGTAGACCACTCCCTCGTCCACCAAGGGCAGAGTCCGGGAATTTTCACTGATGCCATTGCCGCCGGAACCCCAAGCCAACCGGCCTCCGGTCGTGGTCAGCCCGGAGTAAGTCAGGCCATTGGTGTTCACATTGAACGTGGCGCCCGATCCATAGTCGCGAATCCAGCCCGTGGACCAGCCGGTGCCGCCACTCCGACCGGTCAATGCGCCCGCAGCGTAGTCGAATCCGTCGTAGGCGAGATCCACCACCTGCGCGCTGACTGGAGTCAGCGTCAGGAGCAGCGCGCACACAATTCCCGTCGCTCGGACGGGAGCCGAAGGACGACGGTGGGAACGGGTACGGTTGGGCGGAAGGGTTAGCATTCCGGAACCCAAGAAACCGCCTCTGTCCCGGAACCGCAAGGCAGAGAATCGCCTCGGGTTCGGGAAAAGAGTCCTTCAGCGACTCCGCCGGCCATCGCGTTTCCGACCAATTCTCATCCCGGCTTTCCCGGGGCCGACAAATCCACGCACAGGAATTCCTTACCGTTGTGCAGATACGCATGTCGGTTGGCGAAGGCGGGATGACACCACAACACGTCCCGGCCGCGGGTGTTTTCCCACGGCTCCAGCAACTTCACCCGACCCAGATCCTTGAATCCCTCGGGCGTCAGTTGGCCCAGAATCAATTCCCCGTGGTCGTTCCAAATCCAGGTCCGCTCGCCCTGGGTCACCAGAAAGGCGTTGGCGAAAAAGCCCTGTTCGCCCCCGGTGGTGGCGTAGGTCTGCCAGCGCCGCTCGCCCGTCGCTGCGTCCAGACATCGCAATTCTCCGAAGCCACACACGCCATACAGAAAACCCTCCTTCCACACCGGGGTGCACATGATGGTGTGAAGCCCGTCATCCATCTCGGACTCCTTGGAACTGTGGCGATCCCAAATCAAGCGGACCGAATCGACTCCCGGCTCGAACATCTGGGACCCATGGTAAAAGGACGTCAGGAACAACCGCCGGCCATCCCAGCGGGGCGCGGCAATCGTCACTTCCGGACGCTTCGGCTTGCCCGTCACGGGATAGCGGTGCGTCCACCAGACCTTGCCGGTGACCGGATCCAGTCCGCTGATTGCTTCCGGATGCCAGATCACCAGCGTTCGTCGGCCCGCGATTTCGTAAATCATGGGCGGCGCATATCCGACTTCCTCGGCGGTCAGGGCTCGCCACAGTTCCGCCCCGGTGTCCTTGTGAAAGGCCACCACGGCACTGTTGGTGCCACCCACCAAGGTGATCAGTCGCTCGCCGTCCAGCAGCGGATGCGCCGACCAACCCCAGATTGGCGGATCCGAGAGCTGGAAGTCCCGGAGCAGATTGCGTGACCAAACCGTTTTGCCTTCGGCCGCAGTGAAGCATTGAAAATCACCCATCGCTCCGAGCGTGTACACCCGACCGTCCTTCACCAGCGGGGTGGCCCGTGGCCCGGCCGGATAAGAGATTCGGTAAGCTACGTCCTGAGTGCGTTCCCACACGGTGGCGCCGGTGGTCGCGTCGAGACACAACACCCGTTCGTTTCCTGGAATGACAGCGAGCGTGGGTTTCTCTCCGCGCTTTCGCTCCGGCATTTTCCCGGCCTCGCGGTCGAGTAGATACACTCGGCCATCCGCCACTGCCGGACCGACGTAGCCCGCCTTGACCGGGACCCGCCACTTGATGGGGACACCGTCGCTGGGAATTGATTCCCGAATTCCTGTTTCCCGCCACACGCCGTCGCGCTGCGGCCCCATCCACTGCGGCCAGTCTTCCGCCGAAGCGAGTGTCAGCCCGGCGCAAAGGGTCAGGGTCGAAGTGGTGTTCCGGAGCAACTTCCGGGAAAGGATCAGAACGGGATTAGTCATGTCGCAAGGCTTTCAACGGATCGATTCGCGAGGCCCGCCACGCCGGCCACCAACAGGCAAAGGTCGTGGCCACCAGAAGCAGAAGCGTCACCAGAACCCAGGTGAACGGATCGGATCCGTCAATGCCCACGAGTAATCCCCGCAGCAGCCGGGATGCGGCCCAGCCACCCAACCATCCCAGCGCGAGCCCGGCCAGGGTCAGGCGAAAGCCATGGCCCAGAATAAGGCGGAGGATTTCAACCGGCTGGGCTCCCAAGGCCAGTCGGACTCCCAGCTCCCGAGTCCGCTGACCCACTTGTTGGGACATGACTCCGTAAAGCCCCATAACAGCCAACAGCAGGGCCACCCCGCCCAGGACGACCATGAGCGAGGCGGCCACGCGAGGAATGGCAAAGGCCGCTTCCGCAAACGTCGGATAGTCCATGACCGCAAACGGCCGAACGCCGGAATCGAGTTCTGCGGCGAGCCGTTCCAAGGCCGATCGGAGTTCCAGCGGATTCCCTGAAGTCTTCACCACCAAGGTGAGATCCCGTTCGGTGACTTGACCCACGGGTAGGAACAGATACGGAGCAGGTCCTTCATTGAGGTGGCGATACTTGCCGGTCGGCACGACTCCGATGACGCGGCGGGTTTGACCCCACACCTTAAACTGTCGGCCCACCGGGTCCTGCCCGGGAAACCAACGTCGGGCCAACTCCTGGTTCACCACCATGACGGGCTCGGTATCCGGTCGGTCCTCGTCCCGAAAGTCCCGACCTCCGCTTTGGGGAATCCGCAAAGTGGCGAACCAATCCGGTGAGATGGTAATGACTCCAGCCGCCATGGCTTCCCCCGGCCGGGGAAGATACCCGGGAATCTCCACGGAACTCACGTCGCCCCCTTCAAATCCCAGCGGCAACCAGTTGCTATAGGCAGCCGACACCACTCCCGGGAGTCTCCGGACCTCCGCTTGCAGCCGGCGGTAATAGTTCCGAACCGCAGCCTCGTCGCCCCAGCGTGGGCTGAGGCGAAAGCCGGCGGCCAACACGCCCTCCGGTTGCAGTCCCAGGTTCATCTGTCGGGCTTCCCGAAAGCTCCGCACACACAGGCCCATCGCCAGCAACAGGGTCAGTGCCAGCGCCACTTGCCCCACGACCAGGGCCGACTTGAGTGGCCTCCGACGATCCCCGGAAACGGTTCTTCCACCCGACTTGAGGGCTTCGTGCAGATCGGTCCCCGAGGCGGACCCTGCCGGCACCAAACCCAGCAACAACCCGGCCCCCAAGGTCAGTCCGGTCACCGCCAGCACCACGCGATAATCGAGAGACAAATCCAACCCCAGCGGCAGGTAGGTGGGCGGGATGATCCACGACAGGGTTCGCGCTCCCGCCCAGCCCACGACGAGACCGCCCAATCCTCCCACGGCAGCCAGCACCAGGCCTTCGGCCAACAACTGTTGTAATAACCGTCCCCGGCTCGCACCCAGCGCGACTCGCACTGCCATTTCGGAACGACGAACCAAGGCCCGCGCCAACAACAGATTCGCCACATTGACCAGCACCAGTCCCAGCAACAGCAGCGCCACCACGGCCAGCGACCGCAGCAACGGCAGGAAGAGACCCTGACCACCCCAGGGCGCCTCCCAAACCCGCAGGACGGTGAAGGTCAGGTCGCGGGAGACTTCCGGATAATCCTGAGCCAGCCGGTGTCCCAGACTCTCGGTGGCGGTTCGGGCTTGAGCCAGGGAAACCCCCGGAGCGAGTCGCGCCACCGTATGCAACCAACGCCAGCCCCGACGTTCCTCCCGCTGCCGCAGATCCGCCGCTTCCGCCTCGGTTCCGAGCGGGACCCATACGTCGAACTTCAGCCCGCCCATCGTCCCGAGAAATCCCGCCGGAGCCACCCCGACAATCGTCACCGGTCGATGATTGAACTCCACCACCCGGTTCACCACCCCTGGATCCCCTTGAAACCGGCGTTGCCAGTAGTCGTAACTGATGACCGCAACCGCGTCCTTGGTTCCCGACTGGTCTTCGCCGGGCAAAAACCCCCGACCCAACACCGGTCGAACACCCAAAACGTCGAAGTAGTTGGCGAGGGTGAACTGACCCCAGAGCCATTCCGTGTGTTCCCCGGTCCGGAGGGACACCGCGCCCAGTTGCGAGCCGGTGATTCCCGCAAAGACCGATTCGGCGGAACTCAGGGATTCAATGTCTTTGAGCGACAGCGTTTCCCCCAGCGATCCGCTCACATGCCGGGGAGCGATCACCGCCAGCTCGGCCGGCCGGGAAACCCCCGGCAGGGCCTCCAACAAGGTCGCGCGAATCCAAGTGAACACGATCGCATTGGCGCCGATCCCGGCCGCCAGGGACAACGCGGCCACCAGCGTCAACAGGGGAGTCTGACACCAGTGTCGCAGCGCTCGACGGAAGAGAGTCATGATTCGAATCCGAGGTCCGGGGCTCGGGGCATCTTCAAGTCCTCGACCTCGATTTCCTCCGTCTCCAACGAGTTCCTGCGAGCCCCCGAGTGCCCCCGGATCTGCCTTCATCCCGCAGTCCGCATGCCAGCATCCGTTCCGCAGAAAACGGCCCGAATCCGCCGACCGTCAGGGTCACTTGGCCCATTCGTGGGATTCCACCGTCCCAAACTCGGGACGAAGCCAGCGGCCGCCCTCGTTAAATTTAGGGATCTCCCGCGGCTGGATTCGGGAGGGTGTCATCCGGCGAAGATGTCGAGGCCGCCTGAAGCCGGCTCAACCTGAACCTCGGATGAATGCACTCGTTCTCTACCTATTTCTACCCTGCGCCTTGGGCTGGGTCCTCGGCACCCTCGTTTTTCGCGATCATCCCTGGGCGATCGCCGGCTGGATGCCCGCCACCGCCCTAGCCGCGATCGGATCGCTCATCTTCCTAACCTACTTTTTGGGTTCGTGTTCCTACTCCGGGGGAGGTGGAGCCGCTGACGGATTCTACGCGATGGGCCGGGCCGCTCTCCTGCCCATCCTGATGCTGTTCCCCATGTTTCTGGCGTTGAGTTGGTACATCCGACCCCGTCGCGAGCCAGCGGATGCCGCCCTGGTGTTGGGGATCTTCGCCAGCATGGGCATCGTCGCCTTTGTCTTCCTCCTCGCCGGCACCAGCGGGAACTGATCCCTGCCTTTCCGACTTTTGCTAACCGTGCCTTTCGCGAAATTGGCGGTCGTTCCCAGACTTCAGCCTCTGCGGCAAATTGCGCCTTGTCCGCTGAGGGAACCCGGCAAACTTGCCCGCATGCTATCCACCACCGGCAAACAGATTATAGCCTACGGCGCCTTCCTCATTCTCGCGGGCCTGACAGGCTTTCTGTCGAATCCGGAAAAGGCCAAAACGGCCCTGATGTCCGGGGGCCTTTTTGGAGGACTATCGATGCTCTGGGGCTGGTTGTCGTTGCAGGGCAAACGCTGGGCCGCGCAAACCGCCCTGGTCATGACCGGGCTGCTCACCTTGGTCTTTGGCTGGCGCGCCTTCGCCGGTTGGCAGCAGGTGGCCGCGGGCAACTCCGACAAACTCGTTGCCGCCCTGCTCATCAGTTCCATGCTGGCGGCGTCGCTGGTGTTGCTGCCGCTGATCTGGCGCGGACTGCGGCGAACCGCGTGAACCGGAGCTGGGATGTGCAGGCTGCGAATGAACTTCCAGGAAGGGATTCACGAACTCCCCCGTAACCTTCCCCTCGCCAACCCAGTCTCGTTGTCCGGACTCTACGACGCATGAAACCCCTCGCCTCCCTACTCGCCCTGTCACTCACCCTGGGTTCCGGTTCCCTGATGTCCCTCGCCAATACGGCCAATTGGCCGGCTTGGCGTGGTCCGCTCTACAACGGCGTCGCTCCCGAAGCGAATCCACCCGTGGAATGGAGTGAGACGAAGAACGTGAAGTGGAAGGTCTCCATTCCTGGCCGCGGCACGTCCACACCGGTCATCTGGAATGACTTGGTCTTCATTCTGACCGCCATTCCGGACGGCGCCGAGGCCCCTGCACCAGCGTCGCCTGCCGGCGGCGATGCGGGTCGCGGCGGTCGGGGTCGTTCCGAGCAACCGACCCAACCCCAAAAATTCACGGTGTTGGCCTACGATCGCGCCACCGGCAAGATCGCCTGGCAGCACACGCCGCGAACCCAGGTTCCCCACGAAGGGCATCACAAGGACCACGGTTTCGCCTCGGCCTCACCGGTCACCGACGGCAAAGTGTTGATCGCCTCCTTTGGTTCCTTCGGACTCTACGCCTACGACCTGAAGGGCAAGCTGCTCTGGGAAAAGGATCTGGGCGATATGCGCACCCGCAACAGCTTCGGCGAGGGCAGTTCGCCCGCGCTGCATGGCAACACAGTGGTAGTGCTGTGGGACCATGAAGGAGAAGACTTCATCGTCGCGCTCGATACCCGAGACGGAAAGGAACTCTGGCGCCAGAAACGCGACGAACCCACCGGCTGGAGCACGCCCCTGATCGTCGAGCACAACGGCCAACCCCAGGTGGTGGTCAATGGCACCAACAAGGCCCGCGGCTATGACCTCGCCACCGGTAAACTCCTCTGGGAAGCCGGCGGCCAGACGGTCAACGCCATTCCCACTCCGGTGAGCTCCGGTGACAAGGTGGTCATTATGAGCGGATTCCGCGGAGCCGCCCTCCAGGTGATCAAGCTGGGCGGATCCGGAGACCTCACGGGCACCGATTCAATCGTCTGGAGCCACAACAAGAGCACTCCGTACGTGCCGTCCCCGCTGCTCTACGGCAACAACCTCTACTTCTTCGGCGGCAACAACGCCCTGCTTTCGATCTTCGACGCCACGACCGGCAAGGCTGGCATCGAGGCAGAACGGTTGAACGGTCTGACTGGGGTGTATGCCTCTCCACTGGGGGCTTCGGAACGGGTTTATCTAGTCGGACGCGACGGCGGCACGCTGGTCATTAAGAACGCGGATAAACTGGAAGTCCTCGCGACCAACAAACTCGACGACGGCTTCGACGCTTCGCCTGCCGCGGTTGGCAAGGAATTGTTCCTCCGCGGCCGCGAGCACCTCTACTGCCTCGCCGAGTCGGGCAAATGATTGAAGGGCAGTTTTAACCGCAGATTAAGCACAGATTCACGCAGATTTCGGAGGGGAAGTAGATCCAATGGGGGAAAGCCAGACTGGCCACGATCGCATGGGTTCCGAACGGCCCTCGGTCGTTCCCCAAAAAAGTAATCTGCGTTAATCTGCGCTCAATCTGCGGTTAAAAACCTCTCCCTTCACACCTTTTGCCACTGCCGGGTGCGGCTGCTCTTCAAGACCGCCTCGCACAACTTCACCTCGTGGTGCCCTTCCGCCGCTGTGGCGTGCAGCACAGGTGTTGTCCGACCGCTGGCGATGTGCTCGTACACCGCTCGATAATGCATCTTGTGGCTGTCGGGAAATCCTTCGGGATGTCCGCCCGGATAGTCCGTAAAGCCAGCGACATCTTCGCTGAACCCCGCCGTGCCCCGTTGCAGAATCTGATTGGGTGAATCCCGCCGACCCACGATCAGGTGATTGGGGTTCTGGAACTCCCACTGAACGCTGCCCTTGGTCCCGTAGATCCCGACGTACAGGCTGCATTTCCATCCCGCCGCCACCTGGGAGATCGAGGCATTGGCGTGCACCCCGTTCACAAACCCGTGGGACGCCTGGCCAAACTTGAGTAGCACACTGCCGAAATCCTCGGTGTCCACTGTGTAGGGAACCATTTGGGCCGGATCCGCTTGCGCAAAGGTCTGGACCTCGCCCTTCGGTCGGAAGCGGGTTTTGTGAAAGGTCTCGAGGTGCGCAAAGACCCGTTCCGCCTTGGCTCCCAGAACAAACGACACGGTATCAATCCAGTGCGTTCCAATGTCTCCCACGGCCCGGAGCTTGCCGCCTTCACTGGCCAACAGGCGCCAATTGTAGTCGGTGTCCTGCAGCAGCCAGTCCTGAAAAAAATGTCCCTGAACGTGCATGATCTGCCCGAGCTCACCTCGCTGCACCAACGCCCGCATCTGCAGCACGGCGGGGAAGAATCGGCACATGTAATTCACGGCAAACACCGGCGCGGACGGACGTTTCGCCGCCGTCACTACTCGGGCGGTCTCCTTGGCGGTCATTCCTAGCGGCTTCTCGCACACCACATGTTTACCGGCCTTGAGGGCGGCTAGCGATTGTTCGACATGCACCTTGTTCGGCGACGTGATGTGCACCACGTCCACGTTGGAAGACTGGAGCATCGCGTGATAGTTGTAATCGCCGTACACCTCGGGAATTCCCCATCGCTCCGCCGTGGCCTGAGCCGACCGCGTGGAACCGCAAATGGCCGTGACCTGGACGCCTAGACGCTTAAGCGCCTCGATGTGGACTGGACCAATGAAGCCGGTGCCAATCACGCCGGCGCGAAGGTGATGAAGAGGACGGGGCATGCGGCCTCAGTGTGCGACGCGGCCGTTCCGGGTCAACCACCCGAAAGCCCTCGGCCGTCCGGCAATCCCACAGAATGCCAGGCAATCTACGGAGTACGGCCCAATAGAGTGCCAGGCAATGTATTGGCACAGGCGGCCCAATAGAGTGCCAGGTAATTTATCGGAGGGGCATTCATCGCCGTATCCGCCGACGGCAAGGGACGCGTTTCCGTTCTCCACGCGTCATCACGATTCCCCGTCGCCCCCGTCAGATTACCTGGCACTCTATTGGGCCGCCTGAGCCGTGAGGCCTTGGGTGAGAGCGCGACGGGGAGGGGAAGGTGTCCCGCGGAGGCCGCGGAGTGCGCGGAGTAGGAATCGTTCGGAGTATCGCCTTCAGGCGGCGGAGCGTCCGGCCACCCAGATTACCTGGCACTCTGTGCCGGATCCTCGCTTTCTCCCGGTCTTTTTCCTGTTTGCTTGTTTTTCCAGATTCGCCCCTTCCCCCTCCGCGATCTCCGCGCCCTCCACGGGAGACACCCTCCCTGGGGCGTCGTCGAAGCAGGTGTTCGATTCACGTGGACCGGCAACTTGCCCCAAAAAACCTGTTTCCACGGCGGAATACCCTGCCTAGCTTCCGCGCTTGCCCGACTCCCGGTCGGGTTTTGTCTCCAACCGCTTCTTCGAATTATGCCACTGACACACACCACGGATCTGTTCGCCAAGGCCCTCAAAGGAAAGTACGCCCTCGGCGCCTTTAACGTGAACAACATGGAACTCCTCCAAGCCATCATTGAGGCCTGCGAAGAGGAAAAGGCCCCGGTGATGCTCCAGATTTCCAAGGGCGCCCGCGACTACGCTCACCCGGTCTACCTCAAGAAACTGATCGAGGCCGCCGTCAGTCTCAGCACGATCCCCATCGCCGTTCACCTGGACCACGGCGACAGCTTCGAGCTGTGCAAGCAGTGCATCGACGAGGGCTTCACCAGCGTCATGATCGACGCTTCGCACGATCCCTTTGAGAAGAATGTGGAGATTTGCCGGAAGGTCGTGGACTACGCCCACAAGTATAACTGCGTGGTCGAAGGCGAACTCGGCATGCTGGTCGGGGCGCAGCACGACGACGGCGAGGAAGGCGGCAGCTACTCCAAGGGCGGTGCTTATACGCATCCCGACGAAGCCGTGCAGTTCGTGAAGCAGTCCGGTGTGGATTCCCTCGCGGTGGCCATCGGCAACAGCCATGGCGCCTACAAGTTCAAGGGCGAGCAGCACCTCGATCTCGAGCGCCTCAAGGCGATCAAGAAGGCCCTGATGGATGCCGGCATGGGCGACTATCCGCTGGTGTTGCACGGTGCCTCCTCGGTGCCCAAGGAACTGGCCCAGAAGATCAACAAGTTCGGCGGCGACCTCGGCGAAGAGACCGCGGGCGTGCCGGAATCCGATATCGAAATCGCCCGCCGCACGGGCTGCACCAAGGTGAACATCGATACCGACCTCCGTTTGGCCATGACCGCGGCGATCCGCGAAGTGCTGGTTTCGAAGCCGAAGGAATTCGATCCGCGCAAGTACCTCGGACCGGCTCGCAAGGCGGTGAAGGAACTCGTCCGCCACAAGCTGCGCAACGTCCTCTGCTGCGCCGGCCACGCGTTTGACTGAGCGTTCTCTTCAGTTCGTTCGCAGAACAGGCGGAGGCTTTGGCCTCCGCCTTTTTGTTGGGCGCGCCAGTTCCAGGGCCTTGCCGGGTCCGCTCATTTGCGGCTTGGTTGGGAATCGCATGAAGCGTTTATTGCCCCTGCTGCTGGGTTTGCTGGTCGAACTGAACGGCGTGAAGGCTGCCTCACCCGGGCCGCGACCGAATCTGGTCGTGGTGTTCTTCGACGACCTCGGCTGGGGTGACCTGGGCGCGTACGGATCCCGGACCATCCGCACGCCGAACCTGGACCGGTTGGCCGCGGAAGGCACCCGCTTCACCAGCTTCTACGTGGCGCAACCCGTTTGCTCGGCCTCGCGGGCCGCGCTGCTCACCGGTTGTTACGCCAATCGCGTCGGGATTCACGGCGCGTTGGGACCTGCCGCCAAGGTCGGTCTCAGCACCAATGAAGTGACACTCGCCCGGTTGTTGAAGAATCAGGGCTATGCCACCTCCATGGTTGGCAAATGGCATTTGGGTCGGCCGCCGGAACTGCTGCCACTGCGCCACGGATTCGATGAGTATTTCGGTCTGCCGTATTCCAATGACATGTGGCCGAACCATCCGACGGCCAAGGCCGGCAGCTATCCGCCGCTGCCCCTCATCGAGGGGGATCAAGTGGTCGAGGTAATGCCGGATCAGCGCGAACTTACCGGGCGTTACACCGCCCGGGCGGTGGACTTCATTCAGCGCCACCGGGACCAGCCGTTCTTTCTCTACGTGGCGCATTCGATGCCGCATGTGCCGTTGCATGTCAGTCCGGGCTTCCAGGGACGATCCGTGGGTGGGACCTACGGCGACGTCATTGAGGAACTCGACGCTTCGGTGGGCTCGATTTTGGAGGCGCTTAAGAAAAACAACCTCGAGGACAACACCTGGGTCGTGGTGACCTCGGACAACGGTCCCTGGCTGAGCTATGGCAATCACGCGGGTACGGCCGGTCCCTTCCGAGAAGGCAAGGGAACGGTGTACGAAGGCGGAGTGCGGGTGCCCTGTGTGATGCGCTGGCCGGGACACATTCCCGCAGGCCGGGTGTGCGACGATCCGTTGATGACCATTGACCTTCTGCCCACCGTGGCTGGGCAAGTAGGCGCGCCCTTGCCGCCCTTGCCGCTCGATGGTCGGGATGCGTGGAACGTGATTTCCGGAAAGGGCCCGGCGCCGAAGCGGACGTACTGGTTTTACTACGGACAGAATCAACTGCAGGCAGTTCGCAGCGGGAAGTGGAAAGTGATTCTGCCCCACACCGCCGCCGTTCTCGAAGGACGCGGGGGCGGGCGCGACGGACTTCCTTCGGGATACTCCCAGGTGAAGACTGAACTCGCGCTCTACGACCTGGAGGCGGATCCCGGAGAGACTCGCAATCGGGCGTTGGATCAACCGGCGATTCTGAAGCAGCTGCTGGCTGAAGTGGAAGCGGCCCGGGTGGAGCTCGGGGATTCGCTCACCCAACGTGAGGGCCGGGCAAACCGCGCGCCAGGGCGAGCTGAGCCGTGAGTCGGGCGCGATTTTCGGGGAATGTCTTGAATCACTGGAGACGCTCCGGCAACACCGTGGAACATGAGGCTGAAGCCTGCCGGATGGATTTTGCTGGGGTGGCTGGGGCTGGTGGGGACTGCCGGAATGGCCGCCGAACCCAGCCGGTTTCGGGCGGATCTGACGCCCCCGCGACTGCTTCCGGGTCAGCGGGAGTTCGCCTTCACGCTGTACGGCTGTCCGGACAACGTCGCGCAACTGAAGGAAGTCGTGGCGGTGATGAGGGAACGCGGTCTGGGCAATGGCTTCGATCCCGGACCGGCAGCTGTGGCGGCCTCGCGTCCGCTACTGGAGTACCTCGCCACCGTGGGCTGGCCGGTCGTGTGTTATCCGCCCGATGGAGGCCGAATGCAGGTGAAGGGCAGTACCAGCGTTCTGAGTACCGCCGATGAAGAAGCCCTGCGGGTGATGGATCAGGCCGGGGTGTTCACCGCGATTCAACTCGGGGAATGGGGCTATCACTTCCATCGGTTGACTTCCGACAACGGCTGGTGGAAGGCGGTGCTGGGAGCCGACTACGACGCCCAGATTGCGGACTTCTACCGACCGCCGGAGAATCGTGGCTACGATCCGCTGCCGACCACTCGGCGCGAGTGCTACGACCAATTGCGGGAGTACTTTCTCTGGCATCGTCAGACGAAGGGCGGACGCCTGATCAGTGTGACCGGCCATTCCCACTACGAGGCGTATGCCGCGGAATGGGGCGCGAGTGTGGTGGGGCTGGAAGTCGGTGAGAACATTGGCTTCACGCAGTCGAAATTCGCCTTCGCCCGGGGAGCGGCGCGGCAGTGGAATCTGCCCTGGTCAGTTCAGGTGAGTCCGTGGTTCGGCAACGCCGTCACCACCCGGGGTCCGCTTAACACCAACGGTCCCACCGCCACAGGATTGGACGCCGGACATTCGCTCAGTCTGTACCGCCGACTGTGGCGCCACGCGTGGTTTGCCGGAACCGCCATGGTCACCCCCGAGAACAGCAGTGCGATTTTCTTCGAGGAATCCCGGGCGCCGTGGACGCTCACGTCCCACGGCGAAGCTGCGGCGAAGGTGTTTCAGTTCATGCGCGACCATGATCGGGGCACTCCGTACACGCCGCTGGTGGTGGTGTTGGATCATCTTGCTGGATATGCCGCGTACCACGAACGCACCTGGGGCGTGCTACCGCGGACACCGGGCGATCAGGAGATCTTCGACCTGTTCGAACGTCAGCTGTACTTCCATCCCACCCGGTTGCCGGTGCCGGGAAATCCGCGCAATCCCGAGGCCGGCTATCTGCATCCAACGCCGCAGGGCGAACTGTGCGATGTGATGCTGACCACAGCGCCCGGGTCTACCCTGAGACGGTATCCCGTGATCCTACTCGCCGGAGACATCGAGTTCTCGAAGTTCTGGCTGCACGAACTCGCCACCGCGTTGCGCGGAGGGAGTCGGCTGCTGCTACACCCGCGTCACGTGGAGCGTTTGGGTTCCGACGCGTTGGCCAAGCTCAAGGCGGCTGGAACGGTGGAGGTGCTGGAACTCTGGACCAATCCCGACACGAAACGGCCCGCAGCCATCTCCGCCGAGCGGCTGCGGAAGCTGGCGGAAGAGCTCCTGCCCGTCGGCGTGACGGGGGATCCAGTGCAGTACCAGATCAACCGGAACGCGGCGGGCTGGGTGATCGAATTGATCAACAACGACGGCGTGGTGAAGGAGGGACGAAGCGCTGCGGTTGTGTATCCCAGCGTGGTGGCGCGCGTGAAACTGACGCCGCGCTTCGCCTGGAAACAGGCCCGGGAATGGGAGACGAAACAGAAGTTCGCCTCGGGCGCGGCGCTCGATCTGGAGATTCCTCCCGGAGAGAGCCGCTTCGTGGAGTTTGTGGTCAACCCGGGAACAGCTGACTCACCTTCGCCTTGATCGCCGGGTCCATTTTGATCAGCGGCGGCCAGGAGCGTTTGAAACCTTCACCGGGAAGTTTCCGCGTCGCATCGAAACCCATCTTGCTGCCGATGGCGATTTCCGGCGTGGCATGATCCAGGACGTCCGCCGGCCCCTTGGTGAGCAAGCTGTCGCGTTGGGGATCGGTGTCGGCGAACAGGTGGAACAAGACTTCGCTCGTGTTGTGCACGTTCACGTCGGCATCCACGACGATGATGTACTTTGTGAACATCATCTGACCCATGCCCCACAGGCCGTGCATGATCTTGAAGGCCTGCATGGGATAGGTCTTGCGAATGCTGACCACGACGAGGTTGTGGAACGTGCCTTCCGCCGGCAGTGAAATGTCCACGATCTCCGGGAAGTTCATCTGGAAGATCGGGAGGAACAGTTTCACCGAGGCCGCGCCGATGTAGAAATCCTCCATCGGCGGAATACCCACGATGGTGGCCGGGTACACGGCATCTTGCCGATGCGTCACGGCGGTGACGTGAAAGACCGGATACGGCTCCGGCAAGGTGTAGTAACCGGTGTGGTCGCCGAAGGGCCCTTCCATTCGCAGCGGCTCGGTGGGATCCACGTAGCCTTCGATGACGAAGTCGGCGTTGGCCGGAACCTGAAGATCGTTGGTTTCGCACTTCACCAGTTCGATCGACTTCCGCCGCAGGTATCCGGCGAGCAGAAACTCGTCGAGTCCATCGGGCAGCGGGGCGGTGGCGGCGAACGGGAACATGGGATCACCGCCCAGGAAGATGGCCACGGGCATGCGCCGTCCGGTCTCGTAGTAACGCCGGCCATGGCGGGCGGCGACCTTCTGCAACTGCCAGTGAACGCCGGTGGAGCGATCGTCGTACACTTGAATCCGGTACATGCCCAGATTGCGGTCGCCGGTGTCGGGATCCTGGGTGACTACGCACGGCAGGGTGACGAAGCGACCGCCATCGAGCGGCCAGCATTTCAGGATGGGCAGGTTCGCTAACGTGGGCGGAAACGGATCGGTTCCCTTCCGCCAATCCGGGGCGTCGGGCCACGGTTCGCGTCGACTGGCGGGGGCATCGTAACGGTGGATGACGTCCTTGCAGGGGCCGGTGCGGACCACGGTGGGTCGGGCGTGACGCAGTTCCAGCGCGGTTCCGAGCAGCTTGATCGCTTCCCGGAAGCTGCTGGGCGGTTTGGCCTTCATGAGCGTTCCCAGTTCCTTGGCCACGGCGTCCACGGTTTCGCCGCCCATGCTCATGGCCATGCGTTTCCAGGAACCCAGGGTGTTGATGGCAACGGGAAAGGGGGACACCACGCCCCGAATGGTGGGCTTCTCGAACAGCAGCGCCTGACCGCCGCCGGGGCGTTTCATTTCCCGATCGGCAATCTCGGTGATCTCCAGTTCCGTGGCGACGGGTTGGGAGATCCGGCGCAACTCGCCCGCCTGCTCCAGATGTTGAACCCAATCTCCAAACGACTCGAACGCCATACCCGCAGGGTAACGCGGGTCTCCAGAAGGGAAAGCAATCGCCAGAGTCGGTAGGGATGGACCGCCGGGCCGTCCCCGCAGGACCAAGCGGAGCGAAGGTCGGCGGCCCTTGCTGGTCAGCATGTGAACTCGTGGTCCCTCGATCCTCGCCTGACGCGGAGGGTAAGCGGGAAGCGGGAAGCTGAGAGCTGAGAGCTGAGAGACCGGTGGGGAGACGCTCTGCGGAGCCGTTCGTGTGTGGATTCCCGACGCGTTGTTTCGCCACGACGCGATCGGCTCCGCAAAGCGTCTCCCCCTCCCACTTTCTCCCCCTCTCGTCCCTTATATGCTTCATTCGAGCAACGCGTGGTTTTTCGCCCGATGACTCAAGTTCCCCTGAATGTGGCTCTTGGCGATTCCCCAAAAGCAGGTCAAAGTCTCCAACTCATGAATGTCGTGAAGATGCTCGCGGGCGCGGCGGCAGTCGGCCTGCTCGGAATGATGGCCGCACAGGCCGGAACGAACGGATTTTATGTGCCTACCTTTCGCGGTGAACCGGGATCCCAGTCTTCGCTCTGGGAGACATTCACCGTCCCGGTGGGAGCCCCCGGAAATAAACCGAATCTCGGGAACAACCTGACTCCCGTGCTGACCCAGTCGGTCGCGGGCGCGCTGATCACCGGCACGGGCAACATCTACAACATGTCCGAGACCAGTGCCTTCACGGTGGGCTACTCGGGATCGACTCCGGCTGGTTTGGTCGTGTTCCAGACCCGCACGTTCGGCACGGAACTCGACTACGCCGGACTGCGCTTGAACTACGAAGGTGGATCGCTCGCCGCGACCCGCACCGAAACCGATCGCGTGGCGGTGGGCGAACCCGGTCAGCCCGGCAGCGGCTTCTTTGTGTCCTCGGCGTGGCAGTGGGATCTGGCTCCGCTCAACATCAGCAGCTACACCATTTCGTTCAACGCGGCGGAACACAGTCTGAGCTTTGACGCGGCCTCGCTCGATACCCAGGCGGTGCCCGAACCCGGTACAATTGCACTGTTTGCGGCAGGGATCGCGGCGGTTGGTCTCGGACTGCGCCGGAAGCGGTAAACCCGACTGGGCCGGTGGCCCGAAAACTCGGGGCTGAAGATAGACCCGAGTTGAGCTAGGATCCCGTCATGAACGGCTGGAAGTGGAGTGGATTGACTCGCCCCCGAATCTCTTGGGTGGCGTTGCTGGCTTGCGCGTGGCTGAGTGTTTTTCCGGGGTGGGCTGGGGAGTTTCGCCTTGCCCCGCCCACTCCGTCCCTTGACCGCTGGGTGTATCCCTTCGGCGACTTTCTGGGGGACCGGCCAGTGGCACCCACGTTCGCCTCCTTCGATCCGCGCTTTGACACCCGCGATGGCCAGGTGCTGATGGGCTGGAACACCGCCGAGCAGGTCACGACCAATGCCGGCCCAGCCCGGTATCTGATCCGTCGACTGAAAGTCACGGTCACCGAAACGGCCAACAACGCGTTTATCTACGATCCGACTTTTGACTCCTACCTCACCTACGCGACCAATCTCCCTGGTTATGTTCCCGATGCTGACCCCGGGCGTCCGATCGAACTCTACGGCGCGGGCTATCGCAATGGGTTTACAGCGGAGTCCTTCCGGGAGAATTCCCCCTACGGCAGGCTGAACCCGATCTCTTCCGACAACATTTCCATCGGCACGCGCAACGCGTTTGCCGCGATGCATGGGACCCAGGGAACGCTGATCGACGTCGCCAACAACGTGGGTCAGGCGAACGCCAGTTGGACCAACGCTCCCTTTGAAGTGCGCCCCTGGGCCGTAGGAATAACCACCAATGCGGTACCTGGGGAACTGGTTCCCGAGGATTCCAAGTTCGTCTTCGACGTCGATCTGCGGGATCCGCTGGTGGTTGGGTATCTTCAAGCCGCTCTGAACGAGGGTCGGCTGCGACTCTTTCTGGCGTCGTTGTCGCCGGCGTCCCAGGTGACCCCCGGTGGCACGGGCGGCGGAGGCTCCGGAGCCTATCCGCAATGGGCCACGCGGGAGAGTGTTCTCTTCGACCCTCCGCAGCTGGAATTTGAAGGTGTCTTGATCGGGCCGGACGATACCGATGGCGATGGGCTGCCCGACGATTGGGAACGGTTCTACTTCCAGTCACTGGAAGCCGGAGCCCAGGACGATCGGGATCAGGACGGGATTCCGGCGAATTCCGAGTATCAGGCCGGAACCGATCCGACGTCGTCGGCCAGCCGGTTGGAAATTCTTTCCGCGGCGTATGACGGTGACGGCAATGCGACCCTGCAGTTCCCAATAGCGCCCAGTCGGAGTTATCGCGTCGAACTGAGCACCGATTTACGAACCTGGGCGCCGGCGAATGGCACGTTGAGTTATCCCGAAGTCGGAGTGGCGCAGTTCGTGGAGCAAAAACTCAATGTGCCGCCGAGCGGGCCCCCTCAGGCCTTCTATCGGATCGTCGCCGAGTAGCCCTCCTGGAAAGAGTCGGAGTTCCACGGTTTACCGGCCGACTGAAAGAGGATCCGAGCGTGTCGGGGACTTGCTTCCTTTGGGCGCGATCCGCCAGCGTTCCGAGGACGTGAATCTCCTGACCCAAGTCGTTTGGCATAGTCTGACCGGGGCGCACCGGGGGTTCTCCAGCGGAACGGACACCATTCGGCGTTACGCCAAGGGATTCTCCCCGATCATCGGCTATGCGACGCCCGAACAGCCGGATTTCGCCGGGATCGAACCGTACTGCGACGAAGGCGAACACCTGTACTGCGGCGGTTGGAAGGGTGCGGTGCCGGCGGGTTGGAAGTTGGAGGAAGATTCGGCGGCCGGTCAGATGGTCTGGGAGGGAGATCGTCCCCCGGAGGCGGACTTTCAGCGCTGTGTACGTCTGGGTCCGCAGCATGTCCCGCAGATCGTGGCTCTGGTGGCGTTGACGAATCCAGGTCCCTTTGGGGAGCGTACGATCGAGTTGGGGGAGTACTTTGGCATTTTTGAGGGGGACCGTTTGGTGGCCGCGGCGGGCGAGCGGTTTAAGGTGGGTGAACTCCGGGAAATCAGCGCCGTGTGCACCCACCCGGAGTTTCAAGGTCGGGGCTTGGCTCGAACGTTGGTGAGTTACTTGATCGGGCAGCAACGCAATCGGGGTCAGACGCCGTTTCTGCACGTCATGGTGGACAACGCTACGGCCCGGAGTCTGTACCAGCGATTGGGATTCAACTGGATTCAGGAACTGCCGGTGAGGGTGGTGACCCGGGGGTAGGTCTCTGCGAAGCATATGGAGTGCGGTAGCGAAGCCTGCGAAGCTACCGCTTTCCCATTCCTCCGGCGCGCGTGGAGCGGTGCCGCGTCGGAAACACGCCGGCGAGACGCCAACGCTCCCAGCAAGCGGTCGCTACGCTGGCTCCGCGGAGCGTCGCCCCATCGGAGGGCATCGGAGGGCATCGGAGGGCATCGGAGGGCATCGGAGGGCATCGGAGGGCGAACGGGCCGGATTTTGCCTCGACGAGTTGGCCTGGGTTCGGGCAAGCATTTCGGCGCGGTTTGGGCAGCTGTCGCCAGTTCGGTTTCCTGACCGTTTCCATCTCTCCTGTGTCCTCCAGCGCGAAATTCCTCTCCACCCTCGGTCGTTTTGCCGGCGAAGTGGGTACCGACTTGATCAAGCCCAGCCGCAAGCTGGGGTATCTGCGTCGCTGGATGTGGCTGAACTACACCTGGATCTCGCGTCAACCTAGCATTCCGTCGTTGGCCCCGGCGGCGTTGATTCCAGGCCTGAAATCCATGGTGGTACCCGTCGAACTGCGGTTCGGCATGTGGAATGTCACTCCGCTGGAGCTGTACTACTTGGCGTGTCTGGCGCGGGTGGCGAATCCCCGAACGTTCTTTGAGTTCGGCACGTACGATGGTGCGTCCACCTGGCAGT
Organism: Verrucomicrobiota bacterium; assembly: GCA_017309115.1. GTDB lineage: Bacteria > Verrucomicrobiota > Verrucomicrobiia > Limisphaerales > UBA9464 > UBA9464. The sequence goes on along the minus strand of JAFLEF010000029.1, from coordinate 65,704 downwards.
TGGCCAAGACGTGTCCGGAAGCGCAGGTGTACACCATCGATCTGCCCCAGAACGAAGGACATTTCCAGGTGGGCTCCCGTTTCTTGGGTCAGCCCGAGGCGAGTCGGATTCATTCCCTGCGCGGTGACTCCACCAAGTTCGATTACTCACCCTATGCCGGGAAGATGGACTTCATCTTTATCGATGGCGGACACGACTACGACGTGGCCGCGTCCGATACGCAGTCGGCGCTGAAGATGGCGTCTCCCGACGCGGTGATTCTCTGGCACGATTACCTGACGTTCTCCGGTGTGAAGCGGGCGGTGGATGAATTGTCGCGGACCCAGCCGGTGGTGCACATCAAGGGCACCGAGTTTGCGCTGCTGCGGTTGGGCAAGTCGGCCCAGCAGCTGGCTTCCGGTCAGGGGAATCAGACCCAGGATCGGGCGACGTGGCTGATTGGCGAATCTGGCGGCTGATCCGGATTTGGGACCGGTGTGGGAGAAGACGCTGGAGAACGTGATTCCTTCGCGGCAATCTGCGTTCGTGTTGCCGAGTTGTCGTCGTTGGTTGGGATCGTTCCTCGTGCTGGGTGGGCTGCTCCTGGGTGAATTGACCCAGGCTGCGGAGGATCTTCGCATCGAACCCATCGTCGGACCGGAAGCGCCAACTGGAGATTACAAGCATCCGGCGAGCGTGACCGAGCTGGCCAATGGCGATCTGTACGTCGTCTTCTTCAGTGGTAAGGGCGAGTACTACGACAATGCGGCCGCCGTTTATGCGGTGCGGCTAAAGAAGGGTCAGAAGAAGTGGTCCAAGCCGGAAGCCATCGCCCGCAATCCGTTTCATTCGCTGGGCAACGCGGTGGTGTGGCAGGCGCCGGATGGTGTGGTGTGGCTATTCTATGTGAGCCGCTACGGAGAGCTGTGGGACAGTTCGCGAATCACCGCGAAGATTTCCCGGGACGGTGCCAAAACCTGGTCGGAGTCGTTCATGCTGACGTTCGAGGCCGGCACCATGGTCCGAAATCTGCCGATCGTGCTGGAGAACGGTGATTATCTGCTGCCGGTGTATCATGAAATTGGCAATGACCCCGAGTTGACGACCCCGGAGTGTACTTCGTTTTTCATGCGGTATGACCCCAGGTCCCGCGTCTGGACCGAGTCCAACCGGGTCAAATCCCGCCTGGGAAACATCCAGCCCGCGCCGGCGGTGATCTCGGGAGATTATCTGGTGGCTTATTGCCGCCGGGGCGGGGATTACGCGGGTCGACCGGATGGTTGGATGGTGCGAACGGAGTCCCGGGATGGCGGCAAGACCTGGAGTGGGGGTGTGGACGCACCGTTTCCGAACCCGAATGCGGCCGTGGACTTTCTCCGGCTCCAAAGCGGGCATCATTTATTGGTGTACAACGACAGTTTTTCGGAGCGGACGCCGCTGACCGTCGCGCTCTCGGTGGATGGCGCCAAGACCTTCCCCCACAAGTGGAACCTTCTGGCGCAGCCGAATGGCGACTATGCCTATCCGACGGCCATTCAGACTCGGGACGGGCAGATCCAGATCATCTACACAGATGAGCGGAAGACGGTGATGCGGGCGATCTTTCGGGAGGATGCGGTGGCCAAACGGTAAGTGAGGAGCGTCGGACTGAGGTGAATGTCGGAGGGAACGGCCAAACTGAGAGTCCTTAGCGGATTGGCGAAACCATGACCGGCACAAGAATCGCTTGAGATCCGACGGATCGGCGGTTGGCCACAAGTGTCTCTGAGAACTTATAAGGATGCTTGATCCTGATCGTCGATTCTTAGAGGATGGGGAGGTTAGAAATTTGCCAAGCTCCCCACCGCTTGCGTATGCCTGCTCCCCTGCCTATCACCTTCTGTTTTTCTGAGGACCGCCCTGAGGTGGAAGTCGGAGTTCGCCTACTGGTGGCGAGTCTTCGGCGCCACTGTCCGGGAACTCGGTCGGTCTTTTATAACGCCAAGGCGTCGGAGTCGTTGCGCCGTTGGCTGCGGAACTATCCGGACATTCAACTGGTGGAAGAGCGGTTGGAAGGGGCCGATGCCTGGAACTGCAAACCGCACGCCATGTTGCCGTTATTGCGGGCGGGGCATCCCCAGGTGGTGTGGTTGGATACCGACATCCTTTTAGAGGGGGATCCGCGGCCTATTTTCGCGAATTTGGCGCCGGAAGAATTTGTGGTGGCGCAAGAACCGGCGTGCGTCACGAATCAGGGCACGGATGGCCGGATCAAGGCCTGGGGTGAGCCTATTGGGCGAAGTTTTCCCTTCACGCTTAACAGCTGTGTCTTACGGGCGACGCCGCTCCATATTCCCCTTTTGGAACGGTGGGAAAAATGGTTGGCCGACGAGCGTTATCGAAAATGGTATCGAGTTCCCGAGCCGAAGCCCCCGTTCTACGCACTTTCCGACCAAGACGTCCTCAACGTCGTGCTCGCCTGCCGCGACTTTTCGAATGTCCCGGTGAAGGTCCTGAAGGCGGGAGTGGACCTCATTCACAGTGGTGGGGCTTTGGTCTATTCGCCCAGGGAGCGTTTGCGCGGACTGTTTTGCCCCCACCCCCCCATGCTTCACGCCCTAGCCCTCAAGCCATGGGTCTTGCTGGACCCGCGATTCGACGTCTCCTCTCGGTATTGGTTCTTTCGGCAGCTGTTGCAGGAGATTTCACCCTTTGTGGCCGCGGCCCGCAAGTATCGGGAGGAAATTGAGGTTCCCTGTCCCTGGTTGGATTTCCGAACGACGCCCGGCCGTTTTGTGCGGGTCATGGGAATGGGACATTGGGCCTTGCGAGGACTCCCGGTGGGTCTGGCGGTTCAGTTGCTGAGTAGTTGTACGCCCAGACTCCGGAACTAAGTCGCCCCCCGCCGGGATTAATCTGGAACACAGGAAAACAGGAAAGAGATGGGGAGAAGAGAAGGGGAGAAAGTGCGAGGGGGAGACTTGGAGAGGCGGTAAAGGGAGCGCGAAGCGTTTGGAGTGCGGTTGCGCAACGCAGTGGAGCTACCGCTTTTCGTCCCGGCGAGTGGCGCGTCGAATAGCCCCATCCATGCACCCCCCATCAACACGCTAACAAATATCTGAAGATCTCCCGCGGAGGGCGCGGAGGGCGCGGGGTGAGAAGCGAAACTACGAATCGAATGAAGGGCTCGAATCTCTGACCTTACCGCTTCCCTGCTTTACCTCTCAGCTCTCAGCTAGTCCAACGGACTCCTCACCCCGATTCCCGGGCGGCTTTGCACGTGGGTATAGATCCGGAGACGACGTTTCGGGAGCGGAGATGACGGCAGAGGGCAAACCCGGTGGGACCAGCCTCATAGACGTAGCGAACCTCGGAGGCGTCCTGGAGGAGCCGTTTGTGGAGCTTGTCGAGGGCGGCGGTATGGGCCGGAATGTTCCCGTAAGAGCGGGGTTCACCGGAGGAATCGGCGAGGGCCACAGCGATGGTTTCCGCGTGGACATCAAGTCCGACGTACTTAATGGTTTTCTTCGTGGGTGACGAGTTCATAGGGCATTATCTGTTGTTCGATCGGCGGAGTGATTCGTTGGTCCACAACCTTCTGGCTCTGGACTCCGCTTCGGCGGAGTTTAACCCACGCTGCACCGGCTCGTCACCCACACTAGACCGCACACCGTCGAGCCATAGGGTCTCGAATGATTCATGAGTCAATCGCGCGGGGTCATTGACCCGTAGCGTTCATCAGCTTCACGCACATGAAACTTCTCGACTATCTAATTACGGCGTCGTTTGTGGGGTGCATGTTCGTGGGTTATTCGGGCCACCGACTCATTGCGCTCCTGCTCCTTCTTCTCATCGTCACCGTCGCATCCTGGCGCTTTTGGGATCGTCATCGCGAAAGAGATCTGGCGCAAACGGGCAGTTCTGGAGAGTTGAATCCTGAGCTCGACGATGTGAGCCATACTCACGATCCTGGAGACGTTGGAGGATCAGATCATGGTTGATTCGCAGCCAGCGCCCGCTTCCGATCGCGGCCGGCGATTCGCAGCGTTCGACTGAAACGTGAACACACTCCTGCCAGAGGTTCTCCGGGATGCTCAAGAGAAGGGCATTACGTTTTTTGTGGAGAAAGGGATTGGCTCTTGCCGTTGTCGCCACCCCAGGAACACTCCTTTCGTCAGGAACTACTGAAACTACAACCGGAGAAGATTATGCCCTTCGTCACCAGCTTCGAACGTTTCGCGCGTCAGGAAGGCCGTCAGGAGGGCCGCCAAGAAGGCCGGAGAGAAGGTCACCAAGAGGGTCTTCAGACGGGCCAGATTGAGGCTCTGCGAGATGCTATCCGAGACGTGCTTTCCACCCGGTTCGATCAGATTCCCCCCGAATTGACAGCTCGTTTGGATTCCTGCACGGACCCCGGCCAACTGCGGCGTTGGCTTCGACAGGCGGCGGCGGCACCGGACTTAGCTGCGGCCTCAGCCCATGTGGATTAGGTTCATCAGTGTCTTTGGCGAGTGCCGGTTCAGAGGTTGAACATCGAAGTCCGTGACACCTCGCGAATCGAGGTGGACCGGAGTTCGCTGTTCCATTCGCCTTCCTCAGGGTTGGGGTCGGAGGGATTCCAGGAACGCCAGCAGGTCGTACACCTGTTCTTTGCGGAAGGCGTCCAGCAGACCCGACGGCATGGGGGACACGTCCGACCACGTACGCGACCGAATTCGTGCCGACGGAATCTCCACCGGATCCAGGTCCGGTTCGACCGGTTGAATCAGCAGAACCTCACCCTCTCGTTCCACGGTACCACTCACTTCGGTTCCATCGGTTAGGGTGACCACCGCCAGACGGTACTTTTCATCCACGGCTTTGGTGGGATTGAGGATGTGGTCGAGCAAATCCTGCCGTCCGAACCGCGAGGACACCGCCGTGAGATCGGGACCAATCAATCCTCCCTCCTGTCCGGCCCGGTGACACTGGGCGCATCCGGCGGCCACAAAGACCTCGTGCCCTTTGGCGGCTGACGGTGGGGTGTCTGACTGGAAGTTGAAGTCGGACAACTTCCAGACCGTGCCACTGGAGTTGACCGGGGCGATCAGGGTCGCGGGCTTGCCCGGTGACGTGAACAAGTCACCCAAGGCGAGCCGCTCGCCGGAGCCCATTTGATTGGTGAGACTGTTGCGGAGGAACTTCAGCGTTGTGAAGTAGTCGCGGGCGCCCTGTTCCTGCTCGGCTTGGCGCAGGGCGGTGAAGTAGATCTTCCAACGTTCCAGGTTCCAGTCCTCGCGCAGAGACCACAGGGTCATCAGATAGTGGAGCCGTTCCTCTGGGTCGGTGGACTGCTGGAGCAACGGTAGGGATTTCTCCAGGACTCCGGGGGCGCGGAGGTGGACCAGCACCCGGCACAACTCCCGGTTCACGAGGGGATCCGGAGAGGGATAGATGCTAAGCAGTCGGTTTTGCAGGGGGGCCACCAGCGGATTGGTGGGAGCGCCGAAGCGGGTGAGCGAAATGGATAAGACCCGCAGGCCCGCCAACTGATCGGACGGGCTGAGTTGAGCCCAGTCGGCCTGTTGCACCCGGCTTTGCAGATAGGGCTGCGCAGGAGGGGCGGCGAGGCGGACGAGCGCGACCAGGGCGTTCAGAGCGACGGCTGAATTGGTTTCCTGGACGGCTCGTTTGCCCCAGGTCTCGACGGGCAGGCGTTCGAGAGCCAGTCGCGCGGCCTGCCGGATCCAACGATCAGAATGAGTGAGTTGAGCCCAGACTTCATCGACCCGTTCGGACGTGGGCGGGACCAATTGTTCCAGTCGACGCCGCAACTGACGCGCCGACTCCGCGGCTGGGTCCGGCGAGGGTTCCGAGGGTTTGGCAACCTCCCCCTTCCAAGAGACGCGATAGAGGCCGGACTTCGTTCCCCGACCGCCCGTCACGAAGTACAGGGCACCGTCGGGTCCAAACGTCAGGTCGGTGATGTTCAGGGGGCGGCCGGCGAGGAACTCCGTAGAAGTCGCGGCGTAGGTGGCGCCTTGGGGCTGGAGTTGGACCGCCAGAATGCGGCCATAGGACCAGTCTCCGAGGAACAGGGCCCGGCGATAGGGTTCGGGGAACTGCGTGCCTTCCCCAAACGCAATGCCTGTGGGTGAGCCGACTCCAATGTCCAGGGCGGCCGGCCAGATGTCGGGACTATACGGAGGCAGATTACCCGGGCCGCGGCGCCACCCGTAGTCACCGCCCGGAACCAGATGGAGCACCCGGGTCGGACGATACCAGGGCGCGCCGATGTCCCGTTCCATGTCGGCTTCGTAGGTAAACATCTCGCCGTCCGCATTGAACGCGATGTCCATCGGATTTCGCAGTCCACCGGCATACAGCTTAAAGAAAGAGCCGTCTTTGTCGGTTTGGAGCACGTGTCCGACTTGCATGAAGCGGGACACTCGGAGCGGCGCCTTGGGATCCAGAGTCGGGACCAACTGATCGTTGGCCATTTGTTGGACGGGGGAATCGGCTCCCAGGGTTTTTGGCAAGACCACGTCATCGCCGTGCACCAGGTAGATCAGTCCGTCGGGACCGAGTCGCAGTTGATTGCGTCCGTGGCCGACGCCGCCTTCGGTCGCGAGCAGGAGTTTTTTGTCTTCGTAGCGGCCGTCGCCATCCAAGTCCCGCAGCCGGAAGAATCCCCGGCTGTTGTTGGCGTTCACGTAGAGGCTGTCATGGGCGTAGAGCAGTCCGCGACATTCCTGCAAGGTGTCTTCAATGACCTCGACCTGCTCGACCTGTTTGGAACCGAGGGTGAAGCGGAGCAGACCCTTTTTCTCCTTGGCGACCGTGAGCCGGCCCTGGGGATCGAAGGCGAGGGCGATCCAGGAATCTTCGTCCGGTTGGGCGGAGCGCAGGCGGTCCACCTGGAAGCCGGGCTGAACGCTGAAGGTGGCGGGATCCGTGGCAAACTGGGCGCCCTGAGCGAGCATCCAGCTGTTGTAGGCATCGGCCGATTTCGTGGCGGCGAAGGGGTTTCCCCACCGCGCCTGACCCGCAGGTCCCCGAGCCACTGCGGGCGTCGCCGCGGCGGGAGCCGTGGGCCGGACCTGCCAGGAGGCGTCCGTCACGACCCAATGTTGCCGGCCGTCGGCCAGGGCGAGTTCCAGCAGGACCCGACACGTGGCAGGCCCGGTGCTGTTGGTGGCGGAGACCGTCAACAGATTGGTGCCGGGACGCACCCAGCGGGTGACGTCCAAGGTCACCGCTTTTTGGAACCCTTGAACTGTGCCGACCGGAATGCCGTTGAGACTCAAGGTGGCCTGTTGATCGGCGGCGGCGAGCAGGACGGCCTTCACCAGACCGGTCTCCAGGGAGAACGGGCGCTCAAACGTGGCGGCTCCGGGACGTTCGGTGGCGTTGGCGGTGATCCACTGCGTTTGCTCGGGAAGGGAGTCTTCGCTGACCACGGCCTGGGCCGAAAACAGGCCCACGCCAGACCACAGAAGGATCCAGGCGGCACACCAGACTAAGAGGCGGGGAAACACTGGGGAGAAGCGTACCGGAGGTCGGTGGAATTCCCAGTCCGGGTTTGGTCCGACGGAAGCAAACGTGACCGGCGGGGTGAACCCGCGGGGTTCATCGGGGTTCCACGTCCCAGGAAGAGGGCTTCCCCTTCCGCCGGCAGTGTGGTTCAACCATCTCCCCGCGATGTCCGCTGAAGTTCTGCCCACGCACACGCCGGCCTTGTTGGCCGCTGCCATTGACCGCGCCGCGACCCTGTTGCGGGCCGGTCAGGTCGTGGGCGTGCCGACTGAGACGGTTTACGGACTCGCGGCCAATGCGTTTGATCCCGAGGCCGTCGCGAAGATCTATGCGTTGAAGGGTCGGCCTGCCCACAATCCGATTATCGTCCACGTGGCGTCCGCCGAGATGGCCCGGGCGTGTGCCGCTGACTGGCCCGATCTGGCCGATACCCTGGGCGCGGCCTTCTGGCCGGGTCCGTTGACCCTGGTGGTGAACAAATCTGGCCGAATTCCCGACCTGGTGACCTCCGGTGGTCCCACCGTGGGCATTCGGTGGCCGCAGCACCCGTTCATGCAGGGGGTGATCCGGGCGTGTGGCTTTCCGCTCGCGGCCCCCAGTGCCAATCTGGCCAACCGGCTTTCCCCGACCAATGCCGGTCACGTGTTGTCCCAACTTGGCGCGCAGTTGCCGCTCGTCGTTGATGGCGGGGATTGCAATGTGGGCATCGAAAGCACGGTGGTGGATGTGACGGGGGCGACACCGGTGATTCTCCGGCCGGGCATGATTACCGAACCCGCCATTCGAGCCGTGGCCGCGGCCGCGGCGGTTCAGGCGACCGGGCCGCGAACCAGTCCTGCCCCGAAGGTCCTGCGCAGCCCTGGACTGCTTCCCCGCCACTATTCCCCACAGGCCCGATTGGTGGTGTGGAAATGGCGTGATGAAGCGGAACTGGCGCGGCGGGTAGCGGAACTTCAGGTGACACCGGAGCAGGTCTGCATTCTGGTGCACACCCAGATTCCCCTGAGCGGACGGTATCCGCAGGTGATGTTGATCCCGGACGATGCCGAGGCCTTTGCGCGGGCGTTATACGCCGAACTGCACCGCTGCGATGAAATGGGGGCCCGGCTGATTGTCGTGGAGGAACTCCCAGACGCGCCGGAATGGGTGGGCATTGCCGACCGACTGCGGCGCGCGTCGGCGGCGGAGTGATTCAGGACAGTTCGGTGATGGGCTGGGGTTCGGACTGGGGGCTGATTCGCAGGGAAAAGACGCTTCCTTCGGAACCCGATTTCTCCAGTTCCAATTCGGCACCGAGAATGCGCGCCAGCTGTCGGCTCAGGGCGAGTCCCAGGCCGGTTCCGCCGTCCTTGGAGGATAAGGTGGGTGTAAACAACCGGTCGCGAACGGATTCCGGCAAACCCGTTCCCTCGTCCTGAACGCGAAAACGAATCCAGTGTTCCTCTTGGCGGGCCGAAAGGACGACCTGGTGGCCTTCTGGAGTCGCTTGGAGGGCGTTGGTCGCGAGGTTTTCCAGAATCAGGGTGACTAAGTTGGCGGTGCGATTGAGCAGGACGTGCTCGCACTGGCAGTCCAGCTCGAGGTTGACCTTTTGTTCGCGGGCGAGCGGGGAAAGGCGGCGTTGGAGGTGTTCCAGCAGTTCGGAGGGAGAGATCTCGTAACTGACGAGCCCGGAATCCTCCCGTAGCAGGCGGGTCACGTCATCAATCATGGTGCGCATCCGCCGGGTGGAATCTTTGGCATCGGCCCAGTCCAGATCTGGATCCGGCACAGTTGCCTGGGCGGTAACGAACTGTTGCAGACCGGCCAGGGGATTCTTGAGACCGTGGAGCAGGTGGGACATGACCGCACCCACGGCGGCGGTTTTGGCGGCCAAGGTCAGTTCCCGGTTGGCGGTGACCAACTGGCGTTGGGTGTCCACCAGTCGATGAAAGACAAAAGCCAGTCCGACCGTCATGGCCAGACCCGCCAGCATAAATCCCATGAGTGCCTGGCGGCGCAGGGTCCGGTCCATGGCGTCAAACTCTTGCGCCAGGGAATCCGCCTGCATGAGGAAGCGAACCATGCCGGCTTGTTCGCCGGAGGAATCGGGCAGGGGCAGAATGACTTCGAGCACGGGGAATCCCCGGGGTCCGGGATCCAAAGTGGGCGGCAGCAGGAATTCCTCTTCAAGATTGGGAAGAAACTCGAAGCGACTCACCCGTTGGCCACTGTTCACCACTTGGACATCGGCTTCCGCCAGATCGAGGTCGGTCGCTAAGAACGGCAGTCCGTCGACATGAGTCCCGTTGGTGTCGAACAGACCGACGGACATGACGCCGGGAAGATTGGTGAGCGAGGCGGTCTCGAGGATGGCGAGAAGGGGGTCGTCCGGAGCCTCTTCCTCGACGTCCTTCAACCGCTGTTCCAAGAGGCCGGCCAGTAGGGTGGCATCGCGCCGGGCCAACTGGTCCCCAAACTCGGTCCGCACCAGACTGCGGGTGTGGACGACCGCGCCCGCCAGCAACAGCAGGGCGAGCAGGATGCCGAACAGGGGCAACCAGCGATTGGGAACGGTCAACTTCACGACAACAGACTGGGGATCAAAACTCCCATTCCAGCCCAGTGGTTACGGTGCGGGAGAGGTAAGTGTCCAGAGCGACGTTACCGACAGACTGGTCGTAAGCAAAACTCGCGTTCCATTTCAGCGTCCGCCAGACCAGATATTCGAACTCCACCACAGCGAAGACGTTGCGTTGCGAACGGGGTTCCAGATTGGTGCTGGAGACGGACTGTAGGAGGTAGTCACTCCAGAGCGCTCCCCCTTCGAACTCGAGGGCCCAACGGTTCCGCTCGTACCGGACGACGCCGCTCGCCCGGTAGCGATTAAAGTCGTAGTAGCCCGGACCGTTGTCCCGCGCAGTGGTGAATCCGAGCCGGGCGGTGCTCGACCAGTGTTTGTCGGCATCCCAATTCTGACGCCAGCGCAGGTTGAGGTGGTTGTAGTTCAGGACTTCCAGGGTTCCGGGCAGCGGGGTTCCATTGATCTCCCGCAGGGGGACGTTGTCGAAGGCTCGGCGGAGCCAGGCATAACTGAGGGAAACTTGGGAGGAACGGGCCAGATTCCGCGTGAGCGTGACTTGCGGGCCGAGCTCCAGAAAGTCGCCAGTGGCTTCTGTGGTGAACATCTGCCGGTTGAGGGGAAGTTCGAGTTGGGCGAGCCAGTTGGTGTCCCACGTTCCGCCCCACATAGGCCGAAAATTGATGGTGTTGCCCTTCACCTGGGCGGTGCCGATACCGGAATCGATTTCGGATAGGTCAATCACCTGGTTCAGATAGACATACGAGACCACCGCGCCGGCCTTCCACCAGCTGGGCGAGTCATGGGTGTAGGACGCCAAGGCGACGAAGTTTTGTTCGCCCGGGACATTCTCGGCGCTGAGGTATCGGCGGTCATCACCGGAAAGGAAGATGAAGGCGTTGTCGCCTCCGGTGGGCAGACGAAAGAACATCAGTTCTCCTCCGTATTCGAGAAAAGCGGAGGGTTGGCGGGCGGAGGGAAGGTTGGCGAGGGAGGGATTGCTGTTGTGGCCACCGCCGGACCGGAGCGTCAGGGTGGTATCCCAGAGTTGAATCGGGCTGGGCTCCAACATCACCGGAGGAAACTCATACGGTCCCGCCCATCCCAGCCCTGGAAGGGTCAGGGCGAGCCACCAACGGGTAACGGAGACACTTCGGCTCAAGAGGACAAAATAAGTCCGGCGACCTTGGAGGGGTCGCCGGACGTGTGTCAAATGGTGGAGTTTCGATCCGGGAATCAATCCCGTCCGTGGCGTCGTCGGCCACCGGATTCACCGGCTCCAGCGGCTTGAGGCCGGCTTTCGCTGATGTCCCGCTTCAATTCCTTAATTCGCTCCTTGATGTCGTTGCGGATCTCTTTGGTTTGATCGAGGAAGTTCTTCCGGTTGGACTTGATCTGGTCCAAAAGCCGTTGCTTTTCGTCTTTCGACGCCCCTTTGGCCTGCTTGGCCAGTTCGCGCTGCTGCTTGATGTACTCCTGCGCTTGCGCCTGGAAGGTCTCCACGAGGCCCTTCACGTCAGCCGGGATCGTGGTTCCGGCGGGCAGCTTGATCTCAGGAACGTCGGCGGCGGGATTCCCCACATCCAAGGTCGTGTCCGCTGAGCGAACCGCCCCAACCACGAGCAGGGAAAGTCCCCACGCGAGAAATCTGAGACTGATTCGTTTCATGGTTTGCTTTCTGATTCCGGAACGCCCCTGGGTGCCCGGGTTTTCCGCATCGTCTATGCGTTCCAATTCTCTGCTAGCGCAGTGCCAACTGCCAAATTTGACTCAGAAGTTTCTAACACATTCGAAACAAGGTGTTTCTTGACTGGATCGCTTTTCCCAATCGGGTCGCAACCCTCTCGAATTCAGGAATCTTGGGGGGCTTCCCCCAAATGGGCACTCGCAGCCGACTCGGACTTCGGGGCTTCCTTCCACCCACCCAGCCGATAGCGCAGATAATCCCGCGACACGCCGAGTAGTCGGGCGGCCCCGGAGACATTGCCATGCGTCTGGGCCAGAGCATGATGAATCAGGCGGAGAATCGCCTCTTCGAGTAGGAATCCCTGGTCGGGAAAGCGGTACAGGGGGTTGAACCAGTCATTGGTGGAGGTTCCCAGCGGGCGGGTTGGCGCCGATATCGCGGTGGGAACTGGGGGTAACATCCCGCTGGCTCCCAGGAGTTGGTCGAAATTCAACAGTTCGCCGTCCTCAAACACCAAAGCCCGTTCCAATTCGTGGGCGAGTTCACGCACATTACCCGGCCAGCCGTAGGCCAGGAGCCGTCGCTTGCCGAGATCGGAAATCTGGCGGATCGGCAGGCGATGGCGCCGGGCGAGTCGGCTCATGAGGGAATCGGCGAGGCGGAGAATATCGGCTCCCCGCTCGCGCAGGGGGGGCAGAATAATCCGAAACAAGTCGAGTCGATGGTAGAGATCCTCGCGAAATCGACCGTCCCGCACGAGTTCCTTGAGGTCGCGATTGGCGGCGGTGATCACGCGTACGTCGACCGGAATGTCCCGATTGCCACCGACGCGTCGGACTTTTCGATCTTCCAAGGCAGTGAGCAGCTTGGCTTGGAGGGGCAGGGTCAGCGAAGCCAGTTCATCCAGGAACAGAGTGCCGCCACTCGCGGCCTCAAACAGTCCCATCCGAGCGCTGCGGGCATCGGTAAAGGCCCCCTTCTCGTGTCCGAACAACTCCGATTCCGCCAGGCTCTCGGGGATGGCGGCGCAATTGGCTTCAACGAGCGGGCCGGTGCTGCGGGGGCCATGGCTGTGCAGCCAACGGGCAATGGTGGTTTTGCCCGTACCGGTTTCACCCTGGATCAGGACCGGCGGCAGGGTGGCCCCGCTGCCCTGGAGGCGCTGATCGGCCCCCATGATGCGGCTCAGCTGAAGTTCCAGACCGGACAGAGCCGCGCCGAAGAAAAACGAAGACTCCGGTGTATCGGTCCGGCGATGTTCGGTGACCCGGGCGGATTGCTTCTGCTGACGTGCCCGGGCGAGGACGACGGCCAACGCCTCGGGTTCGAAGGGTTTGGTGAGGTAGTCGAGGGCGCCCAGTTTCATGGCCTCCACCGCGCCGGAGATGCCGCCTTCGCCGGTCATGACGATCGCTCCGGTGTTGGAGCCGAAGACGCCTTCCTTGAGCAGATCCACCCCCCGGCCATCGGGCAGGTTTACGTCGAGCAGGACGAAATCGAAGCTGAGTTCCCCGGCCATTTGGCGGGCGGCGCGGATGGAGTCGGTGGTGGAAACGTCGGCACCCATCCGCTCCAAAGTGGCGGCCAGATGCCGCCGCAGAAGGGGTTCGTCTTCCACGACCAGAATGCTCAGTCCAGAGAGGACGGTGATAGCCATGAGGTGGGAGAATGCTTCAAGGCGGAGCGAGAACCAAGTTCCTCGTGGGGAGCCGCGGGTCGGACTGGGTGGTGGGAGGGGCTGGCAAGGTGGCTTTTTGCGGAAATCGGCCGACTTTGGCCGGAATTTGTCCGGAACGAAGACGTCCGGGCCGAATGGCTCCAGGTGACTTGTCTGCAAACGAAGTGATTACTGCGTTGTGCTTGTGGGCGCGCTGATTACCTTTTGGCAGTCGTTTCGAAATGAATGAACCACGTGAAGTCCGGGCCTGGATCGAGCAGGCAGGCGCGCCGATCGTGCCTGTTCAAGGCTCGTGTTCCATCGGTCGAGCGACCAACAACCAGCTCGTCCTGCGGGATGACAAGGTGTCGCGCAAGCACGCCGTCATCCATCGCCAAGGCGAAAATGAGTATTGGCTGGTGGATTTGGGCAGCAGCAACGGAACCTATTTGAATGGCCGTCGCGTGGCGCAGCCGGTGCCACTGAGTGACGGCGCGGCGATCCAGATTGGGTCGGCCCTGATGAAGTTTTGTCAGAAGGCCACGGACACGGCGCTGTCGGGGGAATTGGCGGACCGGACGTTGATGGATATTCGTTCGGCCAACTGTTGGTTGTTGCTGGCGGACATTGAAGGTTCCACTGAGTTGGGACGAGCCGTCACGGCTGAGCAGTTGCCGGTAATCACCGGACGCTGGTTTTCGAACTGCAAACAGGTCATCGAGGGCAATGGCGGCAGTATCAACAAGTATTTGGGAGATGGCTTCTTCGCCTATTGGCCGGCGGGCGAAGCCGATCGGGGACCGTTGCTCAAGGCGCTGACCGAGTTGAAGCAATTGCAAACCGCAGCCCAACCACCCTTCCGCATCGTGCTCCATTGCGGACAGGTCTTCATGGGAGGCGCTCCTTCAATGGGTGAAGAAAGCCTATCCGGTCCCGAGGTGAATTTCATTTTCCGCATGGAGAAATTGGCCGCCAGCCTGCAACGGCGGTGTCTAATGAGCGCGGCGTCCCGGGATATTTTGGGGAGCCACCTGCCGGCGGAACCCGAAGGGGAGCATGCGGTGGCGGGATTCGTCGGAACGTTTGAGTTCTTCGCGTTCTGAACGCAGATCCGGTTCACCGGTTTTCGCTCCTCCCAACTCTCAGCTTCTTCCGCCCCCGACCGCAGAATCCGGGACAATAAAAAAGCGGCTCCGGTGAGGGAGCCGCCTGGCTTGGGAAGGGGAAGCCCTACGCCACTTCGTGGGCGTTGTGGCCGGTACCTTCGATGTGGACCGGCTTGTAACCACCCTTGGCCTTGAAGTAGAGGAGGATGAGGAGATAGAGGAAGGCCATCAGCGCGGGGACAGCAGCGGTCGCTTTGAGGGCGGAACGGCCACCGTGGAGATCGGCATCGTGCACCTTCACCTGGGCTGGAGTGCGTTTCTCGGCGGGAGTGTTTCGGACGGCGGCGACCTTGCTGCCTTCCAAGCCGACAATGGCCGGGAAGAAGAGGAACCGATTCTCATTCGGCGCCTTGAACTCCTGATAAACTTCCGGCGCGTTGGCCTTCAGGTGATTGGAGGCGAAGAAGTCCTGCTTGTAGCCAATGCCCGGACCGCCGAGGAAGCCGGCGCTCAACATGCCGATACCGCCGATGGCGCCGATGGTGATGGCGCCGCCCTTGGGGAACCGGTCCGAAACCACGCCCAGCATCGTCGGCCAGAGGAAGGTCTTGCCGATGCCGTAGACCGTGGCCGCGATCACGCAGCCAACGGCGCCTTGGGCGCTACCCAAGAGCAACAAACCAGTGGCGCCGAAGATCGCGCTGACGAAGAGCAATCCCGGAGGAGAGATCTTGTGAACGATGGGTCCGGCGAAGAACCGCAGAACGAACATCAGGGTCGAGGTGTAAACGAAGAGCAGCAGACCGCTTTGCGGGCTGGCCAGGATGTTGCCGGTGATGTTGGAGATCCAGGAGTCGGTTCCCAGTTCGACGTAGCCGACCAGGGCGTGGATGAACAACAGGAGCAACAGCAAGGGAGCGGCAAACTCGGCCAACATTTCGCCGAAGCTGACACCCTTTTCCGACGCTTCGGATTTCGGGAAGTGTTGTCCCAGGCACATGGCGCCGTAGATAACGACCGGAATGAGGAACAGCGCCCATTGAATTTCCCAACGGGCCTTGCCCACGAGGAAGTAGGACGCCAGAGCGCCCAGCACCAAGCCGGCCGGCCAACCGGCGTGCAGAATGTTCAGGTAGTGAGTGCGGTTTTTCGGGAAGAGCGAGGCCACCAGCGGATTGACGACCGCTTCGGCCAAACCGTTGCCGACCGAGAACAAAATCATACCCCACTTCAAGCAGCTATAGGCCGCTTCCTTGCCGCCTTTGGCGAAGGCAGCCGTGGCGAACAGCGTGAGCACAGCGGACGCAAAATGGCAGATAAAGGCCGAGACCATCAGCTTTCCGTAGCCGACGATGTCAGCGAGCAGAGCGCCGATCAAAATGACGACGCCGAACCCGACGAGCCCGAAGCCGGTGACTTCGCCCAACTCGGTTTGGGTGAAGCCGTATTGGGCGCCCCAGTCGGACAGAATGCCGCCGCGGACGCCAAAGCCGACACCGGCTGCGAGGATCGCCATGAACCCCGCCCACAACAGGCGATTGGGGTTGGTTTTATCGTTACTCATAGAGGAACTGTGCTGTTTTTGAGAGAGTGGTCGGCGAAGTAAACCGAACTGCGGTAGGACGGTCTACAATTCCTTTTCGAAAGCTGGGGTAGGCGCGTCGGATCCGTAACTCGGCACAGGGAGTCGCGAATCAACGCGCCCGAACGGGCCAAGTTTCCAAACGAAACGGGGCCCGCTTGGGCAGGCCCCGATACGTCTTCAACCGGAAACGCCCGGTTGGCTCAAACGCCGCGGAAGTTCGGCAGATGCATCTTCTCGCCGCTGCGCAGGGCGGATTCGTGGGCCAGAATGCCGACCATGGTCCAGTTCACCGACTGATAAACGTCAGGGAAGCTGGGTCGGTTCTCGAGGACCGCGCTGATGAACTCATGCGCCAAGTGCGGATGACTGCCGCCGTGTCCGCTGCCTTGGATGAAGCTCAGATGGGCGTTTTCCGCCAGGTCGTACACGCACTTGGTCGTGAACTCCCGAATGCCTTCCGGCAGCAAATGCGCGAAGTCGGGAATCTTCACCTTCTCCACCTTCTCGCCGCCCACGTGCAGCACCGGATCGTCGTGTTCGGTCAGCTGCCACTCGAAAGAGGTCTCGGAGCCATAGCAGTCGAAGCTCTCCTGATACTGACGCGCGGCGTCGAACAGATACCGGGTGACTTCGCCGGCGATGTCTTGATTGCGCACCTTGAAGTGGGCCGTTTCGAAGGAGAAGGGCGAGCCGTACTTCGCGATTCGGGCTTCGGAAATGCGGCCGGAACCCAGGCAGGACACGAATTCCGCTTCGCCATTCACGATGCCCAGGCAAGGGCTGACGCAGTGGGTGGCGTAGTGCATGGGCGGAAGACCTTCCCAGTATCCCGGCCAACCGGCCATGTTCTGGAGATGGCTGCCCCGAACAAACTGGATGCGGCCCAGCTTGCCGGAATCGCGGAGGGAGCGGACGTACAAATACTCCCGGCTCCACACCACCGTCTCCATCATCATGTACTTCTTCCCGCTCTCCTTGCTGGCCTTCACGATTTCGCGGGCTTCCTCCAACGTGGTGCAGGCGGGAACGGTGCAGGCTACGTGTTTGCCGGCGCGGAGGGCGGCGATGGACTGCGAGGCGTGCAGGTGAATCGGGGAGTTGATGTGCACGGCGTCCACGTGCGGATCCCGGATCAGATCCTCAAAACTTTGGTAGCGCTTCTCCACGCCGAAGGCCTTGCCGACGGCGTCGAGTTTGTCCTTCGACCGCTGGCAGATGGCATACATGTTGGCCTGCGGGTGCCGTTGATAGATGGGAATGAACTCGGACCCGAAGCCGAGTCCGACGATCGCCAAGTTTAGTTTTCGGCTCATGGAAATTCTGGAGGCAAAGACGTTGCCGGTACGGATGGACCCCATGAAGGGCGCAGCGCGGCGGAAACGGTTTCCAAATCAACGCGTCCGGCAAAACCATCGTCAACGGCAAACTCGGCTGCGTTGCCGGAAACACTGAGGAAATGCGCCCGGCGGCTGAGCTTTTGCGTGACTGTCACGGGGTTGCGCCTTCTCTCGGCAATTTGCCGTGTCGGAAATGTTCCGGGGCGGGTGTTCTCTCGGAACCGACGATGTCACCGCTTTCTGATGCCGAACTCCTGCGCCGCTACGCTGACCAAGGCGTGGAGGAAGCGTTCGCGGAACTGGTCCGGCGGCACTGCAATCTGGTCTGGGCCGCCGCCCGACGGGTCAGCGGCAATGCCGACATCGCCCGGGATGTCGCTCAGGTGGTCTTTTGCGATCTGGCGCGCAAGGCCGGGCAGATTCCCGCCCACGCCGTGTTGGCAGGTTGGTTGTACCGCGCGCCGCCCGGATTTTTTCTGTAGACAACCAGTATCGCCTACCCACTTCGTTCGACGAGTTCAGGGCGGAAATCCCACTGGCCGCAGACGGCACCTTGCCCGGCGGAATTGGGCTCGATCAGTTCGAGTTTTTTCCCCACGACCGGGCCATCTCTGAGGCGGAAGCCAATCTCATCTTCTTTCGAGAAAAGGCAGCGCGGCAATTACCTGATGGCACTTGGGAGCGAAACTACTGCCTGCTCGATGGCTCGGTGCAGACCTTGAAGAATTCCACGGGGGACTTCAGCGCCTTCGAAGCTGAGCGAAAAGGGACGGCCACCAATGCGCCTCAGTAGGCCGACCGCTGGCTTAGACCAAAGTTCAATAGTCAGTGTGAAGTCGTTTTTCGTAGGGTCGGGCGTCGACGAAATGATCTAAGCTGAAAGTGGATCCTGATCCAGCGCGCTCTCGCGTTCTCGGGCAAAACGGCAGCAACCGGGGTTTCGTCGCCGTTTCAATCCCGTGAATTCTCGATTAGTTTGGGTGGTCTTGCTGCTGGGCGCCGCTTTGTTCAGTGCCTGGGCGCAGGTTCCCAATGAAGGCTTGGCCAACAGCATCATCGCCGCCCGGCAGCGCAATGCGGCCCTGATGCAGCAGTACTCCTGGAATTGCCGCATCGAAGTGCTCTCCAACGGATCGGTTGAAGACACCCGGATCGACCAGTGCCTTTACGGTCCGAACAACCAGATCCAGCGGACGGTGCTCAATGATTCCGGCGCTCCTCTACCTCACGGATTCCTCCGGCGGCGCATTGCGGAACGACGGCGGGACGATCTGGAGAAGTACCTCAAGGACATCCTCACCCTGCTGGACAAATACACTCTCCCCACCGCCGGCGCGGTCATTAATTTCGTCAGCAATTCCCCGCTACCTGCCCCGGGACCCACCGGTGACCTGCAGTTCACCGGGGGCAGCGTGGTGCAGCCCGGCGACACCTTGTCGATCTGGATTTATGGCCCGACCCGCGCCGTCCGGAAGATGACGATCGTGACCACCGACTCGGAGGGGAATCAGGTCAATGCGACGGCCACGTTTCGTGCCCTTAGCAGCGGACTCAATTACCTCCAGTACGCCACGGTGGACATCCCGGCCAAGAATCTATCGATCCAGGTCCATAACTACGACTACCTCAACCAAAACAACTGACCTCTCTTTTTGTCGTTTCCCCTCCCTTCCCAATGCTCGCACTCCCATTTCGTCTGCGCGAATCCATCGTTGCCTTAACGCTGCTGTTCGCCTCGTCGCTGGCGGCGCAACAAGTGACCGGCACTTTGGGTTCCCCCAGCGCCACCACCACCATCAGTGGCAAACAATTGCCTCCGCCGGATCCCAAGTTTGGCGGCGTCATCAAGGACTCCGCACTGAAGTCCAAACCGTGGTGGGCACCCCGGGTGGTCCCGCCCAAGAAGGCGCCCAACGTGTTGTTG
The DNA here is from genome assembly GCA_017309115.1 of Verrucomicrobiota bacterium. Lineage (GTDB taxonomy): Bacteria > Verrucomicrobiota > Verrucomicrobiia > Limisphaerales > UBA9464 > UBA9464. The sequence goes on along the minus strand of JAFLEF010000029.1, from coordinate 46,375 downwards.
GTCATGACCGACGACTCCGGGTTTGGAGTTCCGAGCACGTTCGGCGGCGTAATTCCGACGCCCACCATGGATCGCTTGGCCAAGACGGGACTGCGCTATAACAACATTCACTCCACCGCGCTGTGTTCACCCACTCGCGCGGCCCTCATCACCGGTCGAAATCATCATTCCGTCGGTTTCGGCGTGATTTCCGAGCAGTCCACCGGGTTTCCCGGCTACAACAGCATCATTCCGAAGGACAAGACGACGATCGGCCGGATACTGAAAGAGAACGGCTATGCGACGTCGTGGTTTGGCAAGGACCACAATGTGCCGGCGTTCGCCGCGAGCCAGATCGGGCCCTTCGAAAACTGGCCGATTGGACAGGGCTTCGACTACTTTTACGGGTTCATTGGCGGCGACGCCAACCAGTGGCAGCCCAACCTCTTCCGCAACACCACCCAGATCTATCCCTTCCAGGGTAAGCCGGGATGGAACCTGATCACCGGCATGGCGGATGACGCCATCGACTACCTCAACCGGATTGATCAGATCGATCCGACCAAGCCGTTCTTCTGCTACTTCGTTCCCGGCGGCACGCACGCGCCGCATCACCCGACTCAGGAATGGGTGGACAAGATTCGTTCGATGCACCTGTTCGACGACGGTTGGAACAAACTGCGGGACCGGATTTTTGAGAATCAGAAGCGCCTGGGAGTGATCCCGGCCAACACCCAGCTCGAGCCGTGGCCAACCAATGTCATCAAGAACTGGGACGACTGCACGGCGGAGGAGAGGAAGCTGTTCATCCGCCAGGTGGAAGTGTTCGCCGCCTATGCCGCCTACACCGATCACGAAATCGGCCGGGTCGTCCAAGCGATCGAAGACATGGGCAAGCTGGAGGACACGATCATCATTTATATCAACGGCGACAACGGCACGAGCGCCGAGGGTGGACCGCTGGGCACGCCCAACGAGGTGGCCTTCTTCAATGGCGTCAGCGTGCCGGTGGCGGATCAGATGAAGTGGTACGACGTGTGGGGAACCGAACAGACGTACAACCACATGTCGGCCGGTTGGTCCTGGGCTTTCGACACGCCGTTTACCTGGTTCAAGCAGAACGCCTCGAAACTGGGTGGCGTTCGTCAGTGCATGACCATTTCCTGGCCGGGTCACATCAAGGATCAGGGCGCTCTGCGGGAACAGTTCTGCCACGTGATCGACATTGTTCCCACGCTCCTCGAGGTGACTGGCATCCAGGCACCGGAATACGTCGATGGCATCAAGCAGCAGCCGATTGAGGGCACGAGCCTCGCATACACGTTCGACGCGAAGAACGCCAAGGCCCCGACCCGACACAAGACTCAGTACTTCGAAATGATGGGTCAGTGGGCGCTTTACCACGAAGGTTGGCTGCTCAGCACCAAGGTGAATCGCGCTCCGTGGGAGGCGTTCGGCGCGGCGAACGCCGACCCGCTCAACAATCAGGTCCTCGAGTTGTACAACCTGAACACCGACTTCAGCCAATCCCAGAACATTGCGGATCAACATCCGGACAAGGTGAAGGAGTTAAAGAAGATCTTCATTCAGGAGGCCAAGAAGTATGAGGTCTTCCCGTTGGATGCTTCGGTCGCCGCCCGCATTGTGGCGCCCCGACCCAATATCACCGCGGGCCGCACCGAGTTCGTTTACACCCGGCCGATGGTGGGTCTGCCCCAGGGCGACTCTCCGTTCATTCTGAACAGTTCCTACACGATCACCGCCGACATCGAAGTTCCGGCGGGTGGGGCCGAGGGCATGATGCTGACCTCGGGTGGTCGGTTCGCCGGTTACGGATTCTACCTGCTCAAGGGCAAACCCGTGTTCCTGTGGAACCTCATTGATTTACGTCGCGTTAAGTGGGAAGGGCCGAAAGCCCTGTCGCCGGGACGCCATGTACTGGAGTTCGACTTTAAATACGACGGTCTCGGAGTGGGCACTCTCCTCTTCAACAACCTGAGCGGTCTGGGCCAGAGCGGCACTGGAACGCTGAAGGTGGATGGCCAGGAGGTCCAAACGATCACCCTGCCGCACACTCTGCCGATGATCCTGCAGTGGGACGAGAGCTTCGACGTGGGATCGGATACTCTGACCGGCGTGAATGATGCGGATTACCAACCGCCGTTCGCCTTCACTGGCAAGCTGAACAAGGTGACGATCAACGTGGATCGTCCCCAATTGAGTCCGCAGGACATCCAGAAACTGGAAGCGGCGCAGGCCTCTGCGGCTGACTCCAAATAATTCCAGCCTTACCTCTTTCTTTCTTTCTTCCCGACTATCTCACATGACACCCAAAAACAATTCCTCGAGTATTTTACTCGCGGCTTCAGTGCTGTTTGCCGGATGGCAGACCAGTTCCGTCACAGTCCAAGCTGCCGCGCCGTCTCCTAAGGAGATTCAAGCCATCGCCGAGGAGACCTTTATTTATGGTCTGCCCTTGGTGATGAACTATGCGGTCATGAACGAGTTTTGCGTCGACAAAAACTCGTCCCAGTACAAGGGCCCGTTCAACACCATCGCGAATGAAGCGCGGGTATTTACCTACAAAGATACGGCGGTCGTGACCCCCAACAGTGACACGCCGTATTCCATGCTGTGGCTCGATCTGCGAGCTGAGCCCATGGTGATCTCCGTTCCGGCGGTGGAGAAATCCCGCTACTACTCGGTCCAGTTGACGGACGGGAACACCTACAACTACGGCTACATCGGCAGTCGCGCGACGGGCAATGACGCGGGAGACTTCCTGGTCGTGGGTCCGGATTGGAAGGGATCGGTTCCTCCCGGAATCAAGAAAGTGTTCCATTCCACGACGCCCTTCGGGCTCACCATCTTCCGGACCCAGTTGTTCAATCCGGATGACATGCCGAACGTGGTCAAAGTGCAGTCGGGATACAAAGTTCGGCCGTTGTCGGCGTATCTGAATCGTCCGGCTCCTCCGGCCGCCCCCAAGATCAATTTCCTCCCGGCCACGACCAAGGGCATTAAGGAAAACTTTTTGGCGTATCTCGATGCGGCTTTGGAGTTCGTGCCGGAGTCGTCTCTGGACCGGGACATTCGGGCGAAGATGGCCCACCTCGGCATTGGTCCCGGCAAGAAGACTTCCGCTAACGCGTTGACGCCCGAACAGCGTGCGGCCGTCTTGGCCGGCGTAAAATCCGGCGAGGCCAAAGTGGCGGCCTATCTGGAAAGCGGCATGAAGAATATCAATAACTGGAAGGTTGGCTCCCTCTTCGGCGATGCCGAGTTCTATAACGGCGATTGGCTGAAACGCGCCGCCGCTGCTGAAGGTGGAATCTACGGCAACAATGCCGACGAGGCGATGTATCCGATGACCCGGCAGGATGTCTCCGGCGCGGTCCTCGATACCAGCAAGCATCGCTATACCTTGACCTTCCCGGCGGGTCAGACGCCGCCGGTCAACGCGTTCTGGTCGGTGACGATGTATGACGGCAAAACCCAATTCTTGATCAAGAACCCGATTAATCGCTACCTGATCAACTCCCCAATGGTGCCGTCGATGAAGCGTAACCCCGACGGTTCCCTGACCCTCTACATCCAGAAGGACAGCCCCGGAGCTGACAAGGAAGCCAACTGGCTGCCGGCTCCGAACGACACGGCGTATTTGGTCATGCGGCTGTATTGGCCACGTACGGAGTCTCCTTCCATTCTGCCGGCGGGTTCGGGCAGTTGGAATCCGCCCGGGGTCGTGAAGGTCAACTGACCGCGTGACGGCGCGGGAGAGTTTCCCGGATGAACGTGAGTCCTATGAAAACAAGTCTACAAAGTATCCTCGCCTGCGCCGTTCTGGCGTTTGCGCCTTGGGTTCTTCAGGCCAAGGAGAACGCGTTTGAAGCGGTCCCAGATGGGATTGACGCCTACGTGTACGGCTATCCGCTGGTCACCATGGAGATGACCCGTCGGGTCATGACCAATGTTCGCGAACCCAATGGGAGCCGGGCTCCCATGGGGCAGTTCGTCCGGATGCGAGAGTATCCGGATGCCTCGTTCCGTGATGTCACCGCACCCAACGCCGACACGTTGTACACCACGGCCTTCATTGACGTGGGCAAGGAGCCATGGGTGCTGAGTCTGCCGGACGCCAAGGGCCGGTATTACCTGTTCCCGATGCTCGACGGATGGACCGACGTGTTCCAGGTGCCGGGCAAGCGAACCACGGGAACCGGGGCACAAACCTACGCCATCACCGGGCCGGGCTGGAAAGGATCCCTGCCAGCGGGCGTGAAAGAATACAAGTCGCCGACCTCGTTGGTTTGGCTGTTGGGCCGCATCTATTGCACCGGGACGCCGGAGGACTACGCGGCGGTGCACGCGTTGCAGGACCAAATTTCCGTGGTGCCCCTCAGCTCCTACGGCAAGCCCTACACCCCACCTCCAGGAGTCGTGGACCCCACCATCGACATGAAGACGGCGGTCCGGGAACAGGTCAACTCGTTGGGCGTGGATGAGTACTTCACGCTGTTGGCGAAGTTGATGAAGGACAATCCGCCGGCGGCCGCCGACAAGCCGATGCTGGCCAAAATGGCGAAGCTTGGAATTGTGCCGGGTCAGCCCTTCAACCGCGAAAAGCTCGGGCCGTTGGCCAAAGATGCGTTTTCGGTGGTCCCGAAGATGGGAGTGGATCGAATCATGCGGTGGATGAAGGAAGGCATCATCGCGGGTGACCTCAAGTTCCATAACGGCTGGCTCTTCACCACCGAAACTGGAGTCTACGGAACGAAGTACCTGCAACGCGCCTTGATCACCGCTATCGGGCTTGGCGCCAATCGTCCCGAGGATGCGGTGTATCCGACCTCCGAAGGGCCCTCAATTCTCGGTACCTATTCGGGTCAGAAACAGTACGTGATGCACTTTCCGAAAGGCCAGCTGCCACCGGCCAATGGATTCTGGTCCCTGACCATGTACGACAAGGATTACTTCTTCGTCGCCAATCCTCTGAATCGATACAGCATCAGCGCCCGCCAGAATCTGAAGCCCAACGCCGACGGTTCGGTGGATCTCTACATCCAGAATGAGAGTCCGGGAGCCGACAAGGAATCCAACTGGCTGCCTGCGCCCAAGGATCAATTCATCCTCATGATGCGACTCTATTGGCCGAAGACGACCCCGCCGTCGTTGTTGGACGGCAGTTGGAAAATTCCGCAGGTCCAGGCAGTGGAGTAGAATGGATCGATCAACAACGCTTCGCGAACGGGCGGAGTGTTTCGCAACCGGCGGGACTCGTCAGAGTTCCGCCGGATTTGTTTTGGCCGGAAGGGTCCAAACCAGCGATTCGCCTGCCCCGGGGACCTCAATCTCCCGGGTGATTCGTCCCGCGGCCCGATGCTCAATCTGAACGGTGTAGCGACCGGGCGGCAGGGGCGGCAGTTCGAAGGTTCCCTTGGCATCCGTGACGGCGAACCACGGGTGATCGAAGGCCCAGATGGTGGCGGTGAGCCAGACGTGCACATTGTCCATGAGCCGATACCGCGCTCCGGCCTCCGGAAACACCCGCTCGAAATCCATGTTTCCGGTCACTGCCTGATTAAACCCTCCGCCGGGGCGGCCTGAAGTGGCGTTCAGGTTGAACATCCGATCGCCCCGCACCTGGAACACCACCGTCTGGTTGGTTTGAACGGCCAACACGCGCGGAACGCAAATCGTGTTGGAGATGCTCATGAACTGAGGCGAGGTCGGCGGCGCAGGGCGATCAGCAGGTGGATTCACCACGGACACGACCACTTCGGCCAGACCGCGATCTGGGCTGACCTGGTAGCGCGTGTACGGAATGCCCTGCGGGAAGACGGCATCCAAGGGCGGAGGCGGCGTGGTGTACCGGGTGGGTGGGACCTCCCCTTCGAACAGGATCTGGCCTCGAACCACCGGCGGGGTGGAGGGGGAAGAAGGCCGGGAGGGCTGGGCGCAGGCGCTCAGCAGAAGCAGAGGAGCCAGCGCTGCCACGAGGCGGCAGGATCGAAGTTTCATAGGATTTGGTGAGATTCTGAAAGGGCCTGCGAACAGAGCGACCTTTCCGACGGAAGGAACGCGGAGCGTCATCAACGAAGTTCGTACGGCTGAAAACGAATTCACGGTGGAGTGGCGGGCGGGAGAAACTGCCGGGCTCGGCTGGCCAGAACGGCGTCCTTCTCCGCCAAGCCGTCCGCGAAGGCGCGCGCCGTCTCGGCATCCAGCTCCGCCAGCTTCTTCATGACCCCCAGAATCTCGTCGGGCGTGCGCCACGTGTTGAACGCCTCTTGATCCAGTAGCACTTGCTCGACCCGCGGATCCCGCAGGGCGTTGGGTCGCCGATCCAAGGCGGAATTGGCGAAAATCACTCCTTCAACCATCACGTCCGAGGGAACCCGCTCGACCGTCATCTGCGGATTGAGCTGCCTAATCGCTTTAACCACTTTCTCCCGATCCTCCTCCTTCATCGACGGGAGGGCGGCGAGCATGGCCGGAATGATCTCGGGTGCGTTCACGCCGCTTTCGCCGAGGCTGATGGCGGCTTTCAATGCGGTCGCCGGTTCGCTCAAGGCGCGAACCAGATCCTCCTGCGTTCCAAAACCGTCGGTCACGGTCTCGCGGAGCTGTTGGACCCCCGCGATCCGGGTCAGCGCTTCGTCGAGATCTGGCAGTTCCGTCCGTAGTTCCGGTTGGATTTGATCAATCGCCTGCCAAGCTTGATCCCGCTCGTAGTCTTTATGGCTGGTGCGCGCCACGACGAGCAGGTCGGGAACGAGTGGTTTCGCCGCTTCGGCCGCGGCCCTCGCATGCTGGATGGCGGCGTTCACATACATTCCGCGGTAGTCCGTGGGAGAGACATTCAGCCCTTCCCGTAGTCCCTGACGGAGGGTTTCGATCACCCGCGAATCGACGACGGACGGGGTTCCTAACAGAGTGCTGGCGGCGCTGAAGCGGGTCCTGAGATCACTCGCCTCGTTAAGGGTTTGAACGAGTCCCCCTAAATGCTCCGAGGCGGCGGTAGGATTCCGAAGGATCAACTCTTGAATCGCCTCTGGAAGAAACATCCGCAGGGCGGGAGAACCGCCAGTGGACGATTCCCGGAGGAGCCGGGTTAACGCGGGCAGGTCCGAGGAATCAAAGCCCAGTCTTTTGAGGGCCATGAAGGCGCCGAGCCGACCGCCCCAATTCCCTTCATGCGTGGCCTGCCACAGGAAGGGGAGCAACCTCGGAAGGTTTTTGTCCATGCTCCCCAGGGCGTCAAACGCACGAGTCTGTACGAGGTATTGTTTCGGGTGACTCGTGTTGGGATCCAGAAGCACTTCTTGAAGGGCGACAAACAGCTCACCCTGCCAATTCCCAAACGCCGTCATCGCCTCAAGTACGGCGGGATTCGGACCGGGAAATTTTTCATCCTCTAGCGGAGGAGCCGTCAACGCCTCGCGCAAGCGCTGACGGGCGAGCGTTAAATCCTCCGCCATGACCGGTTGTTTTGGCGGTGCATCCCCCAATCGCCGCTGGGCTCCAAGTGCCTTTTGAGCCGATAAATCCTGTGTTCCGCCATCGACGCTCGGCTGGCTGGAGTCCTCGTGTCCGGCCAGGCTTCCGCGCCACAGACGAGAGGTCGCGATCGAAAACGCAGCGATGAGGGCCGCGGAGATGACGATTACAGTCAGTTTGGTTCCATTCATGACGCTGAGTAAGCCTTGGAGAAACAGGGAAAGTGGAAGCGCGCCCCCGGTTTGCAGGGCGGCGCTGGTAACGCGGGCCGCCAGGGCCGGTGAAACCGAGGTCATTCCCTGGTGCGTTAGGGCGCTGGCGAGCGCCGCTGGCGAACACGTGATTCCCCGGCGGGCCAGCCAGTTCCTCAAATGATCCAGGGCGCGCCGAACGCGCATCTTCGCCGCGGCGTCGGTCGTTCCCAGGGCTGCGCCCACTTCGCGAAAGGGTCGACGGAGCAGGTAACGTTGGACGATCGCGGTGCGGTCCGGTTCGGGCAGATCCTGCAAAGCCTCGTCGAGCAGCGAGACGAGCAGGGTTGGGTCGGGAGGGGTGGGCATGGCGGGACCGTCGTAGAGGGTTTGGCTGGCTGCGATTTCCCGGCGACGTCTCCGGATTTCTGCCCGGGTCGCCCGGGCCGCCATCTGCCAGGCCGTCTGGTGAAGCCACCCAGCCAGTGACGGATGTTTCGTCAGGCGGCGCGCTTGGCGGGCGAGGAGGACGAATACGGACTGGGTAATGTCTTCGGCCAGGGCTGAGTCGGGAATCTGCCGACTGGCCACGGAATGGACCAAGCCCACGTAGCGGCTCACCAGCGTCGCAAAGGCGCTTTCCGATCCCTCGTGCGCATAAGCGCTCAACAATTCCCCGTCCGTCATCACTGTAATCCTATCCCCGGTGACCGGGGAAAGTAACGCGGCACCATTTGTCCCAATCGCGTTCGCGGACCAGGGAGGCGCTGGCATCCAATTCGGGGATGCCATGAGGAGGACATTGCGCAATGGCCCGCTATGGCTAGCGTCACCGTGGTCCATGTGGCGTCTCCTCCAGCTCCTGTCCGTCTGTGCTGCCTTCGTGGCTCGCGCCCAGGTCGTCATCAACGAGATCCATTACGACCCGGCGGACCGGACCCGGCAGGAGGAATTCATCGAATTGCACAATGTCGGCCCAACGCCGGTTGAGCTGGGGGGCTGGCGGTTGGAGGACGGCGTGGAGTTCACCTTTCCGGCGGGAACTTCAATACCGGCCGGGGGCTTCCGGGTGGTGGCCCAGAACACGGCCCACTTTCAGGCGAAGTACGCGCAGGTTCCCCTGGGTCCCTGGACGGGTTCCCTCCGCAATAGTGGCGAACGGATTCAGCTGCGGAATGCCACCGGACAAGTCATCGATGAAGTGACTTTTGGCGCCGGGTTTCCCTGGCCGACGTCTGCTCGGGGCGAAGGACCCAGCCTGGAACTCCTGAATCCGTCGCTCGACAACGACTTGGGCGGCTCCTGGCGCTCGGGCGCGACCCGGGTTCTGATTCCGCGCGGAGCGTCCGACTGGCGCTTCCGCCCCGGTACCTCCGAGGCGTCGGCGCCCACGAGCGCCTGGCGAACCACCGCCTTTGTCGAGGATGCCACTTGGCAAACGGCCGGTCGGCTGCCGCTGGGCTACGGGGAACCGGATATCCTCACGCCGCTCACCGGGATGCAGGGCGTGTACTGGTCGGTCTTCCTTCGCAAGACCTTCGTCCTGCCGCCCGGTGGAGTTCCGAGCGGGGCGGTGCTGCGACTCCGGGTGGATGATGGCTGCGTGGCGTGGATCAACGGCGTTCCCGTCACGCCTTCGCTGCGCACCAGCGGCACCCCGGTGTTCAATGGCGGCGCAAGCGAGTCCGGCTTCGTCACCGAGAACGCTCCCGAACCGGCCTCGTTTCAAGAGTTCTCCCTCGAAGGTTCCTCCGGACTTCGGGTGGGAACCAATGTCTTGGCGCTGCAGGTCTTCAATACCTCCCTCGGGAGTTCCGATCTGTTGATCGATGCCGAGCTGATCGCCGGGGCTAGCGCGGGAACTCCAGGGGCGACCAACTCGGTCTTCACCACGGTGGTTCCGCCGCAGATTCGCCAGGTGCAGCACACCCCGGAGCAGCCGACACCGGGAGTTCCCGTCGTCGTCTCCGCTCGCATCACCGATCCCGACGGCGTCGCCGGAGTCACCTTGCGGTATCAGCTCGTTCAACCGGGCAGCTACCTTCGTAAGTCGGACCCGGCTTACGAAACGTCCTGGAGTGAAGTCCCGATGAACGATGCGGGAACCGGCGGCGATGCGGTGGCTGGCGACGGCACCTTCTCGGCCACGCTGCCGGCGCTGCTTCAGGAGCACCGGCGACTGATCCGCTATCGCATCACCGCCACCGATGGAACCGCGGCGGTTTCTGTTCCGTATCCCGACGACGAGCAGCCGAACTTCGCCTACTTCGTCTATGGCGGCCTGCCGGCCTGGACGGCTCGCAATCGCCCGCCGTCCGGCACTCCCACCACGTTCCCGCCCAGCTTGCTGAGTTCGTTGCCGGCCTATCACCTCCTCGTCAACGAGAGCGATGTTCTTAACAGTCAGTACAACGGGTCTTTCGATACCGTTCGCATGTGGGGAACGCTGGTCTATGACGGTCAGGTGTACGACCACATCCGATACCACAACAAAGGCAGCGCCTCGACCTACCAATCGGGCAAGAACAAGTGGCGGTTTCGCTTCAACCGAGCTCGCGGATTTGCCGCCCGCGATTCCTGGGGAAGACCCTACAGTCAGACTTGGGACACCTTCACGATGCACGCCTGCGCGAGTCCGTGGAATCCGGTCTTTCGCGGTTGGGCGGGTCTCGATGAAGTGGTTTCGGCGCGCATTTTCGAATTCGCGGGAGCGCCTTCGCCCAAGATGCATCACCTCGGACTGCGGGTGATTCGTCGGGCGGCGGAATCGGCCACCGCGGGAGTCACCGTGAGTGATCCCTTCAGTCCGAGCGGCAGTTTTGACGGACAGTATTCCAGTGATCTCTGGGGATTGTACCTGGCCGTCGAGGATCCCGACGGATCCTTCCTGGACGAACGAGAACTTCCCGACGGCAGCGTCTATCACATCGTGGGCAATGAAGGGGACAAGACCCATCAGGGCGCCACGCACCCGCGTGATGTTAGCGATTGGAACAGCTTTCGCGATGGTTCGCAGTCCCGGACGGCCAACACGCCGGCGAATGAGGCGTGGTGGCGCGCCAACCTCGACTTGCCCTCGTACTACGGGTTTCACGCCGCCAACCGCATCACCGGCAATGTCGATCTGCGCGAGGGGTGGAACCACTACTTCTACCACCGCGGTTCCGATGGCCGTTGGCTGCCGATTCCCTGGGATCTAGACATGATGTACTTCCCGGAAACGCACTGGAGCGGGACTATTGATCAGAGGAACTGCCTCACCATTCCGAGCATTCGATTGGAACTCCGCAACCGCTGCCGGGAGTTGCTGGACTTAATCTGCGAGGATGCGTCGATCACGGGCGGTCAGATTGGGCAACTGGTGGAAGAGTACCGCCGAATCATCCAACCCGCCGGCGAGTCGGCGGGCTGGGATGTGTTGGACCAGTACCTGTGGAACTACCACCCCCGCACTACGGGCGGACACACCGGCCGCTTTTATCTGCCCCGGGTGGCGGGCGACGATCGCATTGGTGGGAGTTGGACTCGCACGTATGCCACGGCGGACTTTGCCGGCGTCTGCCGGTTCCTGGTGGACTATGCGACGGACACCGACCCTACTGGATTCTCCGTCGGGGACGGCGACCAGCGCGGCTATGGCTACAATTATTTGGAACTCGAGGCGGCTGACCCGGCGGTCCCTCAGCGGCCTACTTTGGGCTTCTCGGGCCGGAACGGATTTCCGGTCAACGACCTGACGTTTACGGCCAGCGACTTCGCCGATCCCCAGGGAGCCGAGTCCTTCGCCGGCGTCCAGTGGCGCTTGGGTGAAATCGCGGCGCCCGGTGTGTCCGGCTATCGGGACGGCGACCCGTTCACCTACGAGGCGACCGAACTCTACCGCACGGCGGTCATCAGCAACCGGGTGACGAACCTGCGATTCCCAGTCTCCGTGTGTCAGCCCGGGCACACCTACCGGGCTCGCGTGCGGTATTTGGACAACACCGGTCGCTGGAGCCGTTGGTCGCCGGCGGTGCAGTTCGTCGCCGGAGTTCCCGACGTGGCCCTCTATCGAACTGCGCTGGTGGTGAGTGAACTGAACTACAATCCGGCACCCGCCACTCCGGCGGAGTTTGCGGCGGGCTTTTCCAGCGACGACTTCGAGTGGATCGAACTGAACAACGTCGGGACTGCGCCTTTGGATTTGACCGGGCTTCAGTTCAACGAAGGCATCGACTTCGTGTTTCCCGACGGCTGGACGATTCCGGCCGGCGGATATGCGTTGGCGGTGCGCAATCGGGCGGCGTTCCGCTCTCGCTACGGCATGAATTGGGAGAGTCTGATCGCCGGGGAAACGGCCGACAATTTTCGCAACAGCGGCGAACGCGTGACCCTGAGTTATGGCGCCGCCACTCCGATTCTGAGTTTTGCCTACGGCGACTCCGCGCCATGGCCAGCGGAGGCGGATGGAGAAGGCCGGACCCTGACGTTGCGACAGCCGACCCTGCGCCCGGATCCAAATCTCCCGGCCAGTTGGAAGGCCAGTGCGGCCTTGGGCGGCAGCCCGGGGTCAGGTGAGGGAACCTCCTTTTATGCCTGGAAGGTCGCCTACCCGGGAGTCGTGAATCCGGTTGACGACGCCGACGGGGACGGCCTGCCGAACCTGCTGGAGTATCTGCTGAATTCGCATCCGCTGCTGCCTGCGACGACTCGGCTTCTCTCGGGGGAACTGCGAACGCTAACGGTCAAGGGAGTCCCGGGCGAGTACCTGACTGTGTCTTTCACCCGGCGTTTGGATCTCGTCGGCGCGTCTTGGCGCGCTGAGTTTGCCGGGGAGGTTTCGGGCGTCTGGCAGCCGGGAGTTCTGGCGCAGTCGATCCCGATGTCCGAAGGCGTCACCGAACTTTGGAGGTCACCCGAACCGGTGACGGAGAGATCGACTCAGTTCGGACGGCTGAGTTTGGAACTGGTCCAGTAGTTGTTTATTGGGCTCGGCGAGTGAAGATCGGCGAGTCAGATGGAAAGACTTCGGAGTCCTCCGATTTCGATCGAACCATTAACTAATCGTTAAAAATATGGATGTAGTAACTGGAGTGGTTCTTTTTGCGGCTTCAAAGCACATCGCCCCGGAGCTCGCGAAGTGTGTTGGCGGATTCTTGTCTCGTTGCACGAACCCAATTGGTGACGCGATTGGGCAAGACTTGGGGTCAGGGTATAAAGGTTTTCGGGCTTTGAATTTTGCTAAGGTTTTGGCGGCCGCGCAAAAGAACCTCGAAGATTGTGGGAAAGGGGATGCTCCTGTCCAACTCCCCGAAGAGTTTACGTTTCGGGCGCTCGACGAGGCCTCAAAGTCGGCGGATGACAGAATTCAGAAAATGTGGGGCGGGCTCGTCGCGTCGGTCAGCAAAGAAGCGTCTTCGGACAACAGTGAGCTTCTCTGGGTCAACTTGTTGAGCAAGATGACGCCACTTCAGGCCGCTCTATTGGAATGGTCTGCTCAAGAAACCAAGTTGGTGATCGAAAATGGTACGGAAGAAACTGGCTGTTGGGTTATCAACAGCGAATTGACTTTACCCAAATTCCCCTCCGTTCCGCCCTTGGTGATCGATGCAGAACTGCATGAACTGAAGATTTCGGGCCTTGTCCATCCTTCGCCCTTTTCGGCTACTGAAAGTCTAGCCAAGGGGGTTTGCGCCGCTGCAACAATTCGGGGACTTCAGCTCTACAGGCGGTCCCAAGGCTATCCCGGAGCGGATTTGGGCACGACCGCACAACCTGGAAAGGGCCAAGATCATTGTTTTCGTCCCGGTGGACCGAAGTTTACTGCAGATCACGATGCGCGTTGGCTATAGATCCCACATCGATTTTTGCACTGCTTCGTGAGTTATGGACTGTGACCCGATCGACTTCGGCCAGGTTATCGAAATCCCCGTCTGTTTACGGATACGGGGATCTTCCTACTGGAGCATTTGATGATGACCGCCGGCTTCGTGAACGACTCTTGGGGACGGAACCTCCTGAGGTATTGGAACACCGGTTCAAAGTTATCTATTTCGACCAGACATACCGGCGAATCGACCCGTTTGGACCGTCGTCGTGCGCCGGGGACGCGACTTAGCTTGTCTGCATGGTAGTCTTGCCCGATGAGCCGGGCTGTCGAGTTGGTGGGAATCCAGGTAGCGCAGACAGCGATCCTCCGTGATTGAAGCGCGGTGGGCTCTCTCCCCCCAGTGGATTCGCGATCTCGTGGACGCTGGTGAGTTGGGTGGCAAAATCACGGCCACACGCGCCAACTAACCCGAAGGAGCATGGAAGATCTCCTCCTCGATCGCCTCCTCCGCTGACATTGAAACCCCAGTATCATGTGGGGCCGGATTTCCCTTTGGTGGCGTATCCACGTAGGTGTAGATTCTCTTCGCCGAGATCTACGTCGCAAACCACACTTTTCCTATGCCTACCACAGCCACAGCCAGCCCGCTTCGGGGCTTATTTCATCGGCTGAAGCGGGTCGGTTACGATGATGTCTTCCTTCGGCACGCCGTTTTGCCCGATTGGTGGGATGATTCGCTGGCGCATAACCCAGCTTCGCTGGCGCAAATGCAGCTCAGAATTGCCCAACGACTAAGCCTGCCGCTAGGGGATTTGGTGGATGTTTCCAAGGCGTTATCGCTTCCGGACGTTAGCGCAATTCGCCTCAAACGGGCCAAACGTGGAACCGAGCGAGAGGACTTGGCGCCTGGCATGGTGGCGGCACGAAACGCGGTGCGAATGGTTATGCCGCACCTGCAAAATTTGTCCCCACTGCCCGCCAATCTTACTGCAGTAGCGCTTCGCAAATGGGTGTTGGAACGGAATCCTACCGTAGATTTGGGAGGATTGCTGGATGCGTGCTGGTCTCATGGCATTGCAGTATTTCATTACGGTCCCCTACCAGCCGCCGCCAAGAAGTTTGCCGGGATGGCATCTTACGAAGGCGACCGACCCGTCGTTGTACTGGCCTCGGGCCACGACGAGCCGGCGCGGTTGGCGTTTCACCTCGCGCACGAAGTCTCACATGTCATCCGCGGGCACGTTAAGCCGGGAGGTGCAATTCTTTGCGAGGCAAGTTTTGAGGGTGCCACCGAAGACAAAGATGAAGAAGTAGCGGACGGGGACGCATTGGAACTGCTGACCGGGCAACGGGATCCGAAAATCGCGCCTCGGCCCGGCATGGATGGATCGAAGTTGGCAGCGGCCGCACTCAGCCAACAGAAACGTTCCTCAATTCATGCCGGGACGTTGGCATTGATCTACGGCAAAACTGCGAATCGGATGGGGGTAGCTGTTAACGCGCTGAAGCTGATGAACATGAACACCGGAGGACGGGAAATCATCGCTGGAGCTCTCGCGCGACGTTTGCCTCGCCAGGATGCAGTAGAATTACCCGGATCCGTGGCAGAACTGCTGCCGCTGTTCGGCATCAATTGTCTAGCCTAGACAATGAGTCAGCGGCGTCTGCTCATTGATAACGACGCCTTTATCCTGCTCGCCGGGGCGGGTTATCTCCAGCCTGGAATTGAAGCTCTTGGGTTCGACTTTGGTAGCGTCCTGCGACTCCAGGCACTGGAATTCATGCTTCGGAGGCCGGCCAAGAGCCTTCTGAAATATTCTCCCGAGGTCCGAAGTCGCGCACTGGAGCAATGCGGCCGAGTTCCAGCTCTCGCAGAATGTCCGGCGGTTACGATCTTGAACCAATTTGCCAATGTTCCCAACGTAGACGACGGGGAAGCGGTGCTTTACGGACTCGCCTCCGAGCAGTCATTTTACTTTCTGGCTTCCAACGACAAGCGAGCAATGCTTGCGGTTGCCACGGATGCCCGGTTGGAACGAATTCGGGCCGCAGTCGCCGGCAAGATTATCTGTATTGAAGCGGTTACCCGTCGGCTAATTGAGTCGTACGGCCCTGGGTTAGTGGCGGAGCGCTTCGGCGGGTTAAACTGCTCGGACAAGCGACTCGCATGCATCCTTTCGCCGGCTTTTACTGATCGTCCGGGGGATTGTCTCGTAGGCATTGATTCCAGCATAGAAAGCTTGCGGCGTCAGTTAGGCGCCGACTTCCTTTTCTCCGAAGCGTGATGCATCTCCAGTGCGCAGGGGCTGCATCCGTGGTGCAATAAAGGGTTGGTGGTTGGTGGGCTCGGAAAATCTGCACATTTAGCCCACCGCGATTTTAGGTCTCCGTAGACTCGTAAATGCCTGGCTTCTGCCCCTTTTCTGCCGTTGCAGATCTACGTCGTGAAGACTCAGGCCAATAAGATTGGTGCGGGCGAGAGGACTTGAACCTCCACTCCTTGCGGAACCAGATCCTAAGTCTGGCGCGTCTGCCATTTCGCCACGCCCGCACACCGAAGCTTCCAGAACTCCGAACGACTACTCCCGCCGGTCCTTGATGAAGGCCGCAACAAGATCAGTCCCCCGAACGCTTCAAAGCGTATCGGAAGGATCAGGATACGCGCAAGCGACTCGTCCGCGGGTCCAAACCTCGGTAGTGAGATTCCGAGCGCGTCGGTCACTGGAATTCACGCGGACCGTCGAGCCGGCGAGAATGGGAGGTGGTTCGACGCCGCAGAAAAAAGCCGCCGAGGAGTGACTCCTGAGCGGCTCTTGGATCGATAAAGGTTGGGGATCGCTTATTGATCCCACACGCCGACGGCCGGCGGGCTTTGGGGAAGGTTCGGTACCACGAGGTGGCCGTCCCGATAGTAGTACGAATCGTACCAGTTGGGCGGAATCGGCGCCGAAGCACTGCGCTGCGTGGTGCCGCATCCGCTGCTCATCAAGGCCACTCCCAGCGCAAATGCGGCCAGGAGCAGACGGGGTAGTAGGGAGGTTTTCATGGGCAATGAACTGCTGACGATGGCGGACACGTAACCCACTCGGGAAGTGCGGTCAACGCTGGGAACCGAGGAAGCAACGGCCGCGACCCACCGATCTCAGGCGCCGGTTCCCGGTCGGATCATCGCCAACCGCGGAATCCGTAGTACCACCAACCCACCTGTTCGTGGGTCCAATAGTTCAAAATCATCAAGGGATTAACCCGCGGAATGCCCTGCCATTCCCATCGCCCCTGGGTGGGATCCACGCCCTGAAAATCACAGCCGAAGGGAACCAGATTCGTTACGCCCGCTTGCCGGAAGGTGGCTTCGGCCCGGCGCAGATGGTAGGCGGAGGTCACCAGGATGATGCGCTTCCAGCCGCGTTGCTGCATGAGGGCAGCAGTTTCCACGGCTTCGTCGTGGGTGTTGCGACAGAGGGGCAGGCGGACCAGCTCGCCCGGTGGCAGATTCCAGCGGCGCAGCCAGTGGGCGATAAGTTCCGAGTCGCCGCGGAACTGATCGTTCAGCAGATACGGCGCACTGCTGAGGACCAGGACGGGTGCCTTGCCTTCGCGCACCAATTCGACGGCAGTCAGGATCCGGTCAGCGGGTTCGCCGACGTTCACGCCCAGCCGTTCGCGGGGTCCGTAGTCCAGGGTCCCGCCGAGCATGACCACCGCGTCGGCCGACTCCAGTGGCGGGCGCCGGCGGGGATCATAGGGGGCCTCCAGGCGGCCGATCAGCAAGCGGGACAGGTTGGTGCCGGCCACAATTTGGAGGAACATCAGCAGTCCGAGACTGACGCCGAAGAGCCAGCCGTTGCGCCGCCACAGCGCCACCAGGATGGACGCGAGGAGGAGCGCCCAAAGGAAGCCCATGGGATCCGTCAGGGCGTTCAGGGAGGAGAGGACCGTTTGGACCACGGGCCGAGGGTATCGAAGGAACGGAACGGACCAAGGCGGAACCCAGTCTCAACCCGGCTCAGGGTGTTTCGCGGCGGTAGTATTGGTAGCGGTCCGAGACGGCGTCGATGTAGGCGCGGGTGGAGGGAAAACCCACGGCGTCCCGGAATGCTTGGCTGTTGGTGGTGGCCGGACCGGTCATCCAGCGGAGCACGTTACCGCGGCCGGCGTTGTAGTCGGCCAGGGCGTAGGGGAGCGGGTTGTCGGAATTGGTGTAGCGGCGCAGCACCTTGGCCAAGTAATACGCGCCAGCCAGCGTATTGGTGCGGGGGTCCAACAGATGTTCCCGGGAGAACTGGGGAACTTTCGCGGAGTTCGCCCACTCCAAGGCGGCGTCCTCGGTCACTTGCATCAGGCCCAGTTCCCCGACCGACCCTCGGGCGTCGGGATCAAAGCGGCTCTCCTGCCAAACCACGGCCTTCACCAGGGCCGGAGGCAAGCCATACTGGCGGGCGGCGGTGCGAATAAGGTCATCGAACCGATGTTCCCGGCGGAAGCGCCAGACCAGGAGCACGCCCAAGTCCACCACAAGGAGGACTAAGAGCAGGATCCAGCGGGTTCGGTTCACGGCCGAAGGGAATCGCGTTCCGAAATGCATCTGGCAAGTCCCAAGGTTTTCCGAAGCTCGCCGAACCCCCGCCCCCAGGTTGTTGGCACTCTTTCGAAAACCCGGCCACGGCACTTGTTGAGTCACGAAGAAGTGGCAGATAAGGCGAACGGGTTAATTGAGAGTAACGGAGGCTGATACCTCTTGAGCTCAGCTAGAGGAAGTGGTGTTAGTTTGAGGGTTAATAGTTCGGGCTTCAGACGCTGATTCCCGGACATCATGAATTACCGCTCGATCTGGATTTCGGATGTGCACCTGGGGAGTCGTCACTCCCAGACCGGCCCCCTCCTCGAGTTTTTGCGTCAGAATGAGTGTCAGTATCTCTACCTCGTCGGAGACTTTATTGATGGCTGGGAACTGAAACGCCGATGGCACTGGAGTGAAGATGCCAACACCGTCATTCAGAAAATCCTCCGGAAGAATCGCAAGGATACCCGGGTCATTTACGTGCATGGGAACCACGATGAGTTCCTTCAGGATTTCACCGGGCTCAATGTGGGGGGAGTCAAGATTGTTCCCCATGCTGTTCACGTAACGGCCGATCGCCGTCGATATCTGGTGATCCATGGCCATCAATTGGACGGCCTGGTTCAATTCAACCGGCTTCTCGAGCGGGTGGGAGCCCGACTTTACGAGGCGATTCTGGTCTTCAATACCTACTTCAATCGGATCCGACGCCGACTCGGCTTCGGCTACTGGTCGGTCTCGGCGTATCTGAAGCAGAATACCAAGTCCGCGGTCCGATATGTGACAGGGTTTGAGGAAGGCATGGTGCAGTTGGCGCGGCAGCATCGGGCGTACGGGGTCATCTGCGGCCATATTCATCGGGCAGAAATCCGCAGCATCCAAGGAGTTCAATATCTGAATTGCGGTGATTGGGTGGAGAGCTGCACAGCACTGGTGGAGGACTTTTCCGGGAGATTTCAGCTGCTCAATTTTCATGAGACTACTGCTTGCAGTACAAGGAGAGGGTCGGGGGCACATGACCCAGGCGCTGGCATTCCAGCAGTGGAGCCGACGTCACGGTCACCAGGTGGTCGGCGTCCTAGCCGGGACGAATCGGAGCCGGAACTGGCCGGCCTATTTTGAATCCGGGTTTGAAGTCCCGGTGCAGCGGCTCGCTAGCCCGGGTTTCGTGTTTTCCTGCGGTCGGTCGGTGAATCTCCCCGCCACCCTCTGGCAACTGGTGAGCCGTTGGCGGGAGTTGGCCGCTGGTCAGACCCTGCTGCGTGAGTCGGTGCGACAGCTGAAGCCCGATCTAATCGTCAACTTCCTGGAGCCGATGGTGGGCTGGTTCAGTCGCCGGGAGTCGCCGGCGACGCCGGTATTGGCGATTGGGCATCAGTTCCTGCTGGATCATCCAACGTACGTCTCGTTGGCCGAGCGTCGACTTCAACAATGGGGTTTGCGGCAATATGTGGCGGCCACGGGATGTCGCGCGACGAAGTACGCTCTCTCGTTCTATCGAACCACCGACCAAGCGGATCAAGGTTGCTGGGTGGGGCCACCGTTGCTGCGAGAGGAACTGTTTCACCGGACACCGGAACCGGGGGACTTCCTCCTGGTCTATCTGCTCAATGAAGGCTATCGGCGGGATCTGGAAGCGTGGCACGCGCGAAATCCCGAGATTCCGCTCCACTGCTTCTACGATCGACTGCAGGCGCCTGCGGTCGAGCGGGTGGACTCGACCCTGACCTTTCATACCCTGCACGGAGAGCGGTTCCTGGACTTCATGGCCCGCTGCCGGGGCGTGGTTTGTACGGCGGGCTTCGAGGCGGTCTCTGAAGCTGCCTGGTTGGGGAAACCCGTCTTGGCGGTGCCGGTGGAGGGCCACATTGAACAGGCGTTGAATGCGGTCGATGCCGAACACTGTGGTCTGGCCATCGCCGGCCAACGATTTGATTTGGATCGTCTTCTGGAGGTATCGCCCAACCGGATGGCCCGCGCTCGATTTCGTCATTGGATGGCGGAGTCGGATCAACGCCTGGCGGTGGCGGTTGCGGCGGCCCGACAGGGAGGCTGGCGGGTTTGGCGGAGCGCCCCCAAATCCGAAGTGCGGTGGACTGGGGCGGAATCCCACGGTTGAGAAGCAGGCGCGGCTTGCGTCCCGGGCGGTCCATTTTATGGTCGCCGGCTTATGCCGTTGTCCGCCTCGTTTTGGATGCGCCGCGCAATTTTGGGAGCGCTGGCGCTGGCCACGTCCTGGCCGTTGTCTGCCCAACACAAGCTGGGTCCCCAAGGGAGTTTTGAATCTCCCAAGCTCGCCGCCGCTTCGGATGATGGCGAGAAGGCGATCAAACGGTTTCAGCTACCCGCCGGCTGGAAGGCCGAATTGTGGTCCGCGGAACCTGATGTGGCGCACGGGGTGGCCTTTGACATTGCCGACGATGGCCGGGTCTTCGTGGTGGAGTCGTTTCGGGCGTGGCGGGGCGTACCGGATATTCGCGGAATCATGGACTGGCTGGATGAAGATTTGGCCTGCCAGTCGGTCGAAGACCGTCTCGCGATGATGCAACGTCATCTCGGCGAGTCCGGGATGAAGGACTACTACAAGAATACGGAACGCATCCGGTTGCTGACCGATCCGACCCGCTCGGGCAAGGCGACCAAGTCGGTGGTGTTTGCCGAGAACTTTGCCACCCCGCTCGATGGCGTAGCGGCGGGTGTGTTGGCCCGGGGCAAGGACGTCTACTTCGCCAACATTCCGAATGTCTGGCATCTGCGGGACGAGAACTTGGATGGCGCCGCGGACTTTCGACAAAGCCTGAGTTACGGCCATGGCATTCGCGTGGGCTTCCTGGGGCATGATCTCCACGGCCTGGTGTTTGGTCCGGACGGCAAGCTGTACTTCAGCATCGGCGACCGGGCCTCGATGATCCGACAGAACGGCAAGACCATTGGTAACCCGGACGCTGGCGCCGTCTTCCGCTGCAATCCGGACGGATCGGAATTCGAGATGATCTACGAAGGCCTGCGCAATCCGCAGGAACTGGTCTTCGACGAGTGGGGCAATTTGTTCACTGGCGACAATAATTCCGACGGCGGCGACCAGGCGCGATGGACGTATCTGATCGAAGGCGGTGATAGTGGTTGGCGCATTGGCTGGCAGTTCCTGGAACAGCCGAATCCCCGGGGTCCCTGGAATTCCGAAAAGATGTGGCAGCCGCAGAATGACGCACAGCCGGCTTACATCACGCCGCCGATCAAGAACATCTCCGCGGGACCCAGCGGTGTTTCGTACTATCCGGGAACCGGACTGGGACCAGACTGGAACGGCACATTCACCCTGTGTGATTTCCGGGGCAGCGGCACGGGATCGGGCATCTGGTCATTCAAGTTGAAGCCCAAGGGCGCGACCTTCGAGATTGTTGATGACAAGAAGATGGTCTGGTCGGTGGCGGCCACCGATTCCGGCTGGGGACCCGACGGCGCCTATTGGGTCTTGGATTGGGTGGATGGCTGGGAACCGGTCGGCAAGGGACGCGTCTATCGGATGTTTGATCCGGCGACCGTCCAGCAGCCGATTGTGCAGGAGACGACCAAGTTGTTGGCGGAGGGATTCGCCCAACGCAGTGATCGGGACCTCCTGAAGCTGCTGGGCCATCCGAACTATCGAGTGCGCCAGAATGCCCAGTTCGAGCTGGCCTCACGCGGTGACAAGAACGTGAAGGCGTTGGCCAAGTTGGCGAAGTCTGGCGAATCCATTCATGCCCGGCTGCACGCGGTCTGGGCCTTGGGCAACATCCAGAGCTTCGCGCACAAGCCAGCCCGCGAGCCGCGATCGGAGGAGCTGGACGCCCTGCTGCCAATCCTGGGCGACGCGAATCCGCACCTGCGGGCCAACGCCGCCCGGGTGTTGGGTGCGGCCGCCTACGCACCGGCGTTTGATGGGTTGCTGAAGCTGACCACCGACAGCGATGCGCAAGTGCGTTCCTTGGCCATGATTGCGCTGGGCAAGCTGGGTCGGCGCGAAGCCATTCCGGCCGCCTTCGCGCTGTTGGAGGCGAATGCGGATCAGGATCCCTTCCTGCGCCATGCCGCGGTTCAGGCCCTGATCCGGGTAAACGACTTCGACGCGTTGCAGGCAGCGGTGAAGCATCCGAATCCGTCGGTGCGCATGGGTGTGCTCTTGGCCATGCGCAAGCTGCAACGCAACGAGATTGCCGCGTTCGTCAACGACAGCGACCCACGCTTGGTGACCGAGGCGGCGCGGGCGATCAATGATCAGCCCATCGCCGGAGCTCAGGTGGCCTTGGCGGGTTTGATCGAGAAACCGCTTCCGGAAAAGAACAGCGCCCTGAACCGCCGGGTGATCAACGCCAACTACCGGTTTGGCACGGTGGATACGGCGAAGGCGTTGGCGAAATTCGCGGCCCTGAACACGGCGGATGAAGTACTCCGGGCCGATGCCTTGGATGCGCTGTCGGACTGGCCCAAGAATTCCGGTCGGGACCGGATTACCGGGTTGTGGCGTCCCACGGCCTTCGCCCGGAATGCCAAGGTTCCGGGAGAGGCACTGAAGCCGTATGCGAATTCCCTTTTGGCTTCGGCGCCCAACCGGGTTCGTGCGGCGGCGGCGGTGGCGGCGGGATCGCTTGGCTTGACCGAGTCCTCGGCCACGTTGGCGACGCTGATTCGCGAGAAGCAGGCCGACGGTCCGACCCGGGTGGCGGCGTTGCGGGCGCTCTCCCAGCTGCAGACGCCGGAGTACGCGGCGGCACTCGAAGCCGCCCAGAACGACCCGGAAGAGGCGGTCCGTAAGCTGGCCTTGAAGCTCAGCGTGGAAGTCCCGCCGATAGCATCGAAATCGGGACCGACCGCCCCAAGCGCGGATCCAACAGCCAAACTCGCGGAGGTGATTGCCAAGGGTTCCCTCGCGGAGAAACAAAATGCCTTCGCCACCTTGGGCAAGTTGCAGAGTCCGGCCGCGACGGCGTTGGTAACGGCTTGGGCCAAGGATTTGCTGGCGGGCAAGGTGGCGCCGGAGTTGCAACTCGACGTGCTCGACGCCGCCACGCAGCAGCCGTCCTTGAAGCCGCTGGTGGAAGAGTGGAAGGCCGCCCACGCGGCGAAGGGCGATTACGGGGTCGAGCCGTGGAAGGTGACCCTGCAGGGCGGGAGCGTGGAGGAAGGTCGGAAGATCTTTCTCGAGAAGGCCGAGGTCAGCTGCGTTCGCTGCCACAAGGTGAATGGCGAGGGCGGCGAGGTTGGTCCCGAGTTGACCGGATTGGCCGACAAGAAGGGCCGGGAGTACATCCTCCAGTCCATCGTGCATCCCAACGCGGCGGTGGCGCAGGGCTTCGAAAGCGTGCTCCTCACCTTGAAAAACGGCACGGCCTACGCGGGCATCATCAAGTCCGAGACACCCGACGCGATCGAGCTGAACTCGCCCGAGGAAGGTCTGGTGACCGTCAAGAAGTCAGATGTTGAATCGCGGGAGAAGGGGCTCAGCGGCATGCCGGAAGGCATGGGTGATCTGCTGACCAAGCAGGAGTTGCGCAACTTGATTGAGTTCCTCGCCTCCGTGAAGTGAGGTCGGGTTCCGGTTTCGTGGCCGCGATGCAATCCCTCGGAGACCCAGCTCTCCGGGGGATTTCGCTCCAAGAGATGGTGGCTCCGTGATTTGCTGACGCCTCCCGAATGAATGTTCCTTTCCTCAACCCCGGAGCGCAGTTCGCCGTGCTCCGGAAGGAGATCCTCGCCGCTGTCGAGTCGGTGCTGGAACGCGGCCACTACATCCTGGGCCCCCAAGTGGCGGCTTTTGAATCCGAGGTGGCGACTTACTGCGGTTCACGGTTTGCCGTGGGCGTCAACAGTGGGTCCGACGCGTTGACCCTCGCACTGCGGGCACTGGGGGTGGGACCGGGCGACGAAGTCATCACCACGCCGTTCACCTACATCGCCCCGGCGGAAAGCATTCATCAGCTGGGCGCGCGGATTGTCTTCGCCGACATTCATCCGCGGTATTTCACCGTCGATCCCGAGGAAGTCGCTCGGCGAGTGACTCCTCGCACCAAAGCGATTCTTCCGGTGCACCTCTTTGGTCAGGCGGCGCCTCTGGATGAATTGAAGGCTCTGGGACTTCCCTTGGTGGAAGACTGCGCCCAGGCCATCGGCACCGAGTACCGGGGCCGGCCGGTGGGTGGGCAAGGCGAGTTCGGGTGTCTCAGTTTTTATCCGACGAAGAACCTCGGCGCCGCCGGCGATGGCGGCATGGTGCTGACCCAGGAGGAGAATCGCGCCAAGCTGCTGAAGATGCTGCGTGTTCACGGCATTGAGCGCCGATATCATCATGATCTGCACGGATGGAATTCCCGGCTCGATGAACTCCAGGCAGCGATCCTGCGTGTCAAGCTGCCGCATCTGCAGGCCGGTAATGCGCAGCGGGGTGTCTGGGCGGCGCGCTATGCGGCGGGCCTCGCGGACCTGCCAGTGGAACTTCCGCTGACCTCGCCTGGCAGCACGCACATTTACCACGTGTTCGCCCTGCTGCTGGATCGCCGCGACGAACTCCAGGCCTTCCTGGCTGAGCGCGGCGTGCCCACGCTGATCTACTATCCGCAGCCACTCCATCTGCAGAAGTGCTATGAAGACTACGGTTGGGCTCGCGGCGAGTACCCGGTGGCCGAGTCAGTTTCCCGTCGAATCCTGCCGCTCCCGATGTATCCCGAGTTGACCGAAGTGCAGGTGGATTATGTGATTGGATTGGTACGCGAATTTTTTGCCGCCGGCCAACACTGAGGGTGGGTGGGCACCCCTCGGCTAGTGCGGCGACCGCGTACCGATTGGGCGCGGTTCCTCTATCGAAGAAAGCCAAGTTCCTTCGAAGAGGAAGTGCGGGAAGGGGACGCCATCCGGCCAATTATTAACTGACAGGACCAGTGCCCTTCACGTCCACGCACACCACGTCTCCTTTGGAATTCCGGACGTAGAGTTTGCCGTTGGCCAACACCGGTGCAGACCAGACTTTGCCGCCGGAGACCTGAGCCCGGACAATCTCTTTGTATGCGGAAGGGGAGGCTTCCACGACCACCAGTTCCCCGTTGCCCGTGATCCAGATCAGCTTGCCATCGGCGGCCGTCAGGTTGCCCATGGGCGCGGCGGGCGAACTCCACTTCACCTCACCGGTCTTGGCGTCCAGACACCGCAAGTGTCCCGGCCGGTCGCCGTTGCCGGAGATGCCGTAAAGGTTTCCTCCCAGCAGGACGGGCGTGGACAGCTGGCTCGCCATCTCCTTGGAATGCCAAACTTTCTGGGATTTGCCGGCGGCCGGACGGACCAGCGCCCCGGATGCCCCAGTGCCGGGACCTTCCAGGAACTTGTAGCCTGACGTGATGAACAGGTCGCTGCCCACCACCACCGGGTCAGGGGCATTCACGTCGTACTGGGTCTCCCACGGGAATCGGGACAATTCCTGCCCCGATTTGGGATCCACAATCACCAGGGACTTGGCGCCGAAAACCGCCAGAGCCGGTTGGCCATTAAAGGTGAACTTGACCGGGGTGGCGTAGCCCGCGGCGTCCTTGCCCGAGGCCCAGAGCTTGTCGCCCTTGGTCGTTTCCAAGGCGATCCCGTGGGAACCCGCATTCAGAAAGACCGCGTTGCCCTGAACTAGAGGCGAACCGGCAAAGCCCCATTCCGGCTCCTCCACGCCGTATTCCTTGCGAATGTTCCGGAGCCAAATCTCCTTGCCCGTCGCCGCGTCCAGGCAGCGAACTTCCCCCTGCTTGCTGATGAAATACAACCGACCGTTGGCGATGGTCGGGGTCGCACTCGGCCCACCTTCGTAATACTTCGGGTCTAACTTCTGAGGATAGGAGACCTTCCAGACTTCCGCCCCGGTGTTGGCGTCGAAGCAATAGATCGTGTCCTGATCGTTGGCGTTGCCCACCGTGAAAAGCTTTCCGTCCGCCACCGACATGGACGAATAACCCGTTCCTACCGACTTCTTCCACAACTGCTTCGGCTGACCGCCCGGCCAGGCACCCAGCCAGTTCTTTTCGGAGGAGACCCCGGTTTGATCCGGGCCGCGGAACATCGGCCAGTCGGCCGCCCAGGCGCTCGACGCCAAGGATAGAGAAACGAGGGAAAGGGTCAGTGCCTTCATGGTGGCAGGCACGGTAAACGGGCTCCCCTAGGCGTCAAACACTGCCCTCGTTCCCACCGCGAAAACTCACACAAGGTTCACCGGATCCACGTCCACGGTCAGCCGTATGTCGTCCGGCCAGGTCAATTCCGCCTCCAACGCCGCCAGTTCCCGACTCAACCGGGCCATCGCCTTGGTGCGAATCATCAGCTGATACCGAAAGAAGCTCTCGGCCTTCAACAGGGGCGCCGGTGCGGGTCCCGCAATCACCAGGTCCCGCCACGCCGCCAGTCGCGTGTCCAACGTCTTGCGCAAATGGTCGGCGGAGAACTTCACCTTGTCTTCATTGCGGCCCTTCAAAGTCAACAACGCCACCCGCGACCAAGGCGGGTACTTCAACTGCTCCCGGAATTCCATCTCCTGATCGTAAAAGCCCAGATAGTCGTGACGCCGGGCAAACTGAATCGCCGGATGGAACGGTGTGAAGGTCTGAACAAAAACCTCCCCTTCCACATCCCCCCGACCAGCCCGACCACTCACCTGGGTCAGCAGTTGGAAGGTGCGTTCCCCCGCCCGGAAGTCCGGCACGTGCAGGCTTAGGTCGGCATGAATGATCCCCACCAGGGTGACGTTGGGAAAATGAAGACCCTTCGCGATCATTTGCGTGCCCACCAGGATGTCGATTTTGCCGGTGCGAAAGTCGGTCAGGACCTTCCGGTAATCGTCCTTGCGCTGCAGCGTGTCGGAATCCATCCGCTTCACCCGGGCCTTGGGGAACAGGCGGGACAGAACATCCTCCACCCGCTCCGTGCCCAAGCCCGAGTAGCGAATCGCGGGGTTCTTGCAGTCGGGACACTCCGTCGGCACGACCGCCTCATGGCCGCAAATGTGACAGCGCAGCTGCTGAGCCTTGCGATGGAAGGTCAGCGTGACACTACAATTCGGACAACCCGCGACGTACCCACACTTTTCGCACTGAAGGTTGGTGGAATAGCCCCGGCGATTCAGGAACAGCATGGTCTGCTCCGCGCGGTCCAACCGCAGTTGAATCGCCTCGCGCAACTGGGACGAGAAGATTGCCGGAGCGCCGCCGCGGGCCTTCCGATGTTCCTGACGGAGATCCACCACCCGCACAATGGGCAGCCGAGTTTCCGTGACGCGTCCGGGCATTTCCAGCAGCTGATACTTGCCGCGCTTCGCGTTGTAGTAGCTCTCAAGGGAAGGCGTGGCCGAACCCAAAACCACCACCGCACCTTCCCTCTGGCCGCGGACCACGGCCACATCCCGGGCGTGATACCGCGGAGCTTCTTCCTGCTTGTAGGAATGCTCGTGTTCCTCATCCACGATGATGAGTCCCAGGGGATCCACCGGAGCGAACACCGCCGACCGCGCGCCAATCACGATGCGTGCCCGGCCCTGGCGAATCTTGTGCCATTCGTCGTGACGTTCGCCCGTTCCCAATTGGCTGTGCAGCACCGCGACCAGCGTTTGGTGCGGACCGCTGGAGAACCGGGCCTTGAAGCGTTCGACCGTCTGGGGCGTGAGGGAAATCTCCGGCACCAGCACGATGGCGCCCTTCCCGGCTGCCAGGGTTTCGGCAATCGCCTGGAGATAAATCTCGGTCTTGCCCGAACCCGTGACGCCGTGGAGCAGGAAGGTTCCCGGTGGCGAATCCGGAGTCCGGGGAGCCTTCATGGCGCCGAGAATGGCGGTCAGGGCGCGTTGCTGATCCGGGTTCAGGTCGAGCGGTTGCGTGGGCGTGAAGCGTTCCAGGGCGTACGGATCGCGTTCGCTCCGCTTGGGCGCGATGATCACGAGGCCCTTGTCCTCCAGCTTGCGCACGGTTTCCGCAGTCGTTTCTCCCAGGCGGACCAGTTCCGTGAGGGGCATCTCGCGCCACTCCTCAATGATGTTCCAGATCGCCTTCTGCCGGGGAGTCAGCTTGGGCGGCTCGCCGACGGGCTCGAGCGCGTGGACGTGCAGCCGTTCCCGCCATCCGGCTTCCTCCTGCCGGACGGCTTCGGGCAGAACGCTCTTCAAGGCGGCCTCAACGGGGCAGCAGTAGTACTCGGCCATCCACCGGGCCAGTTCGAGCACCCGGGGCGTCACGAGGCTTTGTTCCCCGATGACCCGCAGGATGGGCTTGAGATTGGTGTGGGGCGAGGTGTCGGCGAGTTCGGTGACGACTCCGAGGACTTCCCGATGCGAGAAGGGCACCTTTACCCGCGATCCCACCGTGACAACAGACCTCAGCTCCTCCGGAATCGCGTAGTCAAACTCGCGCCGCAGGGTCAGATCGAGGGTGACACGGGCAACCACAGGCGAACGCTCGCGAATGCCGGGTGAATTGGGAAGCCAGGAAGGGTGACGGTAGGGATAGAAACCTAACTGAGGCACTTGTGGAAAACGCACTGGCGACCCGGAGACCCTTCGACTATTTCCCATGGGCATGACACGGCCCGCGCTTGCTCCGGTATCCTGGGAGCGGATGATTCGTTCCGTGGAAAAGGTCCGTGAACGGCTCTTGAGGGCGGCGAAAGCTTTGGAAGAGGCAGGAATTCCGTATGCTGTGGTTGGGGGCAATGCCGTAGCCGCCTGGGTTTCGCGAGTGGATGAAGCGGCGGTGCGAACCACGCGCGATGTGGACTTGTTGCTGCGCCGAAATGATCTCGAGGCCGCGAAACTGGCTCTCGCCCAGGCGGGATTCCTTTATCGCCGCATCAGCAGTTTGGGAACAGGGGGACATATCGACGCTTTTCTGGATGGACCTACGGCCAGTGCGCGCGATGCGCTTCACATCATTTTGGCGGGTGAACGGGTTCGATCTGACAGCCTTTACCCGGCGCCCGACGTTACCGACTCCGAGGAGGGTGATCAGTTTCGGTTGGTCAGTCTGTCCGGGTTGGTGCGCATGAAACTGACGTCATTTCGCGATAAGGACCGCACCCATTTGCGAGATCTCATCGAATTGGGGTTGGTGGACGAAAGCTGGCTCACTCGGCTGCCGGACCTGCTGGGCGCCCGACTCTCGGAATTGCTCGATCACCCGGAGAATTGAAGGGCTGTCCACCGAGCTGATTTCCTTCGCTCCCGCGTTGTCGGACTCGGGCGGGCTCGGTAGCGTCCTCAAGCTCGCCCGAATGTCTTCGACCTTCCATCGGTTCCGCGGATGGATCCTGGCCTGGTGGCTGGGAATGCCCCTGCTATGCGGGGCTGCCGAACCGCATTGGGCGTATCAGCCGCTGGCGCCGCTCCGACCTCCGGTTCGCCCGGAAACGCGGCATCCGGTGGATGCCTTTGTCCGCGCCCGATTGGACCAAGTCGGACTGACTCCAGCTCCGGAAGCCGACCGCGCTACCCTGCTGCGGCGCGTCAGCTTCGATCTGATTGGTCTGCCGCCCACGCCCGAAGAACTGCGAACTTTCCTCGCCGATCCTGCGCCGGATGCCTACGAGCGAGTTGTGGACCGTCTCCTGGCTTCGCCCCGGTACGGGGAACGGTGGGCGCGCCACTGGATGGATGCCGCCCACTTCGCCGAAACCCACGGCCATGATCAGGACCGGATTCGCACCCAAGCTTGGCCGTATCGGGACTACTTGGTCACGGCGTTCAACAGCGACCTTCCCTACGCGCGGTTCATCCAGGAACAGGTGGCCGGCGACGTGCTTTTCCCGACGGAACCTCGGGCGACGGTGGCCCTGGGATTCATCGCGGCGGGACCGTGGGACGAGAGCTCTCTGCGCGACATCCGCGAAGACACCCTGGACCGTCAGATTGGACGTTACCTCGATCGGGACGACATGGTGACGACGGTGATGAGTGTGGTGACCAGCACCACGGTTCACTGCGCCCGCTGCCACGATCACAAGTTCGATCCGGTTTCCCAACGCGACTACTACGCATTGCAGGCCGTATTCGCCGGGGTGGAACGCGCCAACCGGACCTTTGACGTCGATCCTGCGGTGCACGTGCAGCGGCAGGCCCTGCGACGGGAACAGCGGCGAGTCGAACAGGGTGACGACACGTTGCTGAATTCACCGGAACACTTACCGCGCCTCATCGAGTGGGAACGGATCGAAGCCGCCCGGGTCATTCCCTGGACCGTCCTGGAACCGCAGATCCTGGTGTCCACCGGCGGCGCCACCTTGAAGCGTCTGGCGGACCAGTCGGTACTCGCCACCGGGACCCGACCGGAACGGGACACCTACGTTCTAACCACTCCGCTACCGTCGAAAACGATCACCGCCGTCCGCCTCGAAGTTCTGCCCGAAGATTCGTTGCCACAAAAGGGACCCGGCCGGGCCGACAATGGAAACCTGCACCTCACCGAATTCCAGGTGCAGCTGTTCGAACCCGGCGCCACCCAGGCCCGGGAGTTGGTCCTGACGGAGCCCAGTGCCGATTTCAATCAGGCGGACTGGACCATTGCCCACGCCCTCGACGGACAAGAGAAGACCGCTTGGGGCATTCACCCGCAGGTCGGTCAGGCGCATCAGGCGGCGTTCCGGTTCAAGGAACCTCTCACCGCTCCCGCCGGGTCCACGCTGGTGTTCACGCTGAAGCAACTTCACGGCGGGTCGCATCTGCTCGGACGCGTTCGTCTCGCGGTCACAGACTCCACCCTGCCGGTCCATTTTCTACCGGAACAAATTGTCCGAATCCTGGGCACGCCATCCGATCAGCGAACTTCCGACCAACGCCGGAGTCTGACCTTCCATGTTCTCGCGGAACATTACCGGACAGCGTTGGCCCAGCTTCCGCCGCCGGGAATGGTCTATGCCGCCGCGGCCGACTTCGAACCGGATGGCGGATTGAAGCCCTCGCCGGTTCCGCGCGAAGTTAAGGTCCTGCGCCGGGGCGAAATCACCAAGCCCATGGAAGTTGCCGAGCCCGGGGCGCTCAGTTGCGTGACTTCTCTGCCGGCCCGGTTTGAATTGGCGAACCTTCGTGAGGAGGGACTGCGCCGCGCGGCCTTGGCGGAATGGCTCACCGCTGCGGAAAACCCGCTGACCTGGCGTTCGATCGTGAATCGCGTGTGGCAACATCACTTCGGCCGCGGTTTGGTGGATACCGCCAACGACTTTGGAAAAATGGGGGGTACTCCTTCGCATCCAGAGCTGTTGGATTGGCTGGCTGTGTGGTTTCGGGACGATGCCCGCGGTTCCTTCAAGGAACTGCATCGACTGCTGGTCACCAGCGCCACTTACCGGCAGTCCACTGTTCCGTCGCAGCCGGCTCCAACCGCTCAGACCGATGCGGACAATCGCTGGCTGAGCCACATGAACCGCACCCGGCTCGATGCCGAGGCCATTCGCGATACGTTGTTGTGGGTGAGCGGTCGGCTGGATTCCCGGATGGGCGGGCCCAGTGACCGTCAGTTCGATCTCAAGCCCGGCATCCATGTGACGCCCCGAGTTGATTACACGGTGTTCGATGTCGATTCCGCCGAAGGGAGCCGGCGCAGCATCTATCGGTTTCTGTTCCGCACCCTGCCCGATCCATTCTTCGAAGCTTTGGACTGTCCTGCCGGCGATCAGCTGACGGCTGTGCGGAACAACTCGGTGACCGTCCAGCAAGCCCTGGCTCTCTGGAACAACGCCGTCGTGGCCCGTCTGGCGGAACACTTCGCGCACCGTCTGGCGGCCGAAGAGCCCACAGTGGAGTCCCAGATCCGACAAGCGTGCGAACAGGTGTGGGGTCGTCCGCCGCAGCCGGACGAGGCGGCTGACTTGGTCACATTCACCCGGGAACACGGACTGCCCAACCTTTGCCGGCTGCTCTTCAACAGCAACGAGTTCGTCTTCGTGAATTGATCGTATGAACGCGCCCACTCCTTGGATCCGTTCGTCCCGTCGGGACTTTCTTGGGCGACTGGGCGGTGGCTTGGGCGGAGCGGCCTTGGCGCAACTGTTGGGTCAGGAGGGTTTGCTCGCAGCGTCGCCAGCGAATCCCCCGCCCCAGATTCCGAAAGTCCGACGGGTGATCCAGCTGTTCATGAACGGCGGGGCAAGCCAGATGGATCTGTTCGACTACAAGCCGGCGCTGTTCCAACAGGCTGGCGAAACCTTCAATCCCGGGGCCGGCCAGCGCATCGAAGCGCCCACCAGCGAGCCCGGCAAGATTCTCAAACCGCCCTTCGAGTTTCGCCAATACGGGGAGTCCGGACGCTGGGTCAGCAGCGTCCTGCCCAATCTCGCCCAGTGTGTGGATCAAATGGCCTTCCTGATGGCCATGGAGTCCCGGACCAACGTGCACGGTCCGGGAAGTTATCTGATGAACACCGGGTTTCTGCTCCCCGGATTTCCCTGTCTGGGCTCGTGGGTCAGTTATGCATTGGGCTCCGAGGCGGACAACCTTCCAGCCTTCGTCGTGCTGCCCGATGGGAAGGGGCTGCCGTACAATCAGCGCGGAAACTTCAGTGCTGGCTTTCTTCCCGTGTCGCATCAGGGAACGGTGGTTCAGGCGCATTTGCCGGCCCCCATGGCGGATCTGAAAGCACCGGACGCCGCGGCCTACATCACGCCGGCGGCGGATCGGGCGGGACTGGACTTGCTGGAAAAGTTGAATCGTCGGCACGCGGCGGCGACCGAAGGCGACAGCCGGCTGGAGGCCCGTATTCAGGCCTATGAGCTGGCGGCCAAGATGCAGTTGAGCGCGCCGGAGGTGCTGGCACTAGATGGCGAGAGTCCGCTGACCCGGCGTCTGTACGGACTCGACAACACGGTGACGGCGGACTTTGGCCGGAGATGTTTGCTCGCCCGACGGTTGGTGGAACGAGGAGTGCGTTTTGTGCAGATCTGGAGCGGCGCGGGCGGGCCCACCGGCAATTGGGACAATCACACCAACATTCAGAAAGAACTACCGCCGATGTGCGCCGCCACCGATCAGCCCATCGCCGCGTTGTTACAGGATTTGCGGGCGCGGGGGCTGCTGGAGGACACGCTGGTGCTGTGGAACACCGAGTTCGGCCGAATGCCGTTCTCTCAGGGCAGCGAAGGTCGGGATCACAATGGCGGCACCTTCGTGGGCTGGATGGCGGGGGCGGGTGTAAGGCCGGGTGTCGCTTACGGAGAGAGCGATGAGTGGTCCTGGAAAACCGGCCGGGATGCCACCACCACCTACGACTTCCATGCGACCGTCCTGCATCTGCTCGGACTCAATCACGAAGGCCTGACGTTTCGTCACAACGGTGCCAATCGCCGCCTCACGGATGTCCACGGCGAGGTGATTCAGGCGGTGGTGGCGGTGTAGTTGAGAGCTCTCAGCTCTCAGCTTGTTTTTTCCCGCCTTCCAACGCGGCCCCGGCTCTGGCACAACGCGGCCCCGTGCATTCGTTTCGTTACGTCCAAAATCAGTTGCAGTGCGAAAGCGTCCCGCTCACCAGCCTCGTCAAAAAGTATGGGACGCCGCTTTACGTCTACTCGCAGGAGACGCTGACCGATCACTTCACCAAGCTGGATCAGGCTCTCTCGCCGCTCGAACACCTGATCTGCTTCGCCATGAAGTCGAATTCCAATCTGGCCGTGATCAACACGCTGGCCAATCTGGGAAGCGGCTTTGACACCGTGAGTGCCGGGGAAATCCAGCGCGTGATTGCGGCCGGGGGTGATCCCCGGAAGTGCGTGTTCGCCGGGGTGGGGAAGACTGAAGAGGAAATCGCCTACGCGCTGTCCCAGGACATCTACTGCTTCAACGTCGAGTCGGAGGCCGAGCTAAAGCGAATCAGCAAGGTGGCCCTGAAGCACAAGAAGATCGCGCCGGTCGCGGTCCGGGTGAATCCCAATGTCGATGCCGGCACCCACGCCAAAATCACCACCGGCACCTACGCGAACAAGTTTGGCATCGCCTTCGAACAGATCGAAGCCGTGTACGCCCGGGCGGCCCGCCTGCCCAATCTCCGTCTGCGCGGTCTGCAAATGCACATCGGTTCGCAGCTCACGGATGTTAAACCCTTTCGCCTCGCCGTCGAGAAGGTGGCGCCGCTCGTCGCGCGGCTGAACGCCAAGCACGGCTTCGATTTCTTCAGCATCGGGGGCGGCCTCGGCATCGTGTACAATCCGGCGCTCGAGAGTGGAGATCCGCAGTGGTGGAAGACCGCTCCGGCCCGCAAGATTCTTACCCCGGAGACCTACGCCAAAACCCTTGTGCCGTTGCTCCAGCCGCTGGGTCTCAAGATCCTGCTGGAACCCGGCCGATTCCTCACCGGCAACGCGGGCGCCCTCCTTACCCGGGTCGAATACATCAAGCGCACCGGCAAGAAGAACTTCGTGATCGTGGACGCCGCCATGAACGACCTGATCCGCCCGGCGTTCTATGACAGTTATCACCAGATCGTTCCCCTGAAGCGTTCGAAGGGCGCCCCGATTTCTTCCGATGTCGTCGGGCCAATCTGCGAATCCGGCGACTACTTCGCCAAGGATCGTCCGCTCCCGAAGGTGGGCGAAGGGGATTACCTCGCGTTGCTCAGCGCCGGGGCCTATGGCTCGGTGATGGGATCGAACTACAACTCCCGTTCTCTGGCCGCCGAAGTCCTGGTCAAGGGCAAGAAGTCCGCGCTGGTGCGGAAGCGCCAGACGACCGCCGACATCTGGGCCAACGAGAGTGTGGCGAACTGGAAGTAACTCCGGTTGTCCCGGCTCAGTTCGCCGGTTCCTCCACGCGGAGCAGTCCGTTGCGGAGGCTAACCGGCACGGTCTGACTTCGGCCCGAAGGCCATTTCACCTGAACCTCGGACGCGACGTCCTCGCCCAGTCCGAAGTACAGCGGCAGATCGCTTTGGGCGAGGTAGCCGGATTTGGCGTGCAGGTATCGGCTGAACTGACGGTTCCCCGCCTTCACGCGAACCACCGCGCCGAGGCCGCTGCGATTCGAGGTCGTTCCCACCAGTTGGACCTTTAGGAATTGGAGATTCCGTCGTTGGGCGAGGTCGCTAAACAGCACCTGCGGCACGTCGTCGAATTCGTTGGTAACTAGGTCGAGGTCGCCGTCGTTGTCGAGATCCACGAACGCCGCCGAGCGCGTGCTCAAGGAAGAGCGGACTAGAAGTTTGCCGGTACGACCCTTGCCCAACGCGTGCTGGCGGTCGTCGCCATCCAGATCGAGCGTGAAGCTTTCCTTGGAGACCCGCTGGGCGCGGCGGGGTTCTAGTCCGAGCAGGAACTCGGCATTGCGGAATCGGGCGCCATCATTGAGCAGCAGTGAATTCACCGCGTAGCTGAACGGATACCCCATGCCGGAGGTGACCATCACATCCTCCCAGCCATCGGCATTCGCATCACCAACGCTCACGCCCCAGGGCCAGTACGTCTCCAAGCCCACCCGATCGGAACTCTCCACAAAGCGGCCCCCGCCCTGATTCACATAGAACGCGTTGCCGAAAATGTTGTTGGAGGCGCCTTGCAGGAATTCATCCGTCCAGGTGACGGAACACCAAGCCTCCGACTTCGCCCGCTCGACGCCGCTGTTGAAACCCCGGCGCAACTGAGACTGCCCGCCGGTCATGTCCGAATGCATGTCGGTGAGCAGATAGTCGAAGCGACCATCCAAGTTGTAGTCGAAGACCCCGATGCCCATCGCGCCCCAGGGGGATTTCGGGAAGTATTTCGCGGTTTGGTTCTCGAATCGCTTTCCCTCCATGTTGACGAACAGGTGGTCATCGCCCTGCATGTTCAGGACGTACAGGTCCGGCCAACCGTCGTCATTGATGTCGCACGAGGAGGCATCGCCGCTCCAACCCGCTTGTGCGACTCCCATCTCCTGAGCCACTTCGGTGAACTTCCAGTTTCCGTCATTGCGATACAGGACGCAGGGCTCGCTCCGGTCCGGAAACAGATGGCCGCTGAAGGCGTTGGTCAGACCGACCCAGTATTCATTGGTGCGAACGTCCGAACTGAACTTGCCGATACTGGTGATCAGAATGTCCGAACGGCCATCCTTGTTGAAATCCAGGACCGCGATGCCGGAGGAATGCCAGCGAGAGGTCCAGCCGGCGGCGGACGTGCGGTCCACGAAACGGCTCTGTCCCTGGTTTTCGAAGATCACATTCCCGTCGCGCACCGTGGCGACTACGAGGTCCGGGTCCCCGTCGTTGTCGAGATCGGCAAAGGCCACTCCGGCCGTCACCCGACCTTTCACGGCCACGCCGGCTGATTCGGTAATGTTGGCAAACTTGCCGCCGCCTAGATTGCGCCACAGTTGGTTGCCTCCAATCTGATTTCCGAAGTAAAGGTCCACCCAACCATCGCCATCGACATCTGCTGCCGCCACCCCGGATCCGTGGTCATAGTGAATGGCCTTTTCAGCCCGGCCGGAGTCATCGGTCATCCGGTAAACGAATTCGATGCCGCTTTCCGGTTGCCGATCGGTGAAACGAAACTGGTGGTAAGGCTTGAACGAACCGGCGCTCGCGGTCTGGGCGGCGGCGGCGTCCCGGAGCAATGCCACGACCTGGGCGTCGTCCTGAACGGAGTGCACTTGTTGGGCCAGACCAATGCCGTTGGTCAGGACCCAAGCGAGACCGGGTAACAGCAATCGAATCACAGCGGAATTCATGAGGTGCATCAGTTAATGGAGGGGACGGGGGGATTTACCGGAGCCACGAGCCCAACGCAATTGGCCACTCCGGACTTCCGTCATTCTCCACGTCCAGTCCCCAAAGCACGCACTTTCCCCTTTGCCTGCGTCCGGACTTTCGCACACTCGGGGTCCGCATCATGAGTTCATCTGCCAAAAAGGCCTCCAAGGCCAAATCGTCCCGCACTCCCGCCGCCGCCCGTACCTTTTCGTCCATTGTGGTCGATGGCATCGAGCGCGCCCCGAGCCGTGGCATGTTGTATGCCACCGGATTTAAGAAGGAGGACTTCCAGAAGTCGCAGGTCGGGGTGGCCTCCACCTGGAGCATGGTGACGCCCTGCAATATGCACATCGACCAGCTGGCGGTGAGCGTGGCCCAGGGCATCAATGAAGCCGGCGGCAAGGCGGTGGTCTTCAACACGATCACCATCTCCGATGGCATCTCGATGGGTACTGAGGGTATGAAGTATTCCCTGGTCTCTCGGGAGGTGATTGCCGATTCAATTGAGACCGTGGTGGGCTGTCAGGGTTTTGACGGTTTCGTCGCCGTGGGCGGATGCGACAAGAACATGCCCGGCTGCATCATGGCCATGGGCCGACTGAACCGGCCTTCGCTGTTCGTTTATGGCGGCACGATTCTGCCCGGCGAACTCGACGGCAAGGACGTTGACTTGGTGAACATCTTCGAAGCAGTGGGCAAGAATGCCGCCGGCGCCTGTTCGGCCGAAGACGTCGAACGCGTCGCCGAAGTGGCCATTCCGGGAGCCGGATCCTGCGGCGGCATGTACACCGCCAACACCATGGCCAGCGCCATCGAAGCCCTCGGAATGAGTCTCCCCAATTCCTCGGCTCAGGCCGCCGTGTCACGGGAGAAGACCCTGGATTGCGAGACCGCTGGGGCCGCCGTGCTCAACCTGATTCGCAAAGGCATCAAGCCGCGCGACATCATGACGCGTGAGGCCTTCGAGAACGCCATGACGCTGGTCATTGCCCTCGGCGGTTCCACCAATGCTGTCATGCATCTTATCGCAATGGCCCACTGCGCCGGGGTGAAACTCACGCTGGATGACTGGACCCGCCTGGGAAAACGCGTGCCGGTACTGGCGGATCTCAAGCCGTCCGGAAAGTACGTCATGGCCCGGTTGGTTGAGATTGGTGGCACGGTGCCGCTGATGAAGATGCTGCTGGACGAAGGCCTATTGCACGGCGACGTGAT
Organism: Verrucomicrobiota bacterium; assembly: GCA_017309115.1. Lineage (GTDB taxonomy): Bacteria > Verrucomicrobiota > Verrucomicrobiia > Limisphaerales > UBA9464 > UBA9464. The sequence continues at coordinate 8,428 of JAFLEF010000029.1, read as the reverse complement.
GACCGTTACCGGAAAGACGATGCGGGCGAATCTGAAGGGCGCTCCGAGTTATCCGAAAGGCCAAGACATCGTCCGGGGCTTCGACAACCCGATCAAGCCGACCAGCCATCTGGTCGTCTTCCGTGGCAACCTCTGTCCGGGCGGCGCGGTGGGCAAGATCTCCGGCAAAGAAGGACTCCAGTTTTCGGGCCGCGCTATTGTGTTCGAGCGTGAGGAGGATGCCTTGCAGGGCATCCTGAACGGCAAAGTGAAGGCGGGGCACGTGATCATCGTGCGGGGCGAAGGACCCAAGGGCGGGCCGGGCATGCGCGAAATGCTTTCGCCGACCAGCGCGATTATGGGCAAGGGTTTGGGCAAGGAAGTGGCCTTGATTACCGACGGCCGGTTCAGCGGCGGATCGCACGGATTCGTGATTGGCCACGTCACGCCCGAGGCGTTTGATGGCGGACCGATCGCCGTGATTCGCAATGGCGATCCCATTGTGATCGATGCTGAGAAGCGCACCATCGACCTGGGTGTTCCCGCCAAGGAACTCGACGCTCGGCTGCGAAAGTGGAAGCAGCCCAAGCCGAACTATCGTCGTGGGGTGCTGGCCAAGTATGCTGCCTTGGTGAGTTCGGCCAGCGAAGGCGCCGTGACCGACCGGCAGTTCTGAACGAGCGGCCGCGAGATCAACCGAGCGTGCTGGATTGAGTTTCCAGCCGCTCGGTTTTTTTGTCGGCGGAATCGGGCACCTACCCCGCTCGAACTCCCCATCGGCGGTGGGTCTCGTCGTGATCAGGTTCTGGCGCGGATGTTTCCTACGCTGGCGGCGGCGGTTGGTGGAAAGCACGTCTGGTGGCGAGGCGTTGGCCCCACGGGCCTCGGTGGACGGTATTCCTGCATATCGCCCGGAGTCGCTTCGGTCGCCTTGTTAGTCGGGCTGTGGCTGCGCCTCGTGACGAAGCCTGTGAAACATGCGGGCCAGGGAATTCTGGAACCATGTTTGCGAACAAACCGGTAGCGCGGTGGCGCTGAAATCGCTTACCTTAGAAGTCTTGCCGGGGTCGGGCTTCGCCAACTGGCGTAATCTCAGACTTCTGGAGGCTCAAGACCGCGAACGCCCGTTCGACGGATCGTTCGCGAGGGAATCAATTGCTGCCCTTTTTTAAACATGTGGAACCGATTTACTCTGACGTTGGCTGCGCTTGGCGGTGTTCTGGTGCTGCTTTTGTTTCCAGTGATTCACGTGGCGTTGGCCGTCGTGAATTTTGTCCTGCATCTTGCAATATTAGGTTTGCAGTTAGTCACCTGCCGATTCCAGCGAGTGACACCTAAACCTGAGCGCCGAGGCTCGGATGAACCGTTTGTTTCGGTGCACGTGCCGGCTCACAACGAGCCGCCGGAGGTACTGAGGGAAACCCTCAATTCCCTCCGACATCTGCACTGGCGGAACTACGAGGTGTTGGTCATCGACAACAACACTCAGGACGAGGCGGTTTGGCGTCCGATTGAAGCCCTCTGTCGGGAGTACGGATCGAAGTTCAGATTCCTCCATGTCGAAGGACTCAAGGGGGCCAAAGCTGGCGCCATGAACTGGGCACGGCAGTTCATGGATCCGCGGGCTGAGTTTATTTTTGTCGTCGATGCCGACTACGTCGTCGAGCGGCGCGCATTGAAACGGGCCCTGAGCCACTGCGGAGACGATGTCGGCTTGGTCCAGTTTCCGCAGGAATATCGGAATGTCGGTCCGGGCAACGCGGGCATGGCCCTTGATTTCAAACACTTCTTCGCTGGCTATATGAATATGGCCAATCGGCTTGGCTGTGTGCCTTCGACGGGCACCTTGAGCCTGCTGCGGGTCTCCGCTTTGGAAGCGGTCAATGGATTTGACACCCAGGTGGTCACCGAAGATGCGGACCTGGGATTCCGACTCAATTCTGCCGGTTATCGGTCCGTTTACGCGAACGAGGTCATTGGCCGCGGCCTGATGCCTCACGACCTCGAGGGATTGAAGAAACAGCGCTGGCGCTGGGCGTTTGGCAATGCCCAGATCCTCAAACTCAACTGGCGAAGACTTCTGCTCGGGAACGACCTCAGTTTCCGCCAAAAGGTTGGCTACCTTGTTCACCTGACGGCCTGGTTTAACTTCAACCTCCTTCCCAGTCTGACCCTGATTCTACTCGCTCCCTTGGCTCTGATGGAATGGATGCACCCCTGGCATCCTTATCTCATCGTGCTGGCCGGGTTCACGCTTTCGACGTTCATGGTCCTGCGCTTTGGAACGCTTTTCTACAGTTTGCGTCACGAGGGTCACAGTCTTCGGGAGATCAGCCTCGCCTTCTTTACCCACCTGGGTTTGGGGTGGATCTTCAGCAGCAGTTGGGTGAAGTGCCTGTTCGATCACGATGCTCCGTTCGTGCGAACCAACAAATTCATGAAGGCCAAGGTCCCTGGAATTGTGCGGACCACCGTCATTGAAGCGACCCTGGGTGTCGGACTTCTGGCGGCCTGTGTGGCCTTGATAATGACCGATTTCATCATTGGGCCCATCGCCGCGCTGACGACGGCGTTGGGCCGGTTTCTGGTGTATTGGGTTTGGTGGCAGACCCGGAAGACGTGGCAACTCACCGTCGACCTGAACGAGCAGGCGCTTGCCACGTTGGAGACGACGAGCAGCCCGGTCCGGGAAAAACTCCAGATTCAGTCGCCCTGCCCGGCGGACTAAGCGCGACTGGTCATCCGTGAAACTGCCTCGCGGATAAGCCAAGGTTGCCGCGGATAAGCGAACGCTTTCGTCGATCGCTGACCTGTGTGGATCGAAGATTCCCGCCTAAAGCGTTGATAGGCAGTGCTTCCATAGGTGATTCAATCGCCTGGCACGCGGGGTGCAATCAGGTTCCCGAACGCATCGAAAAGGATCGTTATGGCGAACCCCACATTATTCTCGAGCCTCCTCCGGGCCCTGACCCCGACCGACACGGTCAACGAAGCCGGCGGACCGGCTTACGCTCTCCCGCCGAAGCAGGCGCTCGCGCAGTACGCCGTCACCGGTTGTCTGAACAGCACCTTCTACGCGACCGCTGAAACCCAGCTGGAGCGGGTGCTCGAACTGGCCAGTGCAGTCGGACCGGAGTTCACCGCGAAGGTCGCTCTCTTCAGCCGGACCCAAGGCCACATGAAGGACATGCCCGCCCTGCTGTGCGCCGCGCTGAGCGTACTGAGCCCGGCGCATCTGAAGGCGGTGTTCCCGCGGGTCTGCGATGACGGACGAATGGTCCGGAACTTCGTGCAGATTCTCCGCTCCGGTGCCGTCGCTCGGAAGTCGCTGGGAACGGTGCCGAAGAAGCTGGTGCTTCAGTGGCTGGAATCCCGGACGGATGAGCAGCTGTTCCGGGCCTCGGTCGGGCAGAACCCGTCCCTCGCGGACATCGTAAAGATGGTGCATCCGCGGCCGTCGACTCCTTCTCGGGCGGCGTTGTACGGATGGCTGTTGAACCGGCCCTATGACGCCGCGGCGCTGCCGGAGTGCGTCCGACAGTTCGAGGCCTTCAAGCGCGGGGAAACCACGCAGGTACCCGACGTGCCGTTCCAGATGCTGACCTCGTTGACCCTGAGCGAGACGGACTGGATGGCCATCGCCCGGCGAGCTCCATGGCAAATGACCCGGATGAATCTGAACACGTTTGCCCGTCACGGCGTGTTCGCGAACCGCAAGCTGACGCTCCAGATCGTGGAGCGCTTGCGGGATCCGGAGGCGATCCGGTCGGCGCGGGTGTTCCCGTATCAGCTGATGATGGCCCACATGCAGGCAGTCGAGGGTGTTCCGGGCGAAGTTCGGAATGCCTTGCAGCAAGCGATGGAAGTCGCGCTGGCCAACGTGCCCGTGATCCAGGGCCGGGTGGTGGTCTGCCCGGACGTATCCGGGTCGATGCTCTCACCGGTCACGGGTCATCGGCGGGGCAGCACCACGGCCGTTCGTTGTCTGGATGTGGCGGCACTGGTGGCGGCTGCTCTGGTGCGGAAGAATCCGCAAACGCTGGTTCTGCCGTTCTCGGACGACGTGGTTCCGGTGAAGCTTAAGGCGCGGAACACCGTTCTGGCCAACGCCCAGGTCCTGGCCCAACTGCCCAGCGGTGGGACCAACTGCAGCGCTCCGTTCCGCTGGCTGAATCAGGAGCGGGCCGAGGCGGACTTGGTGGTCATGGTCTCGGACAACATGAGCTGGGTCGACGCCGAGGGCGGAGGCCGCAGCACCGCGACCCAGGCGGAATGGGAGACCTTCCGTCGGCGCAATCCGCGGGCGCGTCTGGTCTGCCTGGATCTCCAGCCGTATGGCTCGACCCAGGCTCGGGAACGCGCCGACATCCTGAATGTCGGGGGATTCTCGGACTCGGTGTTCGAAATCCTGTCGCTGTTCGCCCAGGGCGAACTCCACGCCGATCACTGGGTCGGCTTGATCGAATCTCAGGCGTTGTAATGTCGGAGAGGATATGTAAGGGCCGGCGGCGATGCCGTCGTCGCCGGCCCGTTTGAAACCAATTTTCGGGGCTGAATGCCATTGGGACTACATCTGTTAAATGTCCGTCTCAACTAACTCGACCTTGTCGGCCCCAACTCACTCTGGCGACGAATGCCCGGGGAACTACATGACTCCAAAGGTTGCCGGTGAAACTCCGGCCGGGACGGTGAACGCCGTTCCGTAGCTCAACCATCAGAGCATTGGAAAACGTTTCCCACCCCTTGTCGTTGCTTCTCCCTTGTGGGAGTCGAATGCGACCGAGACTACATACAAAACTGTCCGTCTCGATCAACCCTCGTCGACTCTCCCTTCGGGAGACCACGCCGCTCGGATGCATCCGGGCACCTCTTTCCGGCGTCGAATGCCCGGGAAACTACACGCCAAAGGTTGCCGGTGAGAATCCGGTCGGGCCGATAAACTTGGCCCGTAGCGCAATTAGCGCGTTGGTCCTGTTTCCCATCTCTTGTCGACGCCCTTCTTGGGGACCAGAATCCCTCATAATCACGGACCAGACTCCCCACATCGTTGCCGTCATGTAACACGGCAGACATTGGTTCGTAGCGCCGTCCCCCCATCCGTCTGGGGTTCCGGAGATGCCCTAATCCAGGGAGGTCCTCGATCGCGGCATCCGACGAATCAATACCGATGAACACATTGAATTCAAAAGGGTGGAACGCCCGGCTCTTGGCCGGACTTCTGCCGGCGCTCGCCGCACTTTCTCCGGCCTTGGCCGACACCATCAACGTTCCTGCGGGTTATCTGACTGGGACGACGGTTTGGAAATCGACGAACACGTACGTGCTCCAAGGGTTCGTGTACGTGGTGGACGGAGCCGAACTGCGCATCGAACCGGGAACGGTGGTCAAGGGTGTTCCGGGAACGACCAGCGGGAACTTTGGCAATCTGTTCATTTCCCAAGGCGGCAAGTTGATCGCCGAAGGCACGCCGCAGAACCCGATCATTTTCACGGCGGAAGAGGATGACGTCACCGATCCGACGGATTTGGGACCGGACGACGTGCAGCTGTGGGGTGGAATAATCGTCCTGGGCAAGGCGCGGATTAACAACGCGGTGAATGCGGCGGGCGACGCGGCGACGCCGAAGTATGACATTTACGAAGGGTTGCCGGACACGCAGGGGCCGGGCGGACAGTTTGTGAACCGCTACGGTGGGGCGGACGACGACGACTCCTCCGGGGTGATCCGCTACGTGTCGATCCGGCACGGTGGCAAGCTGCTGGAATCGAACAAGGAAGTGAACGGTCTGTCCCTCTGCGGGGTGGGACGCGGAACGACGGTGGAATACGTCGAAGTGTACGCCAACTCGGATGACGGATTTGAGTTCTTCGGCGGAACGGTGAACACCCGGTATTTGGTCAGCGCCTTCAATCAAGACGAACAGTTCGATGCAGACCAAGGCTACAGCGGCAAGAACCAGTTCTGGTTTGGCATTCAGCCGGCCAACAGCGTGGAAAAGGGCATGGAGATCAACGGCGAGCCGCAGGATCGGGTGACCGGTCTGGGCGTTCCGGTCTCGAACTGGGAGATCTACAACGCGACCCTCATCGGTGCCGGCGCCCGATCCGGAGCCGGCTCGGGCAACAATGCCTTCACGTTCCGAGCCTATACCCAGGTCAAGCTGTATAACGGCATCTTCACCGACTTCAACGGACAGCCCGTCACCGGCGGCGCCTTCACCACCGGCGCCAATCCGACGGTGCAGAATAACCTGTGGTGGAACTTCACCGTCCCCAACTTCAGCCCGGCCTCGCTCTTCGCCGCCGACAACAACAACTCGACCAACGTTAATCCTCTCCTCCGCGGTATCTCCCGCACCGAGGACGGCGGTCTGAATCCGCTGCTTCAACCCGACAGTCCCGCCTGGAGCGGTGCCAAAGAGACCCCGCGGGATGGGTTCTACTTGATCGCTCCATATCGCGGCGCGTTCGACGGACAAAATCTGTGGCTTCGCAATTGGACGGCACTGGATTCGGCCGGCTTCCTCCCGCCGCGGACCAATGTGGTGAACGTTCCTGCGGGTTATCTGACTGGGACGACGGTGTGGAGCTCGACCAACACGTACGTGCTCCAGGGGTTTGTGTACGTGGTGGACGGAGCCGAACTGCGCATCGAACCGGGAACGGTGGTCAAGGGTGTCCCGGGAACGACCAGCGGGAACTTTGGCAATCTGTTCATTTCCCAAGGCGGCAAGTTGATCGCCGAAGGCACGCCGCAGAACCCGATCATTTTCACGGCGGAAGAGGATGACGTCACCGATCCGACGGATTTGGGACCGGACGACGTGCAGCTGTGGGGTGGAATAATCGTCCTGGGCAAGGCGCGGATTAACAACGCGGTGAATGCGGCGGGCGACGCGGCGACGCCGAAGTATGACATTTACGAAGGGTTGCCGGACACGCAGGGGCCGGGCGGACAGTTTGTGAACCGCTACGGTGGAGCGGACGACGACGACTCCTCCGGGGTGATCCGCTATGTGTCGATCCGGCACGGTGGCAAGCTGCTGGAATCGAACAAGGAAGTGAACGGTCTGTCCCTGTGCGGGGTGGGACGCGGAACGACGGTGGAGTACGTCGAAGTGTACGCCAACTCGGATGACGGATTTGAGTTCTTCGGCGGAACGGTGAACACGCGGTATCTGGTCAGTGCCTTGAATCAGGACGAGCAGTTCGATGCAGACCAAGGCTACAGCGGCAAGAACCAGTTCTGGTTCGGCATTCAGCCGGCCAACAGCGTGGAAAAGGGAATGGAGATCAACGGCGAGCCGCAGGATCGGGTGACCGGTTTGGGCGTTCCGGTGTCGAATTGGGAGATCTACAACTCGACCCTCATCGGAGCCGGCGCACGAGCTGGCGCGGGCTCGGGCAACAACGCCTTCACCTTCCGGGCCTACACCCAGGCCAAGCTGTACAACGGAATCTTCACGGACTTCAACGGCCTACCGATCACCGGCGGCGCCTTCACCACGGGCGCGAATCCCACGCTCCAAAACAACCTATGGTGGAACTTCACCGTCCCCAACTTCAACCCGGCGTCGCTCTTCGCCCCGGCCAATAACAACTCGACCAACGTCAATCCCCTCCTCCGCGGCATCTCCCGCGTAGAGGATCTGGTTCTGGATCCCCGCCCGGCGGTGGGCAGCCCGGCCAACACCTCGAGCCTGACGCCTCCCGCCAACGGATTCTATCAGCCGTCGGCCTACTACGGCGCGTTTACCAGCGCAGGCAACTGGGCCGTTGATTGGACGGCCTTAGGCAACTCCGGGATCATGAACCCGGGCGGAGCTTACACCCCGGTGGTCTATCCTCCGGTCAATGTCCCGGTGGTGGTGCAATCCTCGCTGGTCGATGGTCAGATCAAGCTGACCTGGTCGGGTGGCACCCCGCCGTACACGGTGCAGAAGCGCACTTCGCTGAGCACGGGCACGTGGGCCGATGAAACCACCACGAGCGAAACCTCGGTGACGCTTCCGGTGAGTGGGGACACTCAGTTCTACCAAGTGAACGACTAAGTTCCCGGGTCGTTTCAGGGGCGGCTGGCCGAAATGGTCAGCCGCCCTTTTTGTTGTCTACGAGCGGAGAGGTAAAACCGGTAAGCGCGAAGCGGTAAGCGGTAAGGAAGACGCGAGGCGTGGTAGGGCGACGCTCTGCGGAGCCGCAATCCTGTGGACTCCCACCCATTCTTTCGCTGAGTCGCGACCAACGCCCGAAAACGGCAGTCGGTTGTCGTACTCCATACGAGCTCAGCCCGAGCGAGGCCGTTGGAGCCGCAGATTGGATTCACCCTGGAAACGGCAGTTGAAGAAGGTGGATTTTTTGGGAAGTGATTGGTGCGATGAGGCATGGCGCCGTTGAATGCGATTCTGGGTGCTCACTCTGGGGGTGAAGTCCTGAGAGAGGAGTCTGGGACT
>JAFLEF010000028.1 GCA_017309115.1 Verrucomicrobiota bacterium | reverse complement strand
TAGAGTGGTTGAGCAATACAGGATGCGGATTGTCATACACATGCTACGCATGTTCCTGCCAATCCCCGCCTGCCCATTCGGCGCTTCGCTTCTCACGGTCTGGCTCATCCTGCAAGGGGCAAGCCCCAGCCCCCGGTCTCACCGCGGCCCTGACCTCCTACGTCAGCCAAGGCGGAAGTCTGTTCGTCTCGTCATTCGACCTCTTGTCCCGGCTGGCGGAAACCCAGGCCCTGGCCTTCATGACCAATGTCCTGCGCGTGGCGAGTTATCAGGAGGACGGTGGCGCCTTCAGCCTGGCGGCGGTCCCGGGTGATCCCGTCGGCGGAGGCAAAGCCCTTGATCTGAATTACGACGCATTCCCCAGCGGGTTCATCATCGATATTCTGGGCATCGTTTGGTCTGACGGCCCGGATCACCTCAATGCCGCGACCAATACCGCCACCACCTATCTGCAGGAAGACGGACGCGCCGTGGGGGTCCGCTATCCCCGGACCGGCCAGGACAGCACCACCGGTCGGGTGGTCTTCAACTCGTTCGCGCTGGAAGCCGTTCCCACGGAAACCCCCGCGCCCAACAATCGAGTCGCGGTCCTCGCCGATGCTCTGCGGTTCCTGGCTCCGGACTTAGTGGGTGGCTCCTCGGTGGCGTTTGATCAATCCGCGTACACCGTTCCCGGCAGTGCCGTAGTGGAAGTCACCGACAGCACCCGGGCCGGAACCGGTCGGGTCACGGTGTCGCTGACCGCCGGAACCACCACCCGGAACCTCGATCTCGCGGAGACCGTCCGCCGGGGAATCTTCCGCGGGTTGCTGCCCAATCGGACCTATTACTTCCAGGTCCTGAGCCGCGATGCCGCCGGCAATCTGGTGCGGGACAACAATGACGGCGAGCAGTACACCGTAGACACCCTCACCCCGCTGCCGGCGCCTTGGGACGATGACCTCGAGGAAGATCGACCAGGCTGGACGGTGTACAACGACGACGGCGGCACTGGAGCGACCCTCCCAGGCGACGAAGACGATGACGGGGGTGGGGAATTGAGCGGGACCGGATGGCGCTGGGGCGTTCCGGAAAATGTGGCCGGAGTTGAAGCCTTGAGCGGCGAGAACGTGTGGGCCACCAACCTCAAAGGAGACGACATCGATTTCGGCATCAGCGATTTGATCAGCCCGGCCATTTACTTGGGCGGCGGCAATCGAGCGACCCTGCGGTTCTGGCAGTACTACGATTTCAGTGTGGCCGGCGGCTCGGAGGAGGATCCCTTCGGTGACTTCGTTCTGGAGGCAGCGCAGGTGGCTTTGTCCACGGACAATGGCGCCACCTGGAAGGACTTATACTTTGTGGATGGGGAAGTCTCGGCGGATTGGGAGGAAGTCGAAGTGGACCTAACCAAGTACCTGGGATCGGTCGTGCGGTTGCGCTTCAACTATCAGTTGTTTGCCTTCAACCCGTCGCCCCGATTGGGCTGGCTGCTCGATGATATTGCCATCGAGATGAACAGCGTTCCGGAGTCGGCGCTGAGCGTTTCCAACAACTTGATGCAGGCCTCCTTCGTCCTGACCGGTCCCGCCACCGTTACCGGCGAAGGGATGACCCTGCGCACCAACGTGCCCCCGGGCGAATACGTGATCACCTGGCAGCCCGTGCCGCACTACACCACCCCGGCCCCGCAGACCAATGTCCTGTCGATCGGCACGCCGCTGACCTTTACCGGCCGCTACACCTTTGCCGACGCCAACGCCAATGCGATCAGCGACGCCTGGGAAACCCAGCACTTCGGCACCGTGACGCCCGGCTACACGGGTCAGGCCGACGCCGATGGCGATGGGGTCAGCGACGCCGTGGAATGGCAGACCGGCACCAATCCGGTCGAGGCCACCAGCCGGCTGGTGTTGGAGGAACCCACCCAACTGCTGGACGGACGGTTGCGCTTCGAGTGGAACACCGCGACCGGCCGGGAATACGCCTTCGAAACGAGTAACGATTTGGAAACGTGGTTGCCGGCCGCCGCCCGGGTTCGGGCCACCGGCGCCCCGCTAAGCGTGACCCTACCGGCGTTGGATCCGCGGTTGCCCTTCTTCTTCCGCGTGCTGGTGACGCCGTAGACGACCTCTCCGTCTCCAGCTGAGGGGTAAGAATTTAATGCGCAGGGGGTAAGTAAGGACCGAAACTCAGCAGACCACCCGTCTGGAGTGCGGTAGACTTTTTACCGCCTTGGTATTCACGCGAGGCCGCCGGGGCAGCTGGGCCTCACACCACTTCCCGCCCGGGAGACCAAAGCGGCAGAAAGTCTGCCGCAGTCCATAGGCCGACCCGGGAGCGCTGGCGTCTCGCCGGGCTTCAAATCAGCGGACTACACCCTTCGGCTACGTCCCAATCACCCCTTCGGGCTTTCTTCAGTCAGTCAGTTCCAGGCAGAATGCCTTCCTACGATGGTCCCCCATTCGTGGTCCCCACTTTCACTTTGCACGATTTGGGAAACATTCTTCGTACTTTTTCCATGACACGTTTGTCGTTTATCGGCTCGAACCTGGGTCAGCTCCGGCAATTCCTCCTCCTGGGATTCCTGTGGCTAGGTCTGTTGCCGCGGACTCCGGCCCAGACTCCCGATTCCTCCCCCACCTCCTTGGGCCGATCCGCTTCCGTGCGACCCGCGGCCACCCTGGGCCAGATTGGCGGGGCCGACGAATACACCTTCACGGTGTCCGGGACCGAGCGGGACTTCTACGTGTTCGATGCCCAAACCTCCCTGAATTCCCTGGTCTGGAGCTTGTTCGGTCCCGAAGGCACGGAAGTCGCCGACCGCACCTTTACCGGATCCGATTCCGCCAATGTGGGTGACACCGAATCGGTTCTGAAGCTGGCGCCGGGCGACTACCGATTGCAGGTCCGGAGCACACTGGACCAAGCCCCGGACTATCACTTCCGACTCTGGCGCCTGGCTGACGCGCCGCTTTTGGCCCCGGGTGCCCCGGTGAATGCCCCGCTTTCCCCCGGCAACGGCACCCGGATCTACCAGTTCACCGGCGAGTTTGGGGATCAAGTCCGGCTGCAACTGACCCGGACCAACCTGCCTTCGGGAGCCTCGGCCCGGTTGGTGGATCCCTTCGGTCGCGTGGTGGCCCGGGCCTCCGACGGTTTCAGCTCTCCGGTCACGCTCCTAGCCGACGGACCCTACTGGGTGCTGGTCGAAGGGAACATCGGCAACGGAACCAATGCCGGCTCCTTCGGCTTAAACGTGGAACCACTGGCCCCGCAGCAGCCATATTCCACCGGTCAGCCGCTCGCGCTCAACACCCGCACCTTCCTCACCAACTCCACCCCCTTTACCAACGTCTATCGTCTGACCCTCACGACGGGAACCCAACTCGCCTTCCATTCCCTTCTGAGCGGCTCCCAAGTCTCGTGGCAACTCCTCGGCCCGGCCGGGAATTTGGGCGAAGAACGGTTTACCGAGAGCACCAGCAAGCGGTGGGAGGCGCCGGCCGGCGAGTATCAATTCACGGTCTGGAGCCGCGCGGAGAACTCCGGCGTCGCCGGTTGGGCGTTTCAAGACTTGTCGGCGCTGACACCGCTCGCCGTCGACACGCTTCACCGGATCACCAACGCCTTCAACAACGACCACCTCTACTTCCGACTTCCCCTGGCGGCGGGTCAACAGATCTACGCCGAAGCCCGTTCGGTCACCGGATTCGTCGGGACCTTCTCGGTCGGATGGACCCTCTGGAATCCGTACGGCAGTTCCGTTTTTTCCCAAAGTTGGAGCGATGGGGGATTCACGGCGCCGTTTTCCGGGGATTACATCCTCGCCCTGCGCAGCGCGGCCGCGAATCCCGGCACCAACGGCATCCGCGAATTCCGGTTCCACTCGGTGACCAATTCCGCCAGCCCCCTGGCCTTCAACACCGTCGTCGCGGATCGAATCACCACCCCCGGCCAGATTCGCCGCTACACCTTCGCCTTGGACCAAAGCCGACGGGTCGCCTTTGATGTGCTCAATTCCAGCGAAGCCTTGTGGAACTTGAGTGGCCCGCTCGGATCCATCGATGGCGCCCGGTTCTGGAGTGATTCCTGGAACATCTACCCGCTGCCCGCTGGGAACTACGTGATCACGGTTCGGGGCAATACCATCGAGACTCCCGAGTTCGCCTTTCGTCTGCTCGATCTCGGGGCGGCGGAGGTCATCACGCTCGGTGACACCGTGGCCCGCGAATTCACCCCGGCCGGAGGAACCTGGGCCTTCCGACTCAACCTGACCGCCGGCCAGAGATTCTATCCCCGGCTCTTCAACTTCAGCGGCTTTCCCGCCGGAGTTCCCCAGTGGCGGCTCGAAGATCCCGCCGGCCGGGTGGTGTTTTCCACGTCGGTCAACACGGAACCCGGCGCGCTGACCGCTCCCGCCACCGGCACCTACACCCTGATCTTCTCCGGCAGCCACCTCGAGCCGCTGACCCGAACCGGTCAGATTGAATTCGCCCTGCTCCCGATCACGGACACCCTGACCCCGATCGCGCTCGGAACGGAAATCAACGATTCGATCCAGTCGCCCGGCCAGACCCGCCGCTACACCTTCGAAGTCACCCAGCCGACCCGGGTTTCCTTTGATATCCTGGAGTCGTCTAACGCCCGGTTCCGGTTGCTGGGACCCTCCGGAACGCTCAATTCGGGCAGCCGCTTCTGGCAGGACTCCTGGTGGATTTACGAACTGATCCCCGGCGCCTACACCGTGGAAACGTATGCGGACGGCAACGAGACGCCGCCCGCTCGGTTCCAGATTCTCGCCGCGTCCGCCGGTCCGAAGTTGACGCTGAATTCGACGAATCGATTGGAATTCCCCACCGCCCGACACAGCCGCTGGGTGCGGTTCGATCTGACGGCCGGGCAACGGTTCTATGCCGATCCCCTCGAGCGGACGACCTGGAATACGAGCCGGCCGGGCTGGACCTTGCGCAGTCCGAGTGGCGATTCCGTGTTCGACACTTCGTTCACCCCACAGGCGCCCTTCGAGGTGCCATTCTCCGGGACCTACGATCTGCTCATCGGCGGCAATCTGAGCGAACCGTCCACTCCGGCCAGTGCCACCTTCACTCTCCGCACGGCGCCGGAAAACGCCCAACCGCTCATCCTGGGCGTCGACATTGCGGCAGCTTTGACCCTCCCTGGCGAGGTGCATCGGTACGAGTTCACCTTGTCCAACGACACCTGGCTGACGTTCAACTCGCTGTCGGATTCCAATCTCCGTTGGGCTCTAACCGGACCTTGGGGAGCACTTGCTGGCACCCGGTTCTGGAACAATTCCTGGCAACCCCTGCAAGCCCCTGCCGGTCAGTACACACTGGAGGTGTTCGGGGATGTGCCGAGCGTGGGATCCTACCGGTTCCGCCTGATCGACATTTTCTCAGGTCCCACCCTCAACTTGGGCGAAGAGGTCCAAACGACCTTCAATCCGAACGCCTCCACCGTGGTGTACGCGCTCGATCTGCCCGCGGGTCAGCGGGTCAACGCCCGCTTCCTCAGCCGAACCGGCCTCACCTCCGGCCCGCTCTGGACTCTCGTGGATCCGAACGGAATCCGGCTCTTCGAATCCTCCAGCACGGCCAACAGCTCCGCCACCACCGTTCTGGCCGGGCGACACGCGCTCATGCTGGTGGGGCCGACCGCAGATGCCGGGGTCAATGGCAGTATCCGGTTTATTCTGGATGATGGCGGAGTAACCCCGCCCGCGGCGTGGCCCGGAACGCCCATCACCTGGAATCAGGAAGTGTCCGGCACCCTGCCCGAAGCGACCACGACCAATCAGTATACCTTCACGCTAACCGAAAAAGCCATGCTCCACGTGGACATGTTGGCTGGCTCGGGGCAACTGGTAACCCTTCGTAATCGGCACCGGATCTTGTTCCAGGACCGCACGCTGACCCAGGTGGACCTCGCCGCTTCGTCCTCCTGGAGCATGGTTCCCGCGGAACCCGGGGACTATCAGCTGGAGTTTCGCGGGGCTGGTACCATTCGGTTCCGTCTCCTCAACGCCATCAGCGCCCCGACGCTGGTCTTGGATGCCGATCTCTCCATCACGAATGCGCCGGCCAACGCCAGTCAGTTGCGGCGGTTCACCGGCCAGGCCGGGGATCGACTCCAGTTCCTGGGAGGGACGTTCGACGGCTTCGACCAACGGCCCTCGTTCGCGATCTGGGATCCGAAGGGCGACTCGGTCTACAGCTGGTTCTCCAACACGGAAGCCACGCTGACCCTCTCCCGGACGGGCGAATACTACCTGCTCTTCGGCGTGCCGGTGAGCAGTACCGCCCCGGAGGGAGTGCACCGCGTTCGTCTGGCCACCATTCGTAGCGCCACGAATTCGCTCGCCCTCAACACCCCGACGACGGGCGCCGTGACGTCCCCCCTGGGCAGCGTCCAATACGACTTCGTACTCACTGCGCCGACCCGGGTGGCCGTGGATCTCATCCAGGTTCCCGCCGGCAGTCACAGCATGGTCTGGAACCTGAAGTCCCCTGATCGCACGTGGCGTACCGACAGCGGATTGAATTCATCGGACATCAGTTCCACGCCCTCGGTCGGCAACGCCTTTTTTGATCTGCCCGCCGGTCCGTACAGCCTCAGCTTCCGCTTGAACGCCTCGACCATTCCCGGGCCGTTTCGGTTTGCTGTGTGGGATTTGGAGGCCGTCGCACAGCCGCAGAATCTGAACACCGTCATTCAGGGAACCAATCAGCCCGCCGCCCAGAGCCGCTTCTACCGCTTCGACATCCCCGCCGGCACGCCGCTCCTGTACCAGGGGCTCGGCTTCAGTGGTTACTCGGACAATGGCTTCGCCGACCTCTACTTCCCGAATGGCGACGGGCGCGACCTGTGGCGGCTCGACCGAATCGACGACCGCTTCCTCGCTCCGGTCACCGGCCGCTACTACCTCCTGGCTTCGGGACTTCCCAACGATACGGGCACCAACGGCACCTTCCAGTTCGCGCTTTGGAGTCCGCAGGATCGCACCAACACCGTCGCCCTGGGCACCCCGGTCAACGATGCCCTGACGATCTTCAGCGAACGTAGCAACTATCGGCTCAACCTGCCCCAGGACGCGCTCCTGCTGTTCGATTTGCTCGGGGAACCCGTCGACCTGTCCCTCACCCTGCGCGGAGATCTGGCGACGCCCTTCAGCAATGTCGCCGTCCGCTCCCACGAAGCCAATGACAGCTCCCAACTGAAGGCCCTGCCGGCCGGGGAATATCTGGCCACCTTCTCCCAACCGCTTCAGCAAACCAACGCGTTCCGTTTCCGCTTCCTGGATGCCGCCCAGGCTCCCGCGATCACGCCCGGGCAACCAGTCACCGTGAACTTCAGCGAACCGCGTTCGACCGAGGTCGTTCGCTTCTCCGCCCAAGCCGGCGACCGGTTCTACCTTCGGTTCGACGAGACTGCCGGATTCACCGCGTTGGGAATTAACACCCGGATGTTCGCCGCCACCGGGGCCCTTCTCTTCCAGTCCGACAGCCGCTTTGACGTGACCACCTTCACGGCGCCGTTCACCGGCAGCTACTACTTCGTGCTGAACGGAGAGAACTTCGCCGCCGGTCAGCAGGGTTCCGTACAGTTCACCCTGTTGCCCGTGGTACCAACCACGCCCCAACCGCTCTTTGAAACCGGGACGGCCGGACCCGACCTGGAAATCAGCGCCCTGACCGCCACGCCCAACTCGGTGCTGTCCGGCGGGATCGTGACGGTGCAATGGACCGCGCGGAATCGGGGACTCGGCGCCGTCACCAACGCCTTCTCGGATCGCGTGGTGATTCGCAATGCCGCCGGAACCGTCCTCGCCACGCGCCTGGTCACCGATGCCACCACTGGATTGGCGCCGCAGGGAACGGTGGTGCGGTCCACGACGATCACTCTGCCCGACGGCCCGTCCGCCACCGGAGACCTGGAAGTCGAGGTCAGCCTCGACGCTCTGAACGCCCTCGCGGAATCCAATGACACCGGAACCGGCGAAGCCAACAACCGGTCCGCCGTCCCGCTCCAGGGCACGCTCGCTCCGTATCCCGATCTCCAGGTGGTCGGATTGCGCACCACGCCGGTCACCGGCTGGATTCCCGGCAACTCCGTCACCGTCACGTGGAATCTCACCAACAGCGGCACCGGTCCCGCCCGGGCGACCTGGACCGACCGGGTCACGATCATCAATCGCACCACCGGCCGACCCGTGGCGACGCGCGATCTGACCCGCGCTACTGATCTGGCCGCGGGAGCCAGCAGCGAACAGACCTTCGAGTTCACCGTTCCTCCCGTTCCCGACGCCTTCGGTCAGTTCACCGTCACGGTCCTCGCCGACGTGGGCAACGCCGTCACCGAATTCTCCACCGCGCCCGCCGAACTCAACAACTCGGCCAACCTCGACGTGGTGTCCGGACCGGATCTCGCCGTGGCTGAACTGATCGTGCCGAACTCAGCTATTCCCGGAGTTCCGTTTGAGGTGGTAACGGTGATCACCAACCGCGGTTCCGTCACCGCCAACACCACCTGGCAGAATTCCCTCGCTCTCAGCGCCGACAACCAGGTCGGCGGAGACACGTCGCTGGTATTCGATTCCCTGACCGCTGAACTCGCGCCGGCCGAATCGCTCCGGCACACGAACCGGGTGGCCGTTCCGATTACCGGAGACGCCGGACCGCAGTGGCTGGTCGTGCGCCTCGACGTGGGCAATGCGATCCCGGAAGCCAACCGAGCCAACAACGTCGGGGTCAGCACCGAATCCATCGACGTCGCCCAAGCCCTCACGCTGGTCGCCGCCAGCGGTTCCGTCCCCGAGAATTCCCCCAATCCCCTGTCTCTCACCCTGTCGCGGAATGGATCGGCCGAACTGCCGCTCACCGTTGCCGTCACGGGCAGTCGTCCCGACGAACTCGCCGTTCCCGATTCGGTGGTCATACCCGCCGGCCAGAAATCGGTCACCGTCCCGGCCCAACCGCTTCCCGATGACCTACTGGATGGCCCGCAGTCGGTTCAAATCAGCGCCAGCGCCGAAGGGTTCCTGCCGGCTCAAACCACGGTCAACGTCCTCGACTCGACCGCCGCCCGCCTGGCCGTCGCCTTCGCCACGAACCGGGTGACTGAAGGTGGAACCCTCGAAGCCGTCATCAGTCGGGTTCCTACCCTGGCCACCGCCCTGGTGGTGCAATTGCAACTCTCCGACGTCGCCCGAGTAACCGGACCGCGAACGATCACCATTCCGGCGGGACAAGCGTCCGTCCCGATTCTGCTCACCGTCCCCCAAAATCTGACCCTCCAGGCGCCCCTGAGTGTTTCGCTGACCGCCACCACGGCCGGCTACGAATCCGGCGGCGCGACCGTGCAGGTGCTGGATGATGACCTGCCGCAAGTCACGCTCGCCGTCTCGCCCCGCACGGTCAGCGAAGGCGGCGGTCCCAATGCCGCTACAGTCACCCTCACCCGCAGTCCGATCACCGCCGCGCCAGTCACGGTCACGCTACTCGCGAGCCGGCCCGACATCATCTCTTGGCCGTCCAGTGTGACCATTCCGGCGAATGTGCCCACGGTTTCCTTCCCCGTCGGAACGGTCAACAACACCCAGGTGGACGGCCCGCGCGCCACCAGCCTGGGCGGATGGATCGTGGAAAGCTCGGGCGGAACCCGGTTGGCGGAAATTGTTCCCGATCTGCTCACCATCACCGATGACGATGGACCCGCGCTCACGCTGGTGCTCGCCGCCGATGTGGTGCCTGAGGGCCGCAATCCGGCCACCACGGCCCGACTCACTCGCAACACCGGAACCAACGGAGCCCTGGTGGTCACCTTGGAATCCAGCCAACCGGAGGAAGCGGTCGTTCCCGCGTCCGTCGTGATTCCCGACGGATCCAGCCAGGTCACCTTCGCTATCCAAACGCTGGACGATGGTGAAACCGACGGAAACCAGTCGGTCCAAATCACCGCCACTGCCGCCGGATTCTCCACCGCGACCCGCACCCTGCTCGTGACGGATTCCAATCTGCCCGATCTGGTGGTGACCCGGCTGACGGCGCCCACCAACGGGATCGCCGGCACCGTGGTTCCCGTCTCCTTCCGGGTAGAGAACCGTGGGTTTGCGCCGATCACGAACGGATTCATCCAGTCGGTTCGAATCAGTGAGTCACCCGTGTTCGGCGGCGGCTCCCTTGCGGCCCAGCTGACGTGGAGCACGCCGGTGCCCGCCGGTGGCTTCCTCGAACAGACCGCCAACCTCCGGCTCCCGGCCAAGCCCGGTCCCTACTGGATTGCGGTGGAAGCCGACTCGAGCCGGCAGGTCACCGAACTGGTGGAAGCGAACAACATTCGTATCAGCGACGCCGCGGTGAACGCCGGCGCGTCCTATCTCGCCACAGTCACGGCCCAACCCAAGGTCGCCCTGGCCAACTCGCCCATCACGCTGAGCGGTCAAGCCACCCGCGCCAGCGACGGTCAGCCCGCCACCAACGTGGCGGTCGAAGTGCATCTGGAAGTCCGCGGCATTCGTCGCAACGTGACCGTTGCCACTGACACCACCGGCCGCTTCAGCACCGTCTTCAATCCGCTGCCCGACGAGGCCGGCAATTACCGGGTGGCCGCGAGCTTCCCGGGTCTGCCCATGCCCGCCGCCCAGGATCAGTTCACGCTGCAGGGCCTGCGCGTCACTCCGGTGAACTCCCTGCGAATCGTGGAGCTGAGCTCCGTGTCCAGCACCACTCGGCTGCTCAACCTCAGTGACCTGCCGCTGACCGGACTGGTGGCCACAGTGCTGAGCAACTCCCCCGGATTCGAAGTCAGCGCCCAACTCGCCACCAATCGACTGGATGGCGACGACGAGGCCACGCTGGCGTTCGTGGTCACCGCGAATAGTGCCGCTCGGGGCAATGGGTTCGCCCATCTCCGCGTGACTTCGGGTGAAGGCGCCTTTGGTGACGTGATCCTGCCGCTCGTGCTGGAACGGATCGTTCCGCGCCTCGTCGCCGATCGCAGCCCGCTCACCGCCACCATGCCGCTCGGTCAGCAACGGGTCGTCTCCTTCTCCGCCACCAACGTCGGCGGCACCGCCACCGGCCCGCTGGAAGTGGTCTTCTCCGGCGCGCCCTGGCTGACTGCCGTATCGCCCGTCCAATTGCCGCCGTTGGAACCCGGAGCCAACACCTCGGTGGACCTGCTGCTCTCCCCGGCCGCCGATCTCGCCCTGAACGTCTACAACGGCGAAGTCGTCCTCCGCGCCACCAACGCCCTGCTGCGCGTTCCGTTCTCCTTCCGCGCCGTCTCCGAAGCCCGCGGCGGACTCCTGGTGACTGCCGAGGACGAGTACACCTATTTCGCCGAAGGTTCGCCGCGCCCAACCAACGCCGTGGTGGTCGTCAGCGACGCCCTTACCGGAACAGTGGTGGCCAATGGTGAGGGCGGTCCCGACGGCGAGGTGCTCTTCGAGAATCTGCTCGAAGGCGACTACCTCGTCAGCGTCACCGCCGATGGCCATGACTCCTTCCGCCGAACCGTGCGGGTCGCAGGCATCAATCCCGCCGATGCGAATCCGACCAGCGCGGCTCCGTTCACCAGCCGGGTTCAGCGAGCCGACGCCACGCCCGCCGTGACGCCCGTGACCGCCTTCCTCCCCCGGCAGTCCGTGCGCTACACCTTCTCCGTGGTGCCCACCACCATTGAGGACGTCTACACCTTCACCATCGAGTCCACCTTCGAGACTCAGGTGCCCAAGCCGGTCATCACCATCGATCCGCCCTCGGTGGACCTCACACTCTTCGCGGAGGACGAATTCCAGATCAACTTCACGATCTCCAATCACGGCCTCATCGCCGCCCAGAACGTGGAGTTCAACCTGCCTTCGACGGCAGATCTCCAGATGACGCCGCTCATCTCCAAGATCGGTCGCATGGCCGCCCGGTCGTCCGTCAACATTCCGGTCTTGGTGCACCGGGGCCGGCCCACCTCTCCGTCCAGTGTGCACGCGAAGACGCTCCAGCGCGCCGGGGTGACGTCCGCCCGCCGGGTCGATCGCACGGTAGGTTTCGGCGGCTGCACCGCTGTGGGACAGGCCGTTTACTCCTATCCCTGCGGCCCGTCGGAGATTAACGGTTCTGCGCCCGTCGCGTTCAATGTCTCCGCCGCGTGCAACTTTCTGGCCGTGGCCGCGGCCCTGGGGGATTCCCTGGCGCAGGCGTTCGCCGGCTTCCCTGTCTGCTGCGGTCCCGGCGACGGTGGAAACGGAAACTACACCTACAGTCCAACCCGCATTTCCTCCCGCCCACCCGTCGATTCGTCGTCAGGGGATTGCTCCTCTGGACCCGGTCCCCAAAGGGTGATCACCCCGGCCAATTCCACCGCGACCCCGCGTCGTGTCGCCCGCGCCGCCGAAGATCCCGGATCGGAAGGCGCGGTCTGCGCCAAGGTTCGTCTCCGCCTGGATCAACGGGCGGTTCTCACCCGGGACGCCTTCCAGGCCCGCCTGGAACTGGGCAACGACACCGACAGTTCGCTGACCGACCTGGAGGTGACCCTGGACATCGTCGATTCGGAAGGTCGGCCGGCCAACGCGCTCTTCGGCGTCCGCCCGCCGGAACTGACGGGTCTCACCAGTGTGGATGGTTCCGGAAGCCTGGGCGCCCAGTCCAGTGGCAGTGCCCGGTGGACCCTCATTCCCTCGCTCGATGCAGCCCCGACTCAGGGAGTCCGGACGTTCCTGGTCGGTGGCACCATCATCTATCGCCAGGATGGCGTGCGGATCACGGTTCCGCTCACACCGGCTTCGATTGATGTGCATCCGCAGCCGGAACTCGTCGTCCGCTACTTCCACGAACGCAATGTCTACAGTGACGATCCGTTCACTCGCGTGCTCGAACCGGCCGTGCCCTATGCTCTGGCCGCGCAGGTCCTGAATGTGGGTTACGGCACGGCCAAGTCGCTCCGCATCGAAAGCGGCCAACCCCAGATCATCGAAAACGAAAAGGGACTCTTGATCGACTTCCAGGCCATTGGCGCCAGCGTGGAAAATCGGCCGTTCTCCCCGTCGTTGAATGCTGACCTGGGCGAGATTGCCCCGGGCACCAACCGGCTCGCGCGGTGGTTCTTCACGTCGTCACTCCAGGGCAGCTTCACGAACTTCACCGCCACCTTCCGCCAGGAGGACGCCATCGCGGGCGTGCCGCGACTCTCGCTGGTGAAGTCGGTGGAAATCCACGAACTCATCCGGATCGTCCAGTTGCCGATCCCGAGCGAAGATAACCGGGCCGACCTGCTCGTGAACTCCACTGGTGACGCCGCCATTCTTCCGGACACGTTGTACGCCAGCGACGGCAACACGTATCCCGTCTCCGCGGTGACGAATGCCGTCATCACCGGCCAACTGTCGCCGTCGAACCTGCAACTGCGTCTGGACGTCGCCCTCCCCCGGGGAATCGCCTACCTGCGTGTCGAGGAACCGGGCGGGACCAACTACCTCCTCCGGCAAGTGCTGCGGCCGGATGGTACCGATCTCGGCGTGGGCACCAACGTCTGGACCACCGACCGATTCATCCGCGGCGGCGCCAAGCGACCCATCCGCATCAATCAGCTGCATCTGGTCGATGTGGACGCGCCCACGCATTACACGCTCGTGTACGAGGTCGCCCCGCCACCGATTCCTGACACGGCCGCACCCGTCAGCCAGGTGGCCGCGCTCCCGGCGCAAAGCCCGCTGAACTTCCCGGTCGCCTGGAGCGGCACCGACGACTCCAGCGGAGTCTTCTCCTACAACATCTACGTCTCCATCGACAGCGGTCCGTTCCAGCTGTGGCTGACGAACAGTCCGCTGACCGGCGCGATCTACTCCGGAGCGAGCGGACGTAGCTACGGATTCGTTGCCTCGGCCATTGACCGCGCCGGCAACATCGAAGCCGTCCGGACCGTAGCCGACACCACGACCCAGATCACGGTGTCCAACCGCACGCCGGTTCTCGCCGGCCCCGCCGCACTCACCGTCCGCCGGGGAGAACTCCTGGAGGCCCAGTTCACCGCCGACGATCCGGACCCGGATCAACGAGTGTTCTTCACAATGCTGCCCGGCGCGCCGCGGGGTCTGGCGCTCGACGGCGAAACCGGCACCCTGCGTTGGCAAACCGGCGACAGCGATGTCCCCGGAACGTTCACCGTCCGGGTGCGGGCCACGGACAACGGACTTCCCTCAGAGTTCGCCCAAGCCTCGGTCGCCGTCACCCTGATTGCCACCAACCGCCCACCCGCGCTGACGCCGGTGGAGAATCTGCTGGTGACCGAAGGCTCCCGCCTCGAGCAACCCATCGTCGTTACCGATCCCGATGTGCCGCGTCAGACGATTCAGTTGACCCTCGTCCAGGCACCGCCCACGGCGACGCTGGAAGCCGACGGAATCTTCCGCTGGCGCACGCGCCCGACCGACGGTCCGAGCACCAATCGCATTGTGATCCGCGCCACGGACAACGGCACCCCGCCGCTCTCCACGGAACTGGCGTTCACCGTCTGGGTGCGCGACACGACCTTCGACCTCCTGGTCGGCGTGGGCTCGACCAACCTGTTCCTCGGCGACTCCGCGTCGGTCCCGCTGTCGCTGAACGCTGATCCGGAAATCACCCGGGTGACCTTCCGACTCCCGCTCCCGGTCGACCGCTTCGAGGGACTCGCCTTGTCCGGTCTGTCGGAGGAAGTGGTCTCCGCCACCGTGGCGGACTTCGACGCGGACTTCGCCTTGGTCCAGGTGCAATTGCGCCCCGGGGCTTCGCTCACCGCAACCCGGCGCATCGCGGATTTGGCCTTCACGTCCGTGGACGCCGGAGAATCGGGAATTGTTCCCGTCCGCCCAGAATTCATCACCGGCCTGCGCGGCGATGGAACCGCTGTTCAGCGGTCCGGAGCGGACGAGGGCTCGATCGTTCTGTTAGGCGAGGATCCCATCCTGCGACTCATCACCGGTCCGCGCCTGACGGTCTTCGGACACCCGGGTCGCACCTACCGCCTACAATCGGCGCCCAACCTCACCGGCCCGTGGACGGTGATCCGCACGGTTACCCTGACCGGCGACCGCACGGACGTGGAACTCAATGCCACCGAAGTCCTGGAGTTTCTCCGCCTGGTCGAGGGCCAATAGGCGTTCTCCAGAATCACCGTCGCGCCGCCGGCGCTTTGAGAACGTTGGCGGCGTGCTGACGCATGTCCGCATTCGGATGCTGGAGAAACTTCTCCACGGTCGCGCGGCTTCCCGGCGGCCACTGGGGAAAGCGCGCCAATGCTTCGAACGCGGTACTAGCCGTCAGGGCGCTGGGGGAATCCAGGGCGGCGATCAGGGCCGGTACCGCCAATTCGGGTTCCGCGCCGAGTTCCCCGAGGGCTTCAGCCGCCTGCCAGGCAATCTGATCGTTGGGACCCTTAAGAACCGTGATCACCGCGACAATAGCCGCATGTTGGGTTTGAGGATCCGACGCCATCCCATGGAGAATCCAAGCGGCGGCCAATTGGACCTCCGGCTGGGGATCGCTCAGTGCCCGGCTCAGGGCGGGAACCACCTCGGAGGATGCCTCGGGAAAGAAGCGCAGGGCGGCCACTGAACTGTTGCGCACGAGCCATTGCGGGTCCTGGAGTCCGGCGAGAAACTTGGGCAGGAGACGGGCTTTGTCGCGCGGATCCATTCGGGTTAACGGCGTATCGATTAACGTTCCGTGTTTGAAGTACGAGATCGCCCCCAACCGGGCCCCCATATCGAAATCGTCCAAAGCCAGAGTGGCCACCGACAGTCCTAGGCCCTGGGGATCCCTCAAGCTTCCCAGACGAGACATCAGGGTGGCGCGAGGCCCCATGGTGACAATGGCCGCCGGTGATGGAAACAACCTCAGCACGCCTTTCGGAAGGAACCGGGACAGCCTTCGATAGGTCCGCTGCCAGACGTATTCGGCGGACCAATAGGAGTTCTGGTACTTCCGCACCAGCATCCGGATGCCGTCATCCCCCAATGCTTTCCAGAGTAATTCCTGATCCGGATCGTAATGAGGCTTGAGCTCCGCAATCCACTGCCGTTCTGACTTCCCCTGAATGACCCGCTCCGGCACCGGCCAAAGCCACGCTACCGACCCGGCGACGACAATCGCCAGCAGCAGCCAGAGGAACACGCGGCGAAAGTTCATCAACGGAGTCAGGCGGCGCGGGCCACGCGAGCCCGAGCGCCGCGCACAGCGTTACCGCCCCCACGCCGAGCGCAATTCGGAAGTCGCCTGGGGTCTGCGCACCCCTGGGAGCGCTGGCGTCTCGCCGGTGAGTCGGTAACGGTACGGAGAAATGGAATGCACGAGCCGGCGAGACGCCGGCGCTCCCAGGGGGATCGATAGAGTGCCGGGCAATCCATTCCGCCCCGGTCTCGATCCAGACAAAAAATCGAGCGGAGGCCCTCCTCCCTTTGTCGAAGTGCGAATTACCCACCGGACCCACAAGCTCTGTGCGTTTTGGGAGTCTGCGGCAGTTACATAGCAAGATGAACATGTCGGATACCGAACTACTGCGTCTGTTTGCCCATGCTGGCGACCAAGACGCCTTTTCCCATTTGCTCCGGAGGCATGTCGACTTGGTTTTCTCCGCCGCTCTCCGCCAGACGCGAAACGATCCACTCGTCGCCGAAGACATCACCCAAGTGGTTTTTGCCGACCTGGCCCGGAAGTCAGCCGAATTGCTCAGCCATCCGCACCTCGTCGGCTGGCTCTACTCATGCACCCGTCTTTCTGTAGCAGAATTCCATCGAAGTCAGTTACGCCGCGTACAACGCGAGTGCCTTTATGCCTCCATGACGCCTCCTTCCGTACTTCCCTCATTCCCATCCGATGACGACGAACTTCGGGCAGCCCTTGATGAGGCCTTGGCGGAGCTCTCTGAACCGGATCGCACGGCGATCCTCCTTAGATTCTTCGAAGGACTCTCCCATTCAGAAGTCGGTCGTCGGCTGGGAACCGCACCCAATGCGGCGCGCATGCGTGTCGCGCGGGCGCTTGATTCACTTAGGAATTCGTTGGAAAGGCGAGGTATCGCCTCCACGGCGGGCGCCCTGGGTAGCTTCCTAGCAGCCCACGCGGTCGAGCCCGCTCCATCGGGGTTACTCGCCCGATTGGAGCAGCAATCGACCCTTACTCCTGGATCCTTCCTCCAAACTACTCCAAGAAGATCTTCACGGAGAGTGACCCCTACATGGATCCCGGCTGCGGTTCTGATCGCCATCTCCCTCGGCGTCTTTTCCCTTCTTCGATTAAGCAATACTTGGCTTCGCAACCATCCGTCCAAGCCCATTTCCGACGCCACTTCCCGCCTCGAAGTCGATTCGGCTGGGCTTTCCCCAAATCCCACCCAACTCACTCCTACCGCGTCCAAGGGAGCAACCCCATCCGACTTCGATTCCGAAGACATCTTGAAGCTAACCGTCGTCGCTAAGGAGACCGGTGAACCCATTCCCAATGGCCCGCTCGACCATCTCGTTCGGTTTGACCGCTGGCCCGCGGAAGTTTTTTCACATCGAGTGCCCACCACTGAGGCGGGGGAGGCCTGGATTCCCCGGTCTACCAATGCCCAGTTCGTCCAGATCACGACGCGAATCGATGGGTTCGCCGACACGCGATTGCGCTGGGAACCGCGCTTAGGTCAAACCATTCCCACCCAGTACACCCTCCGCTTGGAACCTGCCGTTGCCCTCGGCGGGCGAGTTCTGGATCCCGACGGGAATCCACTCGAAGGCGCCACGGTGTCGGTCGATCAGGAACCCCGACCATCGGAAAACCAGGGTCCGGAAAACCACGAACTGGGGAGCGTCTCCACCGTTACCGATGCATCGGGAAGATGGAGGCTCTCGCGGGTTGCCGCCGACCACTTGGAGCGGTGTTCCCTTGGCGCAAGCCACCCGGACCACCAGCCCTCCGAAACGCTTACTCTCCGCAGTTCTCCCTCCGCTTCCGTGGAACTCCAGAACGGCACCCACGTCCTGCGGTTGAAACCCAGCCGCCATTTGAAGGGTCGAGTCGTGGATCCAGAGGGTCAGGGCATTGCCGACGCCTTGGTTGGACCCGATCCCGGCTCCCGGCGATCGACACGAACCGCAATTGACGGCTTCTTCGAACTTCGTGGATGGCCCGTCAGTAATCAGTGGATCACCGCCAGCGCTCCCGGCTTCGGACCCGCACGATTCCCGGTGCCCGCGGATCAGAGTTCGGTAACGTTGACTCTGCAAGTTTCCGGCCTCGTGCGCTTTCGTGTAGTGGACGTCGAAGGAAAACCGCTACCGAACGTCGCCTTCGGATACAGCAACAATCCCTGGGAAACTTCATCCGAAGCTGGGTATCCCCCACCCCCGTCCATCTCGGCCTTCCGGGGCATAACGGATGAGGCCGGTCGCGGCCAGTGGAGTGATGCGCCGGCCGGATCAACCCTACTGGATTTCCTCGCCGATGGACACGAGCGCCGCTTCGCCGTCAGGCTGAAGTCAGACGGATCAGAACAGGAAGTCATCCTCCAACCCGCGGTGGATCTGGTGGTCCATGGCGCAGTCAAAGACGCCAATACCGGCCGATTGATCCCGTCATTCCAGTTGGCGGCGGGTCAGCTCCTGACCATGAACCCAATGCGTGAACCACCACTCTTGTTTACGGAGCAGGAAGGCGACTGGGCGCGGTTCGAAGGCGGTTATTTTCGTCATCGACTCACCGGATCCATCGCGGGAATTGCCCACCCTCAAGTTGTCATTCGGCTGGAGGCCGATGGGTTCCAGCCGTGGTACTCGCGTCCACTTCAAATCAACGAAGGGGAAGTCCGGCTCGACGCGAATCTGAAGCCTGCCCGTGAATTCAGCCTGACTATTCTCCAACCCAACGGACAGCCCGCGGCCGAAGCCCAAGTGGGCCTCCTCCGGAAGGGCGATACCTTTAGTCTCCAACGGACCCGCTTTAACCGAAACCCTCTCGAGACCGCAGGTTTTTCGTATCGTACCGCTGACTCCGCGGGTCGCGTCCACTTATCAGAGGATGAGGAAATCACAACCGCCTTGATCGTGCATTCGGGGGGATTCAGCCGGGTGCCGTTCGCGACTTTGAACAGGATTACCCAATTGCAGCTCCAGCCTTGGGGCCGACTCGAAGTTGAGTTTACGGGAGTCGATCGGGCTAACGATCATGCATGGCTTCAACCAGCCGATCCCTTAAACGCCGATTTGACCCTGGAATTCGACACGGCCCATCAGAAGGCCGCCACGGATCGCCGTTGTCGTTTCGATTACCTTCCCCCCGGGGAATGGGTAGTCCATCAAGTCCGTCCCAACGTTCAAACCGGCGGCGGCAGGTCATATCCACCCGGGCAATCCAAATCGGTCCACGTCGTCGCGGGCGAAACACTGTCGGTGAAAATGGGTGACGCCGGATCGCGAATATCCGGAACCCTCCTGATTCCTCAGAGCGAGGCAATCGAAGGTGAGTGGGTTGGGTCGCTGCGAGCGATCAACGATAATCTCCCGAAACCTCCTCCCGAAATCGTGTCGGATTCCAGGGCCTTCGCCGAGTGGCGACTGCAGCCCGGTATCCGCGAAAAATTGGAAGAAGCGTCCCGCCGGAATCGGTTTGTGACGATCGGCGAAGATAGACAATTCGTGATCGATTCCGTGGAGCCCGGTCGGTACGAACTTGTCTTCTTTTCCAAACCAACCTCGCCGAACGCCAAGATTCGCCCCGTAACTCGAAAATCCCTCGAAGTTACACCTGATCTTCAAGGCGGTGAATTAAACCTCGGGGTCATTGAGGCCGTGCGGCATTGAATCGCGGGTACGCGGTAGAGGTGCTCCGGACCTCATCGCGCGGCAGCGAAACCCGTAAGACAACTCCTTCCCGGACATCCCCAGATTCAACGAGTGAACTCAGCGTGATCGATAAAGTGACAAGCGATCTGCTGAGGGCCCCTGGGAGCGCTAGCGTCTCGCCGGCGAGTCGGTAACGGTGCGGAGAAATGGAATTCACGAGCCGGCGAGACGCCGGCGCTCCCAGGGGGCTAACTGAAAACGAGCGGAGCGAACGAACAGAATGACGATTCCGGCAGTGACGGCAGCGGTTGCGGGCCGAGCCGTCAATGCCTGCCATCGCTCGCGCCGAACTTCCCGCTGACGTCGAAGGAAACCGGACGCGTCGTCACCAACGTCGTTTCGTCGGAGCCGCATCGCGGCTGGCATTCGCTGGGTTATCTGCCGCACTAGGATCGTCCCGGTCTGATTCAGCATTCGTGGAAACCCTTCACAAGCCGGAAGGCAAGCACTCTCGTCGCGCACATGGGACCGTTCTGGCAACGCGAGTATCTGGACCGCTGCGTGCGCAACGCCGAGCATTACCCGATCGTGGCCACCAGGCTGGGGCAAGGTGAATTCATCGCATTCCCACGAAAGGAATTGGCTTTCTTAGGTACTCAAGGTAGTCGATGGCCGGTTGGCTAAATCAGAGCTTTTAGAGGACTCAAAATGAAGACTGGTAAATCCAATGTGAGTTGCCCCGCCTTCACGATGATGGAGCTTATGGCAACTCTTGCCTGCCTCGGAGTGTTGGCAGGCTTATTATTCACTGCGGTCGGTAGAGCGCGAAACCGAGCAGCAGGCCTTGGATGCATCAACAACTTGAGGGAAGGCGGAAAGCTTTTGACTCTGTTTGTCGCAGAAAACCGTGAGTATCCCCTTAGGCGGAATGAAATCGAGGATGGTTCGCCATATCCGAACCACGGAAGCTCCTGGACGCAGTCTATTTATGGCACGAATGAGACTAGTGAGGTGAAGCTTAGATTATTGAACTGCCCAGCCGCGAAGTATAAGCGTGGTCAGGAGCGATTGCATTTAGGATACAACAGTCAGGGAATCCTAGGAAAAGGGGGCTATCCTCCTGTGGGTTTGGGGGTGGCATTTACCGGTTCGGTTCCGCGGCCGGTGCGCGAGGCAGAGGTAGTAAATCCACTGGTTGTGTCACTGGGCGATGGTTACTCCGGAAGTGCGGATAGGGTTGTAGATGGATCGGCGAGTATTGGGAGAGTAATTTTGGACCCGAGTGTGAGGGATGCCGTTCAGCCGGTGTGGCGACGGCATGGCGGAATGGTTAACCTAGCTTTTGTCGACGGACATGTGGAGGCAGTGGGGTGGCGGCGAGCTTTCGTTTCGACGAATGATTCCGACCTTATTATTTGGAGCAGGGACGGAATGCCACTTGCCAACCGGTTCCCGTAGCCACAATTGCTCGTCCATCCCTAGAAGCGCCGGGTCGAAAAGAAACACCAGTTAATCCATCATTGGCCGCCCGGGCGCGTGGTATCGGCGCACCCAACCAAACGACAGCGGATCCCTGCGAGTGATCCACGAGAGCTACCTCCTCCGAACTTCCTCCCATCCTCACCCCAAAGCGTCATGACCGATCTCCCCGCCGTTCGTTGGCTGCTGCGGCTGGTCGTCGTTCTGCACTTGGTGTTGGCCGGATACGGTCTGACCCAGCGCTTCGATCATCTGCTGCACTTCCTGGGCGGGGCGTCCATCGCCTACTTTTTCTTGGGTCTCTTCGCCTCGCTGCCGGCCGCTCGCAGTCCCAGCTGGGTTCTCTACCTGCTCACCTTCGCCTGGGCCTGCACCATCGCCGTGTTCTGGGAGATTGCGGAGTTTGCTTCCGATCAGTTCCGGGGAACCTCCATCCAACAAAGTGTGCCGGAGACCATGCTCGACTTGCTGTTCGGCGTCCTGGGCGCATTAACAACTCTGGCCGGAGTTGGCCTGCTTAGCCTTTTGCGAGGCCGACGAACCACCCCTGGGAACGCTGGCGTCCCGCCGGCGAGTGGGTAACGGAAATACGAAATTGGGTGAACGAGCCGGCGAGACGCCGGCGCTCCCAGGACACCTACTCCGCGGCCAGGTCGTAGCAGACGATCTCCTGATCGTTGCGCAGGAAGATTCGCCGCTGAGCGAAGGCCGGATGGCTCCAGACCACCGGACGTCGCGGATCCATGTTCACCGGATCAATGACATGCGCCCGGCTGACCTCGTCGTATCCCTGGGGCGACAGCTTCGCGATGATGAGATCTCCCTGTTCACTCAACAGAAACCACTGCGAACCGTTTTTGATCACGAAGCAATTGCCCCAGCGCTCCGACTTGCCCGTGGTTGGCGCGTAGGTTTCCCACAGGCGTTCCCCGGTGTCCAAGCGCAGACAACGAAACTGACCGTAACTGCACGGCCCATACACGTGACCGTCCTCCACCCACGGCGTGGCCATGGTGCAGTTCAAGTGCTGCGTATCCTTTTCACTCTGCTTGGCGGTCTTCCACGCCACCACCGGAACCTCCTTGCCCGCCTCAAACCGCAGTCGCATCGAACCGTTGTAAAAGCACGTGAGGAACAATCCGTCGTCCAATCGACGCGGAGTGGGAATGGCCATTCCGTAATTCAACTTCCACGGCTCGGTCCACAGCACCCGACCTGTTTCGGGGTCGAGTCCATTGACGGCTTCGGCATGCCAGATGATCAACTGCCGGCGACCGTTCCACTCGTAGATCATCGGCGGACAATATCCCGGCTCCCGAGCCGACAGCGCGCGCCAGAGTTCACGTCCCGTCTTCCGATCGAAGGCCATCGCCACCGTGCCTTCACCGCCCACGACACAAATCAATTTGTCCCCGTCCAGCAGCGGATGCGCGGAAACGCCCCACGTGGGAACTTTCAGACCAAACTCCTTCACGAAGTCCCGCGACCACACCAACTGACCCTCCCTCGCCTCCTGGCAGGCCAAATTCCCCATCGTCCCGAGCGTGTACACGCGCCCGTCGGAAACGAGCGGAGTGGTCCGCGGACCGGCGGCATAGCTGACGTTGTACGGACAGTTGTAGGCGCGCTCCCAAACGATCCGGCCGTCCTGCGCATCCAGACAGAGCACCCGTTCGTTGCCGGGAATGGTGGACGCGTCGAAGGCGTCCTTGGGATTGGCCGCACCATCCGAAACCCGACGATCCATGACGTACACGCGGTTCCCCACCACCGCCGGACCGGAGTAACCCGCCCCAAGGGGAGTCTTCCAGAGCCGTTTGGGGCCGCCTGCCGGAAAGCGTTCGATGATTCCGGTTTCGCGCCAATGAGCGTCGCGTTGCGGACCCAGCCACTGCGGCCAATCGTCCGCGATCGCCACACCGCCTCCCAGGCCGAGAAGCCCGAACATCCATCCCAGTTGAAACCAACGACTGCGAAACCGCTGCATGGACCGAGCACAGCGGAAGCTCCCGGAAACACAAGTTCCGTCGTGTCCCAGATCGATCCCAAGGACCCGCTCCGGATTTACCCCAGCTTTACACAATTCCCTTCAACCCACATCCGGACTTAACGCAGGGGGCGTCTTCTATGGGTGTATGAAGAAGACGTTGTGGCTGGCTCTGACTCTTTCGGTGGTCACTTACGGTGCGCGCTGGGCTTGGCGGGCACATCAGGATCTCGTCACCCTCGAGGTGCGCAATGCCGATCTGAACCAAGTGGTGCGCGAACTGCGCTGGCAAACCTGGGAACCCATCTACGTGGGTGAAGGCGTCTCGGGCCAAGTCACGCTGAAGGTCAAAGATCAGCCGCTTGAGGCCGTCCTCGACATCCTCAACGAGCAGGTCAACGGACGCTGGTCGGCGGTCTATCCGCTCTACTCTACCCGCAAGTCGCTCAATACCGCTCGGGCGCTCGCGCAAGGACAGCTTCAGTCCCCCACCCCAGGTTGGACGAACTGGAACAGCCGGCCCGGCGCAGGCGGTCCGCGTCCGTCCGCTCCGGGCGGCGTTGAAGCCGCGAGCGGCCCTACGCTGGTCAGCACCACCGGTCGTCCCCCAGGCGGCGGTCCCGACAGCTTTGGCGCACGCCCCTCCCGGGTCAGCCTCTCCGTCACCAATCTGCCGCCGGTTCAGTTCGCGGCCACGTTCCGACGTCAGGCCGGTGTGCGGGTGATTCCCGAGGATGGCACGGCGCTCCCGATCACTCTGGCCGTCGCGGAAGCCCAAGTGGAAGACATCGTCGCGCTCGCCGCCAAGAAGACCTTCCGCAAATGGACCCGCTTCTACGTGTTCGAGTCCCGCGGCGGCGGTCCCCTGAATCGTCCTACTGACGTGGCCGTCACCTCCGAGAACGCCCCGACCCGACCGGCCGCACCTACAGAGGAACAGCGCGAACAAATGCGTCAGCAAATGGCCGCCGATCCCGAGCGTCAGGAGAAGGCCATGAACCGAATGCTCAGCGGGCTGGTGAACTCCACCCCGCAACAACGCGCCGAACGCGATCAAATGCGACTCGCCCGCCAAAAATCCCAAGCAAAACGCTGAATTGGAAAAGTTGAGAGTTGAAAGTTGAGAGTTGAGAGAAAAAGGCCACGGCGGGCGACCCTTCGCGGATACTAGACCTCTCCTCTGCTCAGCCTTTTCTCTCATCTCTGAACTAGCCCATCCAAAAATACCGAAATGACACCAAACGGCTCGGTGGAAACTCGCCCTACCGTCCTCGGCTTCCAGTCTCTCAACTCTCAACTCTCAACTCTCAACTCTCAACTGAACTCCCATGAACACCCACTCCTCCCACCGCTGCGGATTCACCCTCATCGAACTGCTGGTGGTCGTCGCCATCATCGGTCTTCTCGCCAGTATGCTCCTGCCGGCACTGGCCCGCGCCAAGACCAAGGCCAACGACGTCTATTGCCTCAACAATCTCCGTCAGCTCGGAATGGCCGTCATGGTCTACGCCGGCGACCACTCCGAACGGTTGCCCGTCGCCGAGCGCATTCCCACATCGCCGACCGACGCGCAGAATCCCGATCCCCGGATCGCCGATGTCCTCGCGGCCTACGTGGGTCAATCCCTCAACACCAACAACCCTCCGGTCAAAAGCGTGTTCTCCTGTCCGCTTGACCGGCCCGGGTATTACCGAAAGGAAGGCGCGAGCTACGAATGGAACGAGTCGCTCAACGACAAGCCGCTCAAGCCGGTCCAAACGCGCTGGTTCGAATTGCCGACCGAACGGACGCCGATGTTGTACGACTACGAGAACTTCCATGCGGGTGGAACCAACGGCGTGAAGAACGTCGTGTATCTCGACGGGCATGCGGCTCCTTTGAAGTAGGGACGTGCCTGGGAGCGTTGGCGTCTCGCCGGCGAGTTAAACTGAAGACGAACGACTCAAACGAGACGCGAAAATGCCGGCGAGACGCCGGCGCTCCCAGGCCACTCCGATGCGTTTTGTGGAATCACTTCGCAGGAACCACCAGCCGGTAGCCCACGCCCGGCTCGGTCACCAGCAACTCCGGTGCGGCCGGATTGCGCTCCAGCTTCTCCCGCAGCCGAGCCAGGTACACGCGCAGATAGTGCGTCTGGTGCTCGGCATTCGGCCCCCACACATCGCGCAAGAGCTGACGGTGAGTCAGCACTTTACCCGCATGCCGGACCAGCAGTCGCAGCAGCGAATACTCGGTCGCGGTCAAACTGACATCCCGGCCGTCCGCGGTCACCCGACGGGCCGCCAGATCAATCACCCAATGCCCAATCTCCACCACGGGCAGTTCCGGCGCCTTCTCGGCATGCCGCAACGCCACGCGCAACCGGGCCAGCAGTTCCCCGCTGTTGAAGGGCTTCGTCACGTAGTCGTCCGCGCCCGAGTCGAGCGCCGCAATCTTGTCCGCCTCGGCCTCCTGCACCGACAGCACCACCACCGGCACCTCCGACCATTCCCGCAATCGACGCAGCACTTCCAGGCCGTTGAGATCGGGCAGTCCCAAGTCGAGCACAACGAGAGCGGGCCGATGCTGCGCCGCGAGAATCAGTCCTTCCTGACCTTTCTCCGCGGCCAGAACGCGGTAGCCGGCGGACTCCAGAGTCAACTGGAGCAGACGCCGGATCTGTGGCTCGTCGTCGATGACGAGCACCTGCGGACCCGGTATGGCCGATGGGGCAGTGGAACTCATGAAGCCTCGGCCGGAAGCTTGGGGGCTTCCGTGACCGGGAGTCGAATCGTGAATCGGGCTCCGCCGTCCGGCCGGTTGGCCGCTTCGACGGTGCCCCCATTGGCTTCTACAAATCCCCTCACAATCGCCAACCCCAGCCCCGTGCCACCCGGCCGCGCCGCCGTGGCCCGATAGAACCGATCAAACACTCGCCCCAGATCCGCCGCAGCCAGTCCGGGCCCGCGATCCGACACGGCAATCCAAGCCGTCCCCTCGCCCGCACCCGCGGACAATTCGATTGGCGTCCCCTCGGGCGTGTGGACCGCGGCGTTGACCAGCAGGTTCAGCAACGCCTGCTCCAACAACACAAAGTCTGCCCGCACCAGCGGCAATCCCGGCGGAATCTGCAAAGCCAACGAACGCGCCCCCAGCAACGGCCCCACTCCCCGCGCGGCCACCTGACACAGATCAGTGAGATCACACCAATCCAGTCGCGGTTGGAGATGGCCCGACTCCAGCCGCGCCACATCGAGGAGATTCCGCACCAACCGATTCAGTCGTGCTCCCGCTTCTTCGATCTCGTCCACCAGTTCCGTCTGCACGGCATTCAACGGACCGGCGGTACGCAACCCCGTTCCCGCCGTTTGCAGCGCGGCCAAGGGCGTGCGAAGTTCGTGGGACACCGAGTTCAGCAGCACTTTTCCCAGACGTTCTGACTCCGCCACCCACTGCGCTTCCTGCTCGGCGTCGCGCAAGCGCTGCCGGTCCAGCACCAGCGCAATCTGTCGCACAAAACTCTCCAGCAAATTTCTGCGTCCCGGAGTCAGCTGCTCCAAGGCGGGCGCGGCCAACGCGATCACTCCAAGACATCCGGTCGGTGTGGTCAGCGGCAGATACAATGCCGCAGCCGAGGGCAAGGTATCGGTGGTGCGCCCGGCGGGTTTCACGTTGCGAAAGGCCCAGACGGCGACGCTTTGTTCCTTGGCGCTCACCTCAAACGTGCCGAACGGATACGTCAAAAGTTCTGACGGCGCCTCGGAATCCGGAAGCAACACGGCCACCTGAGCCGCAAAGACCTCCCGCAACTGGCGGACCACCACACCCAAGAGTTCGGGCAAGTTCCGGCATTCGGCGAGTTCGCGGGTCAGCAGATACAACGCCGTCGCCCGTTCCTCGCGTTCCCGTTCATTGCGTTCCTGCGCCCGCAGCCGCGCGGTCAACTGGCCCATCGCCAATCCCACCACAATGAACATGCCGAACATGAGCCCGTCATGCAGCGATCCGATGCGAAAGGTGTAGAGCGGCGGAACAAACAGGAAGTTCCACAGGCAGGCGCTCAGAGTTGCCGCCAGCACCGCTGGGCCACGTCCCACGGCCAATCCCAGAACCACCACCGTAAGGAGGTACACCAGGGAAAGCGGATTGTGCCCGGTCAGATTCCGCAGCAGAAAGCACAACACCGTGACGGCCGCAACGACGGCGCACACGACCCCATATTGGGCCAGCGTTCCCTCACCAGCGCGCGGCAACCGGGGACGCCGGGAAGGACGCTCCTGACCCTCGGCCCGCACGCAATGAACGTCGATGTTACCGCTCAGGCGGATCAGACGGTTCAGTCCAACGTAACTGCGCCAGAAATTGAGCGGACCTGGAGGCGACGGTTTACCAATGATGATCTGCGTAACGTTCTGCTGCCGGGCCACGCGGAGCAATGCCGACACCACATCCTGATCCGAGGTGGTGATAACCTCGGCGCCGAGATCCCGGGCCAGTGCCAGATTGCGATCCAACCGCTGGCGATCCGCCTCCTCCAGCACCGCCCCGGTATCCACGTGCAGGGCCAGCCAAGGCGCCCGGAGATTCTCCGCAAGCCCCCGCGTCCACCGGACCATCGACAACGAGGAAGGACTCGGACTCACCCCCACCAGCAGCCGCTGGCCGGTCTTCCAGACACCAGACTGCGCCTTGGAGGCCACGAAGAACTGCGTGTCATGGCCCACATGTTCCGCCGCCAGGCGCAGGGCGAGTTCGCGCAAGGCCGTGAGATTCCCTTCACGAAAGAAGTTCTCCACCGCGGTCGCCGCCCGGTCGGAAACGTAAACCTTGCCCTCCCGCAAGCGTTGCAGCAGGTCGCCAGGAGGTAGATCCACCAACTCGAGTTCCGCGCCATCCAGCACCGAGTCGGGAACAGTTTCGTGAATCGTGGATCCTGTGATCTCCCGAATCACCTCCGCCCGACTCTCGACATGCTGGACGTTCAGCGTGGTGAACACGTCGATGCCCGCAGCCCGAAGTTCTTCCACGTCCTGATACCGCTTCGGATGGCGCGAACCCGGCGCATTGGTGTGGGCCAGTTCATCCACCAGCGCGAGCTGCGGTCGGCGCTGCAACAACCCGTCCAAGTCCAATTCAGTCAGGCGAACTCCGCGATACTCCATCTCTCGACGAGGGAGTTGGGGCAGTCCGCGGGTCAGCGCCTCCGTCTCCGTGCGACCGTGGGTCTCCACATAGCCAATCACGACATCCCGGCCCGACGCCAGTTCCCGTCGGGCGGCTTCCAGCATGGCGTAGGTTTTTCCCACGCCCGGGGACATTCCGAAGAAGACCTTGAGACGTCCCCGCTGACGGGACTGTTCCTCCCGCTGCACTGCCTTCAGCAGCGCGTCCGGATTCGGTCGGTCGGAATCAGTCATGGGAGAGCGTTCGCCCGTGTCGGCGCGCGAAAGACTCCGTAGCCGCCGACGGCAGAAGGCGCCATCCAAATCCCCAACGCGTTCCTTGCCAACCCACCCGTGAGGTCCTCCCGTTCAGCCAGCGCCTCGTCCCCTCGGCGGCTACGTTGGGGCGACGCTCCGCGGAGCCGTTCACGGGTGGAGTTGTAGCGCGTTCGACCAGCCTCATACCCGTTCACCGCGCGCCCTGATCCAGCGCGAGATTCAGAGTGAGCACATTAACTCCCGGCTGACCCAGGAATCCGAACCCCGCCGATTCGGTATGGGCCGCCATCAGAGTCTCCACCTGGCTTGGGGTTAGCCCTCGAACGCGAGCCACCCGAGCCGCCTGGATTCGCGCATTGGCGAGGCTGATGTGCGGATCCAGTCCGCTCGCTGATGCCGTCACCGCATCCGCCGGCACGGAGTTCGTTTCCGGCATTCCATTCTCCGCTCGATACGCCGCAACCCGTTCCTGGATGAGGTCGCGAAGTTTCTGCGAGGTGGGTCCCAAGTTGCTGCCTCCCGAACTGCTGGCGTCGTAGCCATTCGCTCCCGCCGCGCTGGGACGGGGATGAAAGTATCGTTCGCTCGTGAAGCCCTGACCGATCAGTCGCGACCCCCGAACCACGCCATCGGCATCCCGAATCAAACTGCCGTTGGCCTGCTGAGGAAACACGCCCTGGGCGATCGCCCAAACCAGAACGGGATAGAGTCCACCGGTGACCGCTGCGAGAACGAGGGTGGCCACGACGGCGGTACGTAAGGAGCCAAGAAGTGAGTTCATGAGTTTCAAACGAGATGAAGGCGGGTGATCACCAGATCGATAACCTTGATTCCCACAAACGGCAGGACCAGCCCGCCCAGACCGTAGATCAGCAGATTCCTCTTCAGCAGGGCGAGGGCCCCGACGGGTCGATACGACACGCCGCGGAGCGCCAGGGGAATCAGACCAATGATGATGACCGCATTGAAAATGATCGCACTTAGGATGGCGCTGTTCGGGCTGGCCAGTCGCATAATGTTCAACGGCGCGATGGCCGGGAAGGTGACCATCACCATCGCCGGAAGGATTGCGAAGTACTTAGCCACGTCGTTTGCGATGCTGAAGGTCGTGAGCGATCCCCGCGTCATGAGCAACTGCTTCCCGATCTCCACGATTTCAATGAGCTTGGTGGGATTGCTGTCGAGATCGACCATGTTGCCAGCCTCCCGGGCGGCCTGCGTTCCAGTGTTCATCGCGACCCCGACATCCGCCTGGGCGAGTGCCGGCGCGTCGTTGGTGCCATCGCCGGTCATCGCCACCAAATGTCCGGCGGCCTGCTCGGATCGGATGCGCTGCAGCTTCGCCTCCGGAGTGGCCTGGGCCATGAAGTCATCGACGCCCGCTTCAGCCGCAATGGCAGCAGCCGTGAGCGGATTATCTCCGGTGATCATGACCGTGCGAATGCCCATCTTCCGCAACTGGGCGAATCGCTCCTTAATGCCGCCCTTGACCACATCCTTGAGGTGAATCACTCCAAGAACGTGCCGCCCGTCCGCCACCACCAGCGGGGTTCCACCTTGCCTCGATACTTCGTCCACCATTCGGCCCACCGCTTCGGGATACTGTCCGCCTTGTTGCAGCACGTGGTTCTTGACGGAGTCCGCCGCGCCTTTACGGACCGAACGCGCCGCCTTGCCGTCGGTCTCTCTCAGATCCACTCCACTCATCCGGGTCTGCGCCGTAAACGGAACGAAAGTCGCATGGGAGGAGGCCACTTCCCGACCCCGCAGTTGAAAGCGTTCCTTGGCCAGTATGACAATGCTTCGTCCCTCCGGCGTCTCATCCGCGAGCGAGGCCAACTGTGCGGCATCGGCGAGGGCTTCCGCGGTGACGCCCGGCACTGGAAGGAAGTCGCTGGCCATCCGATTTCCCAGCGTGATGGTGCCGGTCTTGTCGAGCAGCAGGACGTCAATGTCTCCGGCCGCTTCCACCGCGCGGCCCGACGTCGCCAGGACGTTGCGGCGGATGAGTCGGTCAATTCCACTGATGCCAATGGCACTCAGCAGCCCGCCAATCGTCGTTGGAATGAGACACACCAACAGCGCGATCAACACCGGGATCGAGAAGGGCGAACCTGAATAGCGCCCAAAGGGCTGCAATGACACACAGACCAGCAGGAACACCAACGTCAGCGCCGACAGCAGGATCGTCAGCGCAATCTCATTCGGGGTCTTCTGTCGGCGTGCGCCTTCCACCATGCCGATCATTCGATCCAGAAACGTGTTCCCTTTCTCGGACGTCACCCGAATCACGATGCGGTCGCTGATGACCCGCGTCCCACCCGTCACCGCACTGCGATCGCCACCGCTCTCCCGGATCACCGGCGCGGATTCCCCGGTGATGGCGGCTTCATCAACGCTCGCGATGCCTTCGATGACCTCGCCGTCTGCGGGGATGACATCCCCCGCTTCGCAGACGACCAGATCACCCTTCTGCAGATCGGGCGCCGCGACCTTCTCCTCCCGACTGCCCCGAAGCAGGCGGGCCACGGTGTCTTTTCGAGCCCGACGCAGGCTGTCGGCCTGAGCCTTGCCCCGGCCCTCGGCCATAGCTTCGGCAAAGTTGGCGAACAGCACCGTAAACCAGAGCCACAACGCCAACTGAGCGATGAACCCTCGATCGGCGGTCGCCGTGAACACCGCGATTGTGGTGAGCACCGCGCCCACCCAAGTCACGAACATCACCGGATTCTGGATAAGAACCCGCGGATCCAGTTTCCGGAACGCTCCGGTCACGGCGGGGCCGACCAATTTCGGATCGAACAAAGAAGGGACGCGTTGGCTCATGGGACGTACGGAAAGGGAATCAGAACAGTTGACCCTGAAGATTGAGGAAGTGCTCCACCACCGGACCCAGGGCGAGCACCGGCAGGAAGTTCAGCGCGCCCACCAGCAGCACGGTTCCGAGCAACAGCAGGACGAAGGTTCCTCCGGAAACCGGAAAGGTGCCGGCACTGGGCGGCGAACTTTTCTTCTGCACCAGCGATCCTGCCAGAGCCATGATGGGAACGATCATGAGGAATCGACCCGCCAACATCGCGACCGCCAGCGTCAGGTTATAAGCGGGGGTGTTGGCGCTCAGACCAGCGAAGGCACTGCCATTGTTCCCTGTCGCCGAACTGAAGGCATAAAGGATCTCGGTTAGGCCGTGAGGTCCGGCGTTGTTGAGACCGGCCAAGCCCCAGGGGCTTATCGCAGCCCAAGCAGTGAATCCGAGAATCGACAGTGTGGTCACCAACACGACCAGCATCGCCATTTTCACCTCATAGGCCTGGATCTTCTTGCCCAGATACTCCGGCGTCCGACCCACCATCAGACCCGCGATAAACACCGCCAGCACCACAAAGACCAGTATGCCGTAGAGCCCGGCGCCGACCCCGCCGATGACGACTTCGCCCAATTGAATGTTGAACAGAGGCACCAACCCTCCGAGGGCAGTGAAGGAATCGTGCATCGAATTTACCGCCCCACAGGACGCCGCCGTGGTGATGGTCGCAAAGAGCGCAGAACTGAAGATTCCAAAGCGGACTTCCTTGCCCTCCCAGTTCCCTTCCGCCGCCACGCCCAACGCCTGATGAATCGGATTGCCACGCGCCTCGGCCCAGGCACACGCCAGCACACCCGCC
This sequence comes from Verrucomicrobiota bacterium, assembly GCA_017309115.1. Lineage (GTDB taxonomy): Bacteria > Verrucomicrobiota > Verrucomicrobiia > Limisphaerales > UBA9464 > UBA9464. The sequence goes on along the minus strand of JAFLEF010000028.1, from coordinate 64,499 downwards.
ACGAACAAAATCATCATCGTTCCCCACACCGACCAACCGTGTGCCTGATTCCCCGTCTCCCGACCCAGGTAGTAGGTCAAACCGCTGCCCAGCGCGAAGATCGAGAGCATCTGCACGAAGTTCGAGAGCGGATTGGGATTCTCGAACGGATGGGCGGCATTGGCATTGGCGTAACCACCGCCGTTCGTTCCCAGCATCTTGATCGCCACCTGCGAGGCCATCGGGCCTTGGACGATCACCTGCTCGTCCACCGTGCCGGGCCGAGTAACCGCTTTGCCGGCGGCATCCAACACGGCTTCGCCCTGTTCGTTCACCACGGGAACCTGAATCGGAATCGGTTCCATCAGCTTCGCCTTCGTGTAGGGCTGAAAGTTCTGAATCATGCCCTGGGACACCAGGAAGACCGCAAAGACCACGCTGAATGGCAGGAGGAGAAAGTAGGTGCAGCGGATCAGATCCACCCAGAAATTACCTAAGGTCTTCGCCGCTGAGCGAGCGACCGACCGCACCAACGCCCCCGCGATCGCAATTCCCGTCGCCGCCGAGGCGAAATTGTGGAGCACCAGCGCCACCATCTGCGACCAGTACGACAGCGTTCCTTCGCCGCCATAACTCTGCCAGTTGGTGTTGGTGGTGAAACTTACGGCTGTGTTGAATGCGAGGTGTTCGCTCAACGCGCCCAACGCCTGCGGATTCAAGGGCAGCCACGCCTGACACCGAAGCAGGATGTAGGTAAACAGGCAGCCCACCAAACTGAACAGGAGCAGCGCCAGGGTGTACTGCTTCCAGTCCTGCTCCTGATCCGGCCTCACCCCGAGTACGCGATAGGTCAGCCGTTCCAGAGGTTTCAGCACCGGGTCGAGCCAAGTCCGACCCCGAGGGTCAAGCACCTGTCCCAGATAAAGTCCCACCGGTTTGGTGAGGACCGTCAGAAGCCCCAGGAAGAGGGCGAATTCCATCCAAGCCGAGGGAGTCATCGCACTGTGGGGTTAGAATTTCTCCGGATACACCATCGCCACAAAGAGGTAGACGAGGAGGCCCAGAGCCAGGAGCCCGACGAGAATAGTTTCCATGGTCGTTCAGAGTTTGCCGCACCAGGAGGCGTATCCGGCAGCCGCGCCAAAGAAGCCGATCAATCCCAGGACCAGAAGCAGGTCGTACATAACGCCCCCAGCTTTGGCCCTCCCCCGCCAACGCGGTAATCAATAGCCCCGCCCCCGACATCAACAGAATATCAACAAACCGCAGGACCGCCCGGTAGGGCGAGGGCCCCGTCGCCGCCGACGGCAGGAGGCGCCATTCCCCCACACTTGGCCTGACCTTTCGTCCGTGGAGTTCGGAACACGTGGAGTCTCGCGAAGCGTTTGGACTGCGGTCGCGCAACGCAGTGGAGCTACCGCTTTTCGTCTCGCCGAGTGACGCATCGAACAGCCCACCGCCCACCCGCCATCAAGGCGCTAAATCTTCCGAAGGTTTCCTGCGGAGGACACGGAGGACGCGGAGTCAGAATGGAAACCACGAATCGAACGAAGAACGAAGCGCACGAATCCCTGAACTTCCCCCTTACCGCTTACCCCTTCGCTGCCCGCTAGGGCGAGGTTCCACCGAGCCGTCCACGCCCCCGCCCGTAGCCGCCGACGGCAGAAGGCGCCATCCCCCCCACGCTTGGCCTGACCTTTCGTCCGTGGAGTTCGGAACAGGTGGAGTCTCGCGAAGCGTTTGGACTGCGGTCGCGCAACGCAGTGGAGCTACCGCTTTTCGTCCCGCCGAGTGACGCATCAGAAGTTCAAGCCGCCGGCTGCACTCGAAAGCCGCGAGAGCACTCGTGTTCCAATCCAGCATCCGCGGCGCGGCGTCGGTGAGCCGGTTCTCGGCGACATTGAGCGCCTGACCACATGAACGAGCAGCCAAAAGACCTACTTGCATCCATGCGCTGGCCCGTTGCCTTTGTATTCCGTCCCGAAGTTCCCGAGCGATTTTTTCGTCGGCGTCTCTTGATTGGTGCAGGACTCTATGCGCTGATAGGACTTATAGTGTGGGCTGTGCCGGCCATTGCTGTATGAAACCACGAATGTCGCGTTTCCTGAAAACATGAGCCGAAAATCACTGCTCCTACTCGGGTGCGTTCTCGCATTCATCGCTCCAGCGTTGGTCGCTCCGTTGAGCCCCCAGCGCGCCGCTATGACGCACAGGTTGCTCGCAGCAACATTGTCGCTGCGCCTCCTGCGGGCTGGAGCGTTGTTTCTCTGCCTTGGCAACAAGACCGCTTCACGACGACCTATTTCACCCAACCCCTGACGGAGGCCGCCCTCTCGGTCGGGCCTCGGTCTAACGCCACTGACTGGTCTGTCACATGAAGCCCTTGGGAAATCATAAACGATTCGTCGCACTCAGCGGACGATACGCTGCCGGATTGTTGGTAGCGCTAACCGCTGCCATGGCGGGCTTCTTTTCAACGGCAAGTTTTGCCGGGCGCCTCACCCCCGTCGTCAGTGGTTTTGCCGGTGTCTTCCTGGGTTGCCTTTGCTTGGAAAGGCGGAGTCGGCTGATTGGGTCGGTGTTGTTTACGGTTCTTGGCCTCGCGTTCTATCTCTGGTTCTGGAGCCCAGTTCAGTTCCAGATGAAGCGGCTCGCGTGGTCGGAGATGTCCTTCCCCTTGATGCCAGGATTGGCACTCGGCGGCCTTCTGGCCACGGCGGCGTCATTTTTTTGGCGTGGCACGACTCACCGCCAACCAGATCGCTGGACCGAACGCGGCGGCAGCGACTCGGTTTCAAATCGGACGCCACAGGCGCCGGGTCCGTGAGCTCTGACGTTGGCGAGGCTATGACCACACTCTTCGATCTCGCTCCCATCGGCGGACTTACGATTGGGCTGCTCGCTGGTCACGCGGTCGGATCTCGGTTTGGCACTATTCCCGGAATGGTGGGGGCCGCATTGTGTGGAGGGGTCGGATTTTGGGCCGCTCGGCTTTTGATCCTCCTACCGCTGTGGTGGCTGGATCGGGATCCTCTGAAGCGCAAGACGACAGAGCAATTGCGGCGGAGTCTTCGGGACCCGGAATTGGCGAACCCAACCGGCGTCTTGCTGGAACTTGGAGCGCGTGGTGAAAACTTGAGCAACCATCTGTCGTTGGTTATTGAGCAGCTCGGGTCACCCCTGCAGGAGACTCGCAACCGTGCCTTTCACGCTCTCCGCGTCGTGTGGCCTTCAGTTGCCACGCTCGTCAGTGACTTTCGAGCCGAAGAGGGACCCGATGAGTGCCAAAGGAAGGCCGACAGGTTAAGGCGAGCCAACCCCAGCACGGCACCGAATGGCGGCCCTGCAACGTCTTCGGTAACTCAGCTGTCGGGGAAGGACCGCCATCGGTAAATTGAATCGTTCAGCCACATCACGCACCACGCACCGCACCACACACCACACACATGTCGAAACCAACAGACATCTACAAGACGTTCACCCGCGAATTGCTGGAGAACTTCGTTTGGCAGCTTCAGATCACGCGAGGCGAGTATGAGAAGGCTCTTCTCGGCGGTCTGGAGGAGGGCAACGATTCAGCCTTGGCTTACTCCTTCGAGTGTCCTTCCCAGGAGGTCGCGCAGTCACTTGAGGACTACATCCATGAACAAGCAGAGGACGAGATCACCATCAAGCAGTGCGACGGCACATGGATTCTCAGCGGAAAGAGCGCAGAGGTTGGTTTCGAGTTGGGCATGATTCTCGGCTGGGTCGGCTACATGTGCGACGCCGGCAACCAGTTCGGTTGCCGCTTTGATGGTTGGAGTCCCGCACCGGCTACGAACGCAGCCGTAGATGCCGCAAGCGAGGCAGCGGATTCGGACGAGAGCGAGGGTGCCGCTCCTGCATCAGAGCTGGAGGATTCTTCCTATCCGCACATGGTCATCGCCAAGATTCTCGACAGCGTCGAACCGATGGAGCGCGGCGAGAAGTATGAAGACCCGTTGGCAGCGGTTTTGGAGGAGCGTGGCCTCGGCGAAGTCACCGGCGGCGGCTCGCAGTTGAACGACAGATTTCAGGTTGCGTATGTGGATATTGAGATTCGGTTGGCTGACCTCGATGAAGCGTTGGAGTTGACGAAGAAGTCACTTCGGAAACTCGGAGCACCCCCTGGTTCAGAGCTGCGCTTCGCACGGGAGGTTGTGGTTCCGATTGTTGACTGACTATGGCTCACCTCATCGTTGCCGAGGGAAGCTGGAATTGCTGCGGCACCTGAATCGCGACGATTATGGCCGGGAGACCCTGTACCGGTTGCTCCGACTCACGGATTGGCTCTTGCCGTTGTCGCCACCCCAGGAACACTCCTTTCGTCAGGAACTGCAGAAACTACAACCAGAGACGATCATGCCCCTTGTCACCAGCTTCGAACGTTTCGCAATGCAAGAAGGACTCCCGAGGGTCCGTCAGGAGGGCCATCAAAAATGGCCGGCTGGAAGGTCACCAAGATGGTCTGCAGGCCGGCCAGAATGAGGCGCTGAAGGAGGCCATTCGCGACGTGATCTCCACCCGATTCGCCCAGGTTCCACCCGAATTGGCAGTCCGTTTGGAGTCCTGCACGGACCCCGACCAATGATCACCCACACGGATGATCCACGTCTGCTCTGGTACGTAGCGGGGTGGATTGGCTTTTGTCTCGTCGGAGTCGGAATTCTGGTGAACGACCGGGAACGGGTATGGGACGAATTGCAGCGGTACCGGGCCTATCTCACGATGCCATGGAAGCTGGCGATCTTCCTCCCAGCCTTCCTCTTCGTCACCTTCGCCGGTCGCTTTACCGACGACGAGACTTGGGATGTGATCACTGGGGGGTGGGATGTCAGTACTTACCTTTCTCACTGCGCCTTGGTGCCTGGGCATGGTCTATCAGGTGCTGACTGGCCGGCGTCCTCTACGATACCTAGTCGTCGCCGCAGGACTGATGTTGTTTTCGAGCAGCTGGTTTTACGATGGCTACTTACTTCTGCGGGATGGCAGCTACACGACCCGTTGGTGGAGTAATCTGATGTTGTCACCGATCATCTACGTCGCCGCCGGATTTCTGTGGAACCTGGAAGCACGAGGACGCTTCGGTGTCCGACTCGGATTCGTACGTGGGGATTGGCCCACTCGACCGTCCGATGGCAGATTCCTACCGATTATCTGGATTTCGATCCCGCTCATCCTCATCGCTGCCTTCGTTTTGATCGCATTCGTGCAGTGGAGGATCCCGCCGATATGAAAGCGATTCGAAGACTCTGGTGGGCGAGGCTACCCAGAGGATCACTTCAGTGGCTCGGTGCACTCCCGTTCCCGTTCGCACAACCGTGGCCGAGCGTGTCTGAGCCGCTTCGTTCGGCCTGAACCCACCATGAAGGCATCCTTCCATCTTCGCTTTGCAGCTGCGGCGGTGCTGGTAAGCATAGGAAGTTTTCTCCTTCTGGCGGGATTTCCTGGCGCCGTCGGTAGCTTTTGTTTTGCAACAGCTTTAGCCAAGCCTCGTTTTGAATTTCATCGTCCCATTTCAGGCCGTGAGCTCTGGGTAATGATCGGCGGCTTGGCTGTTTTTATTCCACTCATCGTCGCGTGCGATCGTTTGGTCCCAGCTTCCATTGGGGATTCGGTTGCGCGAGTTATCCGACATCCAGCGTTTGTTGTGCCGTTGTGGTTGCTTTTGCTTTGGGGACTTCGTGTCAGGTGGCAGCGCCAGCGAGAAGAGTATAGAGACGATCAAGCCGGATGCACCGAACCCACCGAACCCCGCAATGGCACTGGCGATTGATAGCGAACGCCAGTGGCGCGGGCTCGGTGAGCCAGAACGTTCGGCCGCATGAGCATTCGTCCCGTCGATACCCAGTTCTTCGTTCGATTCGACGATTCCGATTCTGACTCCGCGGCCTCCGCGCCCTCCGCGGGAGATCTTCGAATATTTGTTAGCGTGTTGATGGCGGGTGAACGGATGGGGCTGTTCGACGCGCCACTCGCCGGGACGAAAAGCGGTAGCTCCACTGCGTTTCGCGACCGCACTCCAAACGCTTCGCGACTCCCTATACCGCCTCTCCAAGTCTCCCCGTCGCACTTTCGCCCCCTCTTCCGTTCCCCTTCCTGTTTTCCTGCTTTCCAGATTCATCCCCCTTCCGGTTCTTCACGTCGCCCATCACAGTTGCAGCCCACGACGTTCACCGCTGACCAGCGAGGGCCGTATTCCGGCGCGGAGCTCGGAATACGGGGACGGCCCAGCGGGCCACCCCAACGATAAAGACGGCTCCGCAGAGCGTCGCCCTACCGGCACTTATTTCTCAGCTCTCAACCCACAAACCAATTGAGAGTTGAGAGAAAAAGGCAAAAACGGGGCAGTTGCGACTGCTGCTGCAGCGTTGGTTTGTTTGCCCAAGGCACACCCATTCCCCGGCTTTGGGTCTCTCAACTCTCAACTTTCAACTCTCAACCCGCCTTTGCTCTCAGCTCTCAGCTAATTCAGTCACCCCTGCGGACGCGGCTTCGGGAGGAGTTTGTCCTTCGGATTGCGGAACCGCTCCTTGGTCGACCCCTTCTTGGCGGCTTCCGCCCGGGCCATGAATTCACTCTGGGCGCGACGCACTTTCGCTCCCTTCACCCGCGGGGGAATCCAGTAGGAACCATCCGGACGCAGCTGACGCGCCTTCGTGTTGTCCACCAGTTCCGTTTCCAACAGATCCTCGATAATCCGGTCCCGCAGGCGACCGTCTTCCACCGGGAACACCACTTCAATGCGCCGATGCAGATTACGCGGCATCCAGTCCGCACTGCCCACGAACACTTCCGGACGATGCGCGTTGTCGAAGTACCAAACCCGGGCGTGTTCCAGAAACCGGTCCACAATGCTGCGAACGCGAATGTGTTCGCTCAAGCCCGGAACCCCCGGACGCAGACAGCAAATGCCGCGAATGATCAGATCCACCTCCACGCCGGCCGCCGACGCCTTGTACAGCGCGTCGATGACCTGGGTATCCACCAGCGCGTTCATCTTGGCCACGATGCGCGCCGGCAACCCGGCGAGAGCATGTCCGGTTTCCCGGTCGATCAATTCCAGAATCCGGTTGAGCATCTGATGCGGCGCCACCAACAGACGGCGCATCGGTTGCGGACGGCAAATCCCGGTGAGCAGATTGAACAGGTCCGTCGCGTCGGCGCCGAATTCCGGCCGACAGGTCAGCAGACTCAGATCCGTGTACAACCGCGCTGTGCTCGGATTGTAGTTGCCGGTTCCGAGATGAACGTAGCGGCGAATGCCATCGTCATCGGCCCGCACCACCAGCGCCACCTTGCAGTGCACCTTGTAGCCGAAGATTCCGTAAATGACGTGCACGCCGGCCTCCTCCAACGCCCGCGCCCAGCGGATGTTGTTGGCTTCGTCGAAACGCGCTTTGAGTTCGACCACCGCCGTGACCTGCTTGCCGTTCTTCACGGCATTCATCAACGCACCGACGATGCGCGGATCGCCGCCGGTGCGGTACAAGGTCTGTTTGATGGCCAGCACCTTGGGATCCGCCGCCGCCTTCTCCAGAAACTCCACCACGGTGTTGAAGCTGTCGTAGGGATGATGCATCAGCACATCCCGCTCCCGGACGGCCTCGAACAGATTCTCCTCAGGTCGGAGCGTGGGTGTCGGAGGGCCGAAGAACGGACGGTCCTTTAGTTCCGGAGAATAGTCGCCGTCGAGAATAGCCATCAGGCGAGTGGGATTCACCGGGCCGTCGACCACATAGAGGTCGTCGGGATGCAGCCCCACATGACTGAGCAACTCCGTGCGAACCTCCTCCGGGCAATCGGCCGACACTTCCAGGCGAACCGCTGCACCGCGTTTCCGTTTATCGAGCTCGTGTTCCACCGCGCGCAGCAGGTTCGGAACCTCCTCCTCGTCGATGTAGAGCTCGCTGTTGCGGGTCACCCGGAAGCTCCAGCATCCCTCGAGCGCCATGCCAGGGAACAGATCGCCCAAGTAGTGACCAATCAGATGGCTCAGGAACACGAAGTCCCGGCGCCCATCAGTGCGCGGCAGGGTGACAATCCGGGGCAGTCCCCGGGGTACCTGCACCACCGCCAGCCAGCGGCGCAACTGACCGTGAAACTGACCGTGCAGGCGGACGATGAGGTTGAGCGACTTGTTGAGCAGCTGCGGAAACGGATGGGAGGGATCCACCGCCAGCGGCGTCAGCACCGGCGACACTTTCTCGCGGTAATGACTCTCCAGCCACGCCTGGTCCGGCTCCTCCGTCTCGGAAGGATCTAGGAACCGGATGTGGTGTCGGGCCAGTCCGGGGACCAGTTCCTCGCGCCAGCAGCGGTTGGCCTCGTCCACCAGACGTTTCACCCGTTGCCGGACCTGGGCCAAGGTCTGCGTCGCGTTGAGTCCATCCGGAGTTCGTTCCACAATCCCTTCGGCGATGGTCTGTTTCAATCCGGCCACCCGAACCTCGAAGAACTCGTCTAGATTGGAGTTCACGATGCAGAAGAACTTGAGTCGTTCCAGCAACGGATTGGAGACGTCCAAGGCCTCGTCCAAGACGCGCTGGTTGAACTCCAGCCAACTCAATTCCCGATTGAAGTAACGGCTCTCAACCACGGGAGCGGGGGCCGTCTTCGCTTTTGCCATAAACAGGGGAGGGAGGCTATCGGGCGCCGGCTCGCAAGCCAGCGCAGAATCCAATCCGCATCCGAATCTCAGCTCTCAGCTGATTCCCCCGGTGGGGCGAGGCTCCGCCCGAGCCGTTCGCGTCTCGGCGAATTGCCGCGTCACCACTCCACACCCGCACGGCTCCGCAGAGCGTCGCCCTACCACGCTTCGCTTTCCTTACCGCTTGCCGCCTCGCGCTTCCCCGTTCCGACCTCTCAGCTCTCAGCTCTCAGCTCTCAGCTCTTTCCCCCGGTGGGGCGAGGCTCCGCCCGAGCCGTTCGCGTCTCGGCGAATTGCCACGTCACCACTCCACACCCGCACGGCTCCGCAGAGCGTCGCCCTACCGGAGCCAAGTTGAGAGTTGAGAGACGGCGAAGTGGTGCGCGGAGCGTCTTGGACTGCGGTCGCGGAGCGCAGCGAGCTACCGCTTTTCGTCACGGCTGCTGTCGCGTCAGTTCATCCACAATCCGCAATCACCCCTCACGCGCCCCAAAGCGCCAGAGGGCTGGCGCAGTCCAAACGCTTCGCGCCTTCCGGTCCGCTTGGCGAATCGCCGCGTCACCACTCCACACACACGGCTCCGCGGAGCGTCGCCCCACCGGGTCCTCATCCCTCCCTCGCCGCGAAATCGATCTTGAGCGTTTTCTGACTGACCGTCACCCCAACCGTTGATTCCGGGGGATGCTCGGGAACGCCATACCGCGTCCACCAAGCCACCCGCCGCTCCAGGGTCCACGCCGTGGCTAGGGGACAGTTCCGTAACGCCACGAGGACTTCCGTCATCGACTGCGGACGTTGCTCCGGATCCTTCTCCAGACACCGGAGAATCAACGCTTCCAAGGCCGGACTCACTCCTCCCGGCACCCGACGCGACAGCGGTTCCGGAACGATGCGCTCCTGCTGATCGAACACTTCCTTCGGAGTTTCCCCGGAAAACACCGGCTCGCCCGCGAGCAGCTCATATCCCACCGCCCCCACCGCGTAGATATCAGTGCGAGCATCTCCGAAACCCGGCTCCCGAATCGTCTCCGGCGCCATGTAGTCCGGGGTGCCGAGAAATCGCGAATCCGGTCCGCTGACCCGACCTTCCCGCACCGCTCCTTCCACGAGGCGTCGGACCAATCCGAAATCCAGCACCTTCACCGTGTCCGGGACGCCGCCGCGTTCGCACAGGAACAGGTTGGCCGGCTTGATGTCGCGGTGAATGAGCCCGGAACGATGAGCCTCCCGGAGCGATTCACAGACCTGGATCAGGAAATGAATAACCCGCTCCTCGGGCTGCGGACCATGCCGTTCGATGAGTTCATACAGCGTCATTCCGCGCAGTAGTTCCATCGCGTAGTAGAAGATGCCGTCGTCGGTTCGACCGTAGTCGTAAATCTGGATCGTATTGGGATGGGTCAGACGGCAGGTCAGCTGAACCTCACGCTCGAACTGATGGATCAGATCGGAATCCGCCCGGTTGGGCAGCAGCAGCTTGACCGCCGTATCTCGCCGCAGCAGGGCGTGGTCCGCCCGGTACACCACGCCCATGGCGCCTTCACCAATCCGTTCCAGCAGCGTGTACTGACCCAGTTGCCGGGCCTTCAATTGCGCCTCGTTGAAACGCCGCTTCAACACCGAATTACGGTAACTCGACACCAGCATGACCAGCGTGGCCAGGCCCAGCAAACCCACCAAGGTGAAAATGATCCAGCGTAGCACGCGCAGCGGTCGGAAGGCTTCCGCGGCATCGATCTTGGTCACCACGCCGAACTCATGTTCCGGCAACCAGCGCCACGCCCCAACCACCGGGACGCCCCGATAATCGCGAACAGGGGTCACCGTACTTCCAGATTCACCCGCCACGGCCTGCGCGACCATGCCCATCAGAGGAAGCTTGTCCCGAGCTGCAGACGCCGATTCAGCCAAGGGCACCTCAGTCAAGTCACGGCCTGGATCCTTCAGCTCTAGATTCAGGGGGGAACTGACCCCCGGCGCGTTCGTGAGCAGTCCCAACTGTTTTAACTGATCATCGAATCGACTTCCCGAAATGAGCCGGCCGGCGGGATCAAAAGCAAACGTCTCCCCGGTTTCTCCGGGGCGCGCCACAGATAGAACCCGGGTGAATTCTTCTTCCGGACGCTGCACGAGGATGAGCGCCGCCTGGTTCACACCCTCCTTCGAGGTCACCGGTACCACCCATTCCATGAGGTTCAGATCACCGTCGGGTGGTCGGGCTCCCACCGGGCCCAGTCGATTGGCCGCCGGATCTCCACCAAGGCCCCGATTACGATTCGTCCGCGGACCACCTCCACCCCGGAATTCCCCAGGGAACTGGGGCGGTGCCGAGACACCGGAGTCGTAGAGCCGAGGATTGACCCGTCCCCGGGGACCACGGGCAAACCCCGCCTTAAAGGGAGTGATCATCACCGGCCGACCCTGGGTCAGAGCCTCCCGCACCCGGGACGCGTGCTCGTACTCAAACACTTCCCCCATGCGAGTGCGGGTCCGTTGGGATCCGGCGACCACTTGCAGATTGGTGGAAAGCAACAGTGCGGCCCCAAACCCCGACGGCTTGAGTCGTTCGTCGATCACCCGCTGCAGTTCCAACTCGGGAGCCGACCGACCTGACCTCCGGTCGCGTTGGGCGGGCCCCGTTCCGGCCTCGGCCAGGACCGCCGCCGTCGCTTGCCGAAGCTCCGGGTCATCGGCCAACACTTGCGCTAAGCGGCTTTGCGAACTGACCCAGATATCCAGCGCGGCGACGTTCGCGTTCAAGACCGTCTGAAGTTCGCCTTGCAAGCGTGCCTCCAAGGTCCGGCGCAGCACACCATGACTCCACCAACCCACCAACGACACCACCAGCGCCGCCGCCAACGGCATCCCGAGAAACGCACGTTTGCGGGTGAGGGTCATGAAGTGGTGCCAGCAAAGGATCTGCGCCAGCCGCGGACCAGCGGGTCAGATCCCTTGAGCGGAGGAAGTTTCCCCGGACCTTCCCCATCAGCAAGCGCGCAGCACCGGGAAATGTCGTCCGCCGGTCCGAACCTTACCCACTACTCGGAAAACCGACGGGCTGAACCCCGGGTAGCCCCCCGGCCACCCGTTCCGAACCTTCACTTCCACCGGCCGCGCCGAACTCCCAGCACGGCCGCCAGCCCAATGGCCAAAAGAACCACCGAGCTGCCCCCGTCAGGAACTGTAACCGGATCCGGATCCCGCGGATGAACATTCTGCACCAACAACACCAAGTCGTTGTAGTCGCGGTCTCCACCGTTGAAGAGATCCTCCCACGCCAACACCGCATCCTGCGCACCCCAGCTCAAGGATTGGTTCCCGACCTGCAAGGTTTGCCCGGCTCGACCGGTATAGGAAACCAGATGGTCGACCGGCTCGTTCTTGTTCGGTGGCCGCGGAAAGACATCCGGATTGAGCGCTGGATCGGAAAAGAACGTCCGGTTCACCTTGCTGGTCAGGTAAAATCCGAAGTCGTCGGAACCAAACGTCTGACGGGCCTGACCATTGATTCGAACTTCATACCCGCCCGCGGTCTTCAGCAGTTCAATCTCGGTCCGGGATCCGCCGATGGCCGCGCCGTTGAACACCTCCACCCGACGATTGGGATCCAGCGGATCGTACAGTCCGAACCGATTGCCGTCGGCGTAGCTGGCGATCTCGATGACCACCGTGGCCCAGGAGCGGCCGCTGGAAAACTCCCATAGGGTGTCGTCCAAACGCTGATCGTCATCCACGTCAAACGGCACCTGCCCCGCCGTGGATCGTCGCTGGTCGAGAATGGTCTGCAGCGAGAGTTCGCGCCCGTTGCCGCCGCCGAGGGGATTAATGAAGGTGGCCCAGGCCGACTCAACTCCAGCCCACATCAGGACTCCCAACATCCATGTTCGAAAAACGCGCACTCCACCGCCCCGAAAGCGGGAAGAGTGCCACCCTCCCAAACCGATTCAGAGGAACCCGGAAACCCACTCCTGCCGTGGGACCTAGACCATTCCTCGGCCGACGCTTCCCGTCCGCTGGCCCCACCCGACGGCTCCTCAGTCAACTGCCGTTGCATTGCAAACGCAGCGAACCGCAGCACTCCGCCCTCACTGCAGTTGACGGATTCCCAACTGGGTCAGCAACCACGCGTGCTCGAAAGCGTGCTCCTTAAGCCGGTCGTAACGGCCACTCGCCCCGCCATGTCCGGCGCCCATGTTGCATTTCAGATGCAACGGATTCTGATCCGTCTTCAGGGTCCGCAACTTGGCCACATACTTGGCCGGTTCCCAATACATCACCTGACTGTCGTTGAGACTGGTGGTGACTAGCATCGCCGGATAGTTCGTCGCGCGCAGGTTGTCGTACGGACTGTAGGACCGCATGTAGTCAAAGTAGGTCTTGTTGTTAGGATCGCCCCACTCGAGATACTCGCCCACGGTCAGTGGCAGACTGGCGTCCATCATCGTATTCATCACGTCCATGAAGGGCACGGCCGCGTGCGCCGCTCGAAAAAGGTCCGGACGAAGATTGACCACGGCGCCGACCAGCAGGCCCCCGGCGCTCCCGCCCTCAATGACGATCCGCTTGGGGTCCACCCAACGCTTGGATCCCAGTGCTTCGGCGCAATCGATGAAGTCGTGGAAGGTGTTCTTCTTTTTCAGGAGCATGCCCTCGTCGTGCCAGGACTCGCCCAGTTCGTTGCCACCGCGAATGTGGGCAATGACATACACCAAGCCGCGATCGACGAGCGATAGACGTTCGACCGAGAAGCTCGCGTCCATGCCGATCCCATAGGAGCCGTACCCGTAGAGAAAACAGGGAGCGGTTCCATCTAGCTCCGTGCCCCGACGATACATCAGGGACAGCGGTACCTTAACGCCATCCCGGGCCGTTACCCACCGACGTTCGGTGACGTAGGCGCTGGGATCGTAGCCTCCCAGAACTTCGGTCCGTTTCAGCAGGGTCAACTTGCCGGTGGTCAGATCGCAGTCATAGACACTCGCGGGGGTGATCATCGACTGGTACGAGAGCCGAAACGCGGCGGCACCAAACTCCGGAGTGCCCGTCGCGCCGGCCGCATAAACGGTTTCGGGAAAAGTGACTTCGCGCCAGGCGCCGGTCCGGGAATCCTGAATCCGCAGTACGGTCAGGGCTTCGCGCTGTTCCTGAATGACCAGATGGTTGGCGAACAACTCCAACCCTTCCAGAAGCACGTCTGGACGGTGCGGAACCAACTCGGTCCAACGGTTGGGCGTAGCGACGGGAGCGGTGACCACTCGGAAGTTTTTCGCGTTCTGATTGGAGCGGATATAAAACAGTCCCGCGCGGTGCTCGAGATCGTACTTGTGACCTTTCTCCCGGGGCAGAACGACTTGGAATTCCGCCTGCGGCGTGTGGGCTGGCAGAATCCGTTGCTCCCACGTGTCCGTGCTTGTGCTGGAGCAAATGAGGAACTGGCGATCCTTGGTCCGGCTCAGACTCAAGCCGTACAACTCATCCTTCTCCTCCCAGACCAACTCCGGCTGAGCCTCCAGACTGCGCCGGCGCCACAATTGGTGGCTACGCTTGGTCACGGGCTCCTCGATGACATAAAACACCGTCTGGCCGTCAGCCGCCCACTGCACGCCATCCACCCGCTCCGCCCACGGGCCGCTTGTCTTCCCTGAGGCGAGATTCTTGTGAAACAAGCTGTACTGCCGAAACCCGGTGACGTCGGTGCTGTAGAGCAACTGCGTCGCGTCATCGCTGATTTCGAAGCTGCCCAACGACAGAAAGGTCTTTCCCTCCGCCAGTTGATTGAGGTCCAGCAGGACCTGTTCCGGCGCCTGGGAATCCAGGTTTCCCGAGGCGTCAGCGGGTTTCCGACAAAGGACGGAATACTGCCGACCTTCCTGAGTGCGGGAGTAGTAATAGAACTGGCCCCGCCGCAAGGGAACGCTCAGGTCGGTCTGCTGGATCCGGCCCAGAGCCTCCCGATACAACTGTTCCCCAAAGGCTTTAACGTCTGCCGTGGAGGCCTCGGTGTAGGCATTCTCGGCCTCCAAATACCGGATCACTTCGGGGTTGGTCTTCTCCCGCAGCCAAAACCAGGGATCGTTCACCCGTTCTCCGTGCCAGGTGGACCAGTGGTCCCGGGTGGCGGCACGGGGAGGCGTGGGAATTGAGGCGGCAACAGCGGCAGGCGAAGAATTCAAAGCAGTGGGCGGAGACTCTGCCCCCAACCCAATCCAAGTGATCCAGAAGATCCCGAGAACCAGTTGGCCAAGACGAGTGCAACTCCGCATGGCGAACTCTAATCACATTAACGCCGATTCGAAACCTCGAACCGAGGGAACCCGCCCGGCCGCCGCAGGCTCGACAAACCAGACCTCTCTCTGGAATCATTCGATCCGAACCAAACGACCTCAACCGGCCCGGCCTGGACGAATCTCGGTTCGATCACTTCCCCGGTCCACATCCTCCTTACCGTTATGAAACCGCTGTCCCGCCTGCTGCTTGCACTTGCCCTCGCCACGTCCCTTCCGCTCGCTCCGGACTCCGAAGCCTGCACGGGAATCCGCCTGATCGCCCAAGACGGCACGGTCATCCGCGCGCGCACCCTGGAGTTCGGTCTCGATCTGGAGTCTGAGGTTCTGATGATTCCCCGTAACTTCTCCCGGACTGGCACCACCCCGCAGGGCGCCACTGGCCTGAAATGGAAGTCCAAGTATGCCTCGCTGGGAGCCAATGGAGTAGGCCTGCCCTTCATTTTTGACGGGGTGAACGAAAAGGGCATGACCGTCGGGCTGTTCTACTTCCCCACGTCTGCCGGCTACGAGAAATTCGATCCAGCCAAGGCCGACCGCACCTTGGCGCCATGGGAACTTGGCTCTTGGATCTTGGAGAACTTCGCCACGGTTCAGGAAGTGCGGCAGAACATCGCCGATGTGGTCGTGGCCGACGTGGTCTTTCCGGCCTGGGGATTCACCCCCCCGGCCCACTACGTCGTCCAGGACGAGACCGGCACCAGCATCGTCATCGAGTACGTCGATGGAAAACTCCACGTGCATGACAACCCGCTGGGGGTGATGACCAATTCCCCGACCTACGACTGGCACATGACCAATCTGCGCAACTATGTGAACTTTTCGATGGTGAACCGTCCGCCGGTCAAGGTGGGCAGCGTGACGCTGGTCGGGTTTGGTCAGGGCACCGGTATGTTGGGATTGCCCGGCGACTTCACGCCGCCGTCCCGCTTTGTCCGCGCTGTCGCTTACAGCACCTCGGTGTTTCCTTCCGCCACTGGCGAGGAGGCCATCCTCCAAGCGTTTCACATTCTGAACAACTTCGACATTCCGAAGGGCGCCGCCCGGGATGCCGAGAAGGACGCGAAGGGCAATGTCACAGCCGACTACACGCTCTGGACCAGCGCCATTAACTCCCAGGCCCGGCGGTTCTATTTCCGGACTTACGAGAACAGTCAGATCCGTTCCGTGGACCTCATGAAAATGCCCCTCGATGCGACCGCGATCACGAAGATCTCGATGAAAGGGAACGAGGTCATCAAGTCGCTCAATCCCTGAGTTCGGCGGCGTGACAGTCTCCGGTGGGGCGAGGTTCCACCCGAGCCGTTCGCGTCGCAGCAAATTCCCACGTCACCCGTCCACCCACGTACGGCTCCGCAGAGCGTCGCCCTACCAACCGCAGCCTCTCCCACCCCGGTGGGGCGAGGCTCCGCCCGAGCCGTTCGCGTCGCAGCAAATTCCCACGTCACCCGTCCACCCACGTACGGCTCCGCAGAGCGTCGCCCTACCAACCGCAGCCTCTCCCACCCCGGTGGGGCGAGGCTCCGCCCGAGCCGTTCGCGTCGCAGCAAATTCCCGCGTCACCAGTCCACACACGCACGGCTCCGCAGAGCGTCGCCCTACCAACCGCATCCTCTCCCACCCCGGTGGGGCGAGGTTCCACCCGAGCCGTTCGCGTCGCAGCAAATTCCCGCGTCACCAGTCCACCCACGCACGGCTCCGCGGAGCGTCGCCCTTCCAACCGTAGCCTTTCCCACCCCGGTGGGGCGAGGCTTCGCCCGAGCCGTTCGCGTCGCAGCGAATTCCCGCGTCACCAGTCCACACACGCACGGCTCCGCGGAGCGTCGCCCTACCAACCGTAGCCTCTCCCACCCCGGTGGGGCGAGGTTCCACCGAGCCGTTCGCGTCGCAGCGAATTCCCGCGTCACCAGTCCACACACGCACGGCTCCGCGGAGCGTCGCCCTACCAACCGCAGCCTTCCGCCCCGGTGGGGCGAGGCTCCGCCCGAGCCGTTCGCGCCCCGGCGAATTCCTGCGTCATCCGTCCACCCACGTACGACCCCGCAGAGCGTCGCCCTACCCAAGAGAGGTCTGCGAAGCCTGAGTGCCTGCTCCATACATTTAGGGATAACGGTGCAGATCCGTTGCGCCATAATGAGCCGATGGCTGATCCATTCTTCCCTTCGCGAGAGCGGCCGAACCCAGTCGTACTAACGAGAACGGGTGAACCCACGCTACTTCTGTTGACCATCTGCACTCGGGCCCGTCGCCAATGGCTTGCCTGTGAAGAAGCTCATGAGCTCCTCCGATCCACCTGGGCGCAGGCGACCGACTGGCTGGTGGGACGATATGTTCTGATGCCCGACCACCTCCATTGCCTCGCGGCTGCACATCATCCAAACCGTTCCGTGGAAAGCTGGGTCCGGTACTGGAAGAGTGATTTCCGCAAGAGACATGGACATGCCGATTGGCAGTGGCAGTCAGGCGTCTTTCACCACCGACTGCGCAATCACGAACAACACGGTCAGAAATGGCGTTACGTACTGGAGAACCCGGTCCGAGCCGGACTGGTCACAGAGCGTTCAGCCTGGCCCTATCAAGGAGATGTATTCCCGGAAGTAGGGTGGTGAGCCTCACCCTCCCACCCCGGTGGGGCGAGGCTCCGCCCGAGCCGTTCGCGTCGCAGCGAATTGCCGCGTCACCAGTCCACACACGCACGGCTCCGCAGAGCGTCGCCCTACCAACCGTAGCCTCCCGCCCCGGTGGGGCGAGGCTCCGCCCGAGCCGTTCGCGTCGCAGCGAATTACCGCGTCACCAGTCCACCCACGCACGGCTCCGCAGAGCGTCGCCCTACCGACCGTAGCCCTCCGCCCCGGTGGGGCGAGGCTCCGTCCGAGCCGTTCACGTCGCAGCGAATTCCCACGTCACCAGTCCACCCACGCACGGCTCCGCAAAGCGTAGCAAATTGCCGCGTCACCAGTCCACACACGCACGGCTCCGCAGAGCGTCGCCCTATCAACCGCAGCCTTCCGCCCCGGTGGGGCGAGGCTCCGCCCGAGCCGTTCGCGTCACCGCAAATTCCCGCGTCACCAGTCCACACACGCACGGCTCCGCAAAGCGTCGCCCTACCGGTTTTTCCTTCCGACCTCTCAGCTCTCAGCTCTCAGCTCTCAGCTTTTCCCTAGTCTTCCGCCGTCGCCAACTGAGCCAGCACACTCAGATCCTCCAGCGTCGTGGTGTCGCCCTTGATCTCCATGCCGCTGGCCACCTGCTTGAGCAGACGCCGCATGATTTTGCCCGAACGCGTCTTGGGCAACGCATCGGCAAAGCGAACGTCGTCCGGCTTGGCCACCGGGCCGATTTCCTTGCCTACGTGGTTGCGCAGCTCGGCCTTGAGCTCGTGGGTGGCGGCCTGACCCGTCTTCAGGGTCACGAAGCACACCAGGGCCTGACCCTTCAGTTCGTCCGGCCGGCCGACAACCGCCGCTTCGGCCACGCTCGGATGACTCACCAGCGCGCTCTCGACCTCGGCCGTGCCGATGCGGTGGCCGGCCACGTTGAGCACGTCGTCGATTCGACCCACGATCCAGAAGTATCCGTCCTTGTCCTGACGGCACCCGTCGCCCGTGAAATAGGAACCCTTGACCTCGCTCCAGTAGGTGGCCTTGAACCGTTCCGGATCGCCCCAGATGCCCCGCAGCATGGACGGCCAGGGTTTGCGAATAACGAGTTTGCCACCGGTGTTGCGAGGAACGGCTTTGCCAGCGTCATCGACCACTTCGGGAAGGATACCGAAGAACGGCAGCGTGGCGGTGCCCGGCTTCAGGGGCGTCGCTCCGGGAAGCGGCGTGATCATGATCGACCCCGTCTCGGTCTGCCACCAGGTGTCCACGATCGGACATCGGCCGCCACCTATCACCCGGTGATACCACATCCAGGCTTCCGGGTTGATCGGCTCGCCGACCGTTCCGAGGACCCGCAGGGAAGACAAATCATGTTTGTTGGGCCATTCCTCGCCCCACTTCATGAACGCCCGGATGGCCGTGGGAGCGGTGTACAACACGGTGACCCCGTACTTGGCGATGATGCGCCAGAAGCGATCCGGCTCCGGCCAGTTCGGAGCGCCTTCGTACATGACGCAGGTCGTGCCGTTCGCCAGCGGACCGTACACGATGTAGCTGTGCCCCGTGACCCAGCCGACATCGGCGGTGCACCAGTACACATCCTCCGGACGCAGATCGAAGACGTACTTGGAGGTCATCTTGGCGCCCAACAGATAGCCTGCCGTGGTATGCAGGATGCCCTTGGGTTTGCCAGTGGAACCGCTGGTGTAAAGGATGAACAGGGGCGCCTCGGAATCGAGTTTCTCCGCCGGACAGTGGCTGCTCACGTACTCGAGTTCGCGATGCCACCAGACGTCGCGGCCTTCCTCGATGTGGATCTCGTTCCAGGTCCGGCGCAGCACCACGACCTTCTGAATGGTTTGGGTGAGGGAAACGCCCTTGGCGTCCGTGATCCGCAGGGCCTCGTCGACATTCTTCTTGAGCGGCACCACGGCGCCCCGGCGATAACCACCGTCGGCCGTAATGACCATCTTGGCGCCGGAATCCTGGATTCGGTCCGCCACCGACTGTGCGCTGAAACCGCCGAAAATCACGCTATGCACCGCCCCGACGCGGGTGCAGGCCAGCATGGCGATCGCGGCCTCGGGAACCATCGGCAGGTAAATGATGACCCGGTCCCCCTTCTGAATTCCGTTTCGCTTCAGCACATTGGCGAAGCGGCACACTTCCCGGTGCAGCTGCTTGAAGGTGAGCACCCGTTCCTCGCCCGGCTTGCCGTCGGTGGCGGGCTCGCCTTCCCATATCAGGGCGGCCTTGTTGGCCAGATCGGTGTCGAGCCAGCGATCCAGGCAATTGCTGGACACGTTCAGTTTGCCCCCAGTGAACCACTTGGCGTTCGGCTCCTTCCATTGGAACACCTTGGTGAAGGGCTTGAACCAGACGAGCTCCTGGGTGGCCTGCTTGGCCCAGAACTTCTCCGGCTGCTTCACGGATTCGGTCCACATCCGCTGATACTGCGCGAAGCTCTTGATGTGGGCCTTGGCAGCGAATTCCTTCGCCGGTTTGAAGACCCGGGTTTCTTTCAGCAACGATTCGAAATTATTGGCCGGCCCGACGGATTTACTCATGACGGAAATAGACGGGGAGTGTGGGAAAGCCAGCCCTGCCCCGTCAATGCAGGGCTGAATCTCCTTGCGGATTGCGGGGCAGTTGAGAGTTGAACGTTGAGAGTTGAGAGACCAAACCGCCCCCCGGTGGGGCGAGGCTCCGCCCGAGCCGTGCGCGTCTGGACTCCCTACGTGTCACTTCACCGGGAACGCCAGGCGGCAAGCGGTAAGGAAGCGAAGCGCGGTAGGGCCAGGTTTCCAACGGACCGTTCCCGCGCCGACCATTCGACCTACTACCCCCAGAGGGCTGGCGCAGTCCAAACGCTTCGCGAACTCTCCGGCCCGGTCACCCAAGTCTCCCCCTCCCACTTTCTCCCCCTCTGCCCCTCCGCCTCTCAGCTCCTTCCCCCGGTGGGGCGATGCTCCGCGGAGCCGTGCGCGTCCCCGCGAATCACCGCGTCACTACTCCACACACGCACGGCTCCGCAGAGCGTCGCCCCACCATGCTTCCCATTCCGGTCTCTCAACTTTCAACTCTCAACTCTCAACTGGTCTTTCCCTCAGCTCTCAGCTTTCCCCTCTGCCTCTGCACCTCCGCCAAAAACACGGCTGCCGCGTTGGCCACGTTGAGCGAATCCACGCCGTTGGACATGGGCAGGGCCACCACCTCGTCACACGCCGACAACACTTCGGGGCGAATTCCCTCCCCTTCCGCACCCAACACCAGGCAGGTGGGCCGGGTGAAATCGACGTCCCAGAGCCAGCGCTGTTCCGTGTGCGGATGCGCCGCCACACAGCGCACGCCACTCGATCGGAGCTCCGCCAGAGACTCCACCAACCCAGAGGAAACCGTGTACGGCACCTTGAAAATCCCGCCCATGGAACTCCGCACTGCCCGCCGCAGATACGGATGCGCCGAAGTCTCCCCCACCACCAACGCCTGCCCGCCCAGGGCCACCAGATTGCGAACCACCGTTCCGACGTTCTCGGCATTGGTCAGTCCGTCCAGCGCCACCAGTAGTCGCGGCTCGGGCAGCCGGTTCAGGTCCGCCAAAGTCACAGGAGCCGTCACCCGAGCCAGCCCCAGGAGCCCCTGATAGGTGGAGAATCCCGTCAGCTTCGTGAGCACCTCCCGGTCGGCCACAAACAACTCAATGTTCTCCGGCCGGACCGCGAGCAACGGCTCGTACTCGGCCTGCCACTTGGGCGGCAGCAACACCGACACGATTTCGCAGCTCGATTCCAGAAGCCGGCGCACCACCTTCTCACCTTCCGCCACGAAAACGCCGTCGTGCAGATGATCGAACTGCGCCCGCATCGACCGGAAGGGAGCGAGCCGGGGATCTGCAAAATCGGTGATGGACTGCGTCTGGAACATGGAACAACGGGCGGGCGGGTGGGAACACGGAGGCCACCGTACCGTCTCCCGGTGGCTCGCCGTTTCCGCGCCCCAGCCCGTCCCTTCGCAACTTACGCCGGCTTGAGCTTGGGACCCTTGGGCGTGTCTTCCACGACCCAGCCCCGATCCTTGAGCTCCTTCCGCAAGGCATCCGCCCGGGCAAAATCGCGCGCCTTCTTGGCCGCCGCGCGTTCCTCCGCCAGGGCCACGATCTCCGCCGGTACGTCGCTGGTGGATTTGGCGCCGAGTCCCAGCACCTGATCCACCTGCTGCCACGCCGCCAGGGCCGTGGCTGCTTGAACCGGCGACAGCTGCTGACCCGCCAGCGCTCGATTGGTTTCCCGAACCCAATCGAAGACCGCCGCCCAGGCCCGCGAGACATTCAGGTCGTCATCCAACGCCGTCACGAATGCCCGCACCAATGAAGAGGACTCCGGTCCCGGCGCCGCGCCGCCCGCCACTTCGGTCAACTTCGCCACGCATTCATCAATGCGCGCCAGAGCAGTGCGGGCTCCGTCGAGTCCGTCCATCGTGAAGTTGAAGGTTTCCCGATAATGGGCGCTGAGCAGCAGCTGACGGATCTCCCGGCCCGTGTAGCCTTTCGCCAGCAGATCCCGCACGGTGAAGAAGTTTCCGAGCGACTTGCTCATCTTCTTGCCCTCCACCAGCAGATGCGAGGCATGGACCCAGTGCTTCACAAACGGCCGGCCCGGAGCCTGCAGACCCGCGCCTTCGCTCTGCGCGATTTCGTCTTCATGATGCGGGAACACCAGGTCTTCACCGCCCAAATGCAGATCAAAGCTCGGCCCGAGCAACGCCATGCTCATGGCGCTGCACTCGATGTGCCAGCCCGGCCGGCCCGGCCCCCAGGGACTCTCCCAGAAGATCTCACCGTCCTCCGGCACCCGCGCCTTCCACAGGGCGAAGTCGGCCACGGATTCCTTGTCGTATTCGTCCTCGGCCACCCGCTCCCCGACGCGCATGGCGTCGAAGTTCAAGTTGACCAACTGACCATACCGGCAGCCGCAGCCCTGATACTTCTGAATGCTGAAGTACACCGAGCCATCCGGCGCCCGATACGCCAGACCGCGCGACTCCAACCGCTGGATCAGCGCAATGATGTCGGCGATGTGCTCCGTCGCCCGAGGCGTCTGCGTCGGCACCCGGCACAACAAGGTCTGCAGGTCCCGAATGAACTCGCGTTCATAATGCCCAGTGAATTCGCGCAGGGATTGGCCGGTCTCCTGAACGCGGCGGATGATCTTGTCCTCGACGTCCGTGATGTTCATCACGTGGTTCACCGCGTAACCCCGGAACTCGAGGTAGCGGCGAACCAGGTCAGCAAACACGAAGGTGCGAAAGTTTCCAATGTGACCGAAGTCGTAGACCGTGGGTCCGCAGCAGTACATGCCCACGACCGGGCGACCGTCCTTGGTCTGATCCGGGAACAGGGGTTCAAACGGCTCCACCCGGCGGGTGAGCGTGTTGAAGAGCTGCAAACGAGTAGCGTCCATCCGTATCCGCGCAGGCTACGGACCCCACGCCGCCCGGCCAGTCAAACCTTTGCCTGGGGCGAAGCCTATGGAGTGAGGTAAACTTTTTTTAACTTTTTACCGCTTTCCCATCCCCCGCTAGGGGTGAACTCGCACCCCAACTGGATTCCGCTACTCGCTACGCCCGCCGAAAACGACGCACCACTTCCCCCACCGACCACTTGGCCCGCGCCAGTTCCGCTTCGGCCCGCGGCCGATCCAGGTGGGTGAGCTCCATCACGATCCGGCAGGCCCGGTCGCGCAACTTCACGTTCGAAGGGTTCAGATCGACCATCAGATTGCCCACCACCTTGCCCAACCGCACAAACGTCAGCGTGGTCAGCAGGTTCAGGATCAGCTTGGTCGCCGTGCCCGCCTTGAGCCGGGTGGACCCAGTCAGGACTTCCGGCCCGACGTCCACCGCCAGCACGTGATCCGGCTTCTGACCCCGGGCAAACACCAAGTGGGGATTGAAGCAAATCAGTCCCGTCACCGCCCCCCGGCGCCGAGCCTCGGCCAGTGCGCCCCACACGAACGGGGTGCGTCCACTCGCCGCAATGCCGACCACCAGATCCTTCGGTCCCACACCCCGGAACTGAACCGCGCGGGATCCCGCCTCGGGATCGTCCTCAGCCCCTTCCACCGCCGAATGCAGCGCCTTCTCCCCGCCGGCCATGATGCCCTGCACCCACTCCGGCGGCGTGCGAAACGTGGGCGGACACTCACTGGCATCCAGCACGCCCAGCCGGCCACTGGTGCCGGCACCGACGTAGAACAACCGTCCGCCCGCCCGGAACGTGCGAACCGACCGCTGAATGAGCCGTTCCAAGGCTGACCGATGCGCCCGAATCGCTTCCAGAATACCAGCATCCTCGGTCAGCATGAGCTCAATGGCCTCCCCCAGCGGAAGTCGGTCCAGCTCCATCGAGCGCGGATTGCGCTGTTCGGTGGGCGACAACTCTCGAGTGGCCGGAACCAACCCGGTAGGGCGAAGCTCCCGCTGAGCCGGCTTCTCCGACGCGCTCGCCACCACCGACCCCGGCCGACCTCGCCGAGCCGCGCGCGCCATCGCCACCGCCCCCCAGACAGATTCCCGGGGCAACGGCACCACCCGGGACCCGGGACGTTCGGCCCGAATTTGCCGGGCCACCGCGCGAACCAATCCGGGCTGCTTCAGCAAAACACTTCCCGCCAGGATGAACTGCACTGGCCCGCGCCCCTTGACCAACCGCCGGGCACAGGCCAAGGCGTCGCGGGCGAGAATATCGGCAGTGTCCTTCAGCACCCGGCGCGCTCCGGAATCCCCTTCGGCGGCCGCAGCGAACACCTGCGGTGCCAGCGCGGCCACCGCCGTCTTGCTGGCCGACTGCAGCCAGGCAATCAGATCATTGGGTTCGTTCAACTGCAGTTCCCGCAGCGCCCGCTGACCAAAGGGTCCCCAGACTTCGGTGTGGTCGTATTCGTGAGCCGCGGTGCGCAGGGCGCGGAAGGCGATGTCGTAGGCACTTCCGCGATCCCCCAGCAAATGGCCCCAGCCGCCGACCTTGGCGATGTGCCCGTGGGAATCCCGGCCGTAGCAGCAGGAACCGGTTCCGCTCAGCACCACCACCCGAGGTTCCGATTCGGAACCCGTGTCGTCTTCGACCGTCATCCAAGCCGACTCCAGATCGTGATCCGCCAACCGCGGAAGACCGGGCCAAACCTTCTCAAGAATTCGTTCGATCCGGGCGCAGTCCGTGGCATCGCGCACTCCGGCCATGCCAATTCCCACCGCCACCGGAGCGGGAAGTTTCCCGGCGAGATCCCGAAACCGCTCCTCGAGTTCCGCATCACTGACCAAGCGAAGATTGCACGGCCCGCCCTCCACCCGCGCGACCAACTGACCCTGCCCGTCGGCGACCAAAGCCACCGTCCGCGTCCCCCCGCATTCCAAGCCCAGATAAAGTTCCGGCACCGTCATCGGCCCAGCCTGCAAAAAGACCCGCCCCCGGGCGAGCCCGCCCTTTCCCTTCCAGCACATCACGCGTCCACCACCGTACTTCAGAGTCCCGTCTTCGTTCCGAGTTCCCGTTCGGAGTCCCGCCTTCAGGCGGCGGAGGCTCCACCTCGACCTTACGCGGAGGGAGTTCCACCACATCCACCCGCGTCGGGGGATGGGAAGAACGGCAAAGGGGCAAATCTGGAAAACAGGAAAACAGGAAAAAGACCCAGGGAATGAAGGGCACTTCTATGGAGTGCGGCACACTTTTGCTGAATTCGATTCTGGCTCCTCCCATTCGCGTGAATTGGCGGTTCCAACTGCATCGCTCTGGCTTAGCTCCCAAGTAATCACACCTTGTCCCTGTCCTGGTTCCCTTCCTGTTTTCCTGTTTTCCAGATTTATCCATTCAGTCTCCGAGGGCCCGGCAACGAATCACGCGTCAACGCCACCACGTGCCCCGGGGGATGGGAAAGCGGCGGAAAGTCTGCCCGCACTCCATAGCGGATTCATGGTCGTACCTCCCCCTGAACGTAATCAACCCCAATGCCTCCCCAGGTGCCCGCACCCACCTGATTCTTGAACTTGAGGACGTAGATGGTTTGGGGCGCGCTCAGCAGGCGCGCGAGGACGATTTGTCCCTCCCGCACGGGGATCGTCCGTCCTTCCACGGTCAACCGGGCGTTGGTCTCCACCCAGGAATCGGAATCAAAGGCCGCCCGGATTTTGTTGGTTTCAAGGGCCCGGACGAATTGCGCCTGACCCAAATCCGCCTTCGTGACGTCGGCCAGATTCACCCGAGCGCACGGAGCAAATTCCCAGATATACTCGTTGGGCAACACGTGCGACTCTGGCTGGTGAAAATAGAGCCACCCCGACTTCAGCTCCGTGCTCATGAGGGACCACTCGAGCTGATTCGAACCGATGTGCAGGTGTTCCCGTTTCCCGGTGGGCGGAGGAGCGCCGTTGAGAAGCTCCCAGAAGGTATCCGTAACCTCCAACACGAGGCCCATGAAGCGGCTGGGCGAATGCGGTTCACTCCATTGCGTGCTCCGGATGAGTCCGAACTCCGGATGGCTTTCCTCGGAGAAGAAGGAGATCGCCACCGTCCCGGCAACGGCCAAGCCCACTGCGATTGCCAAAAAGCGTTTCATTTCCGGAGCTTCGGTTCACCGGGGAAATTCGAAGCAGGAAGTGTTGGGTTCCCGTCAGGAGGAATAGACTGCCTTCCCTTCGTTGGGCCCACCGGCTGGGATTCCTTCGCCGAAAGCGCTGATTCGATGATTTCATCCACCAGTTTCTGAATTGCCACCGGTTCCGCGCTCGCCAAAACGTCATATAGATGACGCAGTTCCGAATCAGACCTCCCTCGACAAAAATCACGAATCCACTCTGGCTGGGGCTGCAAAATTCTCCCCGGTCGTCCGTGGCCATACAGGATCCCGCGGCCAAAGGCGTTCCGACCGGTGCCGGCATAGCTGACCCAGTCCTGTTGAAACTCAGCCGGGTAGTGTGAGCGCATGAACCGCTCAATGGCCGAATCCTGGTACCACTGACCGGTGCGCCAACCCAGGGGCCACTCGCGGTATCCTTTTCGCGACCCGCTATGGCGATCGATGAACGCCCAGTCCCGACAAACCTGAACAGCCGGTAACACGAAGACGATCGTCGCGACCACGAACAGCCCCCCGACCGCCCATTTGAGACGTGTTCCCATTCGGATCTTTCTGATTCCCGACTGCCCATTCGCCGGAAGCCTGTTCGTACCGTGGTCCCCTGACCGCGTAAATCGCGAATCGTCTGGCAATCCGAATTCCAGCGCTGAAACGCTTCATCTTCAGTCCAAAACTCAATCTCTGGAACCCGTCGCGGAGGATCCTCACTTCGCTTCGGGACGTCTCGCCTGACTTCCGATCTCGCGAGGATCCGCTTCGGCAAAAAATGGACCGATCTCCGGCTGCTCGTGGGTGAACACCATGGTCCAGGCGAAGGTCACTGCTGTGAGGTAACTGTCGGCGCGAACCTGGGACAGGTCCGGTCTGAACGGAGACAAAGTCTGACACAAGTACCCATAGTTCTCACCCTCATCGAAGAGGAAAAACTTACCTTTGGTGTCGCGGTAAGCGTCCCAGGCGGCGCCACCCGAACGACAGGGCTCGATGCCGTAACTGAAGCCGTGCCATTTGTATCCGCGGTAGATCCAGCTTCCCTCCTGGCGTTTCACCCGGGACGCGAAGTGCTCAAGCCATCGGCGGCAGACCTCGGTCCTTTCGTTTCGCGGCAACTCAGTCAGGTTGACGCGATTCGCAACCAGATACTCGATGATCGCTTAGCGTGCTGGAGATGCTGGTAAGCGCATGGGTATGCCGTTCTTTCCCACGTCCCATCCGGTAGTCAAATAGGCAGAATTCGAACTCGCGATCTGAAACGACGCATCCATGCTCGCGGGCCCATTCCATAACTTCCGCGTCCGGTGCGTTGGCCGCTCCGACTGCCGACCAGTGAACAGACTCAATTCCCTGCCCACTCAAGTAACTCACCCACACGGGTGATAAATTCATGTCGATGAGCAGCCTCACGCCATCGGCAAGGGCATTTCGAGTTCCTCCACCCTCCAGGCAGCATACGACAAGGCTTCCTGAATATCGGCGGTGGTGAGGTAGGGATAGAGCCGAAGGATTTCTTCCCAGGTATGTCCGGCGGCAACGAGACCAACCAGCGCACCGACTGTCACCCGAATCCCCCGAATACAGGGCTTTCCTCCCATGACCGTGGGATCGCGAGTGATCCGAGTGAACCTCTTCATAGACGGAAAGTAGGCGAGACCAGCCCGGAGCGCACGCCGAAAACCGGGAACGACCCAGTCGACAACGGAATGCTTCGCGGGAGGATCAAACCGTTGGAATTGCGGAGCGAATAATCGGAAAAACCTAAATGACCGCGACTCTCTGAATCCGATTCTACCCTTTTCCTTTCGCGTGAATTCCAGCGGCTGGTCTGAGTTCCGGCTCAGCTCCCATCCAATCGCACCTACCCCTCTGCCGGTCCTTGTTCCCTTCCTGTTTTCCTGTATTCCAGATCCCTCCCTTCTTCCTCCCCGGAATGCGGCAGCACACCACACTTATCCGACGGTTTCAGACGTCCGCCGCGTGACGCCAAGTCCGATCGCGTGGCAGACTCACCGCCATGACTCCGGAGGCCGCCGCCAATCGCCGCACGTTTCTCAAACAGTTGGCCGCCTCCGGTGCCGTCACCGCCGTCGCCGGTTGTGCCACGGACCGCAAATCCGGCGGACCCAATCCCATCGTCCGGGAAAACGCCCGCCCGGGTTCGCCCGATTGGCAACTCACCAAGACCGGCGTGGATCCGAAGACCAAATGGCGCTGTCCGTGGATCGAAGGTTACTGCTCGCACACGTCGGTCCGCGCCGGCGATGAACTCACGCTGTTCGTGAGCACCCAGCCTGCTTCGCCTTTCCGGGTGGAGATCTACCGGCTCGGCTGGTACGGCGGACTGGGCGCCCGCAAGGTGCAGGAACTCGGTCCTCTGCCCGGCGTCACGCAACCAGATCCGCCCATCGGCCCCAAACGTCGCCGGGACTGCGCCTGGGAGCCGTCCGCGCAGATTCGTATTCCAGACGACTGGGTCAGCGGTGTGTACCTCGGCAAACTCACCTCCGAAAAGGACGGCTGGCAAAGCTACGTGACCTTTATCGTTCGCGATCAACGGCGGGCTGACTTCCTCTTCCAGTGCAGTGATCACACTTGGCAGGCCTACAATCGCTGGCCGACCCAGTTCTCCCTCTACGACGACGGCAAGAACGAGTGGTACTGGGGCGGCAACGTGGAGATTTCCTTCAACCGGCCCTACGGACGATACTGTCAGATCTTCGACGCCCCGTTGTCGCAGGGTTCCGGCGAATTCCTGCTGTGGGAATTCCCCCTCGCCTTCTGGCTCGAAAAGGAAGGCTACGACCTCACGTACATTTCGAATCAGGACACCCACCGGAATCCGTCCGGCCTGCTGCGGGCGCGCGGGTTCCTGTCGGTGGGACACGACGAATACTGGACGCCCGAGATGTTCCGCAACGTGCAGAACGCGGTGAATCAGGGCGTGAGCGTCGCCTTTCTTTCCGGCAACACCTGCTGTGGACGAATTCAATTGTCGCCTGACGCACAGGGTCGGCCGGACCGGGTCTTCGAGCGAACCGGCGTCTTTGGTCCGCCGCACGGCACCCGCGACTTCGTCTCCATGGATTCGCTGCCGCACGAGCGTCCCTACGCCAACGAACTGGTCGGCGCGCACAGCACCGGACCGGTCACCGGCGGCGCCGATTGGATCTGCGCCGCGCCCGATCACTGGATCTTCGCCGACACAGGAATGCGCCGCGGGGACGGCATTCCCGGTCTGGTGGGCTGGGAATGGCATGGCGATCCGGCGCCCATTCCCGGACTCGAAATTGTCGCCACCGGTCCCACCCAGGACGCCCCGGGAAAACTCAACGGCGGCATCTACACCGCGACGGTGTATCCCGGTCCCAAGGGCAACTACGTGTTCAATGCCGCCACCATTTGGTGGGCCGACGGCCTCAGCGCCCCGCCCGGATATCTTCGACCCAGCGTGTACACCTCGCCGCAGGGTCCCGACGCGCGAGTTCAACAGATCACCCGGAACCTGCTCGCCCACGCCCTGGCCTGAGTTTTACCGTTTCCCGCGCCATGTCCTTGCGATTTGAAGTCTGCGTTGACTCCGTGGAATCGGCCGAAGCCGCCCAGTTGGGAGGCGCCGACCGCATCGAACTCTGTTCCGCTCTCGGCGAAGGCGGACTCACACCCAGCCTGGGTCTGATGGAAGTGACCCGCGAACGCCTGCGCATTCCGATCGCCGCGATGGTGCGTCCCCGCGCCGGCGACTTCCACGCCACGCCCGCCGAGTTCGAAGTCATGCGGCGGGATCTGCTCGCCCTCAAGGCGCGCGGTGCGGACCTGATCGTGTTCGGTCTGTTGCTGCCGGACGGCACCATTGACGTCGAACGTTCCAAGGAATTGATCGCCTTGGCGCGTCCGCTGCCGGTGACCTTTCACCGGGCCTTCGACATGACCCGGGACGCTCGCTCCTCCCTGGAAACACTAATCGAACTTGGCTGCGAACGGGTCCTGACGTCGGGTCAGGAGAAGTCTGTGCTGGAAGGATTGGAACTGCTGACCGAACTGACGCGTCAGGCCGGTGATCGCATTGGCGTGGTGCCGGGCGGGGGCATTACCGAGCGCAATCTGCCGCGTATCCTGCGGGAATGTCCGGCGCGCGAGTTCCACGTCTCGGCCAGCGCCACCCGCGACAGCCGCATGGAATTCCGCAACACCCGCATCCCGATGGGCCGGACCCTGGCCGCCTCGGAGTATTCTCTCTCGGTCGCTGACGAACAGCGCGTACGCCGCTTTCGTTCCCTCGCGGGATGAGCCGGTAGGGCGAGGTTCCACCGAGCCGTTCGCGCCATACACCCTGTCGGTCCTGTTTCCCCACCCGCGTCGCCCTCGCGAAGCGTCTTGGACTGCGGTCGCGGAGCGCAGCGAGCTACCGCTTTTCGCCACGGCTGCTGACGCGTCAGTGCATCGACAACCTCACCCGCCAGTTACGCGCCCAAAGCGCCAGAGGGTTGGCGCAGTCCAAACGCTTCGCGCCTTCCTAAGCGCCGCAGCGAATTCACGCGTCACCAGTCCACACACGGACGGCTCCGCAGAGCGTCGCCCTACCTTCCGACCTCTCAGCTCTCAGCTCTCAGCTTTCCCCCGGTGGGGCGAGGCTCCGCCGAGCCGTTCGCGCCATACACCCTGTCGGTCCTGTTTCCCCACCCGCGTCGCCCTCGCGAAGCGTCTTGGACTGCGGTCGCGGAGCGCAGCGAGCTACCGCTTTTCGCCACGGCTGCTGACGCGTCAGTGCATCGACAACCTCACCCGCCAGTTACGCGCCCAAAGCGCCAGAGGGTTGGCGCAGTCCAAACGCTTCGCGCCTTCCTAAGCGCCGCAGCGAATTCACGCGTCACCAGTCCACACACGGACGGCTCCGCAGAGCGTCGCCCTACCATCTTTTCCTTTCCGACCTCTCAGCTCTCAGCACTCAGCTCTCAGCTAATTTCGCTTCCCCGCCTTCGCCAATACCTCAGCCAGGGTGACCTCGGCTCCGCCGCGGCGCTTGCTTTCGTCAGCCGCTTCCATGAACGCGAAAATCTCAATAGTCTCCTCCGGCTTCACCGGAGAAACGCCCGTCTTGAGGAACGGCACAATCGCCGCCACCAACGGAGCGTAACCATCGTAGGAACCCACTGGCGAACTGCCCTTGGTTCCCTGCGCCAGCCCACTGTAACCCTTGCCTTCGCGGAAGGTTCCCGTCCGCCCGCCCTTCCAGGTGCCAATCACTTCAATCTCACCCTGAGGCGTCGTGCCGCGTCGGACGCTGACACATCCGGTGCCCATCACAGTGAAGAGCGATTCCACCCCATGCACGCCGTACCAAAACAGATCGGGATGCGTTTTCTCCAAGTGGGCCGGACTGGACGTGACCGCATTCGTCACGACTCCAATGGAACCATTGCGAACCGCCAGCGTGTTGGATCCGAAGCGCAGTGACGAGGCCGAGAACACCGGCACCTTGGCCGCCTCGGCCAGACGGAACAGCTCCAGCACTTCCGGCAGCGTGCCAGCAATCGGCTTGTCGATGTAGAGCGGTTTACCGGCGGCGATCACCGGACGGGCCTGCGCCAAATGTGGCCGGCCATCGACGCTTTCAAGCAGCACGGCATCCACGTTCTGACACAACTCCTCAATCGTGTCGTAAATCTTCACCCCGTACTTCTCCTGAAGCGTCTTGGTGTAGCCATCCACCCGCGACCAACTGGACTCGATGTCGGGACTGCCGCCTTTAAACCCAGCCACAACCCGGGCTCCGGGCACGTGATCCTTGGCCGCCGGGTTGTTGATGATCTCGGTGAACGCCGTCACGTGGGACGTATCCAGACCGATCATTCCCAGGCGAAGTTCCGCCGCCCGCAAACCCATGGTGTTCATCGCCAACGTCAGAATTCCCAGTACCCGCCACAACATGCCTCCATTTCCCTCCCGGAACACATCAGCGGCAAGCCCTGATTCGGGGGAAGCGGTAAGCGGGAAGCGGGAAGCGGTATGCAGAGAGCTGAGGCGCCAGTCATCCCTCACCTCACCCGCCATTCACGCGCCCCAAAGCGCCAGAGGGCTGGCGCAGTCCAAACGCTTCGCGCCTTCCTAAGCGCATCGGCGAATTCACGCGTCGCCAGTCCACACGCGCACGACTCCGCAGAGCGTCGCCCTACCTTCCGACCTCTCAGCTCTCAGCTCTCAGCTCTCAGCTTTCCACCGCCCCTCCAGACTTGTCGGCAGACGGTGAAGTGGTGAAGTCTCCACCCGAGCCTTGGCTCTCCTCATCATGGCCTTCACCGATCGCGAGCTCTCCGAGCATTTGGACGTTCTTGAGAAAAAGTTCTGGTCGCATCGACGGCCGCCGGTCCGCCTGCGCGGTCAGGTCCGGGAAGGACAACGCATTCTGGGACATTCCATTGAACTGTTCCTGGTCCGCCCGATGTACCAGCAGCCCGGCGTTTTTGCCGAAGAGTCCATTGCCAAACTGACCTTCGTGCGGACCAAGAAACTGTGGCGTCTGTACTGGAAACGCGCCGATGGAAAATGGCACGGCTATATTCCCCGGCCCGAAGTCAAAACCCTCGCCGAAGCATTGCGCATCGTCGACGAAGACCAGCTCTGTTGCTTCCTGGGCTGAGCTCGGGAACCTCCCCTGTCGGCCTGCAACTCCATTCCTCGCCCCTCATGAACACGAATCCTCCCTCAGCGCCGTCAGCTGGTTTGGGTGTGGTGCTGTTGCTCGCTTCCGACGCGGACCGGACGGCCCAGTTCTATCGGGGCGTTCTGAACCTGCCGTTGCAAGCCGAACGGCATGACGGTCGGCACACTCACTATGCCTGCCCGCTCGGGAGCGTTTACTTCACCATTCAACCCCGGGTGGATCTCCAGGAACCGCCTGCCACCGGCTACGACTCCCTGCAACTCTGTTTCACCGTCCCGGCGATGGAGGCCTTCGTGAAACACCTCGCCCAACTCGGAATCACGCCGTTGCATGCGCCCCGTCCCTTCGAACACACCATATTCCTCACCCTGACGGATCCCGACGGACGACACGTCCGTGTGATGACCCCGTGGTCGGAAGGGTGAGGGCTGGTAAGGGGTAAGCGGTAAGAGGTAAGGAAAAGCGTATGGAGTGCGGGCAGACTTTCTGCCGCTTTCCCACGGGCGAGGCGCCAGCAGCATCCGGCGCGTCAGCACTCCTCCCGCGGCTGAGGAAAATGGGAAAGCGGTAGCATGGCTAACATGGCTACCGCACTCCAAACGCTTCGCGCTTACCGCTTGCCGAGACTCGTGACCGGGATCTGGTAGAGGACATTCGTGGCACCCAGATCGCCCGGCAGCACCCGGAGAATGCCGTCGCGCAGGGACATTCCTTCCCGCGCGGCTTCCACTCCGTCGAGTAACGGGAGGACGGTGAGTTGACCCGACTGGCTCGGTCCCGACTCCACCGAAAACCGAAGGAGCCGACTCGCCGGAGCCGCAGTCTTCGCCTCCGACTTCCAAAGTCCCGTGGCGTAGATCTCCCCGCCGAGCCACTTCCAATCCTGCACGGTCAGTCCGGAGCCTGCCCCTGCGAAGCCCAGCCCCAAGGCGCGCATTCGCTCCGCACTCCAGGTGGATTTCAGAACGCCGGTTTCATCCCACTCCCGCACCGTGACGGTGTCCCAACTGGCACCCCAGAGGTGACCCAAGCGATCCACCGCCAAGGCTCCGATGTGATCCGCCACCGGAAACTCCCGCTCCGGTCGGGCCGGCGCACCGGGAACCAGGTCCGTCAGCCGATAAGCCTGGATGAGCGAACGAATGTCCCGACGGCTCCCGGACAGTGGAATCCACAGCCGCTGGCCATCACTTTGCAGTCCTCCCGGATGATCCAGCGCGACCTCGGGCCGGGGCAGTTCCCAAGCGTCCCACGCTGACGCCGTTCGCGACGTGCGCAACAGGAGCGCGGTTCGTGGGGTCACATCGTCTCGTCGGGCCGTGACCCAGAAATCGTCTCCCACGGTCTCCAGTCCCTGGGTGTGAGCCCGGGCCGGTTGACCCGCCACGCGCAACGGCGGAAGGGAGATCCGTTCCCACCCCAGAGGCAGGGCGGATTCCTGGGCGGCGAGCCAACTCCCGCCCAGGAGGATCCCGAAGCCCAGAAAGGCGGAACGAATCATGATCAACTCCTCTGCTCCGCGCGGCCCGTGGATCAGGATCGCAGTTTCAGGAGCAGATCCTTGCTTTCCACCGTCTCGCCCACCTGGACGAGCAACTCGCTCACCACGCCATCGACCGCGGCCGTGACGGTGGTCTGCATCTTCATGGCTTCCATCATCAGGAGCTTGTCGCCCTTGCTGACCTTCTGCCCCACCGAGACGGCAATCGCTGCCACCAGACCCGGAATCGGCGCCCCGACCTGCTGCAAATCGGCCAGATCCGCCTTGGTGCGGCTGCGGGTCTGCGGCGCCACTTTCTTGTCGTTGATCTGTGCTTCGCGGGTGATGCCGTTCAGTTCGAAATTGACCGTCCGGCGACCGTCCTTGTCCGGATCGCTCACGTTGATCAGACGGATGATCAGCGTCTTGCCCTCTTCAATGCTCGCCGCGATTTCCTCGCCCCGGCGCAGGCCGTAGAAGAAGGCCGAGGTCGGCAGCACGCTGACATCGCTGAACTCGCGGAGGTGCTTGGAGAAATCGGCAAAGACCTGCGGATACATCAAGTGACTGAACAGATCGTCGTCGGTGACCTCGCGCTTCAATTTCTCGGCGAGTTCCTTGCGGATCTTGTCGAAGTTGGCCGGGGTGGCGATCGCTCCCGGCACGACGCCCTTGTCAAAATTCTTCTGCGCTTCGGCGGCCCGCTTCTCGCCGAGAATCACGCGTTGAACGTCCTTCGGCCAGCCTCCCTGGGGCCAGCCCAGACCGCCGCTGAGCATGTCGAGCACACTTTCCGGGAACGGCGTGGAACCCGGGTCGAGATTCACGACGTCGGAGGTCTTGATGCCGCGACTGAAGAGGAAGAGCGCCATGTCGCCGACGACCTTGCTGGAGGGCGTGACCTTCACGATATCGCCGAAGAGCTGGTTGACCTCGGCGTACATCCGCGCGATTTCCGGCCAGCGGTGCAGCACGCCCATGCTGGCGGCCTGTTCCCGCAGGTTGGTGTACTGACCGCCCGGCATTTCGTGCAAATACACCTCGGCCGAACCCGTCTTGGGCGCGGTGTCGAAGGGCGCATACACTTCGCGAACCCGTTCCCAGTAGTCGGAGAATTCCCCGAGCGTTCCGGGATCCAGCTTGGTGTCGCGCGGCGTGTGCTGCAGCGACGCTACCACGGAATTCAGGTTGGGCTGCGACGTGCTGCCGGACATCGCGGCGAACGCGAGATCCACGACATCCACTCCAGCTTCGGACGCATTGAGAATGGCCGCGGCCTGTACGCCGGCGGTGTCGTGCGTGTGAAAGTGCACCGGAATGCCCAGCTCTTCCTTGAGCGCCTTGACCAGCTTACGCGCCGCCAGCGGACGGCACAGACCGGCCATATCTTTGATGGCCAGGAAATGGGCGCCCATCTTCTCCAGTTCCTTCGCCAGGTTGACGTAGTACTTCAACGAGTACTTGTCGCGCCGCTCATCGAGAATGTCGCCGGTGTAGCAGATCGCCGCTTCGCAGATGGCGTGGGTGCCCTGAACGGCCTCCATGGCCACGCGCAGATTGGGCGTGTAGTTGAGCGAATCGAAGATGCGGAAGATATCCATGCCCGACTGGGCGGCGTGCTTCACGAATCCGGCGACGACGTTGTCGGGATAGTTGGAATACCCCACCGCGTTGGAGCCGCGGAAGAGCATCTGGAAACACACATTCGGAATGCGCGCACGCAACTGACGAAGCCGTTCCCACGGATCCTCGTTGAGGAAGCGCATGGCGGTGTCGAAGGTCGCGCCGCCCCACATCTCGAGGGAGAAGAGACCCGTCTTCGCATCGCCCAACCGATGCGCCAGGGCATCGGCGCACGCCAGCATGTCGTAGGTCCGAACGCGCGTAGCCATGAGGGACTGGTGCGCGTCGCGGAACGTCGTATCGGTCACGAGCAGACGCTTCTGCTGCAGCGTCCACTCGGCGAATTTCCGGGCTCCCAGTTTGAGCAACAGATCCCGCGTTCCCTGCGGCAGGGGCGCACCGGGTAGCGCCGAGGCCGGCACCGGAGCCGGCGTGATCACCGCCTTGGGCAGATAACCCTTCGCGTGGGGATTGCCGTTGACGATGACGTTGCCCAGGAAGTTGAGCAGCTTGGTCGCGCGATCCTTCCGGCTCTTGAACGTGAAGAGTTCGGGCGTGGTGTCGATGAGCGTCGTGGTCGCCTGGCCGGTGCGGAAATCCCGGTGCTGAATCACGTTCTCGAGGAACGGAATGTTGGTCTTCACGCCGCGAATCCGGAACTCCGAGAGCGCGCGATGCATGCGGTCCATCGCGATTTCGTAGTTCTGACCGGAGGCGATGACCTTCACGAGCATGGAGTCGTAGAAGGGCGTGATGACCGCGCCGGAATAGCCCATTGCTCCGTCCAACCGGATGCCGAAGCCACCGGGGGAGCGGTAGGCGAGCAGCTTGCCGTAGTCGGGCATGAACTTGTTCTCGGGATCCTCGGTGGTGACGCGGCACTGGATCGCGTAGCCATTGCGCGGAATCTGATTCTGCGCGGGCATGCCGACTTCGCGGGAGTGCAGCGGGTGCCCCTGGGCGATCAGGATCTGCGCGCGGACTAGGTCGAGTCCGGTGAGCACCTCGGTCACCGTATGCTCCACCTGGATGCGCGGATTCATCTCGATGAAGAACCACTCGTGCTGATCCAGGTCGTAGAGAAACTCGATGGTGCCGGCGTTGTCGTAGCGGATGTCGCGGGCGATCCGGGCGGCGGCGTCGCACAATTCGCGAATGATGTTCTCGGGCAGACCAAAGCTCGGAGCGACTTCAATCACCTTCTGATGTCGGCGTTGAACGGAGCAGTCGCGTTCGTAGAGGTGGATGACGTTGCCGTACTGATCGCCGAGGATTTGCACCTCAATGTGTTTGGCGCGCGGAATGTACTTCTCGAGAAACACGGCCGGATTGCCGAAGGCGCGTCCGGCTTCGCCCTGCGCTTCGTCGAGCAACTGGGCCAGTTCCGATTCCTTCTTCACCACCCGCATGCCGCGTCCACCGCCGCCGAAGGCTGCCTTGATGATGAGCGGAAAGCCGATGGACTTGGCGGCCTTTAGAGCGGCGGCGCGGTCCGC
The DNA here is from genome assembly GCA_017309115.1 of Verrucomicrobiota bacterium. GTDB lineage: Bacteria > Verrucomicrobiota > Verrucomicrobiia > Limisphaerales > UBA9464 > UBA9464. Next base: position 27,075 of record JAFLEF010000028.1, on the reverse strand, counting down.
CAGGGGTTCCTTGGTGCCTGGGAGCGTGGGCACGCCCAGGCGTTCGGCCACAGCGCGGGCGGCAGTCTTGTCGCCCATCATTTCCAGGATTTCCGGGCGCGGTCCGACGAAGGTGACTCCGGCGCGGGCGCAGGCGCGGGCGAACTCGGGATTCTCGCTCAGGAAGCCGTAACCGGGATGGATGGCATCAACGCCTTTGGCCTTGGCGATGGCGACGATGCTTTCGATGTCAAGATAGGCGGCCACCGGGCCCTTGCCCTGACCCACCTGATAGGATTCATCGGCCTTGAAGCGATGGATGCAGAAGCGGTCTTCCTGGGCGTAAATAGCGACCGTGCGCAGGCCGAGTTCGGTGCCGGCGCGGAAGATGCGGACGGCGATCTCGGACCGGTTGGCGGCCATGAGTTTCCCAAAAACCCGACGGGCCGGTTCGGCAGGGACGGCAGCGGCTTTGCGATTCGACATAGATGACGCGCAAGGATTACCGGAAACCGGCGCGGACTGGCAGCGGAAACCTTTGGCCGAACCCACCTCCCCGCTCTGCGTTCCTCCGAAGGGCAGAGTTGAACCGCAGATTAAGCACAGATTGACGCAGATTCTTTTCGGAAGGGAGACCCGCTCTGGAGTGCTCCCACCGCTCTGGCCGGCCTCCAACGTCAACCACCCGACCTCCGAGGAAATCTGCGAAAATCGGCGTTTAATCTGCGGTTAACCTCCCCCTCTGGTCACCCCGCTCTGCGTTCCTCCGAGGGGCAGGTTTGAACCGCAGATTAAGCGCAGATTTACGCAGATTCTTTTCGGAAGAGAGACCCGCCCTGGGGTGCTCCCACCGCTTTGGCCGGCCTCCAACGTCAACCACCCGACCTCCGAAGAAATCTGCGAGAATCGGCGTTTAATCTGCGGTTAGCCTCCCCCCTCTGGACACCCGCTCTGCGTTCCTCCGAGGGGCAGAGTTGAACCGCAGCTTAAGCGCAGATTTACGCAGATTCTTTTCGGAAGGGAGACCCGCTCTGGAGTGCTCTCACCGCTCTGGCCGGTCCCCTACGTCAACCATCCGACTTCCGAAGAAATCTGCGAGAATCGGCGTTTAATCTGCGGTTAGCCTCCCCCCTTCTGGACACCCCGCTCTGCGTTCCTCCGAGGGCAGAGTTGAACCGCAGATTAAGCACAGATTGACGCAGATTCTTTTCGGAAGAGAGACCCGCCCTGGGGTGCTCCCACCGCCTTGACCGACCTCCAGCGTCAGCCACCCGACCTCCGAGGAAATCTGTGAGAATCGGCGTTTAATCTGCGGTTAGCCTCCCCAACTCAGGGCAGCTCGCGGATGCGCAGGTTGCGGAACTCGACTGGGGAACCCTCGGACTCCAGGCAAAGGTAGCCGAACGCCGGCTGACAGCCGGTGCCACCCGAAACTTCCTCACCGTTTACCCACAGCCGGACCTCGCCATTGATCGCCCGCACGTAGTAGTGATTCCACTCGCCCACACCGCGGCTGAGATTCTTGCGCGGGAAACTGCGCTGACCATCCGGAGCCACCGGCGGGAACGGCTTCATCTTGGCCTGACCCGTCGGAAAAACGTCGCCGTTGGTGGTGAACCAGTCGGCCTTCTTCTTGTGGTCCCGCTCGTACTGGGCGGTGTACCCGTGATCCAGAACCTGAACCTCGATTCCTTCGGGCAACCGGCCGTTGCCGGCTTCCAATTGGCGGATGGACCGCTCGGTAGCCCAGAGGAACACCCCGGAATTGCCAGCGTCCCGCAGATGCCGCCACTCAACCACCAGTTCCAGGTTGGTCAGGGAATGGCGAGACCGGATGACCCCCACGGGTTGGCCCGTGCACTGAGCGAGCGCGCCCTTCCACGTCCAAGTGTTGGTGGCGCAATTGACGTTCACGAAGTCGGCTTCACCCAGCGTCCGCCAACCCGGTCCCTCGCCATCAATGAACGCCTTCGGTGCCGGATCCGCCGCCCGAAGCCAGGAAACTCCCAGGAACGCCAGACCCACCACCCACGCTTGCCACCAGGAACGCTGCATGAGGTCCATTGTCGGAAGTTCGATTCCCGGAGCGAGCGCAAAGCGGAGTTTCCCACCCTCATCGGCAAATCGCACTTCACCGTCCGGGCCGGTCAGCCGTAGCGTGCCGACAGTCCGAGTTCGTTCGAAACCCTCATCCCGGTGTCCAGCCCTCCATCCCAACCGGAATCACCCCAACCGCCGCGAATCGAGCCGCCGCCGCCGATTCCGCCCGATCAGGCCTCCGGTTGGCTTGGACCTCTGCTCCGCCGAGGCTGGACGTCCAGGCAGACTCGCGGAGGTGCTCTCGGACTTCTGGCCGGCTTCATCCTGCTGTGGGCTTGGTCCGACACCCAGGAGCCCATCACCGAACTGTGGGTCGCGGCCAACGGACTGCTGGTGTTGTGGGCGGGGTTCTGGGCTTTGCTGCACCCACGGGCCCTGTGGCGCGAACGAGGAACACTGGTGCGGTGGGCCTTCTGGCCAGCCCTGCTGCTGACCCTGCTGTTCCGCTCCACGATTGAACCGGTCTTGGCCGAGGTTACCGGCCAATGGCTGCCGTCTGGAATCATTTACGGCTTCTCGCTCTTTGTGGTGCTGCCCGTATTGTTCGTGGCCTCGCTGATCGTCAGCGCGGTCGGCACCGCACTGGCAGCCTTCCAGGCGCGGCGGGATCTTCCCCAGGGAAGCTACGTGCGGCTGGGAATCCGGGCCTGGTGGGCCGTCAGCCTGATCGCAAGTTTCCTGGCCTTCTCCGGAATTTTCTCCACGTCCGCGTCCTGGATCACCGCTTGTCTCGCCAGCATTCCGGCGGGAACCTGGATGCTGCATCGCTGGGCCCGGGCGTGGGGCGGGCAAACGTTGGCCCAACGCGTGGATTCCCTGCTGGCCAGGTGGTTCGTCTGGCAACGCGCCTCCGGCAAACGAATCGATCTGCGCGGGGAAACCCTGGCCTTCGTCGGCTTCCTGCTGGCGTGGATGCTGTCCTCCCTCAAGCTCCTCGCACCGCTTCAGGCATCGGCACTGCTGGCCGCGGTCCAACTGCTGAACGCCGCCAACCCCGGACGAATTCAGTTCAACGTCGCGGCGGCGGCCAACGAACCGAAGGCCGCGTCCGACTCCGGCGAGTACCGCATTCAAATGTCCCCTCCGGAAAGCACCCGGGGAATCGTGCTGCTGGAATGGGACAACCCCACAGTGCGCCGGGCGACCACCACCGAATCGGAAGCGGCGGTCCACGCCGACCTGATCCGCCAGCTCACCGCCCTCGGCGTCCGGCGGGTGGTCCTGCCCACGCCCCTGGTCGGAACTGCGCTGGTCAGTCCCGTCGAAGCCCGGGTGGTGCCACCGCAAGACTCGGCGGAACAGGAACGCGTTCGCCGGGACTTGCCCGACCTCGCCCGGACTCTGGAACAGTCCAGCAATGTGGTGCTGCTCGCGCCGTCCCGTTCAGTCCTGAACTTCGATCTGTTTCCCACCAACCGGCCCTCCGGTGTGGCCGGGGAAGGTTTCAACGCCTTGCAGTCCTCGGCCCGCGAAGTCGGTAGCACCCGCTTCGCTCCCTGGCAGATCGCCGCGCTTCCTGCCTTGCCACTGCGCACCGATCCCGGGGAACTGCCCTGCGGCGCCGTCCTGCTCGCGGGTTCGCTCCTCGGCTCCACCCAGTGGATCGCCAGCGTACCCGCGGACGGTACGATTCGCGTGCTCGACCGATCCTACCCGGTGTTGGATGCCGAGCCCGGGCGACTCCTCCTGGACTTCGTTACCGCCACCCGCCAACGCGACTTTGCGCGGGTCAGCTATTCCGGCGTCCTCAACCGCGAAGCCGTTTACGAACCTTCCGCCGAGGGCCGCGGTACCTGGCGATCGCCCGAAGAATTCTTCCGCGACAAGGTGGTCTTTCTACAGCCGCTGCGCTCGATGTCCGTCGCCAGTCCGTGGGGTGCCCTGGAACCAATGGAACTGACCGCCTATGGGGTGCGCACGCTTTTGGGATCGTACTTCATTCATCCGGCGGGTCAGGGCATCCAAGCCGCGTGGGCCCTGCTGTGCGCACTCACCGTGGGACGCTGGGTGGTGCGACGAAATCCGATCAAGGCCAGCTGGCGTCTGCTCCTGGTGGCGCTGGCGGCGTACAGCGTCAGCATCCTGTGGCTGAGCGGCGGGACTTGGTTGGATCCAGTGTTTCCCAGTGCGGCGGCCACGCTCGCCTTTCTGCTGGTCACGCAACTGACCTTCAATCTGGAACGTTCCGCCAAGGAACGGAACCGCTTCCTGCTGGATCGGTTCGTTGCCTCGGAAGTCGTCGACGAATTGCTCGCGCCGGCCGAGACGCGACTGGGCACCGGGGGTCAGCGCGAACGGGTGACCGTGTTGTTCGCCGACGTCCGGGGATTCACGCAGTTCGCCGAAGGACATTCCCCGGAGGACGTGATGACCGTGGTGAACGCGTATCTGGAGGTGATGACCGAAGCGCTGCACCAGCACGGGGGCATTCTGGACAAGTACACCGGGGACGGGTTGATGGCTCTGTTCCGCGTGGACCGTGGAGTCGGCGTGGCTCAGGCGGTGCGCGCCGCGCTGGCCATGCGGGACGCGGTGCTGGCGCTGTCGGCCGACCGCTCCAGCGGCGGAGACAAGTCTCTCCAAGTGGGGATTTCGATGCACGTGGGCGAGGCGGTGGTGGGCCTGGTGGGAAATCCGGAACGTCAGGTGAACTTCACCGCGCTGGGGCACACGGTGGTAGTCGCCGCTCGGCTGCAAACCCAGGCCGGAGGGGGCGAAGTCGTGGTCAGCCAGGAAGTGCACGAAGCCGCCGGGCCGGAATTCGAGATGACGCCCCGACCCGCCGTCCGCGTCAAAGGCGTCTCCCATCCGGTCGTTCCGTATCTGGTTCACCGCTGGAACAAGCTGAGAGCTGAGAGCTGAGAGGTCGGAAGAGAAGGTGGGGCGACGCTCTGCGGAGCCGTACGTCCGTGGACTGGTGATGGGGAAATTCGCTGCGACGCGAATGACCCGGATAACGGGCGCACGACTTCCAACGCTGACCAACAAGGGCCGTATTCCAGCGCTGCGCTCGGAACACGGGGACGGCCCGGCGGTCCATCCTACCGTTCAAACCCATCCCGCTGATTCATTCGCGTCGCAGCGAATTTCCCCACCACCAGTCCACACGCGGACGGCTCCGCAGAGCGTCGCCCCACCTTTATTTTCCCTTCCGACCTCTCAGCTCTCAGCTCTCAGCTCTCAGCTCTCAGCTCTCAGCTTTTCCCCGCCCCTTCCCCAATTGCACCCAGGCACTCGGGTCCGGTAGATTGTCCCGTATGCGCGCAGTGTTTGCTGGATGGTGCGGACTCCTGATGGGTTCGGTGGGATGGATGGTCGTTCAGGCCCAGACTCAGCTGCCGGCCACCGACCAACGAGCCCAGGTCGTGCGGGACCTCAACACGCCCCGAACCTTCACCGCCCCAACCAATCAGGCCCAGTGGAACTCACGCCTCTGGGAAATCCGCTCCCAAGCCCTGCTCAGTTCCGGACTTTGGCCGCTGCCGGCAAAGCCCGGGCTCAATGTGCGGATCACCGAGAAATTCGAAGGCGACGGGTTCTCCGTGGAGAAGGTCCACCTACAACCGTTCCCAGGCGTCTACTTGGCCGGCAATCTCTACCGGCCCCTCGGAAAGAAGGGACCCTTCCCAGCCATGCTGTGTCCGCACGGTCACTGGACCGAAGGCCGGTTGGAAAACACCGACACCGCCAGCGTGCCTGGCCGCTGCATTCAGTTGGCCCGAATGGGCGTGATCGTCTTCAGCTACGACATGATCGGCTACAACGACACGTCCCAGTTTTCGCCCCGTCATCCGGATCGCACCCTCATCCAGCCCAAGTTTTACGACAATCACGTCGCGCTGTTCCGCAATCCGACCAATCAGCTGTGGAACTTCAGTCTGATGGGTCAGCAGGTGTGGTTCGGCATTCGCGCGCTGGATTTTCTCCTGTCCCTGCCGGACGTGGACCGCAATCGGGTCGGCGCGACCGGAGCGTCGGGCGGCGGAACCCAGTCCTTCATGCTCGCGGCGGTGGATGATCGGGTGAAGCTGACCGTGCCCGCTGTGATGGTCTCGCACACCATGCAGGGCGGCTGCTTTTGCGAGAACTGTCCCGGCCTGCGGGTGCAGCTGTACAACGTGGATCTCGCGGCGGCGGCTTCACCCCGACCGCAGTTCCTGATTGCCGCTACCGGCGATTGGACCAGGACCACGATGGAGGTGGAGGCCCCCGACGTGGCGAAGGTTTATCAACTGGCCGGATTCCCGGATCGGTTCGGCGCCGTCCGCTTCGACTTTGGGCACAATTTCAATCAGACCTCGCGCGAAGCGATGTACGGCTGGGTCAATCGCTGGTTCTTTGGCAAGACCAATGGCCCACCCGTTGTCGAACAGCCGTTCACCATGCCGCCGTTGGATCGCTTGCGCGTGTTTCCCGACGGACAGTTTCCTGCCGACGCACTCGACGAAGCCGACTTCACCGCGCAATGGATCAAGCAACGGCGCAAAGATGTGGAAGCGCTTAAACCCACGGATCTGCCCACCCACACCAACTTCACCCGGATGATGTACACGACCTGGATGCGCGCCCTCGCCCTCGACGGCTCCGAAAGAACCGGAATGATCATCGAAGGGGCTTTTGGCCGCGCAGGAAAAGGAGACCGACTGGAGAAGCGTCTGCTGATGCCCGATATCGAGTGGCCCCGCGCCGCCGTGGTCCTGGTGCATCCCGACGGACGCGCGGCGGTGGGTCCCGGTGGAGCGCGCGAACGGTTTGCCGCCAATCTGCTCAACCTCGACATTCCCGTGCTTGCGTTTGATGCCTACCAGACCGGTCCGCAGAAGGATCCGGCGGTGCTGAGCCGTTCACCGTTCACCAACTTCTTCAACACCTACAACCGAACCATTCTGCAGGAACGCGTGCAGGACATTCTGACCGCCGTGCAGTACGCCCGGCAGGTGATTCGTCCGCGCAAAGTCATTCTCATCGGCGACGGCGAAGCGGGTTTATGGGCGCTGCTGGCGGCGCGAGCGGCCGATGGCATTATCGCCGAGGCCAACAATTTCGATCCCACCGACGACCAGAAGTTGATTAGTCCGGAGCTGTTTCTGCCCGGGTTTCATCTGCTGGGTGGCTTCGATGGTGCGGCGTCCCTGGCGGCGCCCAAGCCAATCTGGGTGCACGAGACCGGCGAGCGCTTCACCACGGATTGGCTCAAGGCCACCTACACGGCGCTGGGCAAAGCTGACGCGCTGGAGATCTCCAAGGAACCCGCCAACGAAGCGCAGTTGCTCCGGTGGATCGAGTCCTTCGCCAAGCGGTAGTTCAGACCTTGGGTTCCCAGCCGCGGCGATATTCCCGAGTCCACATCCGGCGCATCTCGCGGGTGGGCTCCAGGATCTGCCCCGTGGCCGGGTCGACGGCGAGATCCGTGGTGGTTCGCCAAGCAATATTACCCAGATGACACAGCCGAGTGCTGGTCTGGCCCACGGCAATTTCGGAGTTCAGTTTCGCTTCCTCCCGGATGGCCGCGATGAAGTTGGCGAAGTGCGGCACATCCGAGAATTTGCCCTTCACGGCGCGCAGTTCCTTCCCATTCGGATCCACGATCTGATAGTTGGAACCGCCATCCAGTTTGAGCACCCCGCGGTCGCCGTAGAACGCCACGAACGGTAGTTTCTCCTCGGTCCGCGGCAAACAACTGCTGGCATCCCAACTAGCGCCACACGTACCGAAGTCGAAGGTCGCAATCGTGGTGTCCGGCGTTTCCTGGTCATCCTGGAAATGGTAACGGCCGCCATTCACCGTGACGCGCCGGGGATGTTCCACCCCGAGTCCCCAGCGGGCGATGTCGAGGGCGTGAATGCCGTTGTTGGCCAGTTCGCCGCCGCCCCAGAACCAACGCCAGTGCCAGTTGTAGTGAACGAGGTTGTCCACAAACGGACGCTCCGGCAGCGGCCCCTGCCACAAGGTGTAGTCGAGCCATTCCGGAACCGGAGCGGGCTGACCCCGGCCGATCGTGTCCCGGGCATTGCTGTACCAGCAGCGGGCAAACCGCACCGGCCCAATCTCGCCTTCGCGCAGACGCTGCATTGCCTCCTGCACCTCCGGCAGACTGCGTCGTTGATTGCCCATCTGCACCACTCGGCGATGCTTGCGCGCCGCCGCGACCATCAGTTCACCTTCGCGGCCGTTGTGGCTGCCGGGTTTTTCCACATAGACGTGCTTGCCGGCGGAACAGGCGAGAATCGTGGCCGGCGCGTGCCAGAAGTTCGGAGTCGCGATCGACACGGCATCCAGCGCGGGATCGTCCAGCATCGTTCGGAAGTCGCGGATCGCCTTGGGTTCGCGACCGGTTCGCTCGCGAATCGACTTCACCGCCGGAGCCAAGCGTCGTTCATCGACATCGCAAACGTAAGCGATTTCGACGTTGGGCAACTGCAGATACGCCGCCACATGATCGCGTCCACGTCCCAGCCCCATCACGCCCACGCGAACCGTTCCTGCCGGTGAGTCCGCGGACAACACCGCAGGCGCCCGACCCAGGGCCAGCAACGTCGCGAGGGCACCGGAGGATTGCAGAAAACGGCGCCGGGGAACGGAAGTTCGCTTCGAGTTCATCGGGGGAATCATGTTCCGTTCCGACGTTCGGGTCAGCCCGGAAACTCAACCGAGTTTCAGCGCGGGTTCACCGCAGCTTCGGAAAGAATTGCCGGGCCGTGGCGCAGGTCACTTCGCTCAGGGTGTCGAGGCTGACCTGTTTTAGATCGGCCACCACTTGGGCGAGATCCCGCACGTAGGCTGGTTCGCAGCGTTTGCCCCGATACGGGAGCGGCGCGAGGAACGGGCAATCCGTCTCGAGCATGAAGCGATCCAGTGGCGTGGCCGCCAACGCTTCCCGAACGTTGCCGCCGTTCTTGAAGGTGGTGATGCCGGTGAAGCTGACCAACGAGCCCGCGGCGACCACCGTGCGCACTTCCTCCGGAGTCCCGACGAAACAATGGAACACCGCCCGAACCCGATCCGCATAGGGCGCAAACTGCTTCCACGTCTCGACGAAGGAGTCCCGGGTGTGAATGACCACGTTGAGACCCAACTCCGCCGCCACCTCCAACTGCTGACCAAACACCACGGCCTGCCGCTGCTGAATTCGCAGATCGTCTTCAGCCGTTCCCGTCTTCATCCGGGTGGGCAACCGATAGAAATCCAGACCGCACTCGCCCAGAGCCACCACTTTGGGATGCCGGGCGAGGGTGCGGAGTTCGTCGCGAAAATCTTCCGGTGCTTCCTCGGCATGACCGGGATGCCAGCCCACCACGGCGTAGATTTCCGGGTGAGCCTCCGCCAACGCCACCGCGCGACGGCTGGCGGCTAGGTCCGTGCCGATCGAGATAATCCGCTCAATTCCCGCCAGGCGCGCCCGTTCCAGGACCGCGGGCAAATCTGCCGCAAAGTCCGGGAAGTCGAGGTGAGCGTGAGTGTCGAAAAAGACGGCCATGCGCGCCAGGATCGCCGGGGCTCAGGAGGGATTGGAGGTGTCCGGAGCTTCCGCTTCCGCCGTCGGAGCTTCTGAAGATTCCGGAGTTGTGGCGACCGCGTCCGTCCGACGACGCCAGGCGGCGATGAACATGCCGTTGCCGCCAGTTTCCTGCGGCCACAACGTCAGCCGATCCGTCGGGGCCGCGGTGGGCGCGAAGGGATTGGCGAACGGACACGGTTCGAACTCGGGATGCGCGGCGGCAAAAGCATCCGCCACCTCCACCGTCTCGGCGCGGCTCAGTGTGCACACGGCATACACCAACTTGCCGCCGGGACGAATCGATCCGGTTACGTGATGCAGCAGGTCCTTCTGGACAACGGCCAATTCACTGACGTCTTCCGGACGGGCGGTCCAGCGGGCGTGCGGATTGCGGCCCCAGGTGCCGAGCCCCGAACACGGCGCATCCACGAGCACTCCGTCAAAGATCGTCTTGGTCGGTGGCTTGGCTCCGCCGTTCCACAGCACGCTGCGATAGTTGAAACAGCCCGCCCGACCGGCCCGCTGTTTGAGCCGCTGCAACCGCCATTCGGCCCGATCGCTGGCCCAGACGAGGCCTTTGCCCTCCATCAGATCGGACAAATGCAGAGTCTTGCCACCTTCACCCGCGCAGGCGTCCCACCAGGTTTCGCCCGGTTGCGGAGCGCAGATCACGCCCACGGCCTGCGACGCGAGATCCTGAATCTCAAACGCTCCCGCCTGGAACAGGTCATGGCGGAATAGGTCTTCCTGACCGTCGTAGCGCAACGCCGTCGTGAAGGCCGGGGACGGCGCCGCCTCACAGGGCGTCAGTGTCGAAGTCACCTCGGTCAGAAACGCCGCGCGCGCCCGCAACCACAACACGGGTTCGGCCTGCAAGGAGCGCAGCCATTCCGGAGTTAGGGTCAGCACCTCGCCCGTCCACGCCGGAACGGTTCGCACGAGTTCGTCATCGGGAATGTTCGCCGGATTGATGGCGAAGTCGTCGGACTTGGCCAGGGCTTGTTCCAACTGGGCCGCGAGAGGCAGGGATTCATCGAGCCACTGGCGCCACCGGAAATAGCTGAAGACCGCCCGACTGATCCACGCCGAGTCGGCCCGGCTCAATTGCTTGCGCCGGGAGAGGGTCTGTCGCAGGAGCAAATCAGCCGGAATGGTCGGCGTGGCCTTGGTGAGAATCCGCTCGGCCAGTTCCATCCGGGTCGCCGGAGTCTCGGGTTCCGGCGTGGGTTTTTCCCGATCCTCCCGACCCGATTGCGGACGTGGCAAAGGACCGCGGGGGCCGTCGAACCGATCCCGGCGACCGGAGCCAGCATCGAACACCCGGGATCCAGCCGGACGAGGACGCTCAAACGGCGGGCGCGAGCCGCGCTCGAAGTCGCGCCGCGGTCCCGGGCCGCCCGGGCCCCGAAAATCCGATCCACCCGGCGGCCGAGGTCCCCGGGGCGGAAACTCCCGACGCGGACCGTCGTCACGCCGGGGACCGAAACTCGGGCGATCATCTCGCCGCGGTCCGTCGTCCCGACGCGGACCAAAGCCGGGTCGGGGACCGTCCTCTCGACGGGGCCCAAAGTTGGAACGCGGGCCGTCATCCCGCCGTGGGCCAAAATTGCGATTCGGTCCGTCATCCCGGCGAAATCCGTCATTCCGGCGCGGAGGAAACCCTGAACCAGGACCCGGACCAGGGCCTCGTTGATTGTCCCAGCGGGCTGGCTCCGGACGCGGACCCCATTCCCGACGGGGCGGTCCGTCGTTGCGATAGGGTCGGGGTCCACCGGCGCCTGGCGGACGATCGTTGCTTCGATACGGGGGTCGCGGTCCGTCCGAACGTCCGTCGCCGGACGGGCGGTTGTACGAGGGCCGGCCGGCACCGGGCCGACCATAGCCCGGTCCACCAGGCCCTCCGGGTCCGCCCGGTCGGGGCGGATAGGGTCGGCGATCGTCGAAGCGGCGGGGCGGCGGAGCGCCCTCCTTTTCGAAGCGCATCCGACCGTCGGGCGTGAAGGTAAATCGTTTAGGCCAAGGTTCGCCCCGCTTGGGCGGGCGCGAATCAGGAGTTCCCGGATCACCGGGAGGAACGGGAGTCATGGTTTCGGAGAACCCGTTGGGGCGGGGCCCAAACGGGAAAGATGATAACGGGCCACATGGCCCATGAAATCGCGGGGAACGGTCAAAGCGGACGCCTGTTTCAAATGTTCCCGGGCCTCATCGGTCCGGCCCATCAGATCCGCGTAAAGGCCCAGATACAAATGGGCATAGAAGCGGGCACTGCGGGCTTCTTCCTTGCTGTCGGTCACGGCCTCGGCGGCTTCCCAGACCTCGGAGGGCGGGGCTTCACCACCAAACAATTCGTGAATCTCCGCCATGGGCACCCGGGAATCGCTGGCGATGTCCATAAAGACCTTGGCCGCCGCATTCGTCCCTTCGCCCCGAGCCACACACAGATAGTGCCAGACGGCATTCTCCACGTCGTTGGGATTCACTGAACGATGGAGTTCAAACTGTTTGCGCCCATCTCCGTAGCGCTTGCCATAGTAGAGGGCGATCCCCCGCTGCCAGTTGTACGGGGCGATCTCCGGATTCAGCGCGTTGGCCCGGTCAAAATCCGCCAATGCCTCCGCCAGTTGCCCCATCTTGAACCGTTCGATGGCCCGATCCTGATGCAGAAAGCCTGATTCCGGATTGATTCGCAGCCCTTCGGTCAGGTCAGTCACCGCCCCGGAGGAATCACCGGCCAGGGACCGCAACTGGGCTCGGAAGTTCCACAGCCGCGCTTCTTTGGGATGGTTCCGCAGCGCTTCCGAGATAATCGAAATCGCATTGGTCATGTTGCCCGCCTTCAGGGCCGCCGCGGCCTGATCGCGGGCCACAGCCGTAGGATCGGCGTCCTGCGCCCAAGCGGCGAAGCACCCCATCCATACGACCAAGACCCAGCGAATTGCCATGAAGGGATAGCAGAGGCGAGCCAAGGCTACTGCGCGAGGAAAAATCTCTGGGAAATCAGGCTCCTGAAGGCTACTGGGACCATACCCACCCGCTGGGGCGAGGATCTTCGAGCTGGGAGTCGCCTTCCTTGTCCCCACCCGTCGAACTCCGTCGAGCTCGGCAAGCCAAGGCCTTTCCCACTTAGTTCCAGGCAATCTATCATCTTCGCCACCCTCAACTGATCCCTACAGAGCGCCAGGTAATCTAATCTAGGTAATCTATCGGCAACGGCCAAAGCCAGGGGTGACCCACATCCCACAAAGTACCAGGGAATCCATTTTGACCTCGAGCGTCATTCCTCCTGGCGATGAATCACCTGACACCCTGTGGTTGGCCGGAGTATCTCCATAAGTTGGCAGGTAAGAGGTAAGTGCCAGGTAAGTGCCAGGCAATCTGTCGATCGAAGGTCTGGCGCCTTCCATAGGGTGTCAGGCAATCCATGAGTTCGGGCTCCTTTTCACAAAGTGACAGACACTCTTTTGGGAAGAGGCCGGGAGAGCCAAGGGAGTACCAGGCAATTTATGAAGAAGTCCCGCTGAGGCCTCAGCGGGTGCTCATGCAAAGGGCTTCGGGATGTCGGGTCGTGAGGGTCGTGAGAAGGTCTACGACGGCCGAGGGAACCGTGTGGTTTAGACGAACTTTTTAGTCCTCGGACAAGCATCCCTTGGCCGAAAACGCGACGATCAACGAGGAATGGTCGCACGACGGAACCCGGTTCGCCAGTGGGCGGCGGACCGAGGGCATTCCCAGTCGAGAGAACGGCGGGTACGCCGAACCAAGCCTAGCCCGGATATTTCACAGGCTTTCGTCGCGAGGCGCCGCGAAAGCCCGTCTGGCAAGGCGGCCGAAGCGATTTCGAACCGGGCTGTATGGGGACATACTGTCCGGCGAGGAATGCGAGGCCAACGCCGCCAGACAGGCTTGCAGCCAGCCGCAGCAGAAAGAGTGTGAAATATCCGGGCTAGGGCTTGAACAGGTCGATCTGAAGGTCGCGCAACGTGTAGAGTTTGGGAGCGAGTCCGCGCATCCGGCGGGCGCCCGTGCGACGTTTGGGGCCAAAACAGTCAGGGAATGCTTGGAACACTTGTTCCACAAATACCTGGGTTCCCAATACCCCTCCATCAACGAAATATCGAATGTTCAACTGGACGTAGTCCACCAGGTTCACCCGTCCTTTGTTCTTCAACACTTCAAGCACTTGCGCTTGGGGCAAACCCCGACGCAAGGGGCGTCCCTCCGCATCAGTTCCTTCCCGCCCTTCTTCGTTCCGGACGTACAACTGCAACCGGTACGCTTCCAACGCCTCGGTTAGTTCGGCGCTGGTCTCGCCCAAACGCTCCGCGCCAGTGATCACTTTCCGTAACCCCTGCTGTGCCAGCGGCTGTCCCGCCATCGCTTCGCCTAAGCCACTCCAGCGGTAGTTCTCCGGTTCCTTCACCAGTCCGGCTCGAAAGGAATTCAGGTCAATGTACAAGGACACGGTCAGCAGCACTTCCGGGCATCCCTGGGTCAAAACACTGTCAAAACGCTCCTCCCATAACGTGCCCTTGCGCCGGTTCCTTCGATTGTACCACCGGCTCAGCCGCTGTTTGAGCCGCTTCATGTATTCGCTCAAGTTCCACAACCCCTGACATTGCTGTTCCACCCAGGACCGTTCTCCGGCCTCATCTTTGGCTTGGCGGAATGCGTCCACCAGTTGGCGGGCCTTCTTCGGGGTCAGGGTCGTCGACGTTAGGCCCTTAAGCCGTTCAATGAGCTCATCGGCCGACGGTAGTTTCTCCGGCTTGGGCGGCACTTCCAAGAGCAGGTGGAAATGGTTGGAGAGGACGGTGTAGTTCAGCACGCGCACTCCGCAAAAGGTTTCGTACTCCCGCATCAGCATCACAAAGTACTCCCGCTCTTCCGGGCCGAAGATTTCCTCTCGATTGACTACTCGGGAAGTGCAGTGGAAGTGGTGGGTCCCCAGTCCGGGAACTTTATCAAAACGTGGTTGCCGCATACCCAGCATTCCACCACGACCTTCGGCTCCCGCACCATCGCCACATTTAGCGAGTAACGTGAGACCCTTGCGCCACCAGAGCGGTTCCATAAAGAGTTAGGTGATCCGATGTGGACTCAACGCCTCAGCGACAGAGTTCCAGGTGATCTGTCTCCGACCGGCCGCTCCCAACTGGGAGTCACGGAGTACCAGGCAATCTGTGGGGGGACCCTGCGCGCAGTCTATCAAGTGCCAGGCAATCTGTAAGTCAGCCTGTGGATGGCGATTCAAATAGAGTGCCAGGCAATCCATGCGGGAAAGCCCAACAACCGAGTCCCGAAATGGGGGCTTGCGGACGACTCGCCCGACCGCGGACGACTGCCCCGTCCTCCGGACGGCGCCACCGGTGGCTCATCCGTTTGGACATTTTTCTGTCGGCGACCTCCCGCAGTTGGTCTTCTTGAACCGTCTCCGGACGACGTTGCATGAATTCCACCTCGGTCGCTTTAGTTGCCTTTGGGGCTCTCTTTGGGAGCGCGTTGGTAGGCGTCTTCCTCAGAAGCCGGATGTCTACCCAGCATCTGTCCTCCGAGGCCAAGGACACCGTCAAACTGGCCATGGGCTTGGTCGCCTCCATGACCGCCCTGGTCCTCGGACTCCTGGTCGCGTCCGCCAAGGGTTCCTACGACTCCCAACGCAACAGTCTCATCCAACTCGCCGCCAAAACCGCCTTCCTCGACCGGGTCCTCGAAGTCTATGGCCCCGACGCCCAGGAAACTCGACACCACCTGCGCGAGAGTCTGGCGGCAGGGGTCCATCGACTTTGGCAGACCCCCGAGCATGTCCGCTCCTTGCGCGGCCCCGACGTCGAACAGGCCAAGGTCCTCTACCAATCAGTCCAGTCCCTCCAACCGGCCGATGACCTGCATCGGAACCTGCGGACCGTCGCCACTCAGCAACTCACCGACCTCGGGCAAATCCGCTGGCTGTTGTTCGAACAGACGGGCAGCGCCGTCGCCCACCCCTTGCTGATCGTGGTTATCTGCTGGCTCGCGTTCATCTTCCTGAGCTTCGGGGTTTTCGCGCCAAGTAATCCCGTGACCATCACCTCCCTGCTGATTGCCGCCGCTTCGGTGGCCGGAGCCGTGTTCCTGATTCTCGAACTGGATCGTCCGTTCACCGGCTACATTGAGATTCCCCGGGAGATTCTGAGTGAAGCGCTGGAACCAATGCCCCGCTGAAGATCCGTTGAACGCCGGACCTCCTTTCGGAAATTCTCCCCAGGACCCGCTCCAAACCGCTCCGAACCGGCCGAACCATTGACGAAGCCTTGGTCCCGCCCGTAGCTTGGCTCCAGTGGAATGAAACGGTCCGTCCAATACGCAGCTGCCGTGCTCCTGAGCTGTACGCTCGGTCTGCACTGGGTCGTGCTGCAATCGGTGGCGTGGACGGCCATGTTGATTGAGCGGACGCGCGACGCCTCGTTTGCCGTCGCCGTTCAAACCACCTTCGACGGTCAACATCCCTGCAAGCTGTGCAAGGTCGTGGAAGCCGGAAAATCAGCCGACAAGGCTCCTTCGGCTTCCCTCAAGCTCCCCGGCCTCGAAGTCTCGTCCCTCACGGATAGTATGGTCTCGGTGTTGCCCCAGCAGGTGGAACTCCCACCCACCCGACCCGATTTGCCGTGGCTGCCCAGGTCGGAGTGCCCTCCGCTCCCGCCACCCCGCCTCGCTTAGCGTTGGCCGAGGGATCCGCTCGCCGGAATGTCGATTTCGTAGGCAACCAAGGAGGTGCCACGCCTTCGAGTCTCGCTGTCGGATTCTCACCGGCCCCGCCGGAGCCCGATCCTGCATCCCGCACGATCCCGGTGGAGCGCTTTTCCCTAACCCCGAGGCAGGCTCGCCTCCGGTTCGATGTCCCGTCCTGACGTCGATCTGTTGCCCTTGGACCCGTTGTTTGGCCTTTTGGCTTGTGTCACCCCTTCGCCCCCGGCTGAAGCGAACGCGCGAGGCGTTCACCCTGATCGAGTTGCTTGTCGTGATCGCCATCATTGCGATCCTGGCGAGTATGCTGCTCCCTGCCCTGGCCAGTGCGAAGGCGCGAGCCAAGGCAACCGCCTGCGCCTCCAACCTCCGGCAACTCGGCATCGGTTGCGCGCTCTATTCCGGGGACAACTACGATGCCCTGCCCCAGTCCGCCCACCAAGGTTCTTCCTGGATTGGCAAACTGGCCGCCTACGGACTCACCAACGTCTACCGCTGCCCGCTCGACACCAACCGCATTCGGATCACCAGTTTTGCCATTAACGACTTCCTGACGCCGCATCCGTACGGCGCCACGGAACTCAACTTTTCCCGCTTTACTGCCATTCCCGCCCCGTCGGAGACCCTGCACCTGGCCGAAGCCCGAGGCGACTTCGACGGCTCCGATCATTTTCATTTCGCCGACGCCCCGGGTGGCGTGGTCACCACCAATCTCTTCGCCCGCCAAGTCGCTGTGGAACGTCATCGGCGCGCCGCCAACTACCTGTTGGCCGATGCCCACGTGGACGGCACGACCTGGGTTCGCCTGCGAAACACTCTCACCCAACCGGGCACGCGTTTTCTGCGGCCCGACGGTGGAAAACCCAACCCCTAAGCGCACACACACACAGTCCTCAACGAATGAACAATACGTCTCGTCTCGCGACCGGACTTGGCCTGGTTTTCCTGGCCACGCCGCTGATCGCTCAACACGGGCACCTCAACTCCGGGGCGCTCGGCAAGAACCAGGGCGATGCCCTGAGTTTCCTCAACGGCTCGAACTTCGCTTCCAGTTCGGGTTACACCAAGGTCCTCAACGGCGCCACCACGGGAAACTACGCCGGCTTCTATGAAGGTGGCATCACCTTCACGTCGGTTCACGGTCTGTCCGGTACCGACTCCCAAGGAATCCCCTACGTGGCTGATCCCAATTCAGCGGCTCTGGGATCTTTCGTCCAAGTCGGCATCGTGTCGGTGACCGGTCCGGCCGGTGGTTCCTTCCAGTTCTGGGAAGAGGGGGCAACCTCCCCGACCTTTAACTACACGGTCGGCTACAACTCCGGCACGCCGGACCTCGTCGCCCTGAGCGATGCTTCCAATGGAGCCGGAACGCCCGGTGGTGATCCCTTCGGCCATCTGCACGGTCGCCGGTTCACCACCACCACGCCGGGGGAATACACGGTGGGCTTCCAATTGTTCGATACCTCGGTCAATGGCGCGGGCGGTGGACCCATCCAAAGCCCCAGCGACATCCTGACGATCAGCTTCACCGCGGTTCCGGAACCGCAGACCTGGGCGCTCGCCGCCACGGGAGCCGTCGTCCTTGGCTTCCTGATCCGGCGCCGCCGCTAACTCGTTAAACAATCAAGGGTGTGGGGACGCAGGCGACGGAAGGAATCGCGGCGGAACCGATCTCCGTCGACCGCCTCGATTCTTGGCTCAACCACCTGGCCCCATACCCAAATTCACGCCGCCTTCCCTGGCGGCGGCTCCAGTACAAACGGCTCCCGCCAAAGCTCAAAAGAATTCTCCATTCGTCCTTCAAATGAATCCTTCCCCGCTCCGCTGGAGCCTGCTCGGTCTCCTGACTCTGATTCCGTCCGCATCGGCCCATGAACACCTCGCCGCCGGTGCGGCCACTCCCGAACAGGACGCCGCCCTGCTGTTCGTCAACGCCGGTAACTTCGCCGCCGAATCGGGTTATGTGGTCTCGCTCGAACCGACCATTGGAATTCCCTCGGCTCACGGTTTCCGAGGTGAACTCACCTTCGTCTGCCTGGCCGCCACGCCTGATCTCGGCGGGCCAGTCCCCTTTCATCCCGCCCTCGGCACCCGCGTGGAAGCCGTGGTCGAAAGCGCTGAAGGTCCCGCCGGCGGCGAGTTCGGTTTCTGGGAATCCACGGAAGGCACCGGTCTCACACCCTCGCTGACCTTCGCTCTCCCGGTCGGCACAACCAACGGTGTGAACCGCTTTGCCGTCAGCGAAAACGACGGTTCCCCCGGAGCCGATCCCTACGGACACGTTCACGGACGGGTGTTCAGCGCGACCCTGCCCGGACTCTACCGCATCGGACTGCGCTTCGTGGACACCTCCACCAACGGTCGTAACGGCGGACCGCTCCACACGCCGTCACCTCGCTTCCACCTCTACTTTCAGGCGGGTCTCACCCTCGGTTCCCTCACCGAAACGCCCGAAGGACTCCAGCTCACTTACGCCACCCGATCCGGCTTCAATTACCACGTGGAGGCCACTACCAGTCTCGCCGGAACTTGGTCGGCCGTCACTCCGGTGGAACCCGGGAACGATCATTTGAAGACCGTCACCATCCCGGCCACGAGCGATCCGGTTCGCTACTTCCGCCTGCGCCGTGAATCCGAGTGAGTGCCGCCGTCTCCCAGCTTGAACGAGCACCGGCCGGTCTGACGGCCCCGCCGGAAGTCGCTTCCGCGCGTCGCGACCAAACGCTCGCCTTCCTGCTGCTGTTCGCCAGTGGCGCCGCAGGTTTGGCGCATCAGATCCTGTGGACGCGCCGCCTGGTGGACGTCCTCGGTGCCAGTACCGACACCTTCTCCAAGGTCGTCGGCGCGTTCTTCGTGGGGCTGGCGTTGGGCAGTGGCTGGTCGGCCCTGCGTCCACCCCGACCCGAGACGGCATGGCGACGCTTGGTCGGGGCGGAACTGGCCGTCGCACTGTTGGGCGTCGGAGTGTTGCTCGCCGTTCCTTTGGCGGACGTTCTCCGACCCCTGCCGATTCTGGGACCCGGACTTCGCCTCCTGCTTCCGCTGCTGCTGGTCACCCCACCCGCCTTCGCCATGGGAGTGGTTCTACCCGCCATGCTGTCGGCCATCCACGGGCAACGCACCGCCGTAGGATTGTACGCGATCAACACTCTGGGCGGTGTTCTCGGAATCGCCGGGGTCATTTTCTTCGCCCTACCCCGGTGGGGTTTGGTCGGGGCCGGACTCGCGGTGTGTTCCGTCAACGCCGCCATTGCCCTGACGGTCCTGCTCTGGCGCCCCCGCTCCCGAGCCGTACCCGCGACCGCCCACGCTCGCCACACCGCTTCCGCTCCCGCCGGCTCCCTGGGGCTCGCTTTTGCCTCCGGATTTCTGGTGCTCAGCTTGGAAGTGGTCAGCCAACACCAGTTCGCTCAAGTCACCATCAACTCCCATTTCTCCAGCGCCGTGGTCCTGTCGGCGGTGCTGCTGGCTCTGACTGCCGGAGCCGCTCTGGTCGGAACCTGGCGCCTCAGCACCGCTCGTCTCCTGCCGCTCGCACTGGGACTGGCAGCCTTCACCTGTCTGCTGGAACCCATCCTGTTTCTCAGTGTTCGCCCGGGCTTGCAGATCATCGCCTACGAACTGCCTCCGCCGCGATACTTCGCCGCCGTTGGAATCCTGGCCAGCCTCACCCTGCTGCCGGTCTTCTTCACGTCTGGACTGCTCTTCCCGGCGCTGTTGCGGGACGCGACCGAACCCCGCCAGGTTGCCCAACTGCTCGCGGTGAATGGTCTCGGCGGCTGGCTGGGAGCTGAACTCACTCCAGCGTTGCTCCTGCCTGTGGGCGGACTGTGGCGGACGATGCTGGCCGCCGGAGCCGCGTATTGGATTCTGAAACAAGTCGCCCGCCGCTCCCAGCCGATGGCCCAGCGCTGGATTCAGTGGAGTGCGGTGGCGGCGTCGGCGCTGGTCATTCTGTTTCTGGGCCGGGTCTCGGGTCGCTGGCCGCAGGTTAGTCCCGCCCCTGGCGAACGTCCGGTGGAAGTCGCGCTGGGTCGGGAAGGCGTGGTCGCCACCGTCGTCACCGGCAACCACGATTGGCGAATCATCTTCAACAACACCTACACCCTCGGGGGCTCCCGCGCGCAGGCCAATCAGGAACGCCAAGCCCACTTGCCCTTGCTGCTACACGGTTCGCCCCGATCAGTGGCCCTGCTCGGGGTCGCCACCGGCAGCACGCTGGCTGGAGCCGCCGTCCATCCCCAACTCGGACGCATCGACGCCTTCGAACTTAGCCCAATCGCCGCCCGGTTCGCCCGCGACCACTTCGCGCCCTTCAATCGCCGGGTCTTTGCCGATCCCCGGGTACAGGTCACCATCGAAGACGCCCGCTGGGGTATCACGCAACACCCCGGGGACTACGACGTGGTCATCGGCGACCTGTTCCTCCCCTGGCGAACGGGCGAAGGACGACTGTTCACTCAGGAACACTTCGCCGCTGTCCGCCGTTCCCTCACCCCCGGAGGACTCTTCTGTCAGTGGTTGCCGCTCTTCCAACTCACCCGTTCTCAGTACGACCTGATCGCCCGAACGTTTCAGACGGAGTTCACCAACGCTTTCCTGCTGCGCGGGGATTTCTACACGGAACTCCCGATTGTGGGTCTCTGCGGTTTTGCCGACGGCCGACCGCTCTCGGCCGTGAATTGGAATCAGGTGGCGGAACGCTGCGCGACGTTGCGTCAGACCGGACGCGACGTCACCGATCCTCTGGTGCGCCATGCGGAGGGAGTCGCCATGTCACTCCTCGGCCCGCTGCCTCCTCCGCCCAGTGGCCCCGTCAACACCCTGGGTAACGCTCTCCTGGAATGGTCCGCCGGCGAAAACATCGTGGGACTCAAGCACCCCTGGTTCATCGGCGTGCCGGCGGCGGAGTATTTCCGGGACGTCCAGCGCGCGGGTGTTGCGTCGATCCCTCAGGAACTTCAGGCTGCCCACGATTCCGGGCAGTTCTTCCTGACCCTGGAAGTCGCCGCCAAGGTGAATGCTCCCGTCCGGGCCAACCTGGAAGCACAACTGCCAACCCGCCTTCCGCCGTCCCTGCGAGCCGATCCCGCCGCCGACTGGTCCGCCTGGCCGATGCGGGTGAAGCCGTTTCAATTCTAGCCCTCTTCGTTGCTCCACACCTCCCACATACACACCCACAAACACTGCTCCTACACCATGATCAAAACCTGGATCCTCAGCGCCGGCCTGATTGCCGGCAGCGCGTTCCTGGCCACCGCTGCGGACGCTCCCAAGTACACCACGAAGGAAGTCATGAAAGCCCTGCACAAGGGCGATGACGCCGTGGCCAAGAAGGTCAGCAAAGGCGAAGGCACGGCGGCCGACTTCGACCTGCTGGTCCTGTATTACACCGCCCTCCCGCTCAACGATCCGCCCAAGGGCGACGTGAAGAGCTGGCAGGAAAAGACCGTGGCCCTGCTCGACTCCGCCAAGGCCCTGAAGGCCGGCAAAGCTGGCGCCCTCGACCAATATAAGGCCGCGGTGAACTGCAAGGCCTGTCACAGCGTGCACAAGCCGGATTGAACCCACTGCCCACGGGGAGCACCTCCGGGTGCTCCCCGTTTTTCCGGCATCCGAATCCGCATCCGCTCCGTATCGATTCTCAAAGACGTTCCATGAAGACGACCTCACTCCGCCTGATCCTCCCTCTGGCCCTGCTCGCCGGCCCCGCCTGGGTGAGCGCTCACTCCTTTCGCCTGACTGTTACGACAGCCCAGACCGACACCACGCCTGACGCCCAGTTGACCCTGCCCGAGGCCATTCTGTTCCTGAACGGCGAGTTCAGCAGTTCTCCCGAGGCGCCCCGATTGGACCGGCCACTCTCCGTCGGGGAATCCCAATGGGTGGAGGAGTATTCCGAGGAAGAAGGCCAAAACATCATTCAGTTCAACATTCCCGGTGCCGGGGTGGCCGTTCTCAAAGCACCTCCCGGAGGATTCCCGGTCCTCTTCGCCGATGGCGTCCTGATTGATGGCTACACCCAGACCGGCGCCCAACCCAATTCCAATCCGATCACCGCCCCCAACAACGCCGTGCTCAAGCTAATCCTCGATGCCCGGGAACTGACCGGAGTCGGCGATCAGGGTGCCCCGGACTACTCGTTCCAGATCCAGTCCCGCGACGCCCGGCTGCGCGGCTTTTCCGTTCTGGCCAGCACGACCTCGGAAAACTACGGCATTTATTTCAGTGGTTCCGCCGCCGGGGGACAAATCAGCGGATGCTGGTTCGGGATCAGCCCGGATCAGACCATTCTCTCGGGCGGCGAAGTGGCCACCGCCGCCTTTGGAACCGAGGGAGGTCACGTCTTCGGCACCAACGGCGACGGCAACGAGGACCGAGCCGAGTTCAATGTGATCGTGGCCCATGCGATTGGCGTGATGTTCGAAGAAACCGCCAACATTCGGGTCTCCGGAAACTTCATCGGGGTGCTGCCCGACGGGGTCTCTCTGCCACCCGAGGAGATTCGGGCGGAACTGGAAGGCGACGCAATCGAAGGCGCCGATCTCACCGGCACGATCTGGGTCGGCACCAACAGCGATGGCATGGCCGACGCCGAGGAAGCCAACCTCATCGGCGGCATGAAGGACGATGTCGTGGAACTCTATGGAAACGCCGAGACCTTCATCTTCGCCGGCAATCAAGTCGGAATCGGGATCGATGGCACCACCGCCCTTCCCGTGCACAAACTGATTCGCACCCGGGCCGGTCAGTTCCAGATCGGCTCCAACCTCGACGGACTGCGCGACGCCACGGAAACCAACTGGATCGCTCACAACGACAATTTCCTGGTCCGCTACGTCCCGAATGGCTTCTTCAGTCTCCGGGGCAACCGCCTGACTTCGAAAGCTGGTCCGTTTTTCACCGACCTCGCGAATTCCCAACTCGCCCTGGTTCTGGGCAGAGAAACCGACCTGGCTCCTGTGCTGTCCGCCGAAAGTACCCTGGCCCAAGTCAAAGGTACGGTTCCCTTAAGCGGCCCCGGGGCCGGCGGCCTGCAACCCGCTCAACTGGACTTCTACCGCACCACAGCCCCGGTCGGTCCCTTGGACCCGCCACTGGATGGTGCGTACGACTGGTCCTATCTCGGCACTCGGGTGGACAACGGCCCCGGCGACTTGGATCCGGCCGAAGGAAAGTTCCAGTTCGATTTGCAAGCGCTGGTCCCATCCGGAGACCCGGTTCGGCTGATGGTATTGAGTACGCTGATCAGCGAAGCGGGCATCGAAACCGGCCCTCCTTCCAATGTGATCTCGGTCAGTGGTTCGCCCGCCGTCCCTCAGCTCCAGTACTCCCGGACCCCCGAAGGTTTGGTTCTGACCTGGACCCAGCCCGGCTACACCTTGGAGAGCACTTCCACGCTGGGCGGCTCTTGGGTCTCCGCGGGATCCACCTCACCGGTCATCGTCCCGTTAAACGGGAATGCCGCCTTCTTCCGGCTTCGCGGTCCCTGAATCGTCCAAAGCTTGACGACGACAGCGCCAGCTACAGCGTTGGCGCATGAGCGCGCACACGGCAACGGTCTTCCAGGCGGGAAAATCCAAAGCACTGCGCTTACCGCGATCCCTCGCGGTAAACGCCAAGTGCTACGAAGTCACCCCCACGCCGGATGGGTTCATGCTCACTGCTCCAGCCGCGAAGGGACGTCGATTGAAAGCGCTCCGCAAGCTCCGGACCTTGCCTCCCCTGCCGGAGGAGTGGCCGCGACCGTAATCGATTTCGCTCCGCTCACCTCCACACCGACAGGTGCCAAAAGCGTAACGCATCAGGTGAGACGCTCCAGAGCGTAGCCCTACCTTTGGAGTGCGGAAGCGCAGCCTGCGTAGCTACCGCTTTTCGTCTCGGCTGCTGGGGCTTGGAGTTTCTCTTGCCCTTACCCGCACTCCAACCGCCCCAAAGCGGCAGAGGTCTGCCGCACTCCAAACGCTTCGCGATCCCAACACCGGCACCCAAGTCTCCCCCTTCTTTCTCCCCTCTCTCACCCGCCCGTCTTTTTCCTGTTTTCATTCATGTTTTTCCAGATTGGTCTTTTGCCCTCTCAGCGGGAGATACCCGCCCAAACCGTAGTCCCTGGAAATCCTGGACCGTATCTGAGTCCGAACGTCTTGGGAGCAGCCGAACGCTCCGCCGCATAAAGGCGGTACCCCCAACCCGAAAAATTCCCGCTGGCTTGGGGAATCCCCGGGCCGGTAGCGTCCCGCCCGGTTAACGGCGGCTCGTCCGCCCGTCCACATGAGCACTCCTACCGGCGATATCGCAGTGATCGGCCTGGCCGTCATGGGCCAGAATCTGATTCTCAACATGAACGACCACGGCTTCACCGTCGTGGCCTACAACCGCACCACCTCCAAGGTGGACGACTTCCTCGCGAACGAGGCGAAGGGCACCCAAATCCAGGGCGCCCATTCCATCGCCGAACTCGTGGCCAAGCTCAAAAAACCCCGGCGGATCATGATGATGGTCAAGGCCGGCGCACCCGTGGACGAGTTCATTGAGCAAATCCTGCCGCACCTGGAAGCCGGCGACATCGTGATCGACGGCGGCAATTCCCTCTACGGCGACACCAATCGCCGGGTCAAACTGCTGGAATCCAAAGGCCTGCTCTACATCGGCACCGGCGTTTCCGGCGGCGAAGAAGGCGCCCGCTTCGGCCCCAGCATCATGCCCGGTGGCAGCCCCGCCGCTTGGCCGCATGTGAAGGACATCTTTCAGGGCATCTCCGCCAAGGTCGACGGCGGTACCCCCTGCTGCGACTGGGTCGGCGGCGGTGGCTCCGGACATTACGTCAAGATGGTCCACAACGGCATCGAGTACGGCGACATGCAGCTGATCGGCGAGGCCTACAGCCTGATGCGCGATGGACTCGGCATGAGCGCCGACGAAATGGCCGCCGTCTTCAATGAGTGGAACACCGGGGAACTCGACAGCTTCCTGATCGAAATCACCGGACACATCCTGGCCAAGAAGGACGAAGACGGTCTCCCGCTGGTGGACAAAATTCTTGATGCCGCCGGCCAGAAGGGCACCGGCAAGTGGACGGTGATCGATTCCGCCAACCTGGCCCAGCCCGTGACGTTGATCGCCGAGGCGGTCTTCTCCCGCTGCGTCAGCGCCATGAAGGACGAACGTGTCAAGGCCGCCCGCAAGCTCAAGGGACCGCGCCCCGTGCTGTCCCAGGCCAAGGATCCGGTGAAGAAGAAGGCGCTCATCCAGGACATCATGAGCGCTCTGTACGCCTCCAAGATCGTCAGCTACGCGCAGGGCTACATGCTGCTGCGGGCGGCCGCCAAGGAGAACGGCTGGGACCTGAACTACGGCGGGATCGCTCTGATGTGGCGCGGCGGCTGCATCATCCGGTCGCGCTTCCTGGGCAAGATCAAGGAGGCCTACGACAAGAATCCGAAGCTCTCCAATCTGCTGCTCGACGATTACTTCCGCGGCGAGATCAAGCGCAGTCAGAAGGGCTGGCGCAACGTCGTCGCCCTGGCGGTCAAGAAGGGCATTCCAGTGCCGGCCTTCAGCACCGCGCTGGCCTTCTTCGACGGCTACCGCAATCCGCGTCTGCCGGCGAATCTGCTCCAAGCACAACGCGATTACTTCGGCGCCCACACTTACGAACGCGTGGACAAACCCCGCGGCGAATTCTTCCACACCAACTGGACCGGCACGGGCGGCCGGGTGAGTTCGAGCACGTACAACGCCTGATTGTTTTCCGCTTTCTTCCAACGCGGGCGGACCTCCGGGTTCGCCCGCGTTATTGCTATTCGGCCGTGATGGAAAGCGGCGCTTCGGGGAACAGAATCCGCGCCTCGGCGGCGGCCAGATCCCGGCCGACCTCCAGTCGCACCCGGCCCAATTCGTCGGCCCGAAACTCCTTCTCAATCCCGTCGGCTCGCACCGTCACGACGGCTCGCGAACCCGGATCAAACGTCAGCACCAATGTTCGCAACGTAGGGGTCGTGAGCGAGAAGCGACCTCCCTGCTGTTTCAAGGCGGCATTGGCCTGATCCAAGGCGTCCCGATACCACGAGGCTGCTTCAGATTTCTGACCTGAGTAGCGGATCCCAATGGCGGTCTTCAGCACCAGCGTGCCCTTGGGCTGATTGCTCACCACTCCGGGATTCTCCTTCCGCAATTCCTCCGTGAGCGGGAAGCCTTCCAAGTCCCCCGCCGCGTTTCGTTTGACGGGCAACGTCCCCGCGCTGCTCCGAATCTCGAGTTGAATCGGCTGCGCGGGCGGGGTCTTGCCCGCCGGCATAACGCGAACGCTGAGGATCAATTTGTCCTGCGGTTTCACCTCTGCGAACGCCTCAAACAACTTGGCGATGGTCCGGTACGGGATGACTCCGGTTGCCGGAGCGTCCGCTGCTCTGACCGACATCATCGCCGTCAGAAACAGCACCAGTCCGATCATCCCCGGACGTCGCCCACTCGGAACCGTTGGAAACCTGCGCATGCCCGGCAGACTGACCCGGGCTGTCGTCCGTTCAATCGAGAAACTCTATGGAGTGTGGCAGACCTTTTACCGCTTTCCCCTGTGTGAGGTTCAGCCGCGCCCCTCGCATCAAGACTTCACCCGCGCGAGGAGAGGACAAATGAGGAAGGGGTGAATCTGGAAAACAGGAAAACAGCGCCCACCTCCTGTGAGGAGGCTAATGGTGAAAGAAACTGGCTTGGAGTGCGAAGTGGCGGTACTGAGTTGACTGGGGGCGCCCTCGGCGAGCTATGACCGGTTC